>CAZYDG010000064.1:0-3954 GCA_964645835.1 uncultured Syntrophaceae bacterium
TGGGATGGGAACACATAAATCTGACCGGCGATTATAGTTGGCAGCAAAGCAAACAGGTCGAACAGGGCAAGTTCCGGCCGCTCCGAATGCTCGGAGAAGCTTAGCGTACGATTTTTTCCGTTTCGTGAGCTGACCCCATCATGGAGGCGAACGATGCAGCCGCAATGGCTTACGGGTACACCACCGAGGAACTCCTGAAGATGACCATCTACGATCTGCGTGCCGCCGACTCCTCAGAGATAGTCACGGAGCAGATAGCAAAAGCTTTTTCAGAGGGTCTGCTTTTTGAGACCCGTCATCGGCGCAAGGACGGCAGCATATTCCCAGTAGATGTCAGTGCGCGTGGCGCAGTTATCGGCGATATAAACATGCTGATCAGTGTCATTCGCGACATCACGAAACGAAAGAAGATAGAGGAGGCATTACAAGAGAATGAAGAGCTCTTTCGCGTGACCTTTGATAAATCGCCCATCGCTGCAGCCATGATCAACCTGGACCAAAAGATTGTCCGGGCCAATGATGAGTTATACCATTTGTTAGGTTATGCTGAAGGAGAACTCATCGGGATGACTTTACGTGACATTACGCATCCCGATGATATCGAAAAGGATCTCCAACATCTGCAGAGGATGCTGACGGGCGCAATCAGCCATTTTACGATGGAAAAGCGTTACCTTACCAAGGATGGAAACATTATCTGGGGCCAACTCGCAGCCAGTGCCATAAGGGATTCCACCGGCCGGATCAAGTATTTTGTCGGCATGATCGAGGATGTTACCGAACGCAGGCAAACGGTATTTGCGCTCCAGGAACAGACGGAGCGGTTGAAAAATGCCAACAACGAATTGGAGAGCTTCAGCTACTCCGTTTCTCATGACCTCAAGGCGCCTCTTCGCGCTATCGATGGATATGCGAGGATGATCCTCAAAAAGAAAGGAGATTCATTCGACGAAGAGACAAGGCGGTTATTCAACGTCATCCAGGACAATGCGCAGAGGATGAATCTACTCATAGATGAAATTCTTGCCCTTTCACGACTTGACAGGCAGACCATAACCGTCTCGCGGATTGAAATGGACGTTCTCGTCAACCAGATATGGGAATCTATCCGTATGACAAATCCCGATATGCAGGCAACCCTGAGGATCGATAACCTTCCGGCTGGGATGGGAGATCGGACCTTAATAGGTCAGGCACTCACCAACCTTCTTTCCAACGCGGTCAAATACTCAGGGATGAAGGCTGCCCCCGTGGTTGAAGTGGGCTGTCATGCCAATGAAAGGGAAAATATCTATTACGTCAAGGACAACGGTGTTGGTTTTGACATGCAATATTGTGAGAAACTCTTTGGCGTCTTTCAGCGGCTGCACAGTGTCGATCAATTTGAGGGTACAGGAATTGGGCTGGCGATTGTTCAGCGCATTATCCATCGGCATAAGGGTCGGGTATGGGCTGAAGGGGAAGTGGACAAGGGGGCAAGCTTTTACTTTACGCTGCCCAGGAAAGAAAATTCGCTAATCTGAATAGTAAATCCCGCCAACCGGTTGCATATTATATCACTTCACCCTTGCATCGTCTCTCAAGAAAGGATAAATTGTTCGTATTATCTATTATGGAGGATACGAGGCGTGAAGGTGTCACAATGTCTTTTCACCTGCTTATGGATTATGGCGGCCGTCGGCCTGTCATGCCACGCCTGGGCGGCACAAAATAATCTTTTAGGCAAGGAGGCGCCGTTTTTCCGCGTCGAGGCGGGAGACGGCAAAACCCTTGATGCCAAAATGGTCCGGGGGAAAGTAGTGATCCTTTTCTATGAATGCAAAGAGATCCTGCCGAAGAGCCGTCCCTTGAAGAATGTGCTGACCGCCTTCTACCGCGAACAACCCAAGGAAATTTACGACCAGATCTTTGTTCTTCCCATCATCGACGCCACCGGCGCCGCCTGGCCCTTCAAGAGCATCTGGAAAAGCACCCTTGTCGAGAAATCCCGGAAGGTCGGCATGACCGTATACGGTGACTGGGATGGCAAGATGCGTGCAACGTATGCCATGAAGGGCGATGACACGAATTTGCTCATTCTGGATAAGAAAGGCGTCATTCGTTTCTTTCAGTCCGGTGTCATTGCCCCGGAAAAGGCAGCCGCCATCAAATCATTATTGCTGGAAATTGCCGGGGAGCCCAATGGGAGTCCGTATCAGAATCAGAAACCGAAATCGTTTTAGAGGAAACGGGCGAAACGCCCTCGTGTTTTCTCTCCTGCGGTTTATCCCGGTTCTTTTAATCCTTTTCCTTGCGCCATGCCTTGCCGCGGAACCGAATAATTCCCTGGCGGAGGTCCCCCAGGCCATTCGGCAGGTGATGGAATCGCCTCGCTATAAATATGCCCGTTGGGGCATGATGGTTAAGGATTTGACCAGGGAGGAAACTCTCTGGAGCATGAATGCGGATACATTGATTGGCCCCGCATCTGTCACCAAGCTCTTTTCCGCCGCCGCCGCCCTTGACGGGCTGGGCAGTCAGTTTACTCTCAAGACACCTGTTTATGCCTCGGGAAAGGTCGATAAATCGGGGCTGTTGAAAGGTGACCTCATCCTTGTCGCTGCCGGCGATCTAACGCTTTCCGATATGCGGGGACTAGCGGCCCAGGTCAAAGCTTCGGGTATCAGGACCGTCAAAGGGGAAGTCGTAATTGATGACCGTCTCTTTAAACGTCATCGTATCTATAGTGTGTCCAGACCGGGAAGATTGCTTTACGTTCTCGCGCCGGTCATGATCCATGACAACATTGTTGAATTCACAATTAAACCGGGCCGGACCCCGAACAGTCCCGCCACAGTGACCTGGCAACCTCAGGGACCTACCCTGCGCGTTTCCGTCCATGTCCGCACTGCAGGTAGCGCGGAATCTGAAAAGTTGGAGATTGAGGCGGATGGAACAGGCCGGATCATCGTTACCGGCCAAATTCCGTTCCAGGGGCAGGCGGTAACCAAAACAGCCCCTGTCGGCGATCCTTCTTCCCTGATTCGGACTTCCCTGATCAGCGCCCTGAAAAAGGCCGGGGTCCGTGTACAGGCCTTGCCTGCCCAGGGAAATAGCATCGCCCGCCTGCCCAAACCGGCGATGTATGACAAAACGATGCAAAAAGTCGCGGAGCAGGTATCGCCTCCCCTGGCCGACACGTTGCGTTCCATCCTCAAGACGAGCCACAACCAGGGGGCCGATATGTTGCCCCTTCTTTTGGCGGTGCAAAGCGGTCGAGATACCTTTGAGGAAGGAATGAAAAGGGAACGGGCTTTTTTTGTCCGGACGGGCATCGATCCGGCCGCTCTTTCCCTGAGTGACGGCTCGGGCATCTCCGCGTCCAACCTGGTGACACCCAGAGCCGTCGTTTCTCTGTTGTCATTCATGACGACCCACAAGGATTTCGCAGCCTTCCGTGACGGGCTTCCCGTTTTGGGCGTAGACGGCACCCTATCGAACGCTGTCAGCGCGGAAAGCCCGGCCAAAGGAAAGGTCCTGGCCAAGACGGGCACTATCGGCCTGTTCGACCTTATGAACAACAGCGGCTACGTCCAGATCAAGGCCCTGGCCGGTTACATGACGGCAGCCTCCGGGCGGAAACTTGCATTTGCCTTCTTCGTCAATCACGTCCATCCCACCGATGCGCCGGACAGTAATGCCGTTCTGGCTCTGACAAACAACATCGGCGCCGATCTGGCGCGGATCGCCGAGATGATTTACATGCAGAATTGATGGCTGACAGGGTTATCCCCCTGTGCATCAAAAATTTTTTGCTTTTGGCCTGTGGATTACGGCCCCGTTGCCTCAGATTAAAATGTTACCGAAAGTGTAGTGACAAGAGGTAACGTTGCCTCATAAAGAAAGTTACCCCGGTTTGATGTGTGAGAAGATCGTTTTGAGTTTCTTTTCCATAGCCTTTCTTAGCAGGAATGG
>CAZYDG010000065.1:0-71000 GCA_964645835.1 uncultured Syntrophaceae bacterium
TTTCCTTTGCAGGGGCTTTTTCCTCAGCCTTTGCGGGCTCTGCAGCGGGCTTTGCTTCTTTTGCAGCCTGTGCGAAAGCAAGACCGGACAGGGAAAGGGCGAACAGGATGGAAACGACGACGGACATTAACTTCTTCATGACACATACCTCCATTTAGTTTTAAAGTTGATCGATACTATACAAAGAATATGCCAAAATAGGTATGCTAAAATATGCCAGTAAAATTAGACAAATACATGTGGTAATTATTTTAGCGCCCTGGATTATTCAGCATTGATGAGGAGTCCTTCCCCGCCTGATGAGGAAATATTCCCATGCTCTACATATTTCTGCGGAATTCGATGGCCTTTCCGAGGGTCATCCGGTCCGTGTATTTCAGATCGCCGCCCACGGGAACGCCCATGGCGATTCGCGATACACGAAGGTTCTTATCCTGGAGCAACCGTGTGATAAGGACGGCTGTTGATTCACCCTGGACATTGGGGTTGGTAGCGATAATCACTTCCGTCACGGCATTGTCGCGGATGCGATTCAGCAAATCATGGATGCGAAGGTCGTCGGGGCCGATGCCGTCCAGAGGTGCGAGGGCTCCGTGCAGAACGTGGTATGTGCCGTGGAAGCCGCCTGTTTCTTCGACGGCGATCAGTGCATCAGGATCTTCGACGATGCAGATCGTGTGACTATCACGAACGTTATCGGCGCATATTTCACAGATTTCTTTTTCTGCCAAATTGAAGCAGACGGAACATAGACGGATTTTTTCCTTTACCTCCATGATACTTTCGGCAAGGCGTCGGGCATCCTCAATCGTTTCGTAGAGGATGAAGTTTGCAAGGCGGGCCGCCGTTTTTTCTCCGATACCGGGAAAGCGGCCCAGCTCTTTGATGAGACGCTGAATGGGAGGGGCATAACCAGTGGTCATCACACTGACCTCACATCAACCCGGGGAGATTCATGCCACCCGTTATTTTTGACATTTCGGTCGTCGTCATTTCCTGCGCCTTCCGAATCCCTTCGTTGACGGCGGCGATGATCAGATCCTGGAGCATGTCTACGTCGTCGGGGTTGACTACATCCCTTTCAATTTTAAGAGATGCCACCTCAAACTTGCCGTTGACGACGACAGAAACCATGCCGCCTCCTGCCGATGCTTCGACCGTCCTGTGTTCCAATTCCTGCTGGAGTTTGGCCATACGCTCCTGCAGCTTTTTTGCCTGTTTCATGATATTTCCAAAATTTGCCAAGGTTCTAACCTCCTAATTTCATTGTCATACGTCTTGTTTGCGAGTTTCGCCTGCAGATTTTCGTGAAACAACCTCTTTTACCTCAGCGCCCTCGAATACATCCAGTATTTTTTGTAACGCCGGATGGTTCATGACTTCTCTTTTGCTTTCCATCAAGCGGTTCGTTCTGGACGGTCCATTCTGGACTTTGTCAGTTGGCTCCTGTTCCAATCCGTTTGGTTCGAATCGGAGCACGATAAGCTCGTTTTTAAAAAAGACCCGTGCCTGGGCCTGAAGCGTCTCCTTTTGAGGTACGTCCATAGTGGCGATAAAAAGGTTGTAGTCTTTTCCGGTGCATGAAATGCGCAAAACATTATTTTCAAGGGCGATAACTTTTCCATGATCGATCCGGGACCATAGGGGATAGCTTGCCTTCTTTACATGGATCTTGAATCCGTCCCACAACGCATCCTCCTGACCGGCTAAAGGCGAACCCATCTGCGGCAATTGTTGTTCATTTCCTTCTTGGCTGGGGATATCATTTGGCCGTTGATCATCGGATGGGACAATCGTCTCATAAGCAGATTTTTTTGTTTCATGGACAGGTGAGGGATGCTCTTCTTTCTGCGTGGAGGCATAGGTCATTTGTGAAGAAGCAGCTTTTGGTTTTGCCGGTTCCGAAGGCCCCGATGAAAGACGTTTTTCCAGTCCTTCCATCCGGGACATAATCTGATCGATGGGGATCAAGGGCTCCAGATAGGCCATGCGGACAAGAGTTGCTTCCAGGTTCAACCTGGTGTGTCGGCTTCTCCGGAGGCTGTCTTCCTCGTCCATGAGAACGTCCAGATAGCGTTGGAGAGTATCACGGGAAAGGTCCGCCGTCTGTTCTTTCATCTTTTCCAGATCATCTCCGCCGATCTGGAGCATGTCTTCATGGGGTCCTATGATCTTGATGAACAGAAGATTACGAAAATGCTGAAGCAGCATTTGGAAAAAAGACAGCATATCGAGGCCGGCGTAGTAAGCTTCATCGATGATCCGGAGACATTGGGCGGCATCGCCTTTGAAAACGGCAGCGGAGGTTTGGAACAAAAAGCGCCGGTCCGACCGTCCGAGGATGCTTTCGACGTCCTGGTCCGCAATGTCGAGGCCGGCATATGAGATGACTTGGTCAAAGATGCTTTCCGAATCTCGCATGCTGCCGTCTCCGGCCTCGGCGATCCACATGAGACCTGCATCGGAGATGCGAATGCCCTCGGCATCGGCGATCTTCCTGAGGTTCTGGGCAATGTGCTTCAACGAAATACGGTGAAAATCGAAGCACTGACACCGGGACATGATCGTAGCGGGGATTTTTTGGGTTTCCGTAGTCGCAAAGACGAAAATGACGTGGGGCGGCGGTTCCTCCAGGGTTTTCAGGAGGGCATTGAAGGCCTCCCGCGTAAGCATGTGGACCTCATCGATGATGTAAACCTTGTAACGGGATGATACAGGCTGAAATCTGACGTTTTCCCGAAGCTCTCGAACCTCATCGATTCCTCTGTTGGATGCGCCATCGATTTCTTGAACGTCAAGGGAAATGCCCTCCGTGATTTCACGGCAATTGGGGCAGATCTGGCAGGGTGCCTGTGTGGGACCTTTTTCGCAATTCAGGGCTTTAGCGAGAATCCGGGCGATGGATGTCTTTCCAATGCCTCTGGGGCCGCTGAAAATGAATGAATGGGCAATGCGGTTCAGACTGATGGCATTTCTCAAAGTCTTAACTACATGTTCCTGGCCTACGACGTCTTCAAAGGTCTGAGGTCGCCATTTGCGGGCTATGACAAGATAATCGGACATAGATTGTACATAGATTGAAGTATAGATAGCCGGGGTTCCCCGCGGCACACGCCGGTTATTGTTACCGCTGCTTCCTTCCGGACCTGACGGGGTTCACAATCCGCCGTTGCACGGGCCCCGGCTATGGAATGTAACGGCGGCGGCCATACCCTCCAAGGATCGGCCGCTGCTCGTTTATGTATGGCGGAGAGAGCGGGATTCGAACCCGCGGTACACCTTTGTGGGCATACACACGATTTCCAGTCGTGCCCTATCGGCCTCTCAGGCATCTCTCCCTTTATTTTTTTTCATGGCGGAGAGAGGGGGATTCGAACCCCCGTGAGAGCTTTTGGCCCCCAAATCGATTTCGAGTCGATCCCGTTACGACCACTTCGGTACCTCTCCACTATATTGATTCCGTCTCTGAAACAGTCCGCGATACTAGCCTCTTTCCTCGGAAAAATCCACTTAAAATTTCGGCACAGGCCTCTTTTTCTATTCCTTCAGTCACTTGGACGGTATGATTGAACCGCCCATCTTCAAGAATCCGGTATAGGGAGGCGACAGCCCCTGCCTTGGGATCATAAGCGCCGAAAACGAGCCGTCCGATCCGAGCCTGGATGATGGCGCCTACGCACATAATGCACGGTTCAAGAGTGACGTACAGGGTTGTACCCGGTAACCGATAGTTCCCTAACTTGGCGCCTCCTTGACGGATGACCTGTACCTCGGCATGGGCAGATGCATCGTTCAAGAAGATCGGGCTGTTGTGTGCACAGGCCAAGACAGTTTCCCCCAGGGCAAGTACAGCGCCGACGGGCACTTCTCCCCTCTCGGCGGCGATACGTGCCTGCTCCAGGGCAAGGCGCATCATCCGTTCATCAAGGTTCATGAAACAGGCATACATACGGACTTTTCAAAATTTGTCAAGAAAATTGATAAGACCAAATCCACCACCAATACCTATAGACTCTGATGCATAGTAGCAAGGTATTGCCCTTCCGGTTCAGGGATTTTTCCCATGTTAACATGTTGCATATGACATCACTGATACGGACTGGGAAAAATCCCATTCACATTCAGACCAATACCTTGCTACCAGCTGATCGATTTGTCTGAAATTTAGTCGTTGATTATTGAAAGAAAAGCAAGGCTGAATAATGTTTCCGTAAGCAGCGCAGGTAAGGATTATCTGCTTTCCCAGGACTGAAGGGGCGCAAATGCCTCCTGGGCGTCATGGGCCGCCTGCAGGACCTGCCGCAAATGCCTGTTCTGGAGATTCCGTGCGGCCAGTGCCAGAAGTTGCAATTGAATTTCCGGTTTATCTTCAGGGGATAAACTCAGGAAAATAAATTCCATGGGTTTTTCCGTGTCCATGTCCTTGATTCCCTGCCGTGTTATCCCTAGGGCGGCAAGGGGCTGTAAGAGACCGGCAATCCTGCCGTGGGGAAATGCTACGCCTTCATTAAAAAAAGTCGATCCCTGATCCTCGCGGTTTCGGACAGATTCCACACAGTATCCCGGATCGACATCCGGTATGCCTGCACAAGCCATCCTGACCAGAGTGTCGAGGGCTTCTTCACGGGATACCGGTTCATACCAGATCATTATCTTTCCTTCATTGAGGAGAGAACTCATCAACACAGGCGCCCCTTCTCCCGGAGATTTTGATGCAGGCGCCGTCGCTTTCAAGGGAGCACGGTATTGCTCATCCATTGCAATGGCTGCCTTCGGCTTGGCCGGATTATAAGTATGCGTACCCAGGACAACGATGGTCACGCCTTTGGCCTCTTCAATCAAACGATCCGGGATGCTCCTTTCCCCTTTGATCCGTCTCCAGAAAGAAATGGGGGCCGGTGATCCGAGGACGATATGGCCAACCATATATTCTCTGGCAAAACGGATGATCGTATCAGCAATGTCATAACCTTTATAGGTGAAGACCATGGCGCCCAGTTCCTTCGCCAGAGTCAGTGTTCCGGAGATCATTCTTTGGGTCTGGCTGTCGATCACAGTGGCCTCTTCGGAAGGTGTTTGGACGTAAACGGCAAACCAGTTCCGATTGAACTTACCGGCAAGCCGTGAGGCATACCGAAGGAGCATATCGCTGTTGGGACCCCGTGAACTCAGGCAGACCATGATCTGATCGGGCACGATGGGGCTATCCTCAGGGAGTGTCTCCTGACGCTTCTGATCGATCTGGGCCGCCATTTCCCGCAGGGTCAATTCCCGCAGGTTTTCGAGATTGGGGGCCTTGAAAAAGTTCTCCATAGCCGTCCCGACCCGTTCCGACGGATAAACCTTACCCTCCATCAGACGTTCCTGGAGATCCTCCGGTGTAACATCAACATTTACAATTTGATCGGCTTCGGCCAGGACACTGTCGGGCAGCCGTTCCCTCACCTTGACACCAACGGTTTTTTCAACTGTATTGTAAAGGCTCTCCAAATGCTGAACATTCAAGGTTGTCATGACATGGATGCCGGCGGCCAGAATATCCTGAACATCTTCATACCGTTTGGCGTTCTTGGTTCCCGGCACATTGGTATGGGCAAGCTCATCCACCAGGGCAACCTGAGGTTTGCGCCGGAGAACGGCTTCCAAATCCATCTCTTCGGTGACAATACCCCGGTACTGTCGCTGCTCACGGGGTATTACCTCCAGCCCTTCAATGAGCTTTGCCGTATCGGCCCGGCCATGGGTTTCAACCAGGGCGACCACGACGTCAATCCCATCCGCCTTGAGACGGTGGGCCTCCTGGAGCATTTGATATGTCTTGCCGACGCCTGCCGCGTAACCGAGATATACCTTCAACCGTCCCCGTTCGGCACGGCGGATCATCCGCAGAAATGCGTCAGCCCGTTCATTTGTCACCGGCTATCACCGCCTTCCGTCAAGATCGATGTTCAGCATCAGGACATTTACCCGGGGTTCACCAAAGATGCCCCAATCACGGCCTTCCGTATGCATGGTTATTTTCTTCTTAAGGGTCTCCAACCCCATATTCCTGGCTTTCGCCACACGAGGAGCTTGCAGCAGGGCATTCTGCATGCTGATATGGGGGTCCAGACCGCTTCCGGAGGCTGTAACGGCATCGGCAGGAATTGGGGTTTGAGGACTGATATTATTTACTGCCCGGTAATCTTTGGTGCGATTTTTCACCATGTCGACCAGCTTCAGGGATGTCGGTCCGAGGTTGCTGCCGCCGGAGTTGGCTCCGTCATAGCCTTGTCCTGCCGCTGAAGGTCGGGGATGGAAATAGAGAGGCCCTTTAAATCCTTGAGAAATGAGTGACGAGCCCGCCATTTTCCCATGAACTTGAATCAGTGAACCGTTTGCCTGATGGGGAAATAAGATCTGTCCCATGCCCCAGACCAAAAGAGGATACGCTCCGCAGAGGATGACGGCCAAAAGCCCTATGGTCATACAAGCAATGTGTAATTCCCTCAAATAATTTTGTACCTTCATTGTTTGTTCCTATTCATTTCCAGGCAGCCTTCCAGGGCGCCGGTTTATAGTATTTAGGCCAATCCCAGAAAATTGATAATCACATCAATGATTTTAATGCCTGCAAAAGGAGCCAAAAGGCTCCCAGCCCATAAATGAACAAATTTCGCCGAAGCAGGATTGAAGCGGACAAAGGCCGAAACATGACACCCCGGAGGGCGAGCGGTATCAAGGCCACGATGATCAGAGCATTGAAAATAACGGCAGACAGGATAGCGCTTTGGGGCGATTTAAGCCCCATGATGTTCAACGGTGCGATGACCGGAAATAATCCGATCAGCATGGCGGGAATGATGGCGAAATATTTGGCTACGTCATTGGCGATGCTGAAAGTGGTCAGGGCACCGCGGGTCATGAGCATCTGCTTGCCGATTTCCACGATCTCGATGAGTTTTGTCGGATTGGAGTCGAGATCGACCATGTTTCCTGCTTCTTTGGCCGCCTGGGTTCCCGTATTCATCGCCACGCCTACATCTGCCTGGGCCAGTGCCGGGGCATCATTTGTGCCGTCACCGGTCATGGCGACCAGGTGACCTGTTGCCTGTTCCCGGCGTATGAGGGCAAGTTTGTCTTCAGGCCGGGCCTCAGCCAGAAAATCATCAACACCGGCCTCTTGGGCGATGGCCTCCGCTGTCAAACGATTATCGCCGGTGATCATGACGGTGCGGATACCCATGGCCCGAAAACGCTCGAAGCGGTCCTTCAAACCGCCCTTGACAATGTCCTTAAGATGAACGACTCCCAAGACGCGGTTATCTTCAGCAACCACCAGGGATGTTCCTCCCGACCGAGAGATTTTCTCTATCGCCTCTGTCTCAGCCGGAGAATAATCCTTCCCGATGAATTCCCTGATTGCATCGGGGGCGCCCTTTCGAATCTTCCGGCTGTCCACATCTACTCCGCTCATACGGGATTGTGCAGAAAAGGCCATGAATGTTGCATGAGCCATGTCGGCGATAGAACGGCCCCGCAGGCCGTAGTCTTTAGCCAGGACTACAATACTTCGACCTTCCGGTGTCTCATCGGCCAGGGAGGCGAGTTGAGCCCCGTCAGCCAGTTCCTGGGCCGATACGCCCGGTGAGGGAATAAATTCTGTTGCCTGCCGATTGCCGAGGGTAATGGTTCCCGTTTTATCCAGGAGCAGGACGTCAACGTCTCACGCTGCCTCTACTGCCCGGCCACTCATGGCCAGGACGTTCTTCTGCACCAGCCGGTCGATTCCGGCAATGCCGATTGCACTCAATAGTCCGCCGATGGTTGTGGGAATCAGGCACACCAGAAGGGAGATGAGAACCGTTACGGAAAAGGACAAGCCCGAATAGAGGCCGAAAAGCTTCAATGTCAGGATCACTACCAGAAAGATAATGGTAAGGGCCGAGAGGAGTATGGTCAAGGCGATTTCATTGGGTGTCTTTTGCCGTTCAGCCCCTTCCACGAGCCCGATCATGCGGTCCATGAAACTTTCTCCCGGATCGGCAGTCACCTCGACCCTGATCTGATCGGAGAGGACCCGCGTCCCGCCGGTAACGGCGCTTCGGTCGCCGCCGGCCTCGCGGATGACAGGGGCCGACTCGCCAGTAATGGCCGATTCATCCACAGTCGCCGCCCCTTCAATGATGTCCCCGTCAGCTGGAATGATTTCACCAGCGGAAACGAGAATCACATCCCCTTTCCGAAGGGCCTCAGCCGGCATTTGTTCCAATGCACCGGAGGCCAGTATCAGGTTGGCCATAGTATGGGTACGCGTTTTCCGCAGGGCGTCTGCCTGTGCTTTGCCCCGTCCCTCCGCCATGGCCTCGGCAAAATTGGCAAATAGAACGGTAAACCAGAGCCAGAGGGTGATCTGGAGCCCAAAACCAAGGGGCTCGCCCGCCGGTCTGAAGAAAAGGCCGATAGTCGTCATGAGAGCCCCGACCTCCGTGACGAACATAACGGGGTTCTTCATCATATTCAGGGGATGAAGTTTCCGGAATGATGCAAGCGATGCCTCACTGATGATATCTTTTTCAAAAAGGACATGTGATTTGACAGCCATTAGAACAACCTCCCGGAACCTGTCATAATGAAATGCTCGACAATGGGCCCCAGCGCCAGAACAGGCAGAAAGGTCAGCGCACCAACAATCAGGACGGTTCCTACGAGCAAGATGAGAAAAGTGATACCCGAAACAGGGAAGCTTCCGGCATGCTCCGGAACGAGTTTCTTCTTCGCAAGGTTACCCGCCAGTGCCATTACCGGGATGATCACGAAAAAACGGCCGATAAGCATTGCAAAGGCCAGGGTCGTATTCAACCAAGGGGTATTTGCGCTAAGACCCGCAAAGGCGCTGCCGTTATTGCCTGTGGCTGATGAATAGGCATAGAGGATTTCGGAGAGGCCGTGAGGTCCCGTATTGTTTAACCCGGCAATTCCCCAGGAACTGACGGCCCCCCAGGCGGCATAACCCAAAATACAGATGCATAGGATCAGGATGGCCAGGACGCTGACTTTGACATCAAAGGCCTCGATCTTCTTTCCCAGGTACTCCGGTGTTCGCCCGATCATCAGGCCCGACAGAAAAACAGTCAGAACGACAAAGATCAACATGCCATATAAACCGGCGCCCACGCCGCCGAATATGACCTCGCCAAGCTGTATATTAAGCAGGGGGATCAGGCCGCCCAGAGGCGTAAAGGAATCATGCATGGCATTTACGGCGCCGCATGAGGCATCCGTTGTGACCGTGGCAAAGAGGGCGGAATTGAAGATTCCGAAACGAACCTCCTTGCCCTCCATGTTTCCGCTTAATTGATCGAGTCCCAGAGCTGTCAGGTGTGGATTTCCCGCAGCTTCGGCCCACCAGCAGACCATAACACCTGCCAGGAAGAGAAAGGCCATGGCCCCCCAGATTACCCAGCCGTGGCGTCGGTTTCCAACCGTATGACCCATGAACCAGGTCAGGGCACTGGGGATTAAGAAGATCGAGAGCATCTGGATAAAATTCGCAAGGGGCGTCGGGTTTTCATATGGATGGGCGGCATTGGCATTCATAAAACCGCCTCCATTGGTGCCCAGCATCTTGATGGCCGCCTGTGAGGCAAGAGGACCCTGGGCAATCGTTTGTGTTTCCATTTTTTTTATTTCAACCACCGGATTTCCCTGCGGGTCTTTGATCGGTGTTCCTGCCGCATCCTGTTTCGGTTCTTCGACTGTGAAAGGTTCAATCAATTTTACCTGTTGATAAGGGCTGAAGTTTTGAATCGCGCCCTGGGAAATGAGAAAAACTGCATAGAGCAGACAGATCGGCAGCAGGAGATAAAGATTCACCCGGATAAGATCGACCCAGAAATTGCCGATGGTCTTTGCCGTCTGCCGGGCTATGCCTCGTACAAGGGCTGCCGCCACAGCTATGCCCGTAGCGGCAGAGGCAAAATTATGGAAAGTGAGTCCCACCATTTGCGAGAAATAGGACAACGTGGTTTCTCCGCTATAACTTTGCCAGTTTGTATTTGTTGTAAAGCTGGCTGCCGTGTTGAAAGCAAGATCGGGGCTCAGTGGGCCGAACCCCATGGGGTTCAGGGGCAGCAGATGCTGCAGCCTTAATATGGCATAGGTAAACAGAAGAGATGCCAGACTGAAAAGCGTGAGGGATACGGTGTAAGCCTTCCATCCCTGCTCCTTTGCCGGGTCCACACCCATAAGCCGGTAAAAAATGTGCTCCAAAGGCTTCAGCACTGCATCCAGAAAAGTTCTGCCCATTGGGTCAAGGACACATATTAGGTAAAGACCAAGCGGTTTGGTCAGCAAAGCAAGGAGTCCTATAAACAGGGTCAATTGTATCCATCCGTATATATCCATCATATTCTGAGTTCCTTTTCGAACAAGCTGTTGAAAAACGCCCATCTGCTGCGTTGCGCCGCAAGCTTCGTCAATCGACGTACTTCTATCTACGCCTCATTCCTCAGCTTTTGCGCGCCTTGCATCTGGACATTTTTGAACAGCCTGCATAAAATCGAAATTAAAACTTGTCGGGTCTGATGATCGCGAAAAAAAGATAAAAAATCAGCGCGACTCCGATAATACCGACCAAGATTTCCAGCATGATCAAAACCTCTCACAGGCAAATGCAAACAAAAGACAAAGGCCGAAAAAAAAGATGGCGCAAATTATGTAAATAGAATCCAACAACATGATTCTACTCCTTTATCAGGCTGTTGAAAAACGTCCATCTGCTGCGTTGCGCTGCAAGCTTCGTCAATCGACGTACTTCTATGTACGCCTCATTCCTCAGCTTTTGTGCGCCTTGCATATGGGCATTTTTGAACAGCCTGCCCAAAATTGAGTTTTCAACAACATTTTATGACGATAAATCCGCCCGTTTCAGGGTGAAAGAAAAGGTTGCCCCCTGGCCTTCCTTGCTTTCCACATTGATATTTCCGCCATGGGCTTCAATGATCTCTTTTGCAATGGCCAGTCCCAAACCGGTTCCGGTGTCTTGTTTCTGATCGGGCACTCGGAAAAACTGTTCAAAGATCCTTTGGAGAAATTGATTTGGGATGCCGCTTCCCGTGTCGGTCACAATAAAGCGTACGAATCTTTCCTCCGTATTCGCCGTAATGCTGACCCGGCCGCCGGGAGTCGTATAGCGCAGCGCGTTGGACAAGAGATTTGAAAAGACATGGTCCATCTGGCTCGTATCGGCATAAACCATGGGCAGATCATCGGGGATCATTGCCTCCAGCTCAATACCGCCCTCTTGAGCAGCCCGCCGGAACGGTTCCATAGCCTCACGAACCAGCAGATGGGGGGGGACGGATCGGCAATCCATCCGGATGCTGCCGGACTCAATACGGCTGATATCCAGGAGTTTAGTCAAGATCCGGTGGAGTAGATCACTTTCTTCCTGGGCGGCCATGAGCAACTCGATCTGCTTTTCCGTCAGAGGACCGACTTTCTCTTCCAACAGGAGGTGAATCGCCATGCGTATGGATGTCAGCGGTGTTTTCAATTGATGGGATACCGTGGACACCAAACCGCTTTTCAGTTCCTCCACCTGCCGTTGTTCCGTCACATCTTTCATGACCAGGATGACGCCCGTCATGTGACCGTCGCGGTTGGCCATGGGCGCCGCAGTGATATGAAAATACCGCTCATCGCCGTTTACGAAAAGTTGAAAAAGTTTTTCTTCTTCGAGATTTTTCAACGGGCCTTGTTCGATAACATTATAGAAAAGACGATATAAATGATCGACAGCGGCATCTCGGACCAATGTACCGGTCTTCAGGCCAAAAAGGTTTTTTGCCGATTCCGTCGACATCTCTACTTTTCCTTTAAGATTGACAATTGCCACGGCATCGGGCAGCCTGCTGAAAGTTTCTTTGGCCGCGTCCTGGGTAAGTGCCAGCTTGGCTTGATCACTGCGGCGAAAGGCGCGAAGACTAAGCGCCATGTCATTAAAGGCCTCTGAAAGGCGTCCGATTTCATCACGTGAATCTGCCTGTACGACAAGATCCAGATTTCCGTCACGAATTGCCTCTGCAGAATGGATCAGGCGGTAAATTGGACGAAGAATCCACTTGCCCACAAAAATCATGAAGGCAATAGCCGTCGCAGCCCCGAAGAACAAAAAAAACACCATCTGTCTCTGGGCCGTAGCCGCCTGCTTCCTTGCCAGGTCATTTGCTTCATGCATGTTGTTTTGATTCATCTGGAGAATCTCATCCGCTGTGTTCTTGACTTGGTTAAATAATGGAAGGAGTTCTTTGAAATACAGCTGACGGCGTAGATTGAGGGGCAAATCATCATTTTCGGTCTTGCGAAGCGTTTCCCGATAGGCGGTGTAGAGGGCCTTCAAGGACGTCGCCCTTTTGTCTTCCCCTGGAATAGTTATATTGTGAAGTTCAATGTCCAGGGCCTTATCAAAGGCGGCTTCATTTTTCCGTATCAACTCTGCCCCTTCCTTCTGGTATCCCAGAAAGGTAAAGCGAATGCCGCTATCCATGCGTTCCAGTGCTTCTTTCATTTCCTGGCAGGCAACGACACTACGGTAATTCTCCCGTAAAATTATGTCGATGGATTGACCGAGATCCCGAAACTGGACGATGCTTTGGATTCCCACAACCAGGAGGATCAGAAGCAACCCTCCAAAGCCCATCGATAATTTCTGTTGAAGTCCAAACATGATATATCTCCTTCAAAAGAAAAATATAGCAATGGGTATGCCAGCAGGCTTTAAAAGATAAATGATCGAATTTTAATGCATATTGTTTGTGTGACGGAATAGGGACATTGCATGGTGCAATGCATAAACTAAAATGACATTGCATAATACAAAGATTATCGCAGGAAAGAAAGCACCTGAAATCAGGCGTAGCGATGCAGACCGATTTGATTATTAAGATATTCTTCGACCAGTTCCAGCATGGCGCTGATTTTGAATGGTTTAGACAAGCAGGGATAGCCGTACCTCAGGACATCTTCATTTAGATCCCGCTTTACATTTCTGAGACCGAAAAAACCGCTGATATAGATCACTCTGATTTTAGGATTATCCTGGCGAATCTTCTCAACCAGCTCTATACCACTCATTTTCGGCATGACCACATCGGTAAAAACCAGGTCAGGCCTGAATTGAAGATATGTTTGATAACCGTTTTCGCCATCGACAGCTACGCGTACGTCATAACCTTCCATGCGAAACACATCCCGTAAGGTTTCCTGAAGCCCGAATTCATCCTCAACGACAAGTATTTTCTTCTTCCGGGAGTTCTTTTCCTGCAAGCCTTGCTGCAGCAAGCTGATGAGCTCTTCATCGCTGGCCCGGCTGATTAGTTCACTGACATGATTGAGTCTCTGTTGAAGATTTTTTGCTTTCTTTTCGTTTTCGGGATTTAAATCGGGGTGGTAAATCTTGCTCAACAGGTGGTAGCTGGATTTTATATAGGATAATGCGCTCTTACTGCCAAACTCACTATAAATTTCTCTGGCTTTGTCAAGCAGCCCCAAAAAAATCAGTTCTCGTTCCAGCAATATGATCTTATCCATAAGTTATCAATTCCTTGTTTTGGAGATTCAGACTATAAACAACGCTAGGCAAATCAATAACTGTGAGTATCACTACTTTCATTAGTGATTTCATGTCAAGTGAAAAATCGCATGGAAGACATATAAAATGTCATATAAAGCGAGTTTCTCTTGCTAATGTTTCCAGATATTGCGCTTGCGCCTAGATTCCATATTGCTTGCGTCTACGCCAGAGGGTGGCTTGATCGATGCCGAGGATACAAGCGGCTTCTTGAAGGGATTTGGACATTGCCAGAACCAGGCGGATGTGTTCTTCTTCGATCTTTTCCAGGGAGATAGCGTCACCGAGACGGACAGGTTGAAGACCTCCACGGAAGGTGTCCGGGAGGTCGCAAGCATCGATACAATCCGTCCTGCAGAGGATGACGGCCCTTTCGATCACATTCCGCAGTTCCCTGACATTGCCCGGCCAGCTATATGTTTTGATCAGCCGGTTTGCCTCCTCCGTAAAACCTGTAATTGATTTATGACACGTTCGGTTGAAAAAAAAGATGAGACGGCCCGCCAGGGCAATCACATCGTCGGGTCGGGATCGCAGGGGAGGCAGTTCGATCTGGATGACGTTAAGGCGATAGAGGAGATCTTCCCGGAAGCGGCCCTCCCGGACCGAATTTTCCAAGTCGACATTCGTTGCGGCAATAATGCGAACATCGGCATGGCGTGTCGTATAATCGCCGACCCGCTCATATTCTTTATCCTGAACGAACCGCAGGAGCTTTGGTTGGAGCGGTAAAGGCAAATCGCCGATTTCATCGAGCAGAAGAGTTCCCCCATTACAGGTGTCGACGCGGCCGGGATTATCGCGAACAGCCCCTGTGAAGGCTCCCTTGATATGACCGAATAATTCGCTCTCCAGAAGTTCGGGCGATAAAGAAGGGCAGGACAAGACACTGAAGGGCATAGGCGCCCTTTGGCTCCAACAGTGGATCGCTTTAGCAAGCACACTTTTGCCCGTTCCACTTTCTCCACGCAGGAGAATCGTCGCATCAGACGGCGCTGCTTGACGGGCCAGATCCACTGCCCGTGCCATGGCCGGGCTTTTCGTGGTAAAATCTTCCTCCAGCCGGGATCGCCCCAGGTCTTCATGCAGATTGGCGACCTTTCGTTCAAGACTCCGAAACGCGA
This sequence comes from uncultured Syntrophaceae bacterium, assembly GCA_964645835.1. Classification (GTDB taxonomy): domain Bacteria; phylum Desulfobacterota; class Syntrophia; order Syntrophales; family UBA8958; genus CAZBME01. Next base: position 14,737 of record CAZYDG010000065.1, read on the forward strand.
AGGCCTTGCGGACGGCAAGATTGATCTGGGGCGGTGTGAATGGTTTTGGGATATAATCGGTCGCTCCCCGCTTGACCGCCTCAACCGCAGTATCAATGGATACATATGCCGTGATGACGATAATTTTGATTAAGGGCGATGTCGCCAAGAGGGCGGGAATCAAATCGAGACCGCTGGCCGTTCCAAGCCTGATATCGACAAAGGCAATATCAAAAGACCGGCAAGAAGCCTCGGCAAGTGCATCTTTGGGGTTACCGACAGCTGTTACCCGATGTCCTTCCGTTTCCAGACATATGGATAATGTCTTGCGAATATTGGCCTCATCATCGACGACGAGAATAGCAAGGCTTATATCTTCATCTGCTTTCATGGTTAATGCTCTTTTCTATGATCCCTGTCATTTATTCACTATGTCAAAGGGGCCATCATCTGTCAAGGTGTGGAATCGGTTGATTTTTCTTTCACCATAGGTTTATAGTAATACATTCAGACCAAGCAGGCTGTTCAAAAATGTTCAGATGCAAGGCGCGCAAAAGTCGAGGAATGAGGCGTACATAGAAGTACGTTGATTGACGAGGCTTGTAGCGCAACGCAGCAGATGGGCGTTTTTCAACAGACTGCTAAAGGAATGGCGAATCCTGTGAAATTCCATATTAACAAAATATTTATCATTACTGTCACGATTTCCATTGCAGCGCATGCCGCCGTTTTATCCGTGCCTATTGCCTTCCGATCCCAGGCGCCCAATATGGCGCCCGACGGGATCATGAATGCCGAACTGAAGAGCTTTCTGCCGTCTATCGTTGAACCGCCGCCGGAAAAGCGTGATACGGTCAAGCCGTCCTCACCCAAATCCGATGGAGGAAAAGAGCCTGATTCGTTTAGAGAGGAAACGGTTACTTTGGGCAGCAAAGAAAGTAAATATCGAGATTATCTTAAAAAAGTGAAAGATCGGATTGAAAGCCGGTGGACTTATCCTGGTAAGGCCTTTGAAAGAGGAGAAAAAGGCGTCACGACGGTAAGATTTTCCATAGACCAAAATGGCGCACTTTCTGCGAATACGGTCATCAATACCTCCGGCTACGGTTTACTCGATGAAGGCGCCATGAATGTAATTAGTTCCGCCGCACCATACGATCCCTTGCCTGCCCACTATAATCTTTCACGGCTTCACATCATTGCCAGTTTCCATTACAGTCTTACCCGCTGAAGTGGGGGCATTCTTTGGCTCGGCTGGTGGTTGCCCGTCAATTACCTTTTCTTCAGTCCCATTGAGCTTAGCCGGGGATTGACCATCAATTGCCTTATTTTCCGGCGCCTTTTCTTCCATCTCCTTTGGTTTGTCAGGTGATGGTGCGTCAATTGCCTTCACTTCCGGTGCTTTTTCTTCCGTATCATTGGGCTTAGCAGGTGATTGCCCGTCAGGTGCCTTATCTTCCGGCGCCTTTCCTTCCATCTCCTTTGGTTTGGCAGGTGATGGCCCGTTAATCGCTTTTTCTTCCATTTCCTTGAGTTTCACCTGAGCCATCGTCGCATGACATGACTTGTTTGAGGATACTTGACCAACAATTGTTGAAAAAGCAACTTTGCTGTTGTCTTATCGCCGAGTTTCAGGAAGCAAAGACCCTGTTTAAAAAGAGCGGCGGGAATCTTGTCGGATTCGGGATGGGTTTTAATCAACGTTTCATAAGCGAGAGCGGCTTTTTCATAATTGCCTTCGAAATACAGACATTCACAGATCCAATACATGGCGTTGGCCGCCTGACCCGAATCTTTGTACCGGGTGAGATAGGTTTCAAACTCTTCGCGGGCGGATTCAAAACGCTCTTCTTTGAAGTGTTTGAGGGCCTTGTCGTAAAGGGCATCTTCATCGGAAAGAGGCGCCGCCTCGGCGCCGTTTTCTTTTCCCTGATTCATATCTTTGATTTTTTCTTTTTCGTTGTCCTTCTGAAGCTTACTCGCTGCCTTATTCGAGTCCAAATCCAGCATTTTTTCGATGGATGAAACTCTTGCGTTTAATGCGTCCACGGCTATTTTAACGGATGAGACGTCTTTCGTCAGTATCTCGATCTGTCCGGTTATCTTTTCGAGACGTTCTCTCAGGTCCGTCATATCAGCACCCCGATCGGCCTGGATCTCACGAATTTTGGCGTTCTGTTCCGATAATGCCTTGATCTGTGCCGTCAGGGTTTCCAATGTCTCGCTAATGGATTCAAAATTTCTGCCTGTGGCCTCTTTCTTATCTTCTTTTAAATGCGGAATCACAGCGTCAGTCGTGCCTGCTTCGTCTATGGCATATGCGGCTGTTCCCGAAATTGTGATCAAAAGACAAACTGATAGAAAGAGACTAAATATGTTCTTCATGACCCTGCTTGATAGGGATAGAACACTTGCCATATGTCTTTACATATTCTCCATGAATCGGAAATTTCTAATTTCCTCTCCTGTATATTTTATATCTCCGAAATAAAGGCAGCAAGATGACGATCGATGTCCAGGAGGCGATCACGCAGGTCCGTCTGGGACGTCCAGGTCTTGCACTCAAGTTGGGACTTTCGGTCCCGGAGTTGATGAAGCTTGGCTTCCAGGTCATCTATTAGATAAACCCAGTTGATGGTGGGTCTTGCCTTCTCGGGATACTTCACGCGAGTGAGGGCTTCACCCGGCTTCAGGGTGATTTCGTCAAGATAATCGGGAATTGTGACCGTGTAGTTGAAGCGCTCCCGGATCAGGTCTGCCAGGACTTGTTGCCCCGTGTATTCACCGTGGATCAGGAATACCTGCATGGCAGGCGACTGGAAATGTTTGAGCCAATCCAGAAGCTGAGTCTGACCCGCGTGGGCGGAAAATCCGTTGATAGTGAATATCTTGGCCCGGACGGCTACGTCGTCGTTGAAGATATGGACGGTTTTCACGCCGTCGATTATGCGCCGCCCGGTTGTTCCCTGGGCTTGAAACCCGACGAACACCACACTGGCCCCTTCACGCCACAGGTTGTGCTTGAGATGGTGTTTGATGCGGCCCGCATCGGCCATGCCACTGGCGGAGATGACAATTGCAGGGCCCTTTGTCATGTTGATGGCTATCGATTCCTCTGTGCTTTGGGTGAATCTGAGCTGGGCAAGTGTCAGGGGGTCTTCTCCCTTGCCCAGTAGAGCTTTGGCGTCATCGTCAAAATATGACGCGTAACGACGAAAGACTTCCGTTGCCTGCGTGGCCATGGGGCTATCGACGTAGACGGGCATGTCGGCAGGCAGTTGCCCTTTTGCGGCCAACAGATGGAGGCAGTAGATGATCTCCTGGGTTCTTTCTACTGCAAAAGCTGGGATAATGACCTTTTCGCCGTTTTTATAACTATAGGCGATGGCTTCGGCCAATTCTGTCAGGCTCTCTTCTTCGTTCTTGTGATTCCGGTTGCCGTAGGTTGATTCAAGAAAGAGGAAATCCGCATCCGTGGCAATGGTCGGGTCTTTGATGATCAACTGGGCGGGCCGTCCCATGTCGCCTGAAAAAATAACCTTTGATGTCGCGCTGTTTTCTGTGATTTGAAGTTCCAGAAAAGAGGCTCCCAAGATATGGCCGGCATCACGAAAAGTGACTGTCAGGCCGTCAAAGGGTGTCATTGGTGTGTCGTATAGGACGTCTTTGAAGAGTTGGGATGTTTTTTCCGCATCCTTCTGTGTATAGAGGGGTTCGACTCCCTGCTCGCCATGACGAAGACGTTTGCATGCCTTCCAACGAGATTCCATCTCTTGAATATGGGCGCTGTCCAGGAGCATGATCTTGAGCAGGTCTTTCGTGGGCGGTGTTGTATAAATGGATCCTCGGAATCCTTTTTTTACCAGGCGGGGCAGGAGACCCGTATGGTCGATATGGGTATGGGTCACAAGGATGAATTCAATCTTTTCCGGTTCATAAATATCCGTGTTCCAATTACGTTTTTCTATCTCCGAATTGCCTTGATGCATGCCGCAGTCCACGGCAAACCGATGGCCGTTCAACTCTATCATATAGCACGATCCTGTTACCGTTCGTGCAGCGCCAAGAAAACGTATTTTCATAAGTAATGTCCTTTTCTGACAGGCTGCTGAAAAACGCCATCTGCTGCGTTGCACTACAAGCTCCCCCCCGCTTTCGCAGGGGCAGGCTATATTGATGTACTTCTATATACGCCTCATTACTCAGCTTTTACGCGCCTTGCATCTGGGAGTTTTTGAACAGCCTGCTAAACATTTTAGCTGATTTATTGTCTATTAATCGAGCCCTTGTCAGGCCTTTGTCCATACTTCAACAAGTCTTTGAATGCAATGGCAAATTTTCATAAAATCTTCAATTGATCATTTTTGGAAAATATGCATGATACTGGTTCAAAGAGTCCAAAGACCTATATGTATTTTATTATGGAGGTATCATGTCTGAGCAATATGAACTTACAAAACCGGACAATCTGGTGGAAATGTTCGAGGAAAGTATCAAGAAGTACCCGGAAAGAACCTGTCTTGGAACAAAAAATAGACAGGGGGAATATGAATGGGTGACATATCGGGAAATAGGCCGGCGCATCGACAACCTGCGGGGGGGATTGGCCAGTCTTGGCGTCAAACGGGGCGATGCTGTTGGTATTATCAGCAACAACAGCGTCGATTGGGCTGTTGGTCATTATGCGACAGCGGGCCTTGGGGCTTTTTATGTCCCCATGTATGAAGCCGAACTTACGCATGTCTGGGAATACATTATTAAAGACAGCGCCACAAAGATCCTGTTCGTATCGAAGCCCGAAATCTATGACATTATAAAGGATTTTCCAAAGCGAATTCCCACGCTGGAACGGATATTTCTGATACCGGGTAATGGGGAGAACACGATGTCGGAACTGGAGCGGATTGGAGAGGACAAACCCGTCAAGTCAATTTATCCGAAGTCCGAGGAGGTGGCCGTTCTCGTGTATACATCGGGAACAACAGGGGATCCAAAGGGTGTCCTGCTTACCCACGGCAATTGGACGAGCAATCACCACGCACGCAAAGTGGCCTATCCCGATTTCAATCCCGAAGATCGCACCGTGTCGCTCCTTCCCTGGGCACATTGTTTCGGCCTGGGTGAACTGCACACGTTTACCGCCGTGGGAGGTTCTTTAGGATTTATGGAGAGCACGAAAACCATCGTCGAAGACATGGCGAAGATCAAACCTACCTTCCTTATAGCTGTTCCCAGAATCTTCAACAAAGTCTATGATACAATCGTCACGAAAGTCAACGAAGCGGGCGGCTTCAAGAAAACACTCTTCGATGCCGGTGTAGATGCTGCGAAGGAAAGGAGGCGTCTTGCCGAACAGGGAAAATCAAGCTTTATGGCTGACCTCAAGTTCAACATTATCAACGGGCTCGTTTTTCAGAAGATTCGCGATCTTTTCGGCGGCAGGCTCAGAGGGGCTGTAACGGGCAGCGCGGCCATGAACCCTGAAATCTCCAAGTTCTTTTTCGACATCGGGATTCCCCTCTATGATGTCTATGGAATGACGGAAACATCGCCGGGTATTACAGCGAATAGCCCCTCCTGTTACCGGATCGGCAGTGTCGGCCGGGTCATGGATAAAATCAGGGTCGTCATCGACAAATCCGTTGTCGCAGAGGGTGCTCAAGATGGTGAGATTATCGTTTATGGCCCCAACGTCATGAAAGGTTATCACAACAAGCCGGAAGCGACGAGAGAGGTTATAACGCCCGATTGCGGTGTCAGAACAGGCGATCGTGGCCGTTTCGACGAGGACGGATTCTTATGGATCACAGGCCGCATCAAGGAGCAATACAAACTGGAAAATGGGAAATATGTATTCCCCGCCGCACTGGAGGAGGATATCTGCCTAAATCACTTCGTCCTGAGCGCCATGGTTTATGGCGCCGGCCGTGAATACAATGTCTGCCTGATCGTTCCGGATGTCATCGCCCTGGAGATGTATGCGAAGAAACACAGCCTGACGGAGGACGCACAGACTCTTACAGCCCGTGATGATATCCAGAAAATGATCGCCAAAGAGATTGTCGATTCCCTGAAAAAGAAATACGGCGCCTACGAAATTCCCAAGAAATTTCTCTTCCTGACAGAGCCGTTCACATTGGAAAATGGCATGATAACCCAGACCATGAAACTCAAACGCCGGGTCATTGTCGAGAAATATATGGATAAGATTGAAGGTCTTTATAATGCAATTTAAAATTAGAGAGAAGAAACACCTCCCTCCTCAGAAGGCGTCATTACCGTGAAAACGGGAATCCAGAGGTTCTAGAAATACATCCTTATACTGGATTATCCGGTCAAGCCGGATAATGACGGAGAAGAATGGAGAATTTTGAAAACAGTGAACGACAATTAATTTCTTCCCCCCTTTTTGCCCAAGGGGGGAAGTGTTTTGCATAGCCTTTAAATTAGAAGTTGCTATTCGTCAAGCTGTATGGCGGATTTTGTTTTTTCCCTTCGTTTCGTTTCTTTGGCCGCATATTTCTGGCGGCATTCATCGTTCTTGGGGCTTGTCAGTGTGCATTCCAGGTATTCCGTAATTTCTACGATACAGCCACGGATGGCCTTGCCGACGGGTGTTTTTTCCTGTTTACTCAGATTGCCCGAAAGGCCTGGGACAATCCCTGAGGGGCCGCTGATACTCATTCCGCCCGATGTTGATGTGGCCTCCACAGTTCTCGTCTCGGCGATTTCTCCCGTTTCGGCGTCAATGACCTTCAGGTCGACGGCCATGTAGGCCTTCTTTTGTGCACCGCCAAAGGAAAACCCGCGGAAGCTGACGCCACCGCCGCCGCTTTCCGTATTCTCCTGGAAAGAGGACACCGTGGCGGCAATCAAGTATTGAGCCCCCTTGATTTTGCCCATTTTGATCTTTGTCGACGATTCCACCAGGCCTGATTCGCTCAATTGCTGCTCGCTGAGGGCGGATTTCAACTCGCGCCGTTCCAGAATTTGAAAGGCCTTCGTGGATGCAAGCTCATTGATGAGCATGTCCTGCAACTCGGAGGCGGTGCTGCCCGACCACCAATAGGCGTGTGTGTTGTTGGTAAAGCGCAGAACGCCGATGCGAGGCTTTTCGGCGGCGAATGCCGTGACCGCAGTGACGATAAACAGAAGACCCAAGGCTAATGATGCAAATTTTTTCATAGGTGATATCCTCCTCATGAATGGTGTTGATGGATAAGGACAAACCATTGCGGAACAGAATATAAGAAAACCGATATGACCTGTCAATCAAATATTGGACAGATTTCGTATGATAATCAGCGCGGATTTATCAAGGAGTAAAAAAAATGGTTGACTGGGAATAACAGCGCCTGTGAGTTTAAAGCTTTGATTTCAGAAAATCACTCATTGCCTTCTGAAATGATCACGTCAGAGAAAGAAAACCTCCCTTCCAAACAGGTCACACTATAAATCTGATCAGAGCGATAGAGGAATTGGAAGAGAGGTTTATTGTACCATGGTAATTTCACTTTCCTGTGAAGGTTGGTTTGCGCCTTCCCAGGAAGGCGCTGACTCCTTCCTGGGCATCAGCCGTCTTTGACATATCGGCAATTGCCCGTGCCTCGAATTCCATCTGGGTCTCAAGTGGATGAGAGAATGTTACATTGACCAATCTTTTCACTGCCCCGTATGAAAGGGTCGGGCCTATAGCAAGAGTTTTTACGAGCTTTTCGGCTTCCTGCATCAGTTCCGCGTCTGGAATGACACGGCTCACAAGGCCCCATTCGAGAGCCTCTTTTGCGCCGAGTCTGCGGTTGGTGAGCATCAACTCCCGCGCTCTCAGGAGGCCGACATAACGCGGCAGCAGGTATGTCATACCGCCATCAGGCGCCAGCGCTGCTGCCGTGTATGCTGCCGTGAACGATGCCGAATCGGCAGCAAGGATCAGGTCTCCACAGATGGCAAAACTCATGCCCATGCCCGCTGCCGGCCCGTTTACGGCCGTCACCAGCGGCTTGTCCATCCTCGTGAACCGCGAGGCAGCGGAATGACAATAGACAGTCATCTCTTTCAGGGCCTTCGACAACCCATCACCCGATTCTGAAAAATATTTCAAATCACCGCCGGCACTGAAAAACTTGCCTCGTCCTGTAAGCAGTACGGCTCTGATTTCGGGATCCTCGTCGCAGCGTATGGCTATGTGCATCAGTTCCTTGCCGGATGTCATGTTAAGCCCGTTCGCAGCCTCTGGCCGATTCAACGTGATGTATGCTACTTGGTCTTTCACTTCGAAAATAACAGTTTCGTAGTTCATGTTTATCAATCCTCCTTTATTATAAAGTTATTCTGTTTCGGATTTTGCATGTCCCAAGATAGGCCTTATCATCAAGAGTCAATAGAATGGGCAATTGCCGCTTTAATTTCATTTACGACAGCATCTGAATTTTCGCTAACGCAAAATCTTTAATGTCCGCCGTTATAGACATCGATCTCCTCCTCTGCGGATTAAACAAGCGTTATCTATCATGATTTAAAGATATCCGTCAATGGCTGCGTGAGCCCCACTTCGGGTTGGTAGCGCAAGAAAGCAGGGCCCTGTATAATGCAAATTACGGTGTCCCGATGGCTTTTTTGATTTCTGTTGCATAGGCTGAAACGATGGGAATGAGATCCGCCTTCTGTCCATGCTCTTCGATCAGACGGACGACGGCGCTGCCGATGACGATACCGTCCGCCAGGGGGGCGATTGCCGCAGCCTGTTCCGGTGTCGAGATGCCGAAACCGACGGCGATGGGCAGGGTTGTTTCCTGACGGATCAGCGCAATATCCTTTGCAATATCCGATGGTTCAGGAGTAGCAGAGCCCGTCACGCCCGTGACGGAGATGTAATAGATGAATCCCGTGGCGTCCCTGGCAATGGATTTAATGCGCTTGGCTCCCGTCGTCGGGGCGATGAGGGCAATAAAATCGAGACCGGCGCTGTCGGTATATTGCCGGAGCTCCGCCCCTTCCTCCGGGGGTAGATCGACAACGAGGATGCCATCCACGCCTGCCTCTTTCGCCCTTTGGGCAAAATGTTCGTTGCCGTAGGAAAAGATGGGATTGTAGTAGCCGAAAAGGACGATGGGAATTTGGGTATACTGACGCAGGACGGCGATCCTGTCGAGGATGGCGTTCAGGGTAACACCGCTTTTCAAGGCTCGTTGAGCCGCCGCCTGGATGGCGGGCCCATCGGCGGTAGGATCCGAGAAGGGAACACCCACCTCCAGGATATCGACGCCGGACGTCTCTAAGGTTTTAATTATCGCCTCCGTATGATCCAGGTCCGGATCGCCCGCTGTAATGTAAGCGATAAAGGCCTTTTCGTTTTTCTTCTTCAGTTCAGCAAATTTCTGCTCTATCCGTCCCATAATTATTCCTCCTGTCACAGTGAATACAACTCCATCTGCCCGGCTATCGTTTCCGCATCCTTGTCACCCCGGCCGGAGAGGTTGACAATCATGATCTGATCTTGGGCCATGGTCGGGGCGATCTTCATGGCATAGGCCACGGCATGGGCGCTTTCCAGGGCCGGGATGATCCCTTCCAATTGCGAAAGGGTAAGGAAGGCGTCAACGGCCTCCTTGTCCGTAACGGATACATAAGTGGCCTGGCCGGAACTGTGAAAATATCCGTGCTCGGGTCCGACGCCGGGATAATCAAGGCCGGCGGCAATTGAATAGGCGTCATGGATTTGGCCGTCTTTGTCCTGAAGGAGGTACGTTTTGTTCCCATGGAGGACACCGACACGGCCGGCGGATATGCTTGCCGCATGCTGTGTTGTCGTTAAACCCATGCCTGCCGCCTCGACACCGATCATCCGGACCAACCCGTCATTACGAAAGGGATAGAAAAGACCCATGGCGTTACTGCCGCCGCCGATACAGGCGACAAGAACATCGGGGAGTCTTCCTTCAAGAGAAAGTATCTGCTTTCTGGCTTCCCGGCCGATGACGCTTTGAAAGTCGCGGACCATCATTGGGTAGGGATGGGGGCCTGCCGTCGTGCCGATGACGTAAAACGTATCTCGAACACGGGAGACCCATTGGCGCATGGCCTCGTTCATGGCATCCTTCAAAGTGGCAGTTCCCGATTTAACGGGGACCACATGCGCTCCCAGAACCTTCATCCGGAAGACATTCGGCGCCTGCCGCCGTATATCCTCCTCTCCCATGAAGACCTGGCATTCCATGCCGAAGAGGGCGGCGACTGTAGCCGTGGCAACGCCGTGCTGACCAGCGCCCGTTTCGGCGATGACCCGTTTCTTGCCCATCCGCCGCGCGAGAAGGGCCTGGCCCAGAGTATTGTTGAGCTTGTGAGAGCCCGTGTGATTCAGATCCTCCCGTTTCAGGTAGATCCTGGCGCCGCCCAGGTGTTCCGTCAGGCGTCGGGCGAAGTAGAGCGGCGTCTCGCGGCCGCTGTAATAGCGGAGATGATTCTTGAATTCTTCACGGAATACCTTGTCTTTTCGGGCCTGGCGGTATGTATCTTCCAATTCGAGGAGGGCGGGCATGAGCGTTTCCGCCACATAGCGGCCGCCGAAGATACCGAAATGACCTTTTTTGTCGGGTAATGGATTTGGCATGGTCTGTTCCTTTCTGATTGACATGATTATTATAGGCTACGAATCTTTTCAATCAGGGCCTTTACTTTGTCATGGTCCTTGATGCCCGGCGATGCCTCCACGCCGCTGTTGATGTCGACGGCCTCCGGGTCCACGGCCTCTATGGCCTCCCGTATATTGCCGCTATGGAGACCGCCCGAGAGGATAAGGGGGCCTAGCGCTTTCGCCTGGGCAGCCAATGCCCAGTTCGAGGTTTTTCCCGTCCCGCCGTATCGGACTGGATCATAGGTGTCAATGAGGATGGCCCGAACCTTAAAACATCCCATGTCCTTCAGGTTGTCTTCCGTCTTCAGGAAAAAAGCCTTGATGAGACGTTCCGCGGGAAATCGACCGCAATAGGCCGGCGATTCATCGCCGTGAAGCTGAATGAGATCGAGGCCGCAAAATGTGGCGATGTCCATGACACGGTCCGGGTCTTCATTAACAAAGACACCGACCGTGCTGACCTTCTCCGACGCTGAAAAGACGGACGAACTTGCTGTGATCCCGACGGACCCCCTGGGTAGACGGCTAATGATGCTTTTGGCATGCTCCGGTGTTATGCACCGTGGACTCTTCGGATAAAAAATAAATCCCAGGGCATCAACGCCGCAAGCTGTGGCATAAATGGCGTCTTCGAGTCTGGTAATGCCGCAGATCTTAATGGCCATCACAGCTGTTCCCTCCTTTTCCCATAAGGCTGTTCATGGTCTGGCCGATGTCGGAGGCCTTCATAAGGGCTTCGCCGATGAGAAAGGCGCGGATGCTGGCCGCCGTCAAGGTTTCAATGTCTTTGCGGCTGCTGATAGCGCTTTCACTAACGACAGTTATACCGGAAGAGATGAAAGGCATGAGGTCAAGGCTCGTCTGCAGGTCCACTTGAAAGGTGTCGAGATTGCGGTTATTGATACCGATGATTACGGCCCCTGCGGCAAGCGCCCGGTCCAGGGCTTGCCGGGTATGAACCTCTACGAGACAATCCAGGCCGAGAAAGGCCGCTCTGGCAATAAACCCGGCGAGGATGTCCTGTTCCAGGATATCGGCAATGAGGAGCATGGCATCAGCCCCCATGACCCTCGTTTCGTAAATCTGGTAAGGATCAACGATAAAGTCTTTCCTCAGGACGGGCAGGGAGACTGAGGCACGGACGTTGACCAGGTCGTCCGTGGCGCCGGAGAAGAAGTTATGATCCGTCAGGACGGAGATAGCTGCTGCTCCATGGTGTTCGTAGATCCCGGCTATTGTCACGGGATCTGCGTTTTCACGAATAATCCCCCGTGACGGTGATCGGCGCTTTATTTCCGCAATGATAGCGCATTGACGTCCTGTGAGTGCGCCTTTGAAATCGCGGCCCGGGGGCATGCCTTCGGCGGCGGTGACCAGTTCTTTCATGGGCCGGATCTTTTTTGCCTCCGCCACTTCCTGTCTTTTTACAGAAATAATTTTATCCAATATCATAGCAATACCTATTATCTTCATTCAATCGTTTGACCGGAATATGTTTTGTTACGCAGCACAGTGCTTTAGCGCTGCGTTGAATCACGGCCGAAGCCATGCGCTACATTATACGGTCGTTTCTTTAACCCTGTGTCATGCCGATCAGGGCTTCCAGTTTCTTCAAGGCGTCGCCGCTGTTGATACAAGCTTGCGCCACGGCAATGCCATCCCGGAGTGTTTTTGCCTTTTCTCCAGCTACGATGGCCAGGGCAGCGTTCAGGACAACTATATCCCGGCATGCCCCCGTTTTACCTTCCAAGATGCCCCGAATGATTTGGGCGTTTACGGCGGCATCTCCGCCAATCAGTTCACCGGCGTCATAGATTTGGTCGAAAAACTCAACGGGATCGATGTTGTAGGTTGAGATCAGGCCGTCTTTCAACTCCGACACCCGGGTTTCTCCTGTGACGGTGGCCTCATCGAGACCGTCGTTGCCGTGGACGATGAAGGCTCTTTTTGTGCCGAGATTTTTCAGAACACCGGCAAACATCTCCGTCAGACGAGCGTCATAGACGCCGATAAGCTGAGCCGTGGCACCTGCAGGATTGGTTAGGGGACCAAGCATGTTGAAAATGGTTCGGATGCCGATCTCCCGGCGGGGGCCGATGGCGTATTTCATGGCGCCGTGAAGCTTCGGGGCGAAGAGGAAGCCGATGCCGATCTCTTGGATGCATTCCTCAACGACTTCCGGCCCTACATTGATGTCGACACCCAAGGCCTCCAGGACATCGGCGCTGCCACAGCCGCTGGAGACAGCACGGTTGCCGTGCTTGGCTACCGTAATGCCCGCTGCAGCAACAACGAAGGCCGCTGTCGTGGAAATATTGAATGTATTTCGGCCATCGCCACCCGTTCCGCAGGTGTCGACGATGACGGAAGACCGGGCATCGATACGAGTTGCCTTCTGCTTCATTATTCGCGCAGCGCCGCTGACCTCCTCCACGGTTTCACCCTTGATCCGCAGCGCCGTGATAAGGGCAGCGATCTGTGCGGGTGTAGCCTGGCCATCCATAATCTCGTCCATAACGGTCATCATTTCCTGTTCTTTCAAATCCTCGCCATTTACGATTTTGGCAATTCCTTCCCTGATCATGCGTCATTCTCCTTTTCCCTATCGATGAGAGATAAAAAGTTCTTGATAATCCTTTTGCCACTAGGCGTCAGGATCGATTCCGGATGAAACTGAATACCTTCGACTTTGCAAGTATGGTGACGAAGGCCCATGATCTCGCCCTCGGCGGTTTCCGCACTTATTTCCAGACAGGCAGGGAGGGTGCTGCGATCGACGATCAGTGAATGATAGCGACCGGCCGTGAAAGGGTTGCCAAGCCCCTTGAAGATTGTTTTACCATCGTTCAAAACCGGTGAGGTCTTGCCGTGCATGATCCGCTCAGCTCGAACCACATCCCCCCCAAAGGCATAGGCGATGGTTTGATGACCCAGGCAGACGCCCATGATAGGGATGGTCTGATGGAACCGCTTGACCACATCGACGCTGATACCCGCCTCTTTGGGAGAACAAGGGCCGGGAGATAGAAAGATGGCTTCCGGATTCAAGGCGCCGATCTCTGTAAGCGTAATGGCATCATTGCGGTAAACAGACACATCTTCGCCAAGTTGCCCCAGGTACTGGACGATATTATAGGTGAAAGAATCGTAATTATCGATCATGAGTATCATTAATTATTTCCTCCATAAGTATTTCAATAACCATTACAGTTCAAATCCCTTTTTAGCCAACCCGATGGCCTGCATCATGCCTTGGGCCTTATTGACCGTTTCCTGAAACTCCGTATCGGGATCCGAATCGGCGACAATCCCGGCGCCGGCCTGGATATATATCTTATTATCTTTAAGCATCAAGGTACGTATTGTGATGCAGAAGTCCATATTGCCATTGAAACTGAAATAGCCGACAGCGCCGCCGTAAGGACCTCGGCGAGCCGGTTCGAGTTCGTCGATAATTTCCATGGCCCTGATCTTCGGCGCTCCGGAAAGGGTTCCCGCCGGAAAAGTGGCCCTAAGGACATCAAAGCTGTCCTGATCCTGTGACAACTGGGCCTGAACCAGCGAAACGAGGTGCATGACGTGGGAATATCTTTCCACAGTCATAAGCTGATTGACCTGCACGCTTCCGATCCGGGCAATCCTGCCGAGGTCGTTTCTGCCCAGATCAACAAGCATGACGTGTTCCGCCCGCTCTTTGGGGTCTTTCAGGAGTTCATCGGCGAGGCGGCGATCCTCCTGTTCTGTGCCGCCTCTTTTTTTCGTTCCGGCAATGGGTTTCAATTCCACCATTCCTTCCTCCTGTCGAACCATAACCTCCGGGGAAGATCCGATGAGGCACAGACCAGCGGTCTTAAAGAAAAAGAGATAGGGTGAAGGGTTGATATAACGGAGAGCCCGATAGAGATCGATGGGGTCCAAGCCGTTCTCAATCTCAAAGCGCTGCGAAAGGACGACCTGGATTATGTCGCCGGCAACGATATATTCCTTGGCCTTTCTGATCATGGCCTTGAACGCGTCCGGTGTCATATTTGACCGGAAGGATGGGACATTACCATCATCAGTAACGGCAGTCTTTTTTGTCAGTGGTTCTCTCAACAGGTTGACCAGGCCGTCTATTTTAACCGCAGCCTTGTGGTATACGTCCTCAAGGTTTTCACCATCTTCCGTCAGGGCACAGGAGACCACCTTAATCGTGTGACGTGTATTGTCAAAGATGATGACCGTGTCTGTGACTAGAAAGACGGCGTCATCGGCATTTAAATCATTTTCTCCCTGACTGGGCAGTCTTTCGAAATATCGCACCATGTCATAGCCCAAATAGCCGATGGCTCCACCGAAAAACCTCGGCAGCCCCTCTACGGCTGCGGGACGGTAAGCCTTGAGTTCAGACTTTAGTATTTTCAGTGGATCGCCCCCATGGATCAATGTCCGCACCGTACCGTTTTCCTCAATGTGGATGTTCTTGCCCTGCACGCGGAAAATCTTCCGTGGCGCTGAACCCAGAAAAGTATACCGGCCCCATTTTTCTCCTCCTTCCACACTCTCAAGGAGAAAGATATGGGGGTGGTCTTGAAGCTTCATGAGGGCTGAAACGGGTGTTTCCGTATCCGCAAGGATTTCCCTGTATACGGGAATCAGATTTCCCTCCTTTGATAGCTTTTTGAACGTTTCGAAATTCGGGTAATACATGATGTGCTTTCCCTTTCGAGTTTAAAAATAAAAAAGGCCGTGATTCTTCGCGGCCTTTTAATGCAATAAAAAAAGCCGTGGGGTCCTGAAGAGGTCCTCACGGCTTTTATCTTGTTAATTTATTCGATCAGCAGTGGACAAACCCCTCCGTTGTATTCTGCCACCACCACCAATTTAGTGTTCCGACTGATTTCACCACGGTTGTCGCGCCTCTGTTGATAAAATTACTGTATATTACTTTACCAAAGGCCATAAGTTATGTCAATAAAAAAGTTTATCCCAGATCCACCAATAACACCCAAAGACTTTGATGCATATCGGACCAAGAAAAGCGGGGTATTGGCCTTGAGGTGAATAGGATTTTTCCTGCTCGTATCAATGATGTAATTTGCAGGATGAAACAGAGGAATAATCCCCTGAAACGGAAGGCCAATGCACCGCTTCTTTCCACTTGATTTGGCTATAATTTGGTGGTGGGATAAGATTATGGTGAAATTATCAAAATGTGTCCGGGATAAGCGGATAGTGTCCGGGAATATCAGACATTATCCGCTTATCCCGGACAAAAAATCTCCGTTACAAGATTGGGATGATATCATATCTATACGGATTCATTTAAATATATAAGATCAATCATTTGGCATGTATTTCGTATTAAGTATACCTAATAATTTTGCGAGGAGGTAGAAATGGAAACAGAGGCTGTAGGTGTTATGGACCAGGCCGTCAAGGTGATGGCCAATCGGGAAGGTAAGTATTTGACATTTTCGCTGGCTTCAGAAGAATACGGCATCAGCATTCTCAAGGTAAAGGAAATCATTGGTATGATTGCCATTACCCCTGTGCCGAAGACACCGGAACACGTCAAGGGCGTTATCAATCTGCGCGGGAAGGTCATTCCCGTCATTGACCTGCGTCTGAAATTCGGAATCGACACCGTGGAATATACGGAGCGTACCTGTATTGTTGTGGTGGAAATTGCCATGGGTCATAAAAAAATTTCCATGGGAATTATTGTGGATTCCGTATCGGAAGTCCTTAACATCAAAGACAGTGAAATCGAAGATACGCCGAACTTCGGTACCAAGCTGGAGACGGATTATATTCTGGGCATGGCCAAAACCGGAGGAGGAGTGAAGATCCTTCTCGACATTGATAAAGTGATGGCAGCTGACGACTTAGATGCATTATAACAGCCTGTGGCGCTATTAACCGCATCGCTTATTTCATCCTGCAATGAGATATGTGGTACACGGCAGGAGCATGATGCAAGATTGAATCGTTAAAACGCGGCCCTCGTTTTTTTCCCGTCAAGCGCGTCCCGTACGGCTTTCGCGAGAACCTGGCGGTTCATGGGTTTCATAATGAACTTGCTGATGCCGATGGCCTGTGCTGCTTGTTCGGAGATGATTTCACTGAACCCTGTACAAAGTATGATGGGGATATCGGGTCGTATTTCCAATATTTCTCTTGCCAGGGCTGCACCTGTCATTTTGGGCATGGTCATGTCTGTGATGACGAGGTCATACCGATCCGGCGTGTGGCGGAATAATTCCAAAGCACCTTCGCTGCTCGTTGTCGGTATCGTTTTGTAGCCCAAGGCCATGAGGATTCGTTCCATTAGTTGTACGAGAGGCAGTTCATCATCCACAATAAGGATCCATTCATGTCCTGTCGGGATGTCCTCCGAATTTGTTTCCGCTGCTTGAAGTGTTTCGCGTTCAATCAAGGGGAGATAGATTGTTGCAGTCGTTCCCTTTCCTACCTCGCTATTGACAGTTACGGCCCCGCCGAATCCCGTCACGATGCCGTAGACGACGGAAAGACCAAGTCCTGTTCCTTCTCCCGATTTCTTGGTTGTAAAGAATGGATCGAAGATTCGGTCCATGATGGAGGGATCGATGCCCATCCCCGTATCGCTGACGACAAGTCTCACGTATTTGCCTCCCGCCAGCTTTGCGATGGTCATGTCTGCAACATCCGTAATGCCTAACTCGACTGTCAGGGTACCTCCCTGTTCACGCATGGCATGTGAGGCGTTTGTTGAGAGGTTCAGTAAGACCTGATGAATCTGGGTTGAATCTGCCTGGACAAGCATGGGCTCGGTTTCCATGATCTGGCATATCTCTATAGTTGTGGGTAGAGAGGAACGGAGCAGATTCAGGGCCTCTTTTACGATGATACTGATATCAAAGGTTGCTTGTTCCCGCTTGTTTTGTCTGCTGAAGGAAAGGATCTGTCTGACCAGATGCTTCGCTCGATTGCAGGCGACAAGGACCTGATCCAGACATTCCTTCAGAACGTCAGCTTCATTGGCATCCATGGCCAACTCTGTATAGCCGATCATGGAGGCTAGTATATTGTTGAAATCGTGGGCGATACCGCCAGCCAGCGTTCCGATGGCTTCCATTTTCTGGGCCTGACGAAGCTGGGCTGCCATGCTCCGTTCCGACTCTTCGGCTTTTTTACGGGCCGTAATGTCAAAAAAGATCGTGGCAAACAGATCATCGCCCATGGAAACGACGGAGATACTGAAATACTTGTTCATGGGCTCGAAAGGGGCCTCGAAGGTGTATGACAGACCCGAATCAAGCACCGAAGCATATTCGGCAAGATGAGGCGCCGTCTCTGTTCCGTATATTTCCTTACCCGAGCGGTGGATAACCTGATCCCGCGGTAACTGAAGGATGACTTCATAGCCCGTGTTGACATCAATAATCTCGTAATCGACAGCGCGGCCTTCTTCATCGCGAATCATCCGGTGGAGGGCGACACCTTCGGCCATATGATTGAAAAGGGTTAGAAAAAGATTCTCGCTGATTGTCTTCTCCTGCTGGAAACGGCGTCGATCTGTAATATCGCGGAAAACAGAATAGACTTGGAAAGGTTTATCTTCCCCGGCTTTAAAGAGGGGAATGGCGCTGATGATAATCCATCGATATTGTTTTTCGCGGGTGTTGAAGACGGCCATGACAACGTTTGTAACAGGCTCGCCCGTTTGAAGGGCAATAACGGAAGGATGTTCAGATTCCGGAAAATCGGTGCCGTCTTCGTGCAGGGTCATCCGGTGTGGCGACAGTGAGGCATCCCTGTCCGCCGAATCTGCGGAAAGACCCAGGATCATTTCTGCGGCAGGATTTGCTGAGATAATATTTCCGTTTATATCCTGGTAGAGAACCCCTTCCGTCATGGTCTCGAAGAGAGTCCGATATTTTGCTTCCGATTCACGAAGTGTCTTTTCCGTTTCAGACTCTTCCTGCCGACGTTTTTCTATATCGGTTGACATCTTGTCGAATGCAGCGGCCAGCATCCCCAGTTCTCCCTCGTCATAAGACAGATGGGTTTGCACGCCCGTTTCACCTTCGGCAAGGCGGTGGGAAGCGATAACGAGCTTGTCGATGCGGCGTGCCAGGAGGTAATGTCCCAGGATCAGTGCTGAGGCGAGGGCCAGGACCGAAAGGACGATCAAGAACACCATGTTTCTCATCAGGGTATGCTTGGGCGCGGCAAGGGCCTTATCTTCAAGTATTCCCGCGCGAATGTAGAGGTAAGGCGGCGATCCGTCGCGCAGGCGGAGGCGTTGGTATCCGTAAAGGCGCTTCCCTCCGTCCACTCCGGTGGCACTGAAGGTCCCCTTATCGGATGGATCCTGCATCTGGGCCATGATGTCGGGCTGGTCCTGTTTTCCCGTGTATTCACCGTTGCCGGGCTCACGGAACAGGCGGATGCCTCGATGATCCGTGAAAACGACGATGGAACCTGCCGGAAGGTCGCTTTTCTTGAATAGCATGCTGTAGTGACCAATGTCTGCGGCGGCGATAATGATGAACTTGACCTGCCCATTAACGTCCGGGACGGGGTAGGCGAAATGAAATGACGGAAGTCTGGATGTGCGGCCGATAACTAATTCACCGGCAGCGAAGGCCTTTGTACTCATGGCGTCACGATAGTATTTCCGGTCCGCTACTGAGTGGGTTCGGAAGGGAAGGGCCGAAGCGACAATCTTTCCTTGTGCCGTGGCTATTAACAGATTTTTGTAGTAGGGATGGTCCTTCTGGATGCTCCTTAGTAATCGGGTACATGATGAAAGGCGTAAATTCTGCACATCCGGGACATAGGAAATGGCCTGGAGGAGTTGTGCAGTTCCCTCCGTCATCCGCTGTTGCTGATAGGACAAAGCCTGGGCCGAATTAAGGGCGGCCATATGAGCCTCCCTTAAGGCGTTTCTTTCCTCTTCCAGGCCGGTGTAGAAGACAACGCCGATTGCCGGGATAACGGCAATAAGGACAAGAATGATCAGGTGTACCCGTATGGGCCATTGCAGTATTCTCTTCACAACATCTCCTCTGGCCATCCCGATCCTGTTCCGGTTACTCTGCCGCTTTCGTCAATGGCGGCAGAAGGCATTTCCCGATCCATAACTGGATAACGTTGTTTTATAGCTTATTCCTGCTGAATTTATCAAGATATTACCATAACCTCCGCAATGATTTTCAACAATTTCGCCGTTCGATAGGGTTTGACGAGGACATCATTGAATCCATAATCTACGTAATCCTGAATCACCGGATGATCTGAATAGCCGCTTGTCACAACGGCCTTCAAATCGGGATCGACCTCTCGAAGCGTACTGAGTGTTTCCACTCCGCCCATGCCGCCTCGAATGGTCAAATCCAGGATGACAACATCATACCGGCGCCCTTCGCCCCTTTGTTTAAAATAAATCGAAAGGGCCTCTTCTCCGTCTTTTGCTAAATCGACATCATATCCTGCCCGCATCAGGGTCTTCCCGAGGAGTGTGCGCATCATCTCTTCATCGTCCATGACGAGAATCCTTCCTGATCTTTCAGAGACCTGCCGAACAGCCTTTTCCTCTATGAGAGGGTTTATGGGCGCGGGAAGATAGATGTGGAAGGTCGTTCCCATACCGGGCTCGGTTTCAACGGACAGGACACCATTGTGTTTATCGATAATAGAGTGACATATGGTCAATCCCAGGCCCATTCCCTTGAGGTTTCCCCGTTCTTTAGTTGAAAAATATGGATCGAATATCTTCGGTAGATCGTCGCTCCGGATGCCTTCTCCCTGGTCAGAAATGCTCACTTTGACATAGTTGCCGTCAGGCAGAAATGTTGGGCTGGACTGCCCCTGGAGTACAATATTTTGAGCCTCGACGGTAATAATGCCGCCTCTAGGCATGGCCTCCCGTGCATTCAGGACAAGATTGCGAATCACCTGACCAATTTGGCTTTCATCGCATTGTATGGGCCATAGATCGGAAGCGATAGAGAAGACGGCCTTGATTGAGGCACCGTGAAGGGAAAAGGCTACATGTTCTTTTAGGATGGAGGCCAGAGAGATGACTTTGGTTATGGGAGTCTCCCCTTTGGAAATTGTGATAAGCTGCCGGGTCAGGCTTTGGGCTGCCCAGGCAGCCTTTTCAGCTACGAAAAGGCATTCTGCAGCATCAGAGCCGACAGAAATATCGGCCAGGGCCAGTTCAATATTGCCTACAATAGCAGATAGAAGATTGTTGAAATCATGGGCGATTCCCCCTGCCAGGGTCCCGGCTGATTCCAGTTTCCCCAAGATCAATCTTTCCTTGTCGGCTTGCTTGCGGTCCATAATGTCACGGATGACCATGATAGTGTCCATTTGGCCGGTCTGATCGTTGTTCCAGTACTTTCCTGCCACCTCGACCCAACGGTATGGACCTTCGGCACAGGTCAGTCTGAATTCAGCCGATTCCGTTCGTCCCGATTCCGTTGCCGTGTCAAGGGTCTTTTTGGCCAAATGCCGGTCATCGGGGTGGACAAACTGTAATACCGCCTTACCCATCATCTCTTTCGGGTCATATCCAAATAGGGGCAGGGCAGCTTCGGAAGCAAAAAGAATCATACCGTCTTTTTGGACATGGAGGATGAGGTCCTTTGTGTTTTCTACGAGGATCCGGTATTTGGCTTCGCTTTGCCGAAGGGATTCTTCTATTCTTTTTTGTTCCATCTTCTAATCATTAATTGCTTTTTAAAACCCTGGTCAGGGTTTCGCGAAGTTCATTTATGCGGTAGGGCTTCACCAGAGCTCCCTTGAATCCGAAATCCCCATAATTTCTAATAACGGTATCATCTTCATAACCGCTTGTTATGATGGCCTTGACTTCGGAGTTTACAGCCCGCATGGCCAGCAGGGTATCCCGGCCCCCCATGTGGCCGCGGATAGTCAGATTGAGGATGACGGCGGCAAAAGCATGTCCGGCAGCTAGTCCTTCCTTATAGAGTTCCAGTGCCGTTTCGCCATCTTTGCTCAGTTCTACATTATAGCCGGATAGGCGCAATGCCGTTCCAAAGAGATTTCGGGTGATTTCATCATTGTCCATCACCAGTATCCTCTCCACGCCTTGTGTGAGTTTCGTGGCAATCCGTTCCTCCTGGATGGTAAGGCGGGAGGCAGGTAGAACGATCAGAAAGGTTGCCCCATTGTCCGGTTTCTGGACGATGCTGATCGAGCCGCCGTGTTTACGGATGATGGCTTCACAGATTGTAAGCCCCAACCCCATCCCTTTCTGTGTTCCCCGCTGCTTGGTCGAAAAATAAGGATCAAATATTTTGCTCAGGATGTCCTTAGGGATCCCCGGACCTTCATCGGAAATACTGATTTTCACGTAATCCCCTTTCGGCAATGCGATTACTGTATCGTCCTGAATGGTTAAATTTTCCGCCGTTATAGATACAAGGCCTCCATCAGGCATGGCCTCCCTGGCATTGAGAATGATGTTGCGAATGATCTGGATGAGTTGGCTTTCATCTGCTATGGGATACCACAAACCGTCGATAAAAGAGAATGAGCTGCTGCATGAGGATCCTTGGAGGGCAATGGGGACTTGATCCTTCAGGATATCGGGCAGGCAAACCGGCCGTTTTACCGGTGTTCCCCCTTTTGCAAATGTAATAAGCTGCTGGGTGAGTCTGCGTGCTGCCCAAGCCATCTGCTCCGCAGCTTCCAAGTGGGCTGTGATCTCCTTGCCGGATGGGACGTATGATTTTGCCATTTCGATATTTCCGACCATCGTTGCCAGGAGATTATTGAAGTCATGTGCGATTCCTCCTGCCAGGATGCCCGTTGTTTCCAGTTTGCTCAGCTTAAGCCGTTCTTCTTCTATCTGTCTGCGTTCACCTATATCCTGTACGACGCCTTCATGAATCACGCCATCCTTGGTCAGAACCCGTCGTACATTAATGGAAACCCATATTAAATCACCATTTTTTCGACGTGCTTGTGTTTCATAACCTTCGACGACGTCTCGTTCTTTCAGGATGGCCATCAGCCTGGGGCGATCGCCCGGATCGGTAAAAACCTGGAGGCCGATATCGTAGACGGTGATTTTCATGTCATCCGGTGATTCATACCCTAATATCCTGGCACAGGCCGGGTTGGCGGCAATGAACGTACCGTTAGCCGTGGTTCGGTAGATGCCCAGAACGGAGTTTTCAAAGATGCCTCGATATTGTCTTTCACTTTCCCGAAGTTCCTGGGTCCGCTTTTCCAGTAGCGCTTCAACTTGAATGAGTGATTGTTCGCGGCGGACGT
This sequence comes from uncultured Syntrophaceae bacterium, assembly GCA_964645835.1. GTDB lineage: Bacteria > Desulfobacterota > Syntrophia > Syntrophales > UBA8958 > CAZBME01. The sequence goes on from CAZYDG010000065.1 coordinate 37,625, forward strand.
GGTTGCATATGGTAATGAGGTATTCTGGATCAAGTGGTTTGCGGACGTATGCCCGGGCACCCAGTTTTGTTGCTTTCAGGGGCAGATTAGGGTCAAGATCGTCTGTCATGACGACGACCGTGGGATGAGGTTCAAGGGCGTTAATTTTACCCAAGAGATCATGGCCTTCTATATCCGGCATATGATAATTGACGATCATGATTTCAGGGCAATCGTCCTGGATGATGCGCAAGGCGGACTGGCCGGTTTCTACCGATTCGGCATGGTAGCCGTATTTTCTGAAAACAGCAACAAGATTGCAGGCCAGGCTTTTATCATCTTCGGCGATGACAACTCTGGAGATTGCCTGCGGGATATGGCCGCTAAGCAGGTCTTTGACGCATAAAAGAAATCGGCTCCCATGAACCGGGGCCGACATAAAGGCATTGGCTCCCAGATTCCGGGTGATCCGATCGGCCTCCTCGCCGGCGAACGTTGCCGATACGACCATGATGGGAACATGATTGAAGGAAGGATATAACGGCGAACGCAACAGGCGGCAGAAGCTCCACCCGTCCATGCCTGGCATGTAGATGTCCGTGATGATCAGATCGGGAGCCTTGCTGCTCATTGCCAGGATCGCCATCTCTGCATCGGAGAAGGAGCGTGCAGAGTAGCCCGCCTTTTCCAGCAGACCTCTCAAGATAGTGATTTGTGTCGGATCGTCGTTGATGACGACAATATCGATGCCCGGTGCTTCCATGACTTGCTAGACCATTTTCATGGCACCAGACCGAGCAAGCGGACTTGGCCAAGCAGATTTGCTTTACTGATGGGCTTTACGATATATGAATCGCACAGGGATTTGAAAGCCCCGACAACATTCCGTGGGTCATCCAGGGATGTCGTTATAATCACTTTAACCCCCTCACTTGATGAAAGGCCTATAGATTCTTCATAGGTTCTGATTTCCCGGAGAGCTTCGTGTCCATTCATGATGGGCATCATGATGTCCAGGCAAATTAGGTCATAGGGCCTGCCTTCCTCCCGGGCTGTGCGAAAAGCGGCTACAGCTTCCATACCATTCACAGCGATATGGCATTCACCGTAGGCGGTGAGGAGCTTTTGAAGCAGCAGACGGCTTGTGAAATCATCTTCGACGATCAATGTTTTCATATGTGTTATCCTCCTATGTCAAATTTTGCCTCTGTCATCCAGCCCATGCGTTTGATGATCAAATCAAAAGATGCCAGATGCTCCTCTAATAGGGGCAGCATTGTGGCAATCTCATCCAGATTTCCTTTTTCACCGGCCTTTTCTGCCTGTAGTGCCATTTCACGTATTGATTCCGCTCCGGCGCCGGCGGCCGCTCCTTTGATAGTGTGGGCTTGCCGGGTCGCCCCGGCGATGTTTCTATCATGCAAATGTTGTTCAAGGATTTTCATTTGCTTTGGCATGTCCTGCAGAAAGCCGGTGATGATAGTATGGATTAAGCGTCTGTCATCCATAAGCCGTTCCATAATGCCTGCTTCGTTGAACACAACGGGTTCTTCGAGAGGAATCTCATAATTGTCCTTCGGGATATGGTTTGCATAATTTCCTTTATCTTCTGTGAGTCCGTAATCAAGCCACCGTGAGAGGAGTTCCTCAAGGGCTTTTAATGGAAAAGGCTTGGACAGATAATCGTTCATGCCCGCTTCAATGCACTTCTGTCTGTCACTTGTGAGTGCATTGGCCGTCATAGCAATGATAATCACCCGGGGGTTCAAGGTTCCCGTCTCCGGCAGGCGGATAAGGCGCGTTGCATGGTAGCCGTCCATTACGGGCATATGGCAATCCATGAGCACCAGATCATACTGAACAGTCTTCAAGGCTTGAATAGCTTTGGCGCCATTGGCCACCGTATCGGACTCAAGTCCGAGCATGCTCAGAATGGCTTGGACCAAGACTTGGTTGGTGAGGTTGTCTTCAGCAACAAGGATCCTTTTCTTCTGTTCGCATTCGCTGGGAACGATCAGGTCACGTGTATGATCTTTTTCGTGGTGAAGGATCGTTTCTGATTGCTTTTCGAAGATCGCCGTAAACCAGAAGATCGATCCCTTTCCTTCCACACTTTCGACGCCGATCTTTCCCCTCATCAGGTCTGCCAGTTGGCGGGATATGACAAGGCCGAGGCCCGATCCACCATATTTGCGGGTAACGGATCCGTCAGCCTGCATAAAGGGGGAAAAAAGCCTGGATATCAGTTTGTCCGGTATTCCAATGCCTGTATCTGAAATGCTGAAACGTACCGTAATCTGATCCTCTTCCTCACACTCTTTATCGACTCTGACGGTAATTTCGCCTTTTTCCGTAAACTTCACGGCATTCCCCGCAAGATTGACCAGGATTTGACGAAGGCGGTTAGGATCACCGCAGAGACAGCGTGGAATGTCGCCGTCTATATGACAGGTTAACTCCAATCCTTTCTTATGCGCCTCGATAGCCAGCATCTGCGCCACGTCTTCCACGATGGTCCGCAGGTCGAAGTCGATGGTTTCAAGTTCCAGTTTGCCGGCCTCGATTTTTGAAAAGTCCAGAATATTGTTTATAAGGGTCAATAGGGTATCTCCGCTCTTGCGGACTATATTGGAAAGCTGCCGTTGTTCCTCTGTCAGGTTTGTATCCAGAAGCAGTTCAGTTATGCCGATGATGCCGTTCATCGGTGTCCGGATTTCATGACTCATGTTGGCAAGAAACTCGCTTTTAGCTTTATTGGCCTGTTCGGCCAACAAGGCAAACTCGTTTGCGCGGGTGACGGCGATTTCGAGACTACGGTTTGCCTCTTCGATTTTTCGCTTGCTTTGGATCAGTTCGTCCTCTATCCGTCTTCGGGTGGTGATATCGACTGCGGCATTCAACAGACACGGCCTATTGTCCAGGATGATGACGGTGCTGTTGACCAGACAGTTTCTTAACTGCCCGCCTTTTGTCGTAGCGGAAATTTCGAGATTGGTTATGCGTCCTTTCTCTTGCAGTTCACAGGCTACGCGTCGGCGGTCATCCGGCGACAGCCAGCCGAGAGCAACCGTTGTATGCCCGACCACTTCATCGCGGCTGAAGCCGCTGATGTCAACAAACTTGTCGTTGATATCCAGAACTGTTCCGCTTTCCAGATCCGTCATGATCATCATGAGGGGCGCATTTTCAAAGACCCTGCGGAATTTGCCTTCGTTTTCCCGAAGCGCCGTCTCGGCCAATTTCCGTTCCCTAGTCTTTCGACGGAGCAAAACGAAGGTCATAGGGAGACAAAGGGCCACCGAAATGATCCCGGCTGTAAACATCAAGGAACGTATATTGATAAAATCATTCATTTCCGTCTTCAATCCTCATGAGTCTAGTACTTGCCGGACCTTCATAGCCAGGGCATTAATTGAAAACGGTTTTGGGATAAAGGCGACATCTTCATCCAAAATGCCTCGGTGAGCGATGACGTCGTCTGAATAGCCTGACATGTACAAGACTTTCAAGCCCGGTCGGATGGTCGCCAGGTGTTCATAAAGTTCCTTGCCATTCATACCCGGCATGACCACGTCGGTGAGTAATAGATGGATGGGGCTATCGTAACGTATTACGGTTTCCACGGACTGTTCTCCGTTGTTTGCCGTTATGACCAGGTAGTGGTGCCGTTCAAGGACCTGCCGGGCCATCTTACGCACCGCCTCGTCATCCTCGACCAGGAGAATCGTTTCCGTTCCCCCCACACGCCGACCTGATGCGCCGGTGTCTTTTTCATCCATAGCCCTTTTATCATCCACGCGGGGGAGATAAATCGTGAAGGTACTGCCGACGGAAGGTTCTGAACTTACCCGGACGCTTCCCCCGTGCTGCTTTACAATGCCATAAACGGTAGAAAGTCCTAATCCTGTTCCTTTGCCCTGTTCCTTGGTTGTAAAAAAAGGTTCAAAGAGAAGATCAAGGGTCTGTTTATCCATACCGTGTCCCGTATCACTTACGGATAAGGCAATATAAGAGCCGGGCGCCAGGTCGATGCTGTCCATGGAGTGGTATTCTCCAACAGTGAGTTCGGTCATTTCCAGCGTAAGAACGCCTCCTTCGGGCATAGCATCCTGGGCATTGACGGCCAGATTCATCAGGACTTGTTCGATTTGTCCGGCATCGGCGAGGACCATTTCCAGTTTGTCCGGAAAATGAATGACAATCTTGATATCCTCACGAATCGTATGTCGCAGGAGGGGTTCGAAGCCCATCACGACTTCCCTCAGATCAATAGGACTCAGAGCGAGAATCTGTTTTCGGCTGAAAGCCAAAAGTTGGCGGATCATGTTTTTTGCCCGTTCGGCCGCCTTCAGAATCTGAGAAAGCTTCTTGTGGCGTGGTTCTCCGGGCGTAAGGCCCATCATCAGAAGATCCGTGTATCCCAGAATCGGGGTGAGCAGATTATTGAAGTCATGGGCTATGCCGCCTGCCAGACGGCCGACGGACTCCATCTTCTGGGCCTGATGTAGTTTAGCCTCCAGATTTACCCGATCTTCTTCCGCCTTGATGCGTTCCGTAATATCGCGGGCTACCGTGTAAATTTGATTTCCTACAGGCTGGGACCGCCAGTCGATCCAGCGGTACGAGCCGTCCTTGCGACGGAAACGGTTAAGAAAACTGATTGTTTCTGACTGTTCAGTCATGGCTGCCATAATGGCTTCCATCTCTTTTGTATCCTCGGGATGAACAAAATCCAAAATCCTCTTCGATATCAATTCCTCCTGCGTATAGCCCATCATCTCCCATTCGCGGTTCAATATTCGAAAATGGCCTTCCCGGTCGGTGATGCAAAGCAGATCCAGGGCAAGGGTAAAGAAATTTTCCAGCTCCTCAACCTTTTGCCGCAAGTTCTCGTCAGCCTCTTTCTTTTCCCGGCGAAGCCTGAAAGCGCCCATTTCTCGTTCTATAGCTGGGATCAATCGAGCCCGCTTATCCTTCATGATATAGTCATGAGCGCCGCGAACCATTGCCTCGATGGCTAATTCTTCAGTGATTGCACCGGACAGGAGAATAAACGGGATATCAAGTCCGGATGATTGATAAATGGCAAGGGATTCCAGGCCATTGAGATTCGGCAGAGCAAAATCTGAAATTACGATGTCCCAAGACCCGTCGAGGAGACATTTACGAAATCATGGGCTGATTCGACCCGCTTCACGAATGGATCATATCCGCCTCGCTTCAAATCGATAACCAGCAATTCGGTGTCATCTTCCGAATCCTCGACGAGCAATATGCTTAGCGGGATGGACATCTTGCTTGTCCTCACTGACATTGTCTTAAAACGGCGGCCGAGATCTGCTCCAAGGGTATAACCTTGTCTGCAGCGCCTCTCTTGATTGCCTCTTGGGGCATGCCGAATACGACACAAGTTGCCTCATCCTGGGCGATGGTAGTTGCCCCGGCCTCTTTCATCTCAAGCAGACCATTGGCGCCGTCATCTCCCATGCCGGTCATGATGACCCCCACGGCGTTTTTGCCCGCGTATCGGGCTGTGGAACGAAAGAGGACATCAACGGATGGTCGATGGCGAGACACAAGGGGCCCTTGACGAACCTCCACGTAATAACGGGCGCCGCTGCGCTTCAGTAAGGTATGGTAATTACCCGGCGCGATCAATGCCCGGCCGCGGATGACTGTGTCGTTGTTTTCCGCTTCCTTCACGGAGATGCGGCATATCTCGTCCAGGCGTTTGGCAAAGGAAGCCGTAAAGTGTTCAGGCATGTGCTGGACGATGACAATGCCCGGAGAATCTTCCGGCAACCCTTCGAGAAAGATGCGCAAGGCCTCCGTGCCGCCCGTTGACGCTCCTACGGCAACGACCTTTTCCGTCGTCGCCATCATAGCATTAGGGGCCGATCGTCCGAGGACAGCATCGGCGCTGAGTTTTGGTAAAATATCCCGGATTCGTGCAATTGACCGTGGTCGTGAAATGGCCGCTGCCTTCACGGCATCGCAGATACGTATCCGCGATTCATCAAGGAACTGCTTTGTTCCCAGGCGCGGCTTTTGAATGATATCAATGGCGCCGTATTCCAAGGCCTTGAGGGCAGTTTCGGACCCTTTTTCGGCAAGACTGGAGCAGATAACCACTGGAATGGGCCGTTGAGTCATGATTTTCTGGAGAAATGTGATACCATCCATCTTCGGCATTTCCACATCCAATGTAATGACATCGGGAATCTCATCACGGATCCGTGAGGCAGCAATGATCGGGTCTGCGGCGGTCGCCATGACTTCCAGATTGGGATCGGAGGAGATGATCTCGCTCAGGGTTTGCCGGACCAGCGACGAATCGTCGACGATCAAAACTCGAATTCGTTTTTGATTTTTCATAAGATGTCGACCTTCCTGTAAATCGTCGGCGCCACATACTGTAAAGGTACCTTGGGGTTGTTCAAAATCTCCGCATGGCCCATGAACAGGTGGCCTCCCGGTGCCAGATGGTTGTAAAACTGGCCGATCAATCTTTCCTGCGTAGGGACATCGAAATAGATGAGGACGTTTCGGCAAAAGATGGCGTCCAGACCTTCCGGAACAGGATAGGATGACGCAGCCAGATTGAGTTTATGAAAGGTGATCTTCTCACGGATTTCGGGGACCATCCGGACAACCCGTCGCTCCGGATCCTTGCTCCTCAAGAGATATTTCCTCCGCAGGGGTATAGGGATGGGTTCGATTTTTTCTGAACTGTAGACAGCGGTTCTCGCCTCATCCAAGACCTGTTTTGAGATATCCGTGGCTAGAATGGAAAAATCGAAACCCGGTGACCGGCTTGCATATTCGGAAAGAACGATAGCCATTGTATAGGGTTCTTCACCTGTCGAACAGGCAGCGCTCCAGATTTGGAATTTTCCCGGAAGTGTTCCACCGTTTTTGTACTCCAGTTCCGGAAGAACTTTTCCTGTGAGATAGGTGAAATGGGCGGGTTCACGAAAAAAGTCCGTTTTGTGGGTTGTGACGACGTCCAGCAAACAGGCCAGCTCCTCTTCCATGCCTTTGTCGGTGAACAGATAATCACAATAATGGCTAAAAGAAGATATCTTCATACGTTTCATGCGCTTATGCAACCTGCCTTCCAGAGGGGATTTCTTGGTGGGCGGCATGTGAATCCCGTACTGTGAATGCAGAAAAGCCGTCAGCCGTGTAAAATCACTATCTGAAAGATGTTGACCGGTGCTGTACTCATCCTGAAATTGACTAGTTTTAATATCAACATGCAACATAAGAAGGTCTCTTTATCATGGAATCGACATATTCATGGGCCCAATGGCCGGTATCCACTCTGCTTATGACGAGCCAATTATTGCAGAGCTTTAATGTATTCATCCTGTAGTCTGCTCGTACCTACGCCGCATTGGAGTCAGGTGCCATTTGTTCACTCCCATTCTGCATCATGCCCAACTCATTGTTGGAAAAAACCTTGTCCGTATCCAGAATAATGATGAGTTCATTATTGCGTTTGCCGATTCCCCTGATGAATTCTGTGCGCCAGCGCGTTCCGATTCTAGGCGGGGGCTCGATTTGAGAAGCTTCCAACTCGAAGACCTCCTGAACGGAATCCACAAGGGCCCCGAGAGTGGTTTTATCTTCTTCAACAACGATTTCCATGACGATGATGCAGGTATCCACGGTCTTTTCCGTTGAAGATAATCCGAATTTCAAACGCATATCCATAACAGGGACGACATTGCCTCGTACATTGATGACGCCCCGCATGAATTCCGGTGTATTAGGCACTTTTGTCGCTGGTGTATAGTCCAGTATCTCACGTACCTTGGCCACATCGACGGCAAATATCTCGTCGGATAACTTGAATGTAAGGTACTGGGTGGTTTCCGTAATCGCCATTGCACTCATTATGCTACCTCCTCCTTATTTATCTGGTAGATAGTTCAATTTCATCAATACTTCTCGAACTCCAAGTCATGGACGTCCTTTTTGCCGGCTTTATCCGACATTTCCAGAGTGAAGCCGGATGGTGGCGTTCGATGTGGCGGTCACCCCCCAATAAGCGCAGATGCCGATACCTGCCAGAAGCAGCAGCACTAATCCGAAGCCGAACCCAAACGCTTACCGATTTCCATATCCGACAATCTCATCTTATTGTTCCCTCCCTTAATTGCTGATCAGGGGTGAGCGCGGCATCCCATCAATATTTTTCAAAATCCGAGTCTTGGGCATCCTTTTTACCCGTCCTGTCCGCAAGATCCAGCGTATAACCAGGTCGATTGTCCACCGGTTTATATGTCCGGCCACTGAGAGGGGAGGCCTTCTCTGAAGTTCTGGACGCCAACCGTTTTAACCCAGCTTTCGGCCGGAGATCGGGCAGGGCGGCAAGAATCGGCTTTATTTGCCGGCGTCCGGATCGCACTCCCGTATCCTCCGTTCGAAAGAAGGACATGGCGGCTTGAAGCTGCTCCGCCTGGCCCGTCAATTCTTCAGATGTAGAGGCCATTTCTTCAGCTGCTGCGGCATTTTGCTGAATGACCTGATCCAGTTGCTGGATAGCCTTGTTGATCTGATCGGCGCCGTTCTTTTGTTCACTGCTGGCGGCATTGATTTCCTGGACCAGATCGGCTGTCTTCTGTATGGCGGGAACAATCTGATTGAGCATTTGTCCGGCTTTTTCAGCGATCTGAACACTGGAAGCCGACAGTCGATTGATCTCACCTGCTGCCGTCTGGCTTCTTTCCGCCAGACGCCTTACCTCCGCTGCGACAACGGCAAAGCCCTTGCCGTGCTCACCGGCTCTCGCCGCTTCGATTGCGGCATTGAGGGCCAGCATATTTGTCTGGCGGGCGATCTCCTCGATGATGGATATCTTGTTGGCGATTTCCTTCATGGCCGCGACAGTTTCCGTAACCGCCTGTCCGCCTTCCCGGGCATCTTCAGCCGATTTTACGGCGATCTTTTCCGTCTGTTGGGCATTATCAGCGTTCTGCATAATATTGGAGGTCATCTGTTCCATCGACGAAGACACCTCCTTCAGCCGAGGCTGCCTGTTCTGTGGCGCCCTGGGATATCTGTTCCGTTTTCCCGCTCATTTCCTGACTGCCCGTTGCTACCTGATCTGAAGCGACTTGCACATTCGTGACAACTTCCGTCAGTTTTTCCAGCATGAGGATCAGTGCCTGCATCAAACGGTCCTGCTCTGAGCGTTCCCGAACATCAACCACCAGATTGCCGTCGGCAATCTGTTCTGCAACGCCCGTAATTTCATTCATGGAGTCGATCAGGACGTTGAGGTTGTTCTTGATCTCATTGAAATCACCTTTGTAATTGTCTGATATTTTGGGTGGTATATCGCCCTTGGAAATCCGGTCCACGTACTCGGCGGCAACATTTAGAGGTCCGATGACAGCATCCAGGGTTTCGTTGACGCCTTGGATAATCTTCCGATATTCGCCGTGATGCTTTCCTGCATCGGCCCTTGTCGCCAGCTTGCCGTCAACAGCGGCCGTTGCCAACATTCCTGTATCATTGATCAGCATTTCAATTGTTTCCATGCATCCGATAACGGCCGGCAGCACCTTGTCTTCCTCGCAGCGCTTCCCGATTCGTTTCAATTCTGCAAGTTCCGCCGTATTGCCGACGGCGATTTCGTTAATCTGGCGGGTAACACCCAATAGGCGATCCCGAACCTCGTTTGTCGATTTGGCCATGGAGGCATAGATGCCGATGTAGTTGCCTTCAACGCTTTTTGTATGGTCATTAAGTGTCATGCGGTGCATGATCCGGTCGCATTCCACGAGGCCGCCGAGACCATCGATGCAGTTGTTGACATTGTTCTTGATCTCATTGAAATCGCAATTGTAAGTATCGGTGATCTTCGGTGGAATATCGCCCTTGGAGATCCGGTCCACATACTCGGCAGTAACATTAAGGGGGCCGACGAAGGCATCAATCAGCTTGTTTATTCCGCCAACCAACTCGCCCCAACCACCGGCAAACTGCTGGGCGTTGCCCCGCGTCTGCAGCTTGCCGTCCTGAGTCGCCTGGATCAGCGTATTGGTCTCCTTCAGCAATCCGGACATAACATCGAGGCATTGGTTAAGGTTGTTCTTGATCTCGTTGAAATCGCCATTGTAAGTATCGGTGATCTTCGGGGGAATATCGCCCTTGGATATGCGGTCCACGTATTCGGCGGTCACGTTGATCGGTCCGACGAAGGCATCGATCAGTTTGTTTACGCCTCCTACCAACTCGCCCCAGCCACCAGGAAACTGCTGGGCGTTGCCCCGCATCTGCAGCTTTCCTTCCTGTGTTGCCTGGATCAGTGCATTGGTCTCTTTCAGCAATCCGGACATCACGTCGAGGCACTGATTGAGGTTATTCTTGATCTCGTTGAAATCGCCATTGTAAGTGTCGGTGATCTTCGGGGGAATATCGCCCTTGGATATGCGGTCCACGTATTCGGCGGTCACGTTGATCGGTCCGACGAAGGCATCGATAAGTTTGTTTACGCCTCCTACCAACTCGCCCCAGCCACCAGGAAACTGCTGGGCGTTGCCCCGCATCTGCAGCTTGCCGTCCTGGGTCGCCTGAATCAGCGTATTGGTCTCTTTCAGCAATCCGGACATAACGTCAAGGCACTGGTTAAGGTTGTTCTTGATCTCGTTGAAATCGCCATTGTAGTTATCGGTGATCTTCGGGGGAATATCACCCTTGGATATGCGGTCCACATATTCGGCGGCGACATTCAGGGGGCCGATGACGGCATCCAGTGTCTCGTTGACACCCTGGATGATCTTCCGGTATTCTCCGCGATGCTTTCCCGCATCGGCTCTTGTCGCCAGCTTGCCGTCCACGGAAGCCTTTGCCAGCATTCCTGTATCATTGATCAGCATTTCAATTGTTTCCATGCATTCGATGACGGCCGGCAGCACCTTGTCTTCTTCACAACGCTTCCCGACTTTTTTCAATTCTGCAAGCTCCGCCGTATTGCCGACGGCGATTTCATTGATCTGGCGGGTAACGCCCAAGAGACGGTCCCGAACCTCGTTCGTCGATTTGGCCATGGATGCATAGATTCCGATGTAGTTGCCTTCAACGCCCTTGGTATAATCGTTTATCGACATACGGTGCAGAATCCGGTCGCATTCCACGAGGCCGCCAAGACCATCGATGCAGTTGTTGATATTATTCTTGATCTCGTTAAAATCGCCATTGTAAGTGTCGGTGATCTTCGGGGGAATATCGCCTTTGGAGATCCGGTCCACATATTCTGCGGTCACATTTAATGGCGCCACGATGGTATCGATCATTTGGTTAACCGATTCCAGTATTTCGCGTTCAGAATCGGTTGCCCCCGTCAAATCTGCCCGCGCCTCCAGCTTTCCTTCATTGATCGCATTGGAGAGTGCCCATATTTTCTCAAATAAAACAGCATTATCGCCACTGTTCTGACTTTTGATATCAATGTGTTTCATCACTGATTTCCTTTCACGGGTTGATTTGCTGTCAGGTTGACCGGCTGGAATTTGCGGAAGATCCTTATGGTTTGTTGTGCTTTTATCTCCTCCAGGCGGTCTTTTGACCGTTTTGCCAGATACTGGCATTTCCGAGGTACTCTTTGAGGCTTTGCTTGTCATAACAGGCTCTCCTTTATGGATTGTGATTTATATTCTTGAAAAATATTCATTAGCTTTGTGATTAAATACCGGATATGGTTTCTTCTTCGGCATTTATGGGCATCTGTCACCAGGGCTTTAAAGCTTTGGTTCCCCATATCAGTAATTTTCAAACTCGTTGTCCTGGCGATCTGTCTTTCCATATGTGCCGGACATATCAATCACATAACCTTTAGCTTTATCCCCCACATGGGCCATATGAAGATCGTGACCTGCCGGAGGTGCGTACGGTTGCTTTTTACTTAGTGAGGCCATATGACCGGAAGGTGTGGTATGATGCCCCATCGATAAAGGTAGTCGTTGCTGCTTCATACCCGTATTTCCAATCCTGAAGAACGTCACGGTGCTTTGCAGTTGAACCGATTGGGCTGTCAACTCCCCGGACGTTGCCGCCATTTCTTCTGCCGCCAGGGCATTCTGCTGGATGACCTGATCCAGTTGCTGGATGGCATTGTTGATTTGATCGGCGCCGTTTTTCTGTTCATTGCTGGCGGCGCTGATTTCCTGAACGAGGTCGGCTGTCTTCTGAATGGCCGGGACGATCTCTTCAAGCATCCGGCCGGCTTTTTCTGCAACCTGAACACTGGAGGCCGACAGGCGGTTGATCTCACCTGCGGCGGATTGACTTCTCTCCGCCAGTCGTCTTACTTCTGCGGCTACCACGGCAAATCCCTTGCCGTGCTCGCCGGCCCTTGCCGCTTCAATGGCCGCGTTTAGGGCCAGCATGTTAGTTTGCCGGGCGATTTCTTCAATAATGGAAATCTTGCTGGCGATTTCCTTCATGGCCTTCACGGTTTCCATTACTGCATAGCCGCCTTCGCGAGCTTCTTCAGCGGATTTTACGGCGATCTTTTCCGTTTGCTGGGCATTGTCGGCATTCTGCATGATGTTGGAGGTCATCTGTTCCATGGAAGCGGATACTTCTTCGGCCGAGGCCGCCTGTTCCGTGGCTCCCTGAGAAATCTGTTCCGCCTTGTTTCCCATCTCATGGCTGCCTGTCGATACCTGATCTGCTGCCATCTGGACATTTGCAACGATATCTGTCAGTTTCTCCACCATCAAGGACAAGGCATTCATCAATTTGTCCTGTTCCGACCGTTTTCTAATATCGACATGAAGGTTCCCATCGGCGATCTGCTCGGCGACAGCCGTGATATCATTCATGGCATCGATCAGAACATTGAGATTATTCTTGATGGCATTGAAATCGCCATCATAGTTATCGGTGATCTTGGGCGGGATATCGCCATTGGATATGCGATCCACATACTCGGCCGCCACGTTAATAGGCCCGATGACCGTGTCGAGAAGCTTATTGACGCCTTCGATGGCTCGTTTATGGTTTCCCTGGTACTTGGATGTGTCGGCCCGATAGGACAATTTTCCGGCAATGGCGGAATCGATAAGGAGACTTACATCTTTAGCCCGGCTATTGAGCATGTCGATAAGCATATTGAGATTATTTTTAACTTCATTGAAATCGCCGTGATAGACATCCGTGATAATGGGTGGCATGTCTCCTTTGGCTATCCGGTCCACATATTCGGCTGATACATTCAAAGGGCCGATGACTGAGTTCAAGGTATCATTGACGCCGGCGATAATCTGTTTGAATGTGCCGTTATGTTTATCAGCATCGGCCCTGGTCGCCAGTTTTCCTTCCACAGCAGCGCTGGATAGCAAATGGGCATCGGCAATCAGCGCATTTATGGCATCGATACACTGATTGAGGTTGTTTTTGATTTCGCTGAAATCGCCACTATAATTGTCAGTAATCCTTGGAGGAATATCTCCTTTGGAGATGCGGTCTACATATTCGGCGGCAACGTTCAGGGGACCAATGACGGCGTCGAGTAGCTCATTTACCCCTTCAATGGCCCGTTTGTGGGTTCCCTGATATTTGGATGTGTCAGCCCGGTAGGACAGTTTTCCGGCAATGGCGGAATCTATAAGAAGACGTACGTCCTTAGCCCGGCCGTTGAGCATGTCGACGAGCATGTTGAGATTATTTTTGATTTCATTAAAATCCCCGCGATAGACATCCGTGATAACAGGAGGCATATCTCCTTTGGCAATCCGGTCCACGTATTCGGCGGCGACGTTCAGGGGGCCGATAATGGCGTCGAGGGTGTCGTTAACGCCGGAGATGATCCTCCGGAAGTCACCGCTGTGTTTGGAAGCGTCGGCCCTGGTCGCCAGCTTCCCCTCAACGGTTGCCTGAACGAGCATATCGGCTTCCGTAACGAGAGAATTGATATTCGCCGCCATCGTTTTAAAGGCGTTTGCAAGTATCCCTATTTCATCTTTCCTGCCTGTTTCGACGGTGACAGATGTATCTCCCATTGCCAGCTTGTTTGTTGCATCAATAAGATGGTCCAGAGGTTTTTTTATGCTTCTCGTTATGAGCCATGACATCAAGAGCAGTAGTGTTGCGATAATCGCGAACACAACGCCTGTCTGTGCAACCTTCCTCCAGAAAAGCGCATTAACATCGTCAACATAAATACCTGAGCCTATCACCCAGCCCCATGGCGCAAATCCGGCCACATAGGAAATCTTCTGAACCGGTTCCTTTACGTCTGGTTTCGGCCACATATAATCGACAAAACCGGCCTTTTGCTTTCTGACCGTATCGACAAATTCGACAAAAAGCTTTTTCCCATTCGGATCTTTATTGTCCGACATGTCCTTTCCTTCAAGCTCCGGCTTGAAAGGATGCATGATCATGACGGGACGCATATCGTTTATCCAGAAATACTCTTTTTCGTCATACCGAAGGATCCTGAGAGTATTTGCAGCCATTTTTTTTGCCGCATCTTCTTTCATCTCGCCTTCTTTAACAAGATTGTAGTAATGCTCAACCATTCCCAGGGCTGTCTCAACCACATGTTTCGTCTTGAGCCTTTTCTCTTCAAGCAGTGTGTTCCTTAATGATTGAAGAGATAGAAATTCAACAAGCAGGAGAAACAAAACAGCAAACAGGACTAGAATTTGCATCTTCCGCTGGAGTTTCATATTTCGTAAAAAAGTTGTCATTCAGTGCTCCTCCTTCTTTTGCTTCCGCACTTCCCATTTTGTGGGTTTAGATGGGTTTTCACCGCTGTTTAATTAGCAAGGTAATGATCATTAGGGACTGTCTTTCACAAAGGAGAGAGGCGAAATCTTTGTTTCCACGCGAAGGCTGGAACGCACATTTTTCAGGGACTCCTCCAGCAGACACCGCGCATCATTTAAAACTGGTTCCCCATGGCCGAAATAGATCTTCCGAATGTCTCTTCGGCATAAGTCTTTAAGGGCTACCACATAATCGCTTTCATAAACGCCGCCTGAGGATCGAATAACGAGAGGTGTGTCTCCCGCAAACAGTATGCCTTCATCTTCGATATATATGCATATGGAGTCGCTGGAATGGCCGGGTGTATGAATGATCTCGCACATCCGGTCGCCGATGCGTAATCGATCCCCGTTTTTCAGGACACGGTCCACGCCGTCGAGAAAAGGTGTAAATGAATATATTACAGGGTTGAACGCTTGGCGGATGAGGGGAAGCGCCGCCGTGTGGTCTGAATGATTATGGGTGATTATCACCTGTTCAACCTTGCTCTTCCCGATGCCCGTGTTCAGTTTTTCAATGGTTTGTATGATTGCCGGATCGCTGCCCGTGTCTATCAGTGTGTTGATATCTTCAATACGTTTCCAGTCGCCTAGAATAAGGTAAGCGTTGGAACTGTAAACATGATCACTGCCCTGAATCTGTATGACCTTCACGACGAGGCCTCCACCTTACGGAAGACCTGACTGTCTGACACCATCTGTTTAAAGAGGCAGGAAATCTCTTCCGGGAGCTTCTGGGTGTGTTCCATGACAAGGAGACCGCCAGGTTCCAGGGCCCGGTGAAACATACGGATGACCTCAACCCGTTGATGATGTTGAAAATGGAGGAGAACATTTTTACAGACGATGAGGCTGAAACCGTCCAGGGCAGGGGACAGGGTCAACAAGTCATGGTGTTTGGGATGGATGCAGTTTCGGATAATATCCGTTACCCGGTAGTAACCTTTTTTGCCGTTTTTCTGGAAGTATTTTTCAAAGAGGTGTTTGGGGATCCGTTGAAGCTCTTCCCATGGATAAGTAGCTTCCTGCATCGTTTTAAGGAGCGGCTCGTCGTAATCCGTCGCATGGATTTGAACGTTCCGGAAAGCGAAGGCCCCCATATTCTCGGCCAGAAGAATGGCCAGGGTGTAAGGTTCCTGCCCCATGGCGCAGCCGGCATCCCAAATACGGACGCGGCTTCGGCCTGCGGTTGCCTCAATTAGAAAACGGACTGCATGTTCCAGGGGTGTTAAATCCCGGAAGAAAAAGGTAAAAGCCATCTTAGCATACCTCACATACTTTGTTCATTTTTTGCTCTCTTTCAGCGCTGCCGGCGAGTTTTGGTAAATCCAGGATTAAGGCGACGCGGCCGTCACCCATGATGGTTGCGCCGGAGACATCTTCAACTTGGCGGCACAGACGTCCCAGTGATTTGATGACCGTTTGATGGCCTCCAATCACCTGATCCACGACAAATCCAATCCTGTCGCCATTAATCCTTGTAGTGACGATTTGTTCTATGGCAGGCACTTCTCCGTCGAACCCGAACTTTTCACGCAGGCGGACATAAGGAACAATTTCATTACGGATTGAGGCGATATGCTTTCCGTGGGCCTTGGAAACATCATCGCGGGTCAATTCCACGCACTCCTCGATGGCTGACAGGGGCATGACAAAATAATCTTCGTTGATCCGTACCAGGAGCCCGTCGATAATAGCCATGGTCAAAGGGAGTTTAAGAGTGATCGTCGTTCCCTCACCTTTACGGCTTTCGATCTCGATAGACCCTTGCAGGGCTTCGATGCCCCTTTTTACGACATCCATGCCGACACCTCTGCCCGATACGCTGGTGACGGTCTTGGCAGTTGAAAAACCGGGGGCCAGGATGAGGGCGAAGAGATCTTTTTCCGGCAATACCGCTTCAGATGGAATTAATCCTCGTTCCACGGCCTTGAGGCGGATGGCCTCTTTATCCAGGCCTGCCCCATCGTCTGTGATCCTGAGCAGGACGTTGGCGCCTGCGTGCTCGGCAGCTAAATGCACCGTACCAGCGGCAGGCTTGCCTGCGGATTTGCGGATGGCGGGGTTTTCAATGCCGTGGTCGATACAGTTTCTGATTAAATGGACCAGGGGGTCGTTGAGTTTTTCGATGACGGTCTTGTCCAGCTCCGTCTCGGCGCCGTCTGTCTTCAGGACGATTTCCTTCCCCAATTCGGCGGAAAGATCGCGGACAAGGCGTTGGAACTTGCTGAAGGTCGTTCCGATTGGCAGCATGCGGATACCCATGGTATTGTCGCGTAACTCCGCTGTTAGGCGTTCGACTTCCTCCGCCACCTGGGTCAACTCCAGATCGTTGAAGCGGGAAGAGAGTTGATTGAGCCGGGATTGGACCGTCACAAGTTCTCCTACCATGTTGACAAGCGTATCGAGTCTTTCGGCGGGTACGCGAAGGGTTGCTGCGGCTTCAACGGCCTGCCGCTTTTGACGTACCTCCCGGACGTGTTGTTGTTCCAGAAGGGCCGTCTGGATCTTTCCTGCATCGACGAGACCCGCGTCGATGAGCAGTTCTCCGATTTTTTTATGAGATTTCAGGGCCTTTTTGATATCCCCGCTGGTCAGATCGCCCCGTTCAATGAGGATTTCTCCGATTTTTTTATAATCTTCTGCGGAATCAACGGTTCCTTCATCATCGATGACTTCGATTTTCAGGTCGGCATAGTCTTCAACAAAGATGAAGATGTCCCGGACGGCGTTGATGTCCGCCGTTGTGGTAAGAATAATATCCCAGTGGGAATAGCAGGCCTCGGGGTCCATTTCTGTCAGTAAAGGAATCTTCTCCGTGTTGGCTGCAACACTGCAGAAACCAAGTTCCCGTAACTCGTTGATGAGCAAGATAGGGTTGGTACCGTAATTGAAGATCGTCGATTCGGGCTTAAAACGTATGCGGTATGTAATATTTATCTTGTTTTCTTCGATGGGTTCTGCCTGAGGGGCGGATGCCTTGACTTTTTTGTCGATCTCGCCTGATTTCAGCTCGGGAGGCTCTTCACTGGGCAAAAAGGTTTTAAATGTCTCAGTCAGAGCCTGGGACACTCCCTGATCGAAGGCCGAACCCGTATCGGATGCCTGAATCATTTTCCGGATCTCGTCGCAGGCGGTAAGGGTTATGTCGATCAGTGGTTTCGTGACGGAGATTTTTCCGTTGCGGACGGCATCGAAAACTGTTTCCACATGATGGGTAAAGGCCGCGACATCATCGAAACCGAACATGGCGCCTGATCCTTTGATCGTATGCATGGCGCGGAAGACCCTGCCGATCAGATCTTCGTCTTGCGGTATTTTTTCTAATTCCAGGAGAGCTGCTTCAAGTTCTTCAAGCAGTTCCCGTGCTTCTTCCTTGAAAGCTTCGCGGTGTATGTCCATTATCCCAGAACCTTTTTGACGATTGCCAGAAGCTGATCCGGCTTGAATGGTTTGACGATCCAACCTGTTGCGCCGGCTTGCCGGCCTTCCTGTTTCCGCTCCGCCTGAGATTCCGTTGTCAACATCACAATAGGAATAAACTTGCAGGCAGGTTTGGCCCTTAATTCTTTGATCAACCCGATACCGTCAAGATTCGGCATGTTTAAATCCGTAATGACCATGGCCGGAGTCTGAACGTTCAATTTGTTCAAGGCGTCCCTGCCGTCAATGGCTTCGACAACTTCGTATCCAGCGTCTCGAAGGGTAAAACTGACCATCTGACGAACGCTGGCTGAATCATCGACTGTCATGATCATTTTGCCCATGTTCATATCCTCCTCATCCAAAGACAAGTTTTGGTTGTATCCAATGCACAACCATATCCCCGTTGATATCCTGCGTCTTCGATGACCTTTTTCAAGACTTGCGGACAGGGACCGGAAATCGTCAATGCCTTGCCGGATGACGTGAAGGTACGGTGAGCCGAGCATAGTATCTGCAGGAAAGTCAGATCGGCATTGGTGAGTTCTTCCAAATGGATTGTAACATTTGAACCGTCCTCGTATAGTTTCTTCAGAGAATCCCTGAAGCTGCCTGCGTTTTGGATCGTGACTTCTCCTGACACTGACAGGGACTTGCCGTTGTCGGAATCAGTGATCGTAAAGTTTTCCATAAAAGCTCCTTTTGATGGTCCCATTTTAAAGGTCTCTGCAATGATCCCCTTTGCATGGCTTCATTTATGAAAAGTCCCCTTTGGCAAAAAGGGGATTCAGATAAATATCTATGCAATTTCCTTCTTAAAACAGTTCCACATTATCCCCCAAGTCATCGTCTTGCTGATTCTGTACGGGCTGTGATTGAGAACTTTCCTCTCTGGACGGCATATTGGCAACGGTTGAAAACCCACTTGATGGTTTCGTCGCCACGGCAACTATCGGGGGTATGGATTGAGCCGCTGTACTCGTCAGGGCAGCATGGACCTGGCGTTCTTTATCCATTGTATAACGCTCCCGTGTTTCACTGAGATCAGTAACCCCCATATTCAGCGCAGCAACGGGCGCTTCGGCGCGTATTTTCCGGGTTAGGGCCTCCAGTGTCGCGGCGATATTGTGAATGCCTTTTTCCAGTCCTTCGTGGGCGGCCAGGCGGGAAACCGTTTCTTCCATGTCTTGTGAAATGGTCCTGCTATTGTCATCAATTTGCGTCAGAAGCTTTGCCTGCTTTTCATCCATACGGTGAAGGGGGGCCATTATGGCGGCGATGCGTGCCTCCATGCTTGTGGAGTCCTGCTGCACCAACGATCCGGAGCCTTCTTGCTCGGCAAGCTTTGTCGTTTCGCCGACGATGGTCGATAGCTGGTCCGACATGGTCGTAATGTTTTGAGAGGTATATGTTGAAAGCTGATGGATGGATTCGGCCAATACGCCGAGGGCCAAGCCCTTGTCGCCGATACGGGCTGCATGTATGCAAGCGTTCAAAGCGATGAGTCTCATGTTGATGCCGATGCCGATGATCTCTCGGATGAACGAAGACATATCGCCGATTGTCGCTTTAAATTGGTGCATTGAGGCGGTCCATTCGGTACGTATATCCGTATAGGCCCCGATTGATTCTGTCAGAACCGACAAACCGTTTTTCAGTTCGGAAAAGAATGATCGATCCTGGCCTTCATCTGCTCCAGCCGCCTTCATCGTATCCTCGGACATTTTGACCATGTCGGAAGCGATTCTGGAGAGGTTTTCCCGAATGCGATCCACGGCTGCCACGAGGTCCTTTTCGGCATTTTTGAGTTGGGCGATTTGAAGTTCACAAGGGGCTAAGGCCATAGCTGCCCGGGTGCGGCGGTTTGCAAATGCCGGTCGAATATTGCCGATGCCCTTCCATAAAAGCCATGATGCCTTTGCAGTGTCGCCGTTCCCTTTGATCTGTCTATCCTTCAGTTTGGTAATGTCCCGGAGGCCTTCACAAACGTGTTCTATGCGCTGACGGGTAATATCGTGAAACTGAAGGGACGAAACGACTTCACCAATACTTTTTGAAATCTCAATCCATTGGTTTGAAATATTCGAGATGGCCATGGCCGACAGGTTGCGGCGGTCGGTGATGGCGTCCAGATTCATGGTTGTATTGTCTAGTATCAGATTGGCCTGACCCTTTTCCTTCTCTTCGAACTCGTTTATTCGCTTCATATGTTGTCTGATCAGAATCGTGAGCTTGTCGAGGCGGTTCGTGAGTTCCTTTGATTTGTTCTCCATAAGGGAGGCAAGTTTCCTTATATCATCGCTCAAGGTGGTAAAATTGTTCTCTTCACTACCCAGACGGGCGCTCTCGATTCGGATCATATTGCATAGGGCTTGGAGATTCTTGATGGTGCGATCGAAATAACCGAGGTGGAGACGGATCTCATAAAACTGTCCGATAATACCGGACAACAAATGGGCGCCCGATGCGGATTGGTCCGTCCGGCTCTTGACCTGTTCGAGAATGTTCCGTAAGCCTTCAATGCCTCGATTCATCTCATCGCCGGATAGGCGTTCGGAGACCTGGGAAGACAGCTCCGATATTTCACGGCTTCTCTTGTGATATTCCTGAAGACGTTCACCAAGCTCCAAAAACTCAATTTCTGTCGATGAGGCAAGCTTGTGGAGGGTGTCAGAGGTGTTGCCCAACTCGACGAACCATGGCTGATATGCCTGTCCAGGTCCGATCCGTGTTTTTTTTATGAGGGATGATAATGTCACTTTGAATACCTGTCCCTTGCAATCATCAATTATCAGGCTGCTGAAAAACGCCCATCTGCTGCTTTGCGCTGAAAGCCTCGTACTTTTCCGGGGACACGTTCCGATCCCTTCGGGCTTCCGGAACATGTCCCCGATGCTCATTCCTCAGCTTCAGCGCGCCTTGCATCTGGACATCCCGGATCAGGTCCGGGACAAGCTTTTGAACAGCCTGCCCAAAATCAATTTTCAACAACCTATTATGGTCCTGCCATTTTCCCGAGGACTGCCAGCACTTCAACGAAATCACTGTCCACGCAGGTAAGAAATCGTGGTCGGAGGGAATGACCTTGGGCAATAGTTTCAGGGTTTCCATCGGGAAGAACGAGAATAATGCGACGATCTTTGAGAACCTCCCGAAGGGCCACTATCTCACTCAATTCTCCGGCGCTGGAAGCTAGGATGACGAAGATGTAGGGATTAACCAGGGGTTGATGAAGACGCTTCTGCAACGCCTCGATGGTACGGTACGCTTCAATCTGTTCTTTAGTGAAGAGCATCTCGATGACTCTTTGCAGGCGTCCTCCTGTGGAATTCAAGGAGGATGAGAAAAAGATTACCTTAATGTCATTTGCCGGCTTCATAGAGTTTCCTGTTCTTATAGTTAAGACCTTTGCTTGTCCTAATCCAAAAAGGATGCCATGCTGCCATGGGTAAGTGGTTTGATCTTACATTATGAAAATAATCAGCATTATTAATGATATGTAAAGAAATTGGCAATAAATTGCACATCTTCCTGCCATCGCTTATGCCCGTTATGCTAATTGGGTCTTGATTTTTTGTCCGGGATGAACGGACACAGTCCGGGATTACTGGAATTTGTCCGGTTCTTCAGGACATAAAACAGGGGAGTCTTTCGACTCCCCTGTCTGGTTACTTCAACATTCCAAAAAACGGTTTTCATAGGTGCTTCCGCAACATGAAACGGTGTTTCATTAATCATAGCTTTTTGACCTCCTTAGATAAATGTGAAGTGAAAAGTTCATGCGATCCTGCTTAAGACAGGCGCTAAAGCTGCAAGTGTGCATATGTCGGGGCCGTCCGTCCGGCCAAAGACAGACGCTACAGCTGCAATTATTGCACCGGTAATGATTATTCCATGTATGATAGAAATATAATTATATATAGTGTTAATGCTCTATAACTTCATGTTTTGTGTCGTTTCGATGCCTGTTTGGATGTTACTTGGAATTATCAGGCATTGTTGTTGCAGAGAAGGAAGAGCAGCGGCAAACATCTCGGGATAAATTGGAGAGAGAAGATACAATGATGCATGTGGTTATAAACGCCGGAGAGTTTCATGTCTCAAATAGAGACGTCGAGATTACAACTTTTCTTGGGTCTTGCATTGCTGCCTGTCTGTATGATCCTTTGCAGGGTGTGGTCGGCATGAACCATTTCCTTTTGAGTCACCCCAAATATGCCGTAAATGCTCCTATCAGCATGGTTGAGGCGGGACGTTACGGTGTTCACGCCATGGAATTGGTGATCGACGGCATGCTGAAACTGGGGGCGAATAGGCGGGAAATCAGGGCCAAGGTCTTCGGCGGGAGTTCATTCTTCAATGTGTCTACGGAAGAGCAAGATTTATTTTGTGTCGGAGATAACAATACCCATTTTATAAAGGAATTTCTTAAAAACGGCGGCATTCCCCTTGTCGCTTATGATCTAGGTGGGGATAAGGGCCGTTCAATCCGGTTCTCTTCACGGGACTATTCCGTTGTGGCTCGGCACAGCCAGAATGTTATGACAAAGAGATTTTTGAAAAAAGAGCGTGTTATTGCCCGTAATTGCAGGGCTCAGTCCGGAATTCCAACGTTTGCCCATTCCCCTATGACATAGCAGACTTTTGAAAAACTCCATTTTGGGCAGGCTGTTCAAAAGCTTGTCCCGGACCTGATCCGGGATTTCCAAATGCAAGGCGCGCAAAAGCTGAGGAATGAGGCGTACATAGAAGTACGTCGATTGACGAGGCTTGCAGTCGCAACACAGCAGATGGACGTTTTTCAACAGCCTGATTATGATGATGCAGGCGGTGGAATATAATATTTCTTCAAAAGTTCATATAATCTGGACCGGGATAGTTGAGATATCTCGCAAGCCCGTTGAATACTGTCCCCCGCCAGGGTCATGAGTTCCTGAAGGTATTGTTTTTCCATTTTGCGAACGGCTGCATCGCGATATTCCTGCCAGCCCATCAGGGTTTGATCCTTGTCGCTATCCGGTATGGTCTGTTGGGTACCTTTGCTGACAGAGGCCCGGACGATTTTTGCCCTGATCGATACTGGAAGATGGCGGGGAATCAAGACCGTTTCCTGACGGGCAACGGCCAGGCTCCTCTCCAGTGTGCCTACGAGTTCCCGGACGTTGCCCGGCCATTCATAGTTCCTGAGCATATCCGCAAGTTCTGAAGAAATGATCTTTCTCTCCTCGCCATAGCGCTCGCATATCTTGGTCATATGATAATCGATGAGATCGGGGATGTCTTCCTGGCGTTCGCGCAATGAGGGTAGTTCGATGTAGAAGGACCGGAGGCGGTAAAGGAGATCGGAACGGAACTGTCCCTGCCTTACCATCTCGTCCAGGTTTCGGTTTGTTGCCGCTACCAGTCTGAAATCGCTGCTTATTTCATGATTGCTGCCCAGGGGACGGAAACGATGTTCCTGAAGGACGCGTAGAAATGATTTCTGTATTGTAAAAGGGAGTTCACCCACTTCATCCAGAAAGAGCGTTCCTCCATCTGCCTGTTTAATTAGCCCCTGTTGGGACTTGTCAGCCCCTGTGTAAGCCCCTTTCTCATGGCCGAAAAGCATACTTTCCACAAGTGTTTCTGACAGGGAAGCGCAATCGACAACGACAAAGTTCCGGTTTAACCGCTGACTGTTATGGTGGATGGCCCAAGCGAACAATTCCTTGCCCGTTCCCGTTTCGCCGCTGATCAGAACATTGGCGTTCGAATGGGCTGCCTCCGCCACCTGTTCGAGGCAGTTTTTCATCGGCGGGCTGTTACCGATGATACCTTCGCGCTTAAGGGCTGTGACAGGTTTTGCCGCAAGCTTGATTTCACGGTACTGTAGGGTGCGGACGAGGGGTAGGACCATTGTGTTGATGGAAGAAGGTTTTTCAATATAGTCCCAGGCGCCGCTTTTGATGGCCAATTCGGCGCCTTCCGGGTCTCCCTGGCCAGTCATGATGATGACTTCAGGAGGGAAGTCCAGACCGCGAATAACCGACAGGGCGTCAAGGCCGCTACCATCGGGCAGCCTTACGTCGAGGTAGACGATATCGAATGATCCTTTTACGGCTTCCCGAATGCCATCCTCGAGGGTCAGAGCGATGACGACCTCGTGATCCATCGTGCGGAACTTCATCTTCAATGCGTTACAAAGCATTTCGTCATCATCAATAATCAGTATCTTTGCCATTCAGCGTTTTCCTTATGTTGTACTTCGGCAAGCTTCGTCTTTGACTTTTTCGTCATTCCGTAATGTGGCTTCCGCTGGAAGCGCCTTTTCTACGCGATCCCGGCCATTTTCCTTGGCCCGGTAAAGTGCTTCGTCCGCCATGCGGATAATCGTCTCGACGCTCCGGCCATGATCGGGATACGTTGCTACCCCCATGGAAACGGTTATGGGACCAATCTTGCGGCCATCGTATAAAAACGCGTCACATTTCAGCTCGCTACGGAAATATTCCGCCCGCTTGACCGTCACATCCAAGGGCGTTTCCGGCAGGATTATTATAAATTCCTCGCCGCCGAACCGGCAGGCGATATCCCCTTTTCGAACAAGATTCTGGACGATATTTCCTATATTCTTCAGCAGGGCGTCTCCTGCATCGTGACCGTACTGGTCGTTGACCATCTTGAAGTGATCGATATCCAGCATGATAATGCTTACAGGGTGTAGCTTGCGGTCTGAACGATAGAACTCCTGCTCAAGAGATTCCTCCATATAGCGCCGGTTGAAAAGACCAGTCAGGGGATCTCGAATGGCCTGTGTGCGAAGTCTTTCCCGAAGTCTGAGGTTGGCCAGGGATAAGGCAATGTATTCCGTTACAACCAGGGCGAGTTCAATTGTACCTTCCGCATATTCCCTGCTTTCCGGCATGGTGAGGTGAAATATGCCCCGCTGCTCTTCGGTGACGGACATGGGGGCGCAGATGAAAGGAACGTCGCAGTTCTCCTTAACCGGGCAGCTGCATTTCTGTGTATCTTGAGGCGCCGAATGCATACGGCCCGTTTTGAATGCACAACACATATCTGTCGAAAATGTCTGACCGATGTGAATATCCTTGCCCCATCCGGCTGTGCTTTTCAGGACGGCCTGCGTCTTATCGAGCTCATAAAGGACCCCTCGCGTTTTTGGGAAAAGCAGTGGTCCAAAATGGCGGATGACGGTATAGGCCTCTTCATCATTATGACAGGCCTGGAGTGCGCTGCCCATTTGGTGAAGAAAGTTCAACCTCTGGTTGTGAAGCTCCAATTCGTAAACCCACACTTTCAACCGTTCATACGTCCGGCTCAGTTGTTCCTGGGTCCTTTTGAAATCAGTCAGGTCGTTGCAGATGATGAGATAGCGTTTTCCAATTGAGGTCAACCTGCATTCGATATAACGAATGGATCCGTCCCAGCATTTAACCGTCCCCTCCATGGGTTCAATATCGCCTTTTTTTTCTATAGCCGCTGTCAGATAGTCGCACCATTTAGTATTGCCGGCTTGTCCAATGTCTTCGTCCGGAGAGGCCAGAGACCATAATGTATTGATGTCTTAGGAATCATGGTGGCTGAGACCGAAGACGATTTCAAATTTACGGTTAACGAGAACCGTCTGCTGGTCTTTGCTGCTGAGGATCATAGGGAACGGCGAGGCTTTCATAACTTGCTGGAAAAGATGCTCATCTTCTTCAGGAGTGACGCATTTCCGCTCAAATGCCTCAAGCCTCAGCCGCAAGGCCTTCAACTCTTCAAGGAGTTGCTGCTTCGGCTTTTTCACGTCCTCCATCTGAATCCTCCGTCAAACTAGAATCTTGCCCAGATAGGCCTCTATCTCATCCGCTTCTTCCATCGCCATTATCTTTTGCAGATCCTGTTGGGCGTTCTTATGTAATCTCTGTCTTATAAATTCCTTGAGTCTTGGAATCGCTGCGGCATTCATACTCATGTCTTGAATTCCCATCCCCATAAAAAGATAGGCGCATTTCGGATCGGAAGCTGCTTCTCCACATATGGACAATGGTTTATTCCTCTTTTTACAGGTGGCAGCCACGTAAGCGATCATGGAGATGACGGCGGGATGCAGGGGATTGTAGATCGATGCGACCTTGGGGTTGCTGCGGTCAACGGCCAGGGCATATTGTACGAGATCGTTGGTGCCGATACTTACAAAATCGGCGTATTTTAGTAATTTTTCCAAAATGACAACGGCTCCCGGCACTTCCACCATAATACCCACAGGCAGTCTTTCGGCAAAAGATGTTCCTTGTTCCCGGAGGCAATTTTTCTCTTCTTCCAAAAGCTCTAAGCATTGCCGGAATTCACCGACGGAAGAGATCATTGGGAACATGAGACGAATCGGTCCTTTCGCCGATGCTTGCAGGACAGCCCGCAACTGTTGCCTGAATATATCCTTGAGCTCGAGAGAAACCCGGATTGAGCGCCAGCCCAGGTAGGGATTGTCCTCCTTTGGATAATCGAGATAGGATAGAAACTTGTCACCCCCTATATCCAGGGTACGGATTGTCACTTCTTTGCCGTCAGCGGCTTCGACAACACGTGTGTATAAAGAAGCCTGGTCCTCTCCATCCGGAAAGCAGCTTCTGGCCAGAAAGGGAAACTCCGTCCGGTAAAGCCCGATATGATCTGCGCCGTATTTTTCCACGAGGTTGAAGTCCGACAGCAGCCCGATATTGGCCCCCATCCTTATCTCAAAATCGTCCCGTGTTTTGGCTGGGAGGTTGCGGAAGGCCCCGTAGATTTCGTCCTGCTGGAGCTTTTCCTTCCCTAGTCTTTTATATTCCTTGATGACCGCAGGTGTCGGTTTATGGAAAACAAGACCCGACGTACCGTCAACGATCATGTAGTCACTCCTGCCGATGAAGGACAAAACGCCATCCGCCCTGATAACCATGGGAATCTCGAAAGACCGGGCGAGAATGGTGGAGTGTGATGTCTCTCCGCCTCTGGCCAGAATGATTCCCTGAAGGTTGTCCTGGCGGTACCGTATCAGGTCTGTCGGAGAGATATCCGATGCGATGAGAATTGTTTTTTTATCGAAATGGATAGTTTCATCATCCGGGAGTCCCAAAAGGTTTCGCAGTATTCCTTCCCCGATCGTTTCAATGTCGGAACCCCGTTCGCGCAAATAGGGGTTTTCCATTCTGGCGAAAATCTTGAGATAGTCAAGAATAACCTCTTTCAGGGCATATTCGGCTGTAAACCCCTGGCTGATAAAATCCTTGATTTTGGCTTTTAGACCGCCGTCCTTCATGGTCATGAGATAGGCATTAATAATGGCCTCATCTTCGGGTTTCAGACGGCATTCGATGCTGTTGCACAGGTCGTAGACCTGATTTTCCGATTTGGCAAAAGCCTCTTCAAGTCGACTGATTTCGTATTGTATGTCAAAGGCTTTAGCGACGCCGATATCTGAGAAGCCGATCCTTTTTTGCACGTAATAAGCCGAACCTTCTCCAAAACCGCGGGATACGGGAATTCCTCGGAACATTCCCGGTGTGCTGTTTTTTATGGTGTGGCCTTGTTTCAGCCAATCAGGTGAGTATTTGATTTTTCCGTCCGCCATTCTTTTTGTAAATATTTTATCTACATTATTTAAAACATTTTTTTAAAATTGAGAAGTAAAATATACCTTGGGTTTTGTACATCTGTTAAAAATGGATTCTTTTATAATGCCTTGATTATTTTTTCGACACCCGCTAAAGTAACGCCACTACTGAACAGTCAAGGAGGAAAAGCTAATGCGGGTTCGCGTCTCGGCGGTTTTCGAGCAGGGAGGAGAGGTTCTATGCATGCAGTATATCTATGGCGGGAAAAAAGTCTATGCCATCCCCGGGGGTGGCGTGGATAAGGATATTCCTCTCCACGAGACCATTGTGGAAGAATGGAGAAGTGAACTGGGCGTGAAGGTGGAGATTGGCGATATAATCATGGCTGGAGAAGCTTTGGGCACCAAACGTCATCCCCAGACCCTGCACATAATTTTTGCAGCCAAGGCTGTGCACGGCATTCCCAAAATCAGACCGGAAAATACCCACTCATTGGATATTGCCTGGATACCCATCGACAAGCTCAACGAATATCCCCTTTATCCTGATGTGGGCAAGCAATTGTTCGAATACTTTTCAAATCCACAAAAGCAGTCAATACCGTTTACACAGAACTGCATGGAAAGAGGATATTGGTGAAGGAGGCCAGTTTATGAAGAAGTCAGTGTGGATGGGTGTATTGGTATTTCTCCTGACGGCATGCGGTGGAGCTGTTGTCCACAAAATCAATTTTTCCAGCGATTATACCCCTGATTCGATACACCGCCTGGCTATCCTCACGTTTCATACTCCCAGCCAGGGCAATATAAAGCGTGACTTCATCAGCGACAAATTTACTACAGCTCTTCTGGGGGCAAGATTTAAGCTCGTCGACCGGACGGATATTAAAAAGGTCATGGCGGAGGTAAATTTTCAAAACCTGGCCGAGGGTATCATCGATGAGAAGACGAAGGAAAAATTGCGTCATCTGGGGGCGGACAGCATCATGACCGGCAATCTGCAAACCTATACGGACAAGCGGGGCGCAGACGATATGTGCCTGTATTCGGAGGTCTACCTGACGGCGAAAGTTCTGAGGGTGGAAACGGGCGAGGTCATGTGGTCAGCTGAAATCATGAAGCAATCGAAGGCGAAAAACGTCGGACAAAAGAAATTCATCGGCGGAGAGTCGGAAGCCGTCGCCGCGGGTAAGCTTCTGGACGATATCGTCTCTGAGATGTCCGATTCGTTTAAAGAAAAGAAGGGCTTGTCCGAATTGCGAAAATTATTTTAGCAAGTATTTGAAAAACTCGAATTTGGGCAGGCTGTTATACGGGATGCACAGCTCTAGGGTGGATGAAGCGAAGCGCATCCACCATCCACCGGTGGAACCGCTTCGCTTGTTCTAACCTACAAATAAATTGACGCAGCTTGCGGCGCAAGGCAGCAGACATGTCCCCCTCTGGAGGGGGCGCAGGAGAGATCCCACGCGAAAGAGTGGGATGGGCGTTTTTCAATCGCCTGTTAATCTTTATCCTTTGACCATTTTTCCATGCGTTCCACCTCACCCGGCCAGTCTTCGGACAGCCTGAGAGTTATGAACTGGGCGAAAAGGTCGTCCATGGTCTTGACGGCTGTTTCGATAAGGTAGATCCGCTCAAGAGTTCTGCCGCTTTTGTCCTCTTCTTCCTCAACGTCCATGTCCGTGGGGACGGGCAGTTTCATGGATTGAAACTGGAATGTGTCGGCCTTGAATGTGAATTCCCATTTGGCTGAATCGCGGCCCAGGCTGATCCGGGCCTCTTTTATTTTTTTGCCCTGCCGGACGGCCTCTTTACCTTCCTTAAGATCCGCATGCTGTCCCTGGCAAACCACCGATTCTGCATATTCACCCTCGCCAGACTCCAGGGCCAGACGCCGGATAAAGGCCATCTCGATATCGCCGAAACCGGGGATCAGGATCATGCCGTTTCTTTCTTCCGATTTGGACCAGAGCCAGGTGAGGAATTCCCGGCCTAATAAAGCAGGGCTGACCGCCTTGGCCTCAAGGATGGCCGGGTCCCACGGTTGATAGGCTTGAAGAGTGATTCCGAAGGTTTCCTTGAAAAGATCCAGAAATTCCTGGACAATCTTTGGAGAAAGGTTGGAGAAGAGGACTTCACCGGCCCCGACGGACCAGCAAGCCTCGAAAAAAGACGGGATGGGCTGAGCGGTTTCCAGCAATTCAAGACGGACCGATTCCCGTATTGCCTCTCGCTGGTCTTTGTAGAGCTTCTTAACCCTGTTTTCGGCCAGAAACCTTTTTTCACCTTCCATGCAGCGTATTTTCATGAGGGCCGGAGGCACCATGCGGCGGTCTATACGCAGGGCGAACAGACGGTAATCGCCGAAGCCGTACCTGGCATAGGCAAAGCCCGTGTCCAGTACATCTTCGATACAAGTCCATCCCAAGTTCTTGTCCGCCTCGGCGGGAAAGAAATCACGGAAGGCAAAGGCCTTGATCTGCCTGTCAAATGTCTCAGCCGATTCATCCCCATCCTTGTTGACGATGGAAAACCGGGAAAAAGTCAAACCGCCTTTAAGAAATCCCATAAGTACCCCCTTGTTGTCGGCAGGGTTTAACGCAACCCCCCTTTCCTGTCAAGGCGAATGAAAGATGGACACCCCCCCTGTTTTATGATAACAGGCGCAAAATGTAAATAATCAAGGGGTTGAAATGGCCATCCAAACAATCGGCATCGTTGCAAATACGGCCAAAGATAAGGCTCTCGAATATACGATCCGACTAAGGGATTGGTGTCTGGCGCAGGGACTCCATGTCTTTTTTCATGAGCAGATTGCGGCCAAAATCGGAGCGGCCGAAGGCTATGAAACAAAAGTTCTGGCAGGAAAGGTGGACCTTTTGGCCGTCTTCGGTGGCGATGGGACCATGTTGAGAACGGCACGGGCCGTTCGTGAATTCCCGGTGCCTATCATCGGCATCAACCTCGGCCTGTTCGGTTATCTTACGGAGGTCAACCTCAACGAGATGATCGATGCCTTCGAGGTGATTCTTCAGGGAAATTATCAGACAGAGCGGCGCATGATGCTCGACGTGTCCATTCAAGCGGCCGGAGATTCGTCCAAAGCGCGGACCGTCCTGAACGATGCCGTGATCAACAGGGGCAATCTGTCGCGGATTGTCGATCTGGAAACCTTCGTGGACGACTGCTACCTGACGACATTCAAGGCCGACGGACTCATCGTGTCCACCCCGACGGGGTCTACAGCCTACTCCCTCTCGGCGGGAGGGCCTATCGTCTTTCCCCAGCATGATTCGATCATTGTCAATCCTATTTGTCCCCATACATTGACCAATCGCCCCATTATCCTTCCCGGCAGAGCCCAGTTAAAGGTGGTCTTGCGGTCGAAGGGAGAAGGAGCGACCCTTACCTTTGACGGACAGGTCTCGGTGCTCATGAAATCCGGAGATGCGATGATCATTACTAAGTCGCGTTATGAGACGCTCTTGGTCTGCTCGCCCCATCGGGACTACCTGGAGATCCTTCGTTCAAAGCTGGGTTGGGGCGGCTTGCCGACCATTTTAAGAAAACCCTGAGGTCCTTTGCATGTTGATGGAATTAACCATCCGGAATTTTGCCATTATCGATGAGTTAAACGTGGCTTTTGCGAATGGTCTCAACATCATGACCGGTGAAACAGGGGCGGGTAAATCGATCATCATCGGTGCCGTCAACCTCCTCTTGGGCGACAGAGCGTCGGCAGACATGATTAGGACATCGGAGGATACGGCCCTCGTGGAGGCCTTCTTTCATGTGGGCGGCAAGGCGTCGGTTACGGCCATGCTGACCGAATGGGGGCTACGCGACGGGGATGATCTGGTTATCCGGCGAATCATTTCCCGGACAGGGAAGAACCGGGTCTATATCAATGGCCACGGGGCTACCCTGACCATGCTGTCGGCTTTGGGAGAGGCCCTGATGAATATCTGCGGGCAGCATGAGCACCAGGAATTGCTAAAGGAAGAGAATCATGTGGAAATCCTGGATGAATTCGGACGGCTTTTCCCCTTGAGACAGGCATATGGAGAGACCTACCAAAACGTTCAATCCTTGAAGGAGCGAGTGCGGACTCTCGAAAACATAAACCGGCAGAAGGCGGAGCGAGAGGATTTTCTCAGATTTCAGTTGGGCGAGATCGAAGAGCTGCGGCCCCACCCGGGTGAAGATAGCACATTGACGGAAGAAAAAAATATCCTGATAAATGTCCGGAAGCTTTCCGATTGGGCTGTCTCGGCCCATGACGCCCTTTACAGCGGGGAAGGGGCTGTCCTGGAAAAGTTACGGTTTGCCATGAACGCAATCCATGATATCCGGCAGATTGATCCCCGTTTGGCTATCTCGGAAGATGAGTTTGCGGCCCATTTCTATCAAATGGAGGAGGCTGCCTTTACACTTCGGGACTATGCCAAAGGGTTGTCCTTCGATCCCGGACGTCTGGAGGCCATCGATGATCGCCTCGCCTCCTTGAGTCGCCTGAAACGAAAGCATGGCGGAACCCTGGAAGAAGTCTTGTCAAAAATGGCTCTCATGGAGGACGAACTGACGAGAATCCGGTCCGCTGATGAAGAGTTGGCCGCTTTGTCAGAGACCCTGAAGATGAGCTTCGAACAATTGGACATCAAAGCGAAGGCCTTATCGAATGCCCGGAAAGGCGCTGCCTTGAAGTTGCAGAAGGCCATCGAAGGAGAAATTCATACATTGCGCATGGCCGGTGCCCGTTTTGAGGTCGTTTTCCGGGAACGCGCCGAGGCGGAGGAGCGGTATACGTCCACGGGGACCGATGATATCGTTTTTTATCTTTCCGCGAACACCGGAGAGGCTTTAAAACCCCTCTACTCTGTGGCATCGGGGGGTGAATTATCCCGGGTTGTGCTGGCTATGAAGAAAGTTTTGGCCGGAGTGGGGTTTGCAGGTACCATCGTTTTTGATGAGGTGGACAGCGGCATCGGCGGAGCGACGGCGCAAATCGTTGGCGAGAAAATCAGGGAAGTGGCTTCGCGTCACCAGGTCCTCTGTATTACCCATCTTCCCCAGATTGCCTGCTTTGCCGACCGTCACTACCGGGTTGCCAAGCACCTGAAAGGGGACAAGACCATAACCTGCGTCGATCTGTTATCCGATGATGATCGACAGGAAGAATTGGCGCGCATGCTGGGTGGTGTGGATGTGACGGAAACCACGAGAAGGCATGCCCGTGAAATGTTATCGGGAGCCTCAGGCAGGGCCCAAATCCACCACAAGATTTCAAACAAAACGAGAGGAGAGTAGCGGTGCATTGGCCTTCCGTTTCAGGTGATTTTTCCCTACTTTCATCTACAGATACCATTACTGATGTGAGTTGGGAAAAATCCTATTCACCTCCAGACCAATACCCCACTACTCTTGGTCAGATGTGAATAAAGTCTTTGGATTTTGGTGGTGTATTACGTACCCGTTGCCTCAGATTAAAATGTTACCGAAAGTGTAGTGACAAGAGGTAACGTTGCCTCATAAAGAAAGTTACCCCGGTTTGATGTGTGAGAAGATCGTTTTGAGTTTCTTTTCCATAGCCTTTCTTAGCAGGAATGGG
>CAZYDG010000066.1:0-20604 GCA_964645835.1 uncultured Syntrophaceae bacterium
GCTTCGGTGTATTCTTTTTTCGATTGCGGACTCATATTCAACCTCCATAGAAATGGCGGTATTCGGTAATATCGAATTATGAGTCAACGATCCTTTTTATTCACCTCCTTCGGTAACATTTAATTTGAGGCAATTCGCAAGCATTTGGCGTATTGACATTTAAACAGGAAGCTGTATAGTGAATGTAACGGGTTATCTGCGGTGTTCGTGACAAGTCATTGTTGCTGGAATCGAACATATAAGAAGCGACAGGGTCTCAGTGGTGATTGCCACCCGGTAGAGACCAACTTTAATTTGACGTGACTCCAGCCCAGGCATGACGGCACTCGCGGATCCCGTTCCCCGATAATCAATGCTGACCCAACATGCCGCATAGTATGCCCGCCTGTCATAAAGAAAACCGATACCCTCATAATCTTGGCAGGCTGTTCAAAAATGTCCAGATGCAAGACGCGCAAAAGTCGAGAAATGAGGCGTACATAGAAGTACGTCGATGTAGCCTGCCCCGGCGAAGGCCGGGGAGGCTTGCAGCGCAACGCAGCAGATGGGCGTTTTTCAACGGTCTGTTATGTATTTCATGAAGATGGGAGCCATTACCTTTTGAACAGAGCCATATGGGCCTTAATTGCCATAACCCTGCTTTGGGGATACAATTGGGTCGTCATGAAGGAATGCCTGAAGCAAGTGTCTCCTGTGGATTTTGCCGCCTGGAGAACCATCATAGGTTCTCTTACCCTTTTTCTCTTGCTGGTTTACCGGAAGAAACCCTTAAAACCCAAAGCAATAGGTATTACTATAATAATCGGTCTTCTGTCCACGACGGGTGGCATCGGCCTCGTCACCTGGGCTTTGTCCCTTGGCGCAGTGGGCAAAACAGCTATCCTGATTTACATCATGCCTTTCTGGGTGCTTCTGCTGGCATGGCCAATCCTCGGTGAGAAGGTGCGCGGCATTCAGTGGCTATCAGTCATCCTCGCCTTTATCGGGTTGATGGTCATTCTTCAGCCATGGTCGCTGCAGAGCACGTTCATGGGCAATCTATTGGCCATCCTTTGCAGTGTCAGCTGGGCGGCAAGCACCATTGTCATGAAGATGGCCCGAAAAAAATACGAATTTGATTTGACGTCCATGACGGCATGGCAGATGTTTTTTGGCGCCATCCCTCTGGTATTGCTTGCCTTCTCGATCCCCACGCCGGACATAAATTGGTCCATGAGCTTCGTCGTAAGCCTCTTTTACAGCTCCGTCATTTGCCAGGGCATCGCTTCAATACTGTGGTTCTATATCGTACAGGAACTGCCGGCCGGTATGGCCAGTATGGGGACATTGGCGACGCCCGTCATCGGTTTTGCAGCGGCTTTCTTACAGTTGGGTGAAAGACCTACGTTGATGGAAGGCATAGGCACCCTCTTGATCCTGACCGCCCTGATTATTCTGACCGGCCAGGCCTTGATTCAAACCAGACAGATATTCAGGGTCCTTCGACGGGACGGTACTTTAAAACTCCATTGAACAGGGTTATGAAGCGTTTTTGATTAACATGGACGATGGGTCCAGTATTACCTCATCGGGATTATCAGCCGATACGGGACTTTTTAAAACCTTTATACGGGTTTCCCCTTTTACCGTTTCCAGCAGAAAAGCCACTTCAAAGAGGTTTTCAACATGAAGTATGGGCAGGGGCATACCTTCACGGCCTTCCTCCTCATGGCGATGAATAGGAACCGTCATCCAAAGCCTCATGGCATGTTTTTCAACCATCGTCTTGAGCTGAGCCAGTTCATTCTGCTTATCTTCTTGAAATTTAAAACCGTCGATAATGATCATATCAGGCTTGAAGATTCCCTGTTCGATGAGGTCATTAAGCCTTTCCTGAAGCCTGGGAACGCTGAATCCCTCAACCTTGAAGGTGAGGATAAACCGCTTGCTCAGGATGTCCTCCCAGAGAATTTTCATTCGATCGATATGCTCCTGCTCCGCCAGATGGTGAAAAAGTTCTTCGTACCACAAGACAACCTTCCCGACGGGATCGTTCAGGCTCACATTGAGGACATTTTTACCCCGAAGCATGGTATTGAGTGCCAATTGGACGAGAAGGGCCGTCTTACCGACTCCGGCTCTTGCCAGAACGGCGCCCATGCCTCCCGCCGATAATATATCATCGTTTTCATATCCCAAGGCCCTCAATGGATGACGAAGGATTAAATCTTTTTTTAACATAAGCAGATTCCTGTCTTTTAAATTGATAATATTTCCTGTTTTTGAAAGTGACCAGGCCAATGTCATGTTCCTAATCTACTCATATCGATCAAGCAGCATTCTTCTTTCGGTTGGCCACTTCTTCAGCAATCTTTTCCGCTATTGATGATGGAACTTGTCTATAAAGGGCAAATTCCATGGTAAATTGGGCTTTACCCTGCGTTGCCGACCGCAGGACCGTGGAAAATCCGAACATTTCCGCCAGCGGCACCTGGGCCTCGATATCACACATGGTCCCTTCGTCCTGGGCACCCACGATCATTGCGCGCCGTTGATTCAAAAGGCCCATGACGGCACCTTGGAACTCCGTTGGGCTCTCGACAACGACCTTCATTATGGGTTCATTAATAACGGGTTTCGCTCGCAGATAGGCCTCTTTAAATCCTCCACGGGCCGCCTGCTGGAAAGCGATATCCGATGAATCGACCGTATGGAAAGATCCGTCGTTGATGACTACTTTTACGCCCGTCACCGGAAATTCAAGTTTTGGCCCCTTTTCCATGCAAGATTTGAATCCTTTTTCGCAGGCCGGAATATAGTTGGTCGGAATAGCACCTCCCGTAATCTTATTGTCGAAAATAAATTCCGCCTCTGACGTCGGTTCAATGTAACCTGCCACTCTGCCGAACTGTCCCGAACCGCCGGTCTGTTTTTTATGCGTGTAATTGAATTCCGCCTTCTGAGTTATGGTCTCCCGATAGGCAACACGAGGGCTTCCCGTCGTGACTTCGGCGTTATACTCCCGCCTCATGCGCTCGACATAAACATCGAGGTGTAACTCACCCATACCGGCGATGATGGTTTCATTCGTTTCCGGATCTACATGGGACCGGAAGGTGGGATCTTCTCTTGTAAAACGTCCCAGAGCCTTTGACATATTGATCTGGGCCTTGTTATCCTTTGGAACAATAGCCAAAGAAATGACCGGTTCCGGCACAAACATGGACGACATGGCCAAGTTGACGCCTGGCGAGACAAACGTGTCTCCGGACGCACATTCAATGCCGAAAAGGGCGCCAATATAACCCGCGGGAATGGACTCGATATCTTCCATCTGATCGGCATGCATCCTGACAACCCGCCCGACCTTGATCTTTTTTCCATTGCGAACGTTGACGACGGTAACCCCTTTTGCCATATTACCCTGATAGACGCGAATATATGTCAACTGGCCGTATTGACCGTCTTCAAGCTTAAATGCCAAGGCCACAACCGGTTTCTCCGGGTCACTCGTCAGAACGACAGGTTCTTCGTTGTTGTCCAGAGACAACGCTACGTTCTCAACATCGGAAGGACAGGGCAAAAGGGCATTAACGGCATCCAAAAGAGGTTGAATGCCCTTATTCTTGTATGCCGACCCCATCAAAACAGGTGTAATTTTCCTATTCAAAGTCCCATTTCTCAGCGCTGCTACGAGAAGCTCGTCGGAAATTTCCTTTTCCTCTAATATTGCATCCGTCAATTCGTCGGAAAACATCGAGGCCTGATCGATGATTTCTTCACGCCTGCTCTTTGCTTCTTCAAGCATGGCCTCCGGGATATCTTCATACCGTATCTTTTCACCGTTTTCGCCATCGAAGTAGATTGCTTTCATTTTCAGGAGATCGATGACCCCAATGAAATTCGATTCAAGGCCGATAGGAATTTGCAAAGGCAAAGCATTATGACCCAATTTAGATTTTATCTGGTCGATGACCCGAAAAGGATTTGCGCCGCTACGGTCACACTTGTTAATGAAAGCGATACAAGGCACCTTGTAACGTTTCATCTGCTGATCGACTGTAATGGATTGGGACTGAACTCCGCCCACTGAACAAAGCACAAGGACAGCTCCGTCCAGTACTCTAAGTGATCTTTCAACCTCAATTGTAAAATCGACATGACCGGGCGTATCAATAATATTGATCTCGTGAGCGTTCCACTCACAGAATGTAGCTGCCGAGGCAATAGTTATTCCTCTTTCCTTCTCCAACTCCATTGAATCCATTGTGGCACCCACACCATCTTTGCCTTTTACCTCGTGAATGGCGTGAATTCTCTTTGTATAATAAAGAATCCTCTCCGTGAGCGTCGTCTTTCCGGAATCGATATGAGCGCTTATACCGATATTTCTTATTTTTTTCGAATCTACTTTCATGCCTTCATTCCCTTATATTCTTTCGCACATTTTAAAAATAAAAAACCCACATATGGTCAATGAAAACCAAATGGGGGATAGCACACTTGGATTAATTTTTCAGATATACTTCACATTTCTATTTATGTCAAGGATAATTTTAGGATGGATTCATTTAGTCTCCACTTCGGAAAAGAAAATCTATTTCGCAATGACAACAAGATTCTTCCATAAATAACACCGACATCTATTCCGGGATCATTTGCTCCTAAGAAAAATGAAGAGTCATTGCGAGCGAAGCGGGGGTTCAGGGCGATTTTTCTAATTAAACCGTTTAACAGTGGAAATGCGTCCTGGCTTTCGAAATACAACAAAAGAGGCCTCTAATGAAAACACCGCCAGAGGCCTCTTTGAAATTACTACTTTGCAACTGCATCTTTGAGTTTCTTACCGGGAGTAAACTTGGGAACCTTTTTCGCTTTGATCTTTAAAGGTTTTCCAGTCTGAGGGTTTCTGCCTGTTCTGGCTGCTCTTTTAGCCACCTTGAATGTTCCAAACCCGACCAATGTAACAGAATCACCTTTTTTTAGTGCTGCCGTAATGGACTCCAGTACGGATCCGACTACTTCCTCTGCCACTTTCTTTTTGCCGACGACTTTTACCACTTCATTGACCAAATCACCTTTGTTCATCCCTTTCACCCTCCTTTTAATAAATTGGTTTAGTATTTAACCGCATAATGCGGCTCAAAACTCATTCAAAGTCGTCGACGATTTTATTTTATGAAAACGCCCGTAAGGCGCATACTTTCTGAACTTTTTCCCGAACACTTAGCTTAGACTGGTATTACGCGGACTTCCAGGTAAAATCAAGACTTATTTTATGTTTAATTTCATAACACTATCTCTTATTTTCTATAATAAATAACATTTTACTAATACATAGAAAAATAGATAGATTTTTTTATTATCTTCGCCCACCGCCTGCGGGGCGTCCACCTCTATAGCCACCGCCGCCGGGACGATCCCGCCGCCCATCGTCCTTCTTTGGCCTTGCTTCATTAACTGTAATATTAACGCCATCCAATTGCCCGCCATGAAATCTTTTCACTGCTTCCCGTGCACCTTCTTCACTCTCCATCTCTACAAAACCGAAACCTTTCGAAGTCCCCGTGAATTTGTCCTTGATAATCACAACGGATACAACAGGTCCTATTTCGGAAAAATTATGCCTTAAATCTTCTTCGGTAACATTTTGAGATAAGTTTCCCACATATAAATTTTTATTCATCTCAACCTCCTTTTTAGCGCTTCAGTCGTTGATCCCATGTGGGATGTTTATCTTCTTCTAAACCATCACCCGATAAAGTTGGAACAGGTATAAAAAAAACCACCTCGACTCATAATGAGTACGGTGGCATACTTTTTTCGTGTAACTGACGTGAATACCCACCGTTTTCGGCACGGAGGTTACTTACACTCGGAATCCATATCCTTAATCAAAACAAATGTCAAGCCATTCTTCATATTATTGCTTTATTTTGCACAGATTTGTGTTGCTGCATTCCTGTTCACAGTGATGACTCATCAGTAGGTTGTTGAAAAACTCGATTTGGGGCATGCTGTTCAAAAGCTTGACCCGTACCTGATACGGGATATCCAGATGCAAGGCACGCAAAAGTCCAGGAATGAGGCGTACATAAAATTATGCAGGGTGGATGAAGCGAAGCGCATCCACCATCCGCCGGTGAAACCGCTACACTTGTTCCACCCTACAATGAAATTCGTGACGCAGCAGACGCCGTCCCCGCGAAAGCGCGGGATGGGCATTTTTCAACAGCTCTGTTAGGTTCAAGACCGCAGTTTTCCTACCAGACGTATGACTGTTTCGGCAACCCGATCAATCTCTTCAGTTGTATTCATCCTGCCAACGCTGAAGCGAACTGTTCCAGCCGAATAGTTCTCAGGAACATCCATTGCCGAAAGGACATAAGACACGTGACTCACACCGGCATGGCAGGCCGCACCTGCAGAAACGGCTATCCCCTCCTGATCCAATTCCCTGACAAGTTCGTCTCCTTTTATGCCGCAGAAAGAGGCGGAAAGGACATAGGGCATACGGTCTACACCGGCGCCGTTGATGAGAATCATCGAGAGGTTCGCTGTCAATGCTTCCTCCAAACGATCCCGCAAGGCCTTGGTATGATCCCATTGGGGCGCCATATCCCGGAGGGCAATTTCGCAGGCCTTTCCCAATCCGACGATGCCGGGCACATTCTCCGTCCCCGACCGAAGCCCACCTTCCTGATTTCCCCCAAACGATACCGGTTGAATAACTGTCTCCCATCGCACATAGAGGGCGCCCGTACCTTTGGGTCCGTAGAGCTTATGCCCGGAAAGTGAAAGGCAATCGATGGCCGTCTCTGAAAGATCCAGGGGGATCTTGCCTACGGTTTGAACGGCATCCGTGTGGAAAAGAGCTCCCTTTGCATGGGCTATTTCTACAATTACATCCAAAGGCTCGATTACGCCTACCTCATTGTTGCCGTGCATGATACTGACCAAACAGGTTTCATCAGTCACGGCTTTTGCAACATTCTCCGGATCGATGAGCCCTTGAGAATCGACGGGCAGATAGGTCACGTCAAAGCCGTGCTGTTCCAGATACCGGCAGGCATTGAGAACGGCAGGATGCTCAATGGCCGATGTTACAACATGCCTTCGCCCCTCCGGGGCTGTGGCCGCAATGCCCAGGATAGCCATGTTGTCAGCTTCCGTGCCGCCGCTCGTAAAAACGATCTCCGAAGATTCCGCCCCTAAAAGGCAGGCAACCTGTTTTCGTGCGTCATCGACGGCCTCTTTCGCCTTATATCCGAATGAATGGGTGCTTCCCGGATTTCCGAAAAAATTGCCATAGTATTTCATCATTACCGTCATCGCCTCTGGGTGGAGAGGCGTCGTTGCGCAATGATCCATATAAATCTTTTCCATTTATCGATTCCTCTATATCGGATTTATTAATGATTTCTACGGTGACAGGATTTCTAAAAGCTCCCGACCATAACGGCTTACCTTATCCGGAGACATGGCGCCCTCCGAAATCAATCTTGTGGGAGAATCAGCTGTGACTTGCGTTAAATTCAATAATTCCGCATCGGATAAGATCATGAAGACGGCCCGATTGCTTTCTTCCGCCTTGTTGAATCTCCACCGAAACAGTTTCTTCAGCCTGAGCTGCTCAGCCGGCGACAGATCCGAATATCCTGGAATACGGTAGCAACCACGGGAATCATACGTTTTTTCCTGCCAGATGACTTGAGCGATATCCACAAAAGCCTTCCGGGCCTCGTCCATAAGATTATTGGCTACTAGCTCCCGGCTCAACACCTCATATAACGGGACAAGCAGTGCCGTATCCCGGACAGCATAAGTGATCTGTTCCTGCGTCAAAGGCCTGATTTCCCATTTTGACCGCTGAAGTTTCTTCTGTTTTTCGAATTCTATGCCCAGGTATTGATGAATCAGGGCGGCAAGAGAAAGATACCGGCAACCAAGAATTGACGCCGCCCTTGACGTGTCGAACAGATGGTTAAACGAGAAGCCGTAATCTCGTTTTAAAATGCGAATATCGTTATCGCCGGCGTGGAGGATTTTGAGAATACCCGGATCGGAAAATATCTTGCCCAAAGGCGACATGTCCATGCAGCATAGAGGATCGAACAGATACGTTTCCTGACCTGCACGTATCTGGAGGAGACAAAGCTTTTCCCGAAAATACCTGAAAGAATCGTATTCCGTATCTACGCTGATTTCCCGCACTTGAGCCAAGGCATTCTGCGCCTTATTCATTTTATCTGAAGAATCAACCCAGGTCCAGTCATACGTCATCATTTACTGCCCCTTTCTATTGCGACTGACCATCCACCGTCAATCGCCGGTAATCATAGGCAAGAAATAGCATCACGTCAAGGACGATCTAAAAAATTCCCTAGATATTTATACGAATTTGTACTACGAAAGGGCGTGAATCTTAAAGAGAGGATATAATTCAAGAGGCCGTTATGAGATTTGATATTGCAAGAGCCGGCACGGGTCTGGCTTATGAGATCAGACAGATCGTGATTGTGGCTAATAGGATGAAAGAGTTCGGCATTGAAATCCATTGGGAAAACATCGGTGATCCCGTACAAAAAGGCGAACACATCCCGGACTGGATGAAAGAGATCATTGCCGATATTATCAAAGATGATCTATCATTTGCATATTCCCCGACGCAAGGCATCAATGAAACTCGTGATTATCTGGCCGGGCTGGTCAACAAGCGCGGGAAAACCCAAATTAGCCGCGATAATATCATCTTTTTCAACGGATTGGGAGACGCCATCGCCCGGACTTATAGTTCCATCCGTTCCGATGCGCGGGTCATCGTACCCGAACCGACCTATTCCACCCATTTCCTGGCTGAAGTGCTTCATGCATCCTTTCCGCCCAACTCGTACCGGATGAATCCTTACAGCAACTGGTACCCCGACATCAGGGAACTGGAACAGAAGGTCAAGAGCCATAACTCTATCGTAGGCATCCTCGTCATTAATCCCGATAACCCGACGGGCTTCGTTTATCCGGTGGAAACGCTCCGCCAGGTAGTTAAAATTGCCAAAGAGTACGATTTGTTCCTCCTGTTTGACGAAACGTACCTCAATATGGTTTACAACGGCAAGAAAACAGTTCCTCTGTCGGACGTCATCGAAGACGTTCCCGGCATCAGCATGAAGGGCATTTCCAAGGAATTTCCCTGGCCCGGATCCCGATGCGGATGGATGGAAATCTATAACGCTGATAAGGATGAGACCTTTGCCAGGTATATCGACATCATCCTGAAGCAGAAAATGTCCGAGGTTTGTTCGACGACCTTGCCGCAAATGGCGATCCCCAGGATTATGCAGCATCCCGAATACGGAAACTATCTGCAGAAAAGGACCCGTCATTATGAAAGGCTTTCCAATATCGCCTATGATATCCTGAAAGACGTTCCCTGCCTCATCGTTAACAAGACCAATGGGTCCTTTTACATGACCGCCGTCTTCAACGAGGCCTTTTTAAACAATCGCCAGACCTTGCCAATTGAACAACCCGAGATCAAGAGCTTCGTTGAAGGCCTCGTCGCCAAGCAGAATGTTGAATTGGACAAGCGATTTGTATATTATCTTTTGGCGGCAACAGGCATCTGTGTCGTTCCCCTCACCTCGTTCTTCACCTCCCTCCAGGGATTCCGCATGACCCTTTTGGAGAAAGAAGAAGATAAATTCGAACATATCGTCAAGATCATAGCGGAAAAGGTCGTAGAATACATGGATTCCTCAAGATAACGATCCTTCTTGACAATCCCAAAGGGAGGCCCCGGCCTCCCTTTTTTTGTATCTCTTCAACAGATAATCGGATGCCAAAGAAGGCTGTTGAAGACTAGATTTTTGTCAGGCTGTTCAAAAATGCCCAGATGCAAGGCGCGCAAAAGATGAGGAAAGAGGCGTACATAGAAGTACGTTGATTGACGAAGCTTGCAGCGCAACGCAGCAGATGGACGTTTTTCAACAACCTGATAGAGTTGTTGCACAAAAAGGACACTTTATGTATGGATAAATGAAATTTCCAATTTTTCGATTTATCGTCGAGTCGTTACGAAAGAGGGTTTATGACAGAACATGCAAATTTGAATAAATGGAAAGATCTGACAACTAAGGAATTGAAAGGCAAACCGCTGGATAGCCTTTCGACGCAGACTCCCGAAGGCATTATCGTCAAACCCATTTATACG
The DNA here is from genome assembly GCA_964645835.1 of uncultured Syntrophaceae bacterium. Lineage (GTDB taxonomy): Bacteria > Desulfobacterota > Syntrophia > Syntrophales > UBA8958 > CAZBME01. The sequence continues at coordinate 10,190 of CAZYDG010000066.1, forward strand.
GCAGAAGACCTGGAGGGGCTGGATTTTGTCAATACACTCTCAGGGATTGCGCCCTATATGCGGGGTCCGACAGCCTCCATGTATGCCAACCAACCCTGGACGATCCGTCAATATGCCGGTTTTGCAACAGCCCGCGAATCCAACGATTTTTACCGGAAAAATCTGGCGGCGGGTCAGACAGGCCTCTCCGTCGCCTTCGATCTGGCAACCCACCGCGGATACGATTCGGATCACCCGAGAGTGTCGGGCGATGTTGGAAAGGCCGGTGTGGCAATAGACTCCGTTGAGGACATGAAAATCCTCTTTGACCGGATTCCCCTGGATAAAGTTTCCGTATCCATGACCATGAACGGCGCCGTACTGCCGATCCTCGCCGGTTATATCGTTGCCGCAGAGGAACAGGGAGTGCCTCAGGAAAATCTGGCGGGCACCATTCAGAACGATATCCTCAAAGAGTTCCTCACCCGCAACACCTATATCTATCCGCCCCGGCCTTCCATGCGGATAGTTTCGGATGTAATAGCCTATTGCTCCAAACACATGCCCCGATACAACACTGTCTCCATCAGCGGTTATCATATCATGGAAGCGGGAGCCAATTCGGTCCTCCAGGCCGCCTTTACATTGGCCGACGGCAAGGAATACATCCGGGCCGCCATCAATGGAGGCCTGAAGATCGACGATTTCGCCCCCCGCCTGTCATTTTTTTTCGGAGTCGGCATGAATTTCTTCATGGAAATCGCCATGCTCCGGGCAGCCCGTTACCTTTGGCATCAGATCGTCAGCGAATTCAACCCCACCAATCCCAGATCCTGCATCCTGCGGACCCATGTTCAGACTTCGGGCTGGAGTCTGACCGAACAGGACCCCTATAACAACATCATCCGCACGACCCTCGAGGCCCTTGCCGCTGCCCTGGGCGGGACCCAATCGCTCCATACAAACTCCTTCGACGAGGCTATGAGCCTGCCTACGCCATTTTCGTCCCGCATCGCCCGGAACACCCAGATCATCATTCAGGAAGAATCTCAAATATGCCGTGTTGTGGACCCTCTGGGCGGATCATATTATATCGAATCCCTGACAGGTTCCATCATCCGGGAAGCCCAGAAGATCCTGAACGAGATCGAGGGGCTGGGCGGTATGGCGAGCGCTATCGAAACCGGGATGCCCAAGATGAGGATCGAGGAATCGGCGGCGCGCCGACAGGCACGGATTGACCAGGGCAAGGACACGATTGTCGGGGTAAACAAATATAAGATTGCCGATGATGCCCCGGTCGAAGTCCTCGATATCCCCGGCACCGTCCGCGATGAGCAGATAGCCAGGATAAAAGAAATAAAGGCAAAAAGAGACAACACCGCCGTTGAGAATGCCCTCCGTCACCTGACGAAGGTTGCGGAAGAAGGCGGCAATCTGCTCGAAGCAACCATTTCCGCCGTACGCCTTCGGGCGACGGTCGGTGAAGTCTCCGACGCCATAGAGAAGGTCTTCGGCCGTTATGTCGCAACGACCCGCGTCATTTCAGGCACCTACAGTTCCGAATATGGAGAAAGCGATGTGATAGCAAATCTTCGCAGGCGGACGGAACACTTCATGGAAAAAACGGGACGGCGGCCCCGTATCCTCATTACAAAAATGGGACAAGACGGCCATGACCGGGGATTTAAAGTGGTGGCGACAGCCTATGCCGATCTGGGCTTTGATGTCGACATGAGTCCCATGTTCCAGACACCGGAAGAAGCGGCAAGAATGGCCATAGAAAACGACGTTCATATCGTCGGCGTATCCAGCCTTGCCGCCGGTCACAAGACGCTGGTTCCTCAACTGATCGATGCCCTGAAGTCTATGGGAGGGAGCGATATCCTCGTTATTGTCGGCGGTGTCATTCCACAGGGCGATCATGCGTTCCTCTATGATAAGGGTGTTAAAGGCATCTTCGGTCCCGGAACGGCTGTTACGGATTCGGCTGATAAGACCCTTGCCCTGCTTGAAGACGAAAAGTACCTGAAGGCGATATAGGTCATGTCCCTGTCCGAGGCCCAGACCTATATCCAAGGCATCCTGAACCGCGACCGAAGGACAATCGCCAAGGCGATTACCATGATCGAAAGCTCGCTTCCGGCTCATCAGGATATTGCCCGTGATATTCTGGACGCCATCCTCCCTTTCACGGGAAAGGCTATTCGGCTGGGTGTCACAGGTCTTCCCGGAGCCGGTAAAAGCACATTTATCGAGAGTTTCGGGACCATGTTGACTGGCATGGGCCATCATGTGGCAGTGCTGGCCGTCGATCCCAGCAGCCCCAAAACCGGGGGCAGCATCCTGGCCGACAAGACACGCATGGAAAAACTGTCTGTCGATGACCGGGCTTTCATCCGCCCATCGCCGTCGGGGGGAACCCTTGGGGGTGTTGCCCGGAAAACACGGGAAACACTGCTTTTATGCGAGGCCGCCGGTTTTGATGTAGTCATTGTCGAAACCGTGGGAGTCGGCCAGTCGGAAGTGGCTGTAGCTGCCATGGTGGATTTCTTTTTGGTTCTTATGATCGCCGGAGGCGGCGACGAGATCCAGGGCATAAAAAAAGGGGTCCTGGAACTGGCCGACGCCGTGGCCATCAACAAAGCAGACGGCGACAACATCGAACGGGCGCACCTTGCACAACGTCAGTATGAGGATGCTTTTAATATTCTCCGCCCTGCTTCCCCGCTATGGACATCGCCGGTACTCACCTGCAGCGCTCTGACAAAGGACGGCCTGCAACAGATTTGGGACGCCGTTTTAAACCATAGACAGACCCTGAGCACTGCAGGGGAATTAGAAAGGAAGCGCCGCAATCAGGCCATTGAATGGATGCGCTTTTTGGTCCGTGAAGGCCTGGAGACCTGGTTTTTCCAAAAGAAGGATGTTACCGATCTGCTGCCCGTCATCACTCACGGCGTTGAAGAAGGAAACCTCCCTCCCACATCGGCGGCAACCCGCTTACTCGGTTGCCTGAACGGCAAATCACCCTTGACCTGAACAATCACTTCCATGTAAGGAGCATAGCGTGAAAATAGACAAGATAGACCATATTGGCATTGCCGTTAAAAGCCTGAAGGAAACCATAAAATTCTACGAGGCCCTGGGATTGAAGCCGACTGGATTGGCTGAAGTACCGGAACAAAAGGTTCTCGTCGCTTTCTTCTTTCCCACGGGCAACTCTGAAATCGAACTCCTGGAATCGACTACCCCTGACGGACCCGTTGCCCGTTTCATCGAAAATAAAGGCGAAGGTATCCAGCATATAGCCCTGCGGGTGGAAAATATCGATAAGGCCCTGTCGGATCTGAAGGCCAAAGGAGTCCGGCTGATCGACGAAACGCCACGCAGCGTAAATTATGTCCATGGTGACGCCCGAATCGCCTTTGTTCACCCGAAATCCACAGGCGGCGTCCTGCTTGAACTTATTGAAAGGAAATAACATCGAAAAGACCATCTGGTTTCTTGATGATTTTTAAGATTCTATAGATAAAATGGATATTGCCCACCGCATCAAAAGGAAGGATCTCCTCACAAAAATAATGACTGCCGAGGAGGCCGCACAGATCATTACCGATGGGATGCATGTCGGCGTCAGCGGCTTCACTCCCTCGGGTTATCCCAAGGCAGTTCCCCTGGCCCTTGCCGAACGTGTCAAGAAGGGGGAACGGATAAGGCTCACATTGGGAACGGGCGCCTCTGTCGGACAGGAAATCGACGAGACATGGGCTCCTCTTGGCATAATCGCCCGGCGTTATCCTTACAAATCGGGTCGGAATATCAACAGCAATGTCAATGCCGGCGATACACGCTTTATTGATATTCATCTGAGCCAGGTAGCCCAGCAACTTCGCTTCGGATATCTACCTCCCATGGATGTCTGTATCATTGAGGCCGTCTGTATTCTTGAAAACGGCGGCATTGTGCCTTCCACCGCTGTCGGCAACGCCCCTGTCTACGTAGAGCAGGCCAAAAAAATCATCGTAGAAATAAACACGTCCCAACCCATTGAACTGATGGGAATGCACGACATCTACAGCCTTATGTCACCTCCGGACCGTCTGCCCATTCCCTTGACAAATTGCAGCGATCGGATCGGCACCCCCTATATCCCTTGCGATCCTTCGAAAATAGTTGCCATTGTCCACAGCGACATCATGGACAAGGTCCGCAGCCTGGCGCCAATAGATGACGTTTCGTGTGCCATTGCAGCCCACTTGATCCATTTTTTCAAAAAAGAATACGGAAATCAACTTCCGCCCATCCAATCCGGCGTCGGCGCCCTGGCGAACGCCGTTTTGGCGGGCCTTGCCGAAAGTCAATTCGAAGGCCTCAGAGTCTGGTCGGAGGTAATCCAGGATGCCGTCTTCGATTTAATCGACGCGGACATGATTGCTTCCGCAACGGGTACATCCCTGTCTCCTTCACCTGCCGGCCGAATCCGTTTTTTTGAGAATATAGGCGCATACCGAAAAAAAATCATCCTGCGTCCGCAGGAAATAAGCAATAACCCGGAAATTGCCCGGCGTCTGGGCATTATCGCCATGAACACTGCTCTGGAAGCCGATATTTACGGGAACACCAATTCCACGCATATTATGGGGACAACCATGGTTAACGGCATCGGCGGGTCCGGCGATTTTTCACGAAGCGCGGGACTCGTCATCATGATGACCTCGTCGGTAACAAAAGGGGGAGCGGTTTCCTGCATCGTCCCTCATGTGACCCATGTGGACCATACAGAACACGATGTCCACATTATCGTGACGGAACAGGGCCTTGCCGATCTCCGGGGCCTCAGTCCCCAAGAGAAAGTCCCGCTGATTATCGATAAATGCGCCCATCCGGACTATCGACCCATCCTCCGGGATTATTTCCAAAGAGCCCTGAATAAATCTGTCGGTCATACACCAATGCTCCTTGACGAAGCCTATACCCTTCATGTCCGGTATCTAAAGACCGGTTCAATGAAATAGTATATTGCAGATTTCTATAAACATTTATTCCCATCCCTTCCCTTCCATTGACAAGATCGCTTATCTTTAGTATGGGCTGTGCCGGAAAGCAAATGGATGCCTACGGGCGCCATAATATGATTGATAATGAGGATAAGGACCATGGTCGACGATAATGTGGATACCCCCGAAGAAATGAGTTTTGCCGAGATGTTCGAAAGTACGCAAATGCGTAAAGATTTTTTGGAGCCGGGCCAAAAAATTGAAGCGACCATCGTCAAGATTACAGCGGAATGGATTTTCCTCGATTTGGGCGGCAAGAGTGAAGGCTACCTGGATCGTAAAGAACTGGCAGATGAAGAAGGAAATCTCTCCGTTAAGGAGGGAGATAAGATCTCCGCCTATTTCCTCTCCTCGAAAGCCAACGAGAAACTATTTACAACCCGAATCGGTGCCGGCAACTCGGCGCGGAATTACATGGAAGACGCCTGGAGAAACGGGATCCCTGTTGAAGGCGTCGTCAGCAAGGAAATCAAGGGCGGCTTCGAGATTGCTCTTGCCGGAAATATGCGCGGATTCTGCCCCTTTTCGCAGATGGGACTCCAGCGGATCGACAACGCGGCAGATTATATTGGCCGCCGCCAGCCTTTCCGGATCATTGAGTTTGCGGAAAAAGGCCGTAACATCATCCTTTCCAGCCGCATACTCCTGGAAGAACAGCGCGCCAAGGACGAAGAGGCGATGAAGGCCAGTTTGAAAGAGGGAATGACGGTCACAGGAACCATCGTTTCTATCAGGGACTTCGGCGCCTTTCTCGACATCGGCGGCATTCAGGGGCTTCTGCCCATATCGGAAATCGGATGGGATCGCGTGGAGGACATCAAAGAACACCTGTCTATCGGTCAGGTTATGGATGTCATAATTACAAAACTTGATTGGGCCAATAATCGCATCAGCCTGTCTTACAAGCAGACCTTGTCCGATCCATGGGAAGATGTGTCACTGAAATACCCGGAAGGCTCTATCCATAACGGAAAGATCGTCCGTTTGACCACCTTCGGCGCTTTTGCCAACCTCGGACCGGGAATTGACGGCCTTATTCATATCTCCAAACTGGGGAAAGGCCGCCGGATTGCTCATCCAAGAGATGCCGTCAAGCTAGGTGATGTCATTGAGGTCAAGGTGGATGCCATTGACCGGGAGAAACGCCGGATATCACTGTCCGTTCCCATGACCGAAATGCCCCAGGAAGCACCGAGCAAGAAACAAGAGGAACAAGAAGATGATTACCGGGCCTATATGGAGAAAAACACCACTTCCTTCGGCTCGCTGGGGGACATGCTGAAGAAGAAGATGGACAAAAAAAGGGTTTAATTCCGGTTCAAAATCAAAGTTTGTTTCCCTGTCATTCCCGTGAAAACGGGAATGACAAATAAAGGAATAGGGAATAACAATTAATTTCTTTGAATTATAGATAGTTTCTTCCACCGATATAGCACTTACCGAAATAGTCTTTCGACAGGGAATCGATGCAGATTGTTTTGCCGCGCCTGGGGGCGTGGATGAATTTGCCGTCTCCGATATAGATGCCGACATGCGAGATCTTCCCTTTGCCTGCAGTGGCAAAGAAGACCAGATCGCCTTTTTGCAGGTCGCAGCGTTCAACGGATGCCCCTTCACTGTATTGTTCAGACGATGTCCGGGGCAGGTTCAGGCCGTTTAGCTGATAGACGGTCATCGTCAGACCGCTGCAATCAAACCCGTCTTCCGCTGAGGTCCCTCCCCATAGATAAGGAACACCGATAAAGGACTTGGCCACTTTTACCAACTCGTCACGCAGATAGGCTTCACCCTTGCTCGTTGATTTTGTAACAGCATACTCTTCGGGGCTCACGATATAGAAATCGCTGATAACCCTCATGGACCTCAGGATCTGTGCCGCCGACAGGGCATCTTCCTTTTTGTCATAGTTTCCGAATCGTACTTTATACAGGCCGGTCCGGGCAACGAAATAAGTAGCATCGAGGCCCTGCTTCTTCAATTCCAGCGTGAACTTTGCCGCATTCTCCGCTTTGGCGAAAGCCCCAGTCTGGATTGTATAGCCCATGCGGGCTAACTGCTTCTTCACGGCCTTGTGTTTTACGGGAGGTTTTTTCTGAACACGATCTGCCGGATGCGACGCAACATAGGACCGCTTTGGGGCACAACCGGCCACAAGAACAGCACAAAGGAGGACCATGGACAACCAGCATATTGTTCGCATCCAATGTCGGTTACTGTTGTTGGAAATCATAACCCGGCTGTCACCCTTCCAGACATTCATCCACCCCCTGACCCCGACAGCGGGGGACAAGCCAGCCAACACTCGCATACGTTCAAAAAACTCAAATGTCCAAATTCCAGATGCAGGACTTCAGCCCTGCTTTTTTGCAGCGCTGAAGCGCTGCACTACAGGGAAATCCCCCTGAAGCCCCTTTTTCCAAAGAGGGATGGAAATGAATCCCTCCTTGGTATTTCAGTAACCTGACTAATCAAGGAGCCCCAGAAGCAGTCCCTTTAAATACCGGCCTTCCATGTGGGCCAGATTTGTCGGGTGATCCGCGCCGGGCCCCAGGCGTTTCAACAGGCGAACGGGCCTCCCTGCATCCTGAGCCGCCCCCAGGACAATTTTTTCAAACAGGTCCTCATCGATAAAATTGGAACAGGAAAAAGTCGCCAACAGGCCGCCGGGTTGGAGTTTGCTCAAGGCATGGAGATTAATGTCCTTATATCCTCTGGCTGCCTGATTGATATCCCGTTTCGCTTTCGCAAAGGCAGGTGGATCGAGGATGATAAAATCAAATACCTCTTCAATCCTTCTGAGATATTGAAAGACATCAGCCCGGATGACAGGATGGACGTCCGAAGAGAAACCGTTCAAAGCAAGATGGGCCGTCGCTGCTTCGTTGGCCACAGCCGAAGCCTCAACGGAAACGACCCGCTTGGCCCCGCCACGGGCGGCGTACACGGAAAAAGCCCCTGTATAGGAAAAGCAGTTCAGTACACTGGCGTCACGGCTTAGAGACTGGACCAGCATTCGGCTGTCCCGCTGATCTAGGAAAAACCCAGTTTTCTGACCCGAGACGACATCTACGGAAAAACGCAGGCCATTTTCCCGGATATCTACAACCTCCGGCATATCGTTTCCAAAAACAAACCCGATCCGATCCTCCAGGCCTTCGATCCGCCTTGCCTGCCCTTCGCTTCTTTCATACATGACCTTGGGACGGCATTCTTCAACGATAGCGTCCAGAGCAGCCTCCCGATACCTTTCCATGCCCGCCGTACTTATCGAAAGGACCATCATACTGCCATATTGATCGACAATCAGGCCCGGCATACCGTCTCCTTCAGCATTGATCAAACGGCAGGCCGTCGTATCGGGCGGTAGAACCTTGCGGCGCAAGGCCGCTGCGGAATGGAGCCGCCGGCGCCAGAAGGCCTCATCGATGGTGGCGCCTATATCGGTCGTAACGGCACGAAAGGCGATGTCCGATGCTGCATTGAAAAAACCCAAGGCAAGAGGTCTGCGATCATCCCCGCAGATGCAGACAATGTCGCCGGGCTCGGGGCTTCCCGCTACCTGCGCCACCGCGCCGGAAAATACCCATGGGTGCCCTTTGAGCAGAGACCGTTCCCGGCCAGGTTTCAAGATGATTTGAGAATAAGCACTGTTGGTCATTAAATAGTTTCCTTAAAGATTTATCAGTCACTTCGTTCCTATGAAATGACAATCATCAATATTGCAAGTTGACACTAGCCGCTTGTTTTGTAAAATGCAAGTTGAGCATGAACAATTAATTGCTTATTTCCGATTCTAAATCAAAGATGATATCAAGGCGTCGAGAAAGAGGCAACGCAGACGTACACAGAAATACGTCGAGCAAGTTTTGCAAAACTCGATTTTGATCAGGCTGTTCAAAAATGCCCAGATACAAGGCGCGCAAAAGCTGAGAAATGAGTCGTACATAGAAGTACGTCGATGTAGCATGCCCCGGCGAAAGCCGGGGAAGCTTGCAGCGCAACGCAGTATATGGACGTTTTTCAACAGCCTGTTAGGATCTGATGACGAAGATAACGATAATAGAGCTTTGATTTAGAATTGGAACTGGATGATATGAATCTTTTTACAACACCCTTATTCTCAGATATCAGGAAGGCCTTCTTCATTCGCAGGCTCAACCGGTTCGTTATCGAATGCGATCTGGACGGCCAAACCCAAATGGCCCATCTCCCCAACCCCGGAAGGCTCTGGGAGCTGCTCCTGCCGGGTTGTTCGGTCCTTCTCGTGAAAAACCGGCAATCCCCCTTGCGGACCACTTCCTGCACGGCCGTCGCCGTTATCAGGAACGGCATTCCCGTTCTGCTCCATACACAGATGACAAATGCCGTTGTCCAATTCCTTCTGGAGCAGGATCGCCTGCCCGGTTTTGAAGGAAGCAGGATCATCCGGCGGGAAGCCGTATTCGGCAAGAGCCGCTTTGATTTTCTACTTCAAAGAGACACAGATCAGATGATTTTGGAAGTCAAGTCATGCACCTTGTTTAATCATGAAATGGCCATGTTTCCCGATGCCGTCTCTGACCGGGCTCGAAGACACTTGATGGAACTTGCCGAGTGGGCGGAACGAGGCTATTCCTGTGGCGTTGTTTTCGTGGTATCATCACCCGGACCACGATTCTTTTTGCCTGATTATCACACCGATTTTGCTTTCGCACGAAGCCTTCTGGAGACTAAAGGCCGCCTTCTGGCCAAGGCTGTAGGGATTCACTGGCAGGATGACCTGACTTTGGCGGACAGCATCCGCGATATCCCGATCCCCTGGCCAATCCTTGATCGTGAATGCCATGACAGAGGATCATACATACTGATTCTTCATCTGCCTGAAGATCGGACTATCACGATAGGAAGCCTGGGTAACCTGTTTTTCCCAAAAGGTTACTATCTTTATACTGGGTCAGCTCGAAAAAACCTGGCAAAGCGCCTGGAACGCCACACCAGGAAACGAAAAAACCTTTTCTGGCACATTGATTATCTGCGGGAAGCAGCCGATCATTGCCTTGCCCTTCCCTTCCGCACAACTGACAACCTGGAGCACGATCTGGCGGAGGCGATAAGCCGGATCGTCCCCCGATCCATCCCCCGGTTCGGCGCCTCCGACTGCCACTGCGCCTCCCATCTTTTCGCCATGGACGAAAACCCCATCCATTGCCCTGACTTCATCGACCTTCTCCTCCATTTCCGCATTGATCGGCTCCGCCCGTTGCCTCAGATTAAAATGTTACCGAAAGTGTAGTGACAAGAGGTAACGTTGCCTCATAAAGAAAGTTACCCCGGTTTGATGTGTGAGAAGATCGTTTTGAGTTTCTTTTCCATAGCCTTTCTTAGCAGGAATGGGTT
>CAZYDG010000067.1:0-10955 GCA_964645835.1 uncultured Syntrophaceae bacterium
GCTTCGGTGTATTCTTTTTTCGATTGCGGACTCATATTCAACCTCCATAGAAATGGCGGTATTCGGTAATATCGAATTATGAGTCAACGATCCTTTTTATTCACCTCCTTCGGTAACATTTAATTTGAGGCAATTCGCCGGTAGCTGACGCGGCCGAGAAGGGCGAACGAATAGACACGGCCCGAATGCCTCGCTTCTGGAGTTTTTTCAAGGCCGTTCTCAAGAAAATTGCCGAAAAGGAGAGATAACGGGAATAAGCCGTCAGGGTAATGTCGGACATCCCGAAAAAAGGTGCCTTTATCGCCTGGGACGATCTGAAAAATTGTGTTGCCTTGGCGATCTTTTGAATCCAATTGGTATTAGAAAATAGTACTGATTTATATTACACCAAACAGGAAGTCTGTATTTTCGATCTTCGGCATGCTGATCGGAGATGAGTACAGGAACGGCCTCTGGGGATCGGATGGGTTGGTTGTGCGCAATCGGGCAAGTTCATTCCGTTGTTGTACGGTCAGTGTCTTTCCGACTTCTGCAAAGGCCATGGCATAGAGATACGAGATCTTGCCGTCCAGTTCGCCGTACCGTTTCGACAAGGCGAGCACCTTGGCCCTGTCAGCGGATTTGCCTTTCAGAAAATGCCGCAGTTCGGTTGCGATTGCGCGACGGGTCTTGACGATCTCTTTCAGATCCTGGCGCTGAAGGCCCACCAGATTCGTAATGTATTTCCGTTGGGTCTCCGTCAGTGCAGCCAGAAAAGCCTTGCCGCTGTCGCCGGTCACGGATGTGCTGATGTCGTAATCGCGCTTGCCCATGGCCGGCATGTCCTTCATGTAGAAACCACCGAAGTAGGTCCCATGCCGTTCAGGACAAAAGTAGGTGTCTGCTGAAACCGACCCGGCATACCAGCTGAAGAACTCGCTGGCATAGGTCATATACGCCACATTGACGATTTTTTCCGTGCCCCTCGGCAGCTTATATCCGTCTACGTCGATGGCGGGCCACGTGTTGAAATCGCCGAATTTCATCTTGGCCAGCCGACCCTTCTGTTCCGGTGTAAAGGACGCGGCAAGTTGACCAAAGATTTGCGCACGCCGGTAGCTCAACTCCCCGTCAAAGGCGAAAATTTTGCCCACGTATTGTATCACGGCATCCTTGTTCAATCCCTTGCTTCCGCGTGGGATATCCCCATTGAATTCACGGTAGAACGCCTTGATGAGGGGAAGGCGCATTCCGGCAAGGACGCGCAATTGTTCGGCCTCCTGGCGCGCCGCTTTTTCCAGCATGGTGCGTTGCCCGTCATTGAGGATATGCAGCACATTTCCTGCGACGCGATTCAGGAACATTGGATTATGTCCTTTGCCCGCTGCGTCTATGTCGCGCATATACTGGAAGCCGAAAAAGTCGCAGACCTTGCCCGGCGGGATGAAGGTGGCGGTGCCGAAATCACCTGTAACGAAGGCCAGGCCGCTGAAGGCGATTGTGTGGAGTTGGGCATGATCGGAAACCGCCTGCTCGATGGAGTAAGGATTAGCACGACTCCGAAACTGCTGTCCCTGTGGAGGGGTGGTCTGGGGTTGACGGACGTCCGGCTGGGCACCAGACTGCCGGTTTGGGCGCGCTACCAGACCTTGGGGCGAATCCATACAGGTAGCGTTAACCTTGCCTTCCCGGGTCATATGCTGGACCGTATCACCGGCCTTCTTCCCTTTACAATCCTCATAGGCCTGGGGCGGAGGTCCCGGTCGGTTTTGTGTTCCCTGCAGTGGCCGATCCTGGGCCGTCACAATACAGGTCAACAAGCTTACAATCAGGATAAGGATGGTCATTTTTGATTTCATGGTATTATCTCCTTTTCAAAGTTGGATTACGGCAGATTATGGTTATTGTCCACCGCCATGTTTTGATTTTCCCCGTTAAGGCTCAAAGAACAGATAGTCGGTGTTGGTGATGTAAGGTGCGATCAGGTTCACATCCGTAATGACGCTTGAATACAGGAAAGGCGTGGTGCAGACGGAATAGTCAAAAGAAGCGCCGTCTGCATATGTACCGGACATGATTGATTTCCGAAGGGCCGCTAGCTTGGCCTTCTGCTCGGTGGTCAATGTCTTGTAGACTTGGCCAAAGACGATGGCATAGTTGTAATTGTTCTCACCGTCCAGGTCGCCGTATATGCCTGATAGGGTCAGCACCTGAGCTTTGACGGTATCGCTTGAAGCCGTTGAAATCAGGAGGCTGCGCAGCAGTGTGGCTATTTGCGTCCGCACCGAGACGATACTGGAGGCGCCCGCATAGAGATTGTTCCTCTGGGTGTCCACCAGGCTCGACATCACGGCGGCTTGATTATCCGTGACGTATCCCTTGGAGCTGTCGCAGAGGGCGGACCCTGCGGTGGCGGTAAGCTGTTCATCGATGCTGTATCCTTCATGGCCAATTGCTGGAGCATCTTTGATATAAAAGGATCCGAAGTAAGTTCCATGGCGTTCGGGGCAGAAGTAGACGTCCGCATCCAGCGAGCCGGCATACCAGCTGAACAAGTCACCGGCATAAGTCATGACGGCCACGGCGGTACCTTGTGGCAGTCCTTGCATTTTGGTCTTGATCTGGTCATCCGTGATGTTGGGCCAGGACCTCCAACCTTTGCCTTTCATGGCGGCCAGATAAGCCTTTTGCGTGGAATCAAGGGAATTAAGAATATTGGCATAGAGCAGAGCACGATCGAAGCTGATCTGGCCATCCAGGATGTAGAGTTCCCGTGATACCTTCTTCACGGCGTCGAGATTCAGTCCGGAGGAACCGGCGGGAATGTTGCCATCCAAAAGACGGCGGAATGCCTTCATCACGGCAAAGCGCTTATAGCCATATTGATTGATCTGGTCCTGCTGGGCGGTGGCAATGGCCTTCAGTTGGCTGAGTTGGCTATCGCTTAGGATATAGATGATATTGTTTGCGACCCTTGTCAGGAAGCTGGTGTTGTGGCCCATGTTGTCGGGGTCATTGTCTCTAAGGTACTGGAAGCCCGTATAGTCAGCCACTTTGCCCGGAGGAAAGAAGGACTGGGCATCCAGGTTTCCGGTCATCATGGCAAGCCCGGCAAAGGCCAGGGTTGTACGCTGCCCACCATCGGATATGGTTTCGGCCATCGTGAAAGAAGGTGTGGAAGACGTTCCGGGTGTCCGGGCGTAGCCCAGCGTCATGGACGCAGAGCCGAGCGTAATGGATGAGATCGCCTGCGTGAGAGCAGCGCCCGTGACCTGGCCCGCCGTACCGGATAGCTGGGGCGATGCGGACAGTGCATACAAAGTAAAGGTGTAGAGTTTAGTGCCGCTCCCTTGTGAGCAGGGTGGCTGGTAACCCATGGCCGGCCCGTTGCTGCCCACCCCTGAAATACCGACTCCGGAACTGCCTTTGGCCAGGCTGGTTGTAGACACCGGTATACTGTACAATACCCAGTTCCATTTCGTTGTCCCATCGCCCGGCAATGTGGTTACCAGCAGTGCGAATTCTTTGGTGCCTGAAGGCGCATTCGACCATGAGAGCGCAGGACTCACCCCACTGCCGTCGCATGTGTATTCTGCGGGCAGCGTGCCGCCATCGACACCGGCATCACTTGTAAGCAAGAAAGTGGTTGACTGTGTAGACGGATTAGACGGTGTGGAAGCTGCCCCGCTACAGCCCAGAAATGTGAAGATTCCTATGGCGATGAAAAGCCGTAATGCTGATTTTCCCTTTGACATGATAGACCTCCTTCTCATCTTTGCTTGTTGGCCGGACAATACCAGACGAACATGAAAGAAGTAGGTGCGGGATTATGAAATAATTGTCATGAACAAAAAGGAATCAGCAGGAACTGCAAGGCAATGTCATGGTAAAGGCAACCTCCGTGGTGGAATCGGAATCGAGACGGAGGTCGCCGTGATGGGCATGGATAATTTCCCTCGCCAGGCTTAAACCCAGGCCTGATCCGGGTACTGTTTTGCTGCGCGATGGATCGACCCTGTAGAAGCGGTCGAAGATCTTTTCCCGGTCTTTGGCGGGTATCGGCTCACCGGTGTTCGAAAGAGTAAAGCAGGCATTATGGTCGAGGACGGACAGCTGGAACCTGATAAGGCCGTTCGCATGATTGTACTTTACAGCATTTGACGTAAGGTTTCGGATGACCTGTCCCATCAGGTCGGCATCTGCCATAACAGTCACACCGGGAACGATCTGTATTTCGACATGCAGATCCGGGGCCATGGCGCTTGCATCTTCAGCTGCCGATTCGATCATGGCGCTAAGATCCGTGAGTTCGAGACAAAGGTTCAGCCTGCCTGCGTCGGCCCGGGCGAGGATCAGAAGTTTTTGCACAATCGCCTTGAGGCGCTGCACCTCTTCCAGGAGGCCGCTGTAACGTTGCTGTTCTTCCGATCCGACGGCTGCGTGCTGTACGGCATCATCCAGCTCTCCCTGGAGAATGGTGAGCGGGGTCTGGAGTTCATGGGCCGCATCGGCGCTGAACCGCACCGCCTGGCCGAAGCTTCTTTGCAGACGATCAAGCATGCCGTTGATCACCTCAACGAGACGGGATAATTCACTGTCCCCGCTGACTGAAGGGATTCTTTTATCCAGATCCCGAACCGTAATGGCTTCCGCCGTACGGGTAATCAGGGCGACAGGTTTGATTGCCCGCCGTGCAATGATCCATCCACCGCCTGCGAGCAAAAGCAGGGCTATCGGCACAATGGCCAGAAACGCTCTTATATAGCGGGCTCTTTCTTCGTAATAGCCGGCCATGTTCGTTCCGACCATGATTGTCATGCGGTCACTTCCCATGATTCCGACTCGCCAGGCGCCTGAAGATGTTTGCAATGTTGCCAAGTATGGCTTCTTCTTTATCCGTGGCATGAGCCATTCCGGTTGCTCAGCTCCGGTGGAGTCGGCAGATACACGGTTTCCCGGACTGCCGTCAGCATTTTTTTGCCGGCTGTTTCTATTCGCATCCGGCCGCAGAACGAGCTTGCCGTTCTCTTCTTCGCACGTACCTTTCAGGATTTCGCCCTGTGAATCGACAAATTCTGACCTGTTGCCCGCACTCTTGCCATCACAGGCCTTGTAGGCCTCAACAGGCGGGCCTGATCGTTCGTCTCGCCTGCCTGATGAGACCGGGCGTGTTGCCATAGTACGATCGAAATTCGGAAAGGAATCTTCGGTAATTTCTTTGGGCCAATGAGGGGACCTGAAAAGGGTCTCATTCCAAGAATCTTTGATCTGTACAATCAAATTTTTAGTCCGCTCCCGGCCGTAGATGAAATGGAGAGAAGTCTCGAAGTTTTGCCAGTAACTGCGCGGAGGGCGGGTAGCAAGATGACCCTCGCCCAAAGTCAGGATTTCCTGGTCAATTCGGTCCATGGCCGCCTTATCCACGACCGAAAGGCAATAAAGGCCAAAGCCCACAAGGACTGATCCCGAAAGAAAGACGGACAGCAGGGCAAGTTTTGTTCGGAACAAAAACGGTTACTCCTCTCCCGGCTTTATCATCCGGTAACCGACACCCCGGACAGTATCTATGAGCGGTTCGTCATGTTCTCTCTCGGTCTTGCTCCGCAGTCGCCGTACGTATACATCAACGACATTGGTCTGCGGGTCGAAATCGTAGCCCCAGACATGCTCCAGGATTTGAGTTCGCGTGAACACGCGTCCCGGACTGCGCATCAGCAACTCCAAGAGGCTGAATTCGCGGGCCGTCAGCTCAATTTTATCTTTGCCCGCCTTGACCTCCCGTGTGATGAGGTTCACCACAAGATGGCCAACCTGCAACAGGCTCATCTGATCGCCGGTAGACCTCCTCGAAACAGCGTGAATCCGCGCCAGTAATTCTTCCATGTAAAAGGGCTTGCTCAAGTAATCGTCGGCACCCAGATTCAGGCCTTCCACGCGCTCCTGAAGCGCGGATCTCGCAGTAAGAAGAATCACGGGTACAGTGATCTTTTCCTCCCTTAATCCCCGAAGGATGCTCAACCCGTCGCGGCCGGGCAGCATGATATCCAGGACGATTACATCGTAGGCCTGTTCTGTGGCAAGGCTGTATCCTTCATCACCGTTTTCGCAGGTGTCGACAAAAAACCCCTGCTCCTTCAATCCTTTTTTGATAAAGGATAAAATTTTACGGTCATCTTCAATGAGTAAAATCTTCATGGCTTCTATAGTATCAATATTTCATGAAAATTAAAATATCGGAAATATTAAAATTCTATCATGTTAGTTAGATATTCCTGCCCGTCACTATGATGGTATTTTGAATTCTGCATTATACCCTATAGACAGTCCAATGTTATTACACCGCCCCGTATCCCATTTAATTCAGCTGGATTGCCAATCCAAATTTCATATGGCCCTATCTTCTTAACACGGACAACTGCACCCGCTCCAATGATGGCGCCTTCACCAATTTCCTCAACACCAATTAACATCGCCCCCATACCTATAAAGGCATCTCGCCCTATAGTTAGACTGTGAGCCGTTATTTTCTGGATATCTTTCCGCAATCCTCGTGAATGACGCCATTCGTGCCGATGCGTGAATATTTTCACGTGATCTGCAATCTCTACATGATCATCAACAATTATATCAGCCGTCAAATCCATTTCTACATCTTCCCCGCACTTCCAGGTAATTCCTGGTTGGGCGGACTTTAAAAAACCATGTCCTACCTCAGGATGCATCCTTGAACCCTTAACATTGACTACTTCGGGATTTCTCTTTGCAGACAAGACATTAGCCGCTTTTTCGCGCTTCTGACTAAGCCTGTGAGATTTCAATTTGACCTCCCTTTTTTATGTTATCGGTTTTTCCAATCCCTTTCATTGTCATATCCATTTGGTTCCATAAGTTTTGCCAGGGTCCCCGCTTGAATATGTTTTTCATACATCCGGACATCGAGAATGACTGAACCATCCCCACCGTTTACAGACATAATGACCGGCGCCCTATTATCAAGCACTTGGTCGAGAATTTCAAGGGTTCTTCGTTTCAGATCAGTTAAGGAACAGATATCTTCTGAAGATCTAATTTGCAAAGTATCTTTTTCCTTCATGGATTTGCCTCAAATGTGTATTCCTCATTACAAGAAAAGGGATCAAGGGCCTCAAGTCTACTCCATTCGTTTGATGAGATAGTACCAGACGATCATGAAGGACATAAGTGCGGGAAGATTAAAAAAATGTAATCTTGAAAATCCCCTGACAGGGGAAAATTTGCTTTATTGGCGTTTTTCAGCGGGCTGGATATTGTCTTGACATACAAAACCGTTCATTCCTATACTCGCGGCGCGAAGGATTACCTTTTAATTCGAATAATTGAGGATGCTCCCATGACCAAGTTTCATCCCCTGTCCAACGTGCAGATCAAGTGCAAACTTTTATTCAGTTCTTCCCTGTTTTTTTTTCTCGCCATCATTCTTGGATATGCCAGTATTTATTATCTGGTTCGCAAAGATATAGAAAAAAACATTGAAAATGAGCTGAACAATTCCACGGCGAGCATTCTTAATACAGCACGGTCAGCCGTGACGGTATCGATCAAAAGTCACCTCCGGGCCATGACGTTAAAAAATCGTGAGATCGCTTATCACTTTTATAATCAGTACAAAATGGGGAAAATGACGGAAGCCGAGGCCAAGGCCAAGGCAACGGCAGTTCTTCTGAGCCAGACAACAGAAGGAATGACATATCTATACTGCCTGGACAGTAAAGGCATCGTCGTGGTCCATCCCAAAAGGGATCTCCTTCAGAAGAATTTCTCCGATTATGAATTTGTCCGTGAGCAGAAATCGAGAAAAGAAGGCTATCTCGAATATGACTGGAAAAACCCCGACGAGGCGACGCCAAGGCCCAAGGCCCTTTACATGACTTATTTCGCGCCCTGGGACTGGATTATCACGGCGACCTCTTACCGCGAGGAATTCAACCGGCTCATCAACGTCAATGATTTCCGGGACAGCATTTTATCCCTCCGTTTCGGCAAGACGGGTTATTCCTATATCATCGACAGCAAAGGCAACCTCATCATCCATCCCAAAATCGACGTTAAAAACATCTTCAATGAAAAGGACGCCAACGGCCGCTTTTTCATTCAGGAAATGTGCAGGCAAAAAAGTGGAAAAATTGTCTATCCCTGGAAGAATCCCGACGAGTCAACACCCCGCACAAAACTGGTCATCTTTAACTATATCCCGGAACTTGACTGGATCGTCGCCTCTTCAAGCTATCTTGATGAATTCTATGCCCCCTTGCACAAGGTCGGCAACATCATCTTCTTTACCGTTGTGATTTCCCTGCTGCTGTTCATTCCGATCACACTGCGCATCAGCGCTTCCATCACAAGGCCCATTCAGAACCTCATGGACTGCTTCGCCGTCGGTGCCACCGGAGATTTTTCAGTTCGCATGAACAATCAGTCGAAGGACGAGCTTGGGCAGCTCGCCTCCTATTTCAATACATTCATGGAACGCCTGGAGCAATACAGTCGGCATCTGCAGAACGAGATTGAGGAGCATAAGCGGACACAAGAAGCATTGCGCCATTCCGAAGAAATCTTTTCCAAGGCATTCCAGTCCAGCCCCAACTATATCTGCATCACTTCTCTCACGTCCAAGCGATTTATCAGCATCAACGACACATTTCTCCGTTTGACGGGTTACAAGCCCGAGGAGGTCATCGGCAAGACCCCCGTGGAATTAAATTTTTTCACGAGCCGGGAAGACGGCCTGCTGCTGGGCGATCTGCTGGAGCAGGAAGAGCATCTGCGCAACAAGGAAATTGAAATGCAGACCAAATCGGGGGAATCCCGCATCGGCCTGCTCTCCGGTGAGCGAATCGAATTACAGGGCGATAAATGTATTCTTTCGACGGTCGAGGACATCACGGAATGGAGACGCCTTGCGAATGAAGTGATGAATATTGCAGACGGCGTCAGGCAGAAAATAGGACAGGACCTCCACGATGATCTATGCGCCCATCTGATCGGAATCGAGGTTCTCAGTAAAGTGATCGCCGCCAAAGAAAGGGGAATATCCCCGGAAAATGCAACCTACATAGAAAAGATCAGAAGCCTTATCTCTGAGGCTGTCGATAAAACAAGAGGGCTGGCCCGGGGCCTTTGCCCTGTCCATCTGGTTGCCAACGGTCTGGAATCGGCATTAATGGAACTGGCTGAAAATACCGAAAATCTGTTCCATGTAACTTGCCTTTTCGAATGCGACCACCCCGTTTTTATCCACGACAACGCTCTGGCTACCCATCTGTTCTATATTGCGCAAGAGGCAACCCAGAATGCCATCAAGCACGGTAAGGCAAAGCATATCAAAATAGACCTCTCGGCGGACGGTGGGAAAATTCTGCTTCAAATCAAAGACAACGGCAGCGGCATTCCTGATAAGATATCCACAAAAGGAATGGGCTTGCGCATAATGAGTTATCGTGCCAAGCGTGATCCACGCTGAACTAAGTATCAAACGCGGCATAGGTGAAGGCACCATCGTATCCTGCTCGCTTAGAAGTTTCTTGGAAAGGGAAGAAAGTACATATGACCTTGGATGGCCAATCGTTAAATCAGAAGCGTAGAATCATGATCGTTGAAGATCATCCTATCTTCCGTCTCGGTCTGCGTGAATTGATCAACCAGGAAAAGGACCTCGTGGTCTGTGGTGAGGCCGAAGATAAAGTCGGGGCCTGGATGGATATCCAGCGCCTCAAGCCGGATTTTGTCATCCTCGATCTTTCGCTCAAAGATGGGGACGGCATCAGCCTGATAAAGAACATTGTAAAAACTTACAAGAATATGCCCGTCCTCGTCGTTTCCATGCATGATGAATCCATCTTCGCTGAACGCTCGCTGATAGCAGGTGCAAAAGGCTATATCAACAAAAGGGAAACCTCCGTATCCATCATTGAGGCGATTCATTGCATCTTGCGGGGTAAAGTATTCGTCAGCGACAATATCAAGGAAGAGATACTGGAACACCTGGTAGGCGGCCTTGATTCATATGATAGATTTCCAATTGACCGGTTGACCGACCGGGAACTGGAAGTATTCCATATGATCGGAAAGGGTCTCAGTTCAAACGAAATTGCCGGAAAACTGAATCTGAGCATCAAAACAATCGGGACGTATCGCGAGAGGATCAAAGAAAAACTTCATCTTAAAAACGCCTGTGAATTGATCCGTCATGCCATGCTGTGGGCGGAAAATGAACAGATCGAAGCCCTTCATGAATACCAATAATCACTGAAACTTTCTTGAGACGTGCATCGAAGTACCTAGATATAGCCTTCCCTGGCAAAAGCCTGGGAGGCTTGCAGCAAAGCGCAGCAGATAGGTGAAGCAAATGTAGCGCAGGGCTTCAGCCCTGCACCTGCCTATTGCAGTCCTAAAGGGCTGGACTACATGCTAAGGCAGCAGACATCCCCGCGAAAGCGTGGGATGGGCGTTTTTCAGCGGGCTGTAAACAGGCATCTACCCCTACACCCTTGTAGGTATATAACCTACATTTTTTTCAATTCATATCCTACATCAAAAAAGGTTCAGTACTGATTGTCATCCTATTATAAACATTTAGACTCCCCTTCGATATCGGTATCAGTGAAGATCGGATTTATCCTCTTGGAATGTCAAATCCCGGCTCATTCTTTCGCCGGTCCGGGATTTTTTTTCTTGTGATTTTTCCCTGTCCTCAGACATCCATGGATTGAAATGGTCAACCAGTCAAACAAAGACATCTACAGCGCAAAAGGGCTGAAGAATTTATAAATCAGTAAAAAATATAAGGAGAGAAATTAATATGGCACATTCTACTTGGTTGTATCAAACGCGTGACATTACGTTCCAGATTAAAGAATGGCTCGGCATGGACAAGCTCTTGACCCTTGACGCTTACAAAGATTACTATGGGATTGACGACATCGATAATTTTCTCGATG
>CAZYDG010000068.1:0-4632 GCA_964645835.1 uncultured Syntrophaceae bacterium
CATCCCGATATCGAGGCTTTTTCCGAGCACATTCCTCAGACCTGCCTTGAAGTCCCCGATCTGAAGATTATCGCCAAGGCCGGTTTTGGATTCGGCGATGTCAATAGTTGTTTAATATTTAAAAAATGGGAAGGAGTATAACAAAGAATGGAAGAAACACAGATTTTTGATAAAATGATCGATATCCTGAAACTGTACACCAAGGATGCGAATCTGCTTGCTGGAGCGACTTTGAAAACCCACATCCTAAATGACCTGAAAGTCAACTCAGCCCGTCTGGTTGACGTCATTATCAAATGCGAAGACGTTTTCGAGATCACCATAGAGGACGATGAAGCGGACAAGATTCGCACTATCGGTGACGCCGTCGCGCTTGTTCAGAAGAAACTGGGATGAACCCGCAAAAGTTACAGAGATGGGCAGGAAAGATTGCCGCCTTTGCCATCGTGCCTCTTTATTTCATCTTCTTGAAATATATTCAGCGGTACAGGGTTCGGGACATCGATCGGTTGCGTCTGCAGTGGCGGGACATGCTTCAAGATCATCCGGGACCCTGGGTAATATGCGCCAATCATTTGACAATGATAGATTCCCTGATCCTGACTTATGGATTGTTGTCCGGTCATGATCATTTGCGGCGGTATGACCGGGTGCCCTGGAATTTACCCGAGCGGGCAAATTTTCAGCGCCATTTTATTCTGACCTTCCTTTGCTACCTTGCGAAATGCATTCCTATCAGCCGGGGAGGAGATCGTGATGAAATGAAAAAGACCCTGGAGACCTGTCATGAACTCCTCGCTGAGAACAATTTTCTCCTCATATTTCCCGAAGGCGGCCGATCTCGCACGGGGCGCATCAATATTGAAAACTATTCCTATGGTGTAGGCCGTTTTGTTGTCGATAATCCCGATTGCCGGGTGCTTTGCGTTTACCTTCGCGGCGATCGTCAAGAGACTTATAGCAATTTTCCCCCCCGTGGTGATTGTTTTACCATGATGCTCAAGGCATTCATTCCCGAACGTATTGAAGTTCAGGGATTGCGCGCCCAACGCCACTATGCGGGTCAGATCATCCAACAGCTTTCCCGGATGGAGGAAGAATATTTTGCCACACATCGGCAACGACATCATCGATCTGAATATGCCCGAGAACCGGAAGAAGACCGGAAATCGGCGGTTTCTCAATCGCGTCTTCACGCTTGAGGAGCAGGAGGCCATCGGGCGGGCGGACCGCCCCGATGCCATGCTTTGGGCTCTATGGGCCGGTAAGGAAGGGGCCTATAAAGCCCTTTGCAAGCTCGATCCCCTTGTCGTCTCCATACCCAAACTTTATCAAGTGCGATATTTGACGCAAATCGAAACGACCGACGCCGGTCCACGCTGGTCTGGTATTGCGGATACACCGGGTGGGCCTGTCGCCCTGGAGGTTGTTTTGGCCACCGATTATGTTCATTGCCTGGCCATGGCGGGAGGATCTACTCTGCATGGCAGGGCGATCAACGGGGTGACGTTTCAGATCATTGATGTAAGCGATGACGCAGATGCCTCGATCATCCTGCGCCGGGCTGTTGCCGGCCATATTGCCGGCCGGATGAAACTGGCGCCATCAGACATTGAAATCCATAGAGCCCAGGTCGAGAAGGGGTTGGGCCCTCCGTATGTATTAATAGGTGGGAAGCCGACGGATATGGACATCAGTCTCAGCCATGATGGCCGTTACGGGGCTTTCGCTGTTTGCTGCAGAGCCAAATAGGGATTCATGAATTGCTTTGTAAATCTTCATCTTTGTCTAAAACAGCGCGAACGGCGATCGCCAGTTTCTTCATACTAATCGGTTTCACAATAAAGTAATTGATGCCGTAAAATAACAGTTTTTCTGAATCCTCTTTTTCCTGGAAGCCCGAGCAGAGGATTATTGGAATATCGACCCGGTGCCCCCTAATCTCTTGCGCCACGTCAAATCCGGTCATGTGCGGCATGGTTTTATCAGTAATCACAAGATCAAAAGCGTCTTTATCTTTTCTAAATGCCTCCATCGCCTCGATGGGGTCGGTCATTGCTGCTACCTTGTATCCGAGATTCTCAAGCAGATCCTTGCCCAGGTTCACCAAAGCTTGTTCATCATCGATAAATAAAATCCTCTCGCTCCCTTTTTGCAGAATAATACCTTCCGCATTTCTTCTCGCTTCTGTCGGCCTCTCCACCGAAGGCAGATATATATCAAATACCGTCCCCCTTCCTACTTCGCTATAGACCTTAATTTCACCTCCGTGCTCCTTGATGATGCCATGAACAACGGCCAGTCCCAGACCTGTGCCTTCGCCTTTTGTCTTGGTCGTATAATATGGCTCAAATATTCGATCCAAATTCTCTGGTTTGATGCCGTGTCCCGTATCCCTGAAGCTTAACTTCAGATAACTGCCGTTCGCCAAAGATGGGAAATGCCGCTGTTGTTCATGGCCTATGAAAACTTCCTCCAGCACTATCTCCAGTGTTCCTCCCGTTTCCATCATGGCATGAGCAGCATTTGTGCAAAGGTTCATCAAAACCTGATGCATTTGTGTCGGATCGGCAATTACAACATCCGACGTCGCCTTGAGTGTCTGCTTGATCTCAATGGTCGTTGGCAGCGACGCCCGCAGAAACCTGGAGGCCTCCTTAATAATCGGCACAATCATCGTCGGCTTCTTCTCTTGAACAGTCCGGCGACTGAAGGTCAGGATCTGCTGAACCAGATCCCAGGCACGCATGGCTGCCTTCAATACCTGCTCCATACCGCTGTGCACTTTCGGACGGTCAAGAACCTGATTCATGTATAGTTCCGTGTAGCCCATGATGGCGCCCAGAATATTATTGAAATCATGTGCTATACCGCCTGCAAGTGTGCCAATGGCCTCCATTTTCTGAGACTGGCGCAACTGGCTCTCCAGACGTATGCGTTCTGTAATATCCTGCGCCGTCTGGATCACACCGATAATTTCTCCATGGATCCCGTATATGCGCTTTGCTTGTATCGACATTACGCGTTCTTCATCGTGAAGCATTATATTTCCCATAATCTCCAAAGTACCAGTAAAAATTTCACTTTGTCTGACACCCTTATGGCCAAATCTATTTATAATCTCGTCATCTTCCATCTCCAGCATTAATTCCGCAATCGACGGAATCTTCTTGCCTTTGTGGAGAAAACTCAAATCCAATTTTTTTCCCAGCATCTCTTCCTTTGCCTTGCCGATGTATGTCTCGTTACTCCTGTTCCACAGAATGACATTCCGATCCCGATCAATAACAAAAGCAGGAACCGGCGTGCCGTCAAGAATCGAGGTTAATCTTTCACCTTCTTCCTTAAGGGCCTCTTCTAAAGCCCTGCGATCTGTTATGTCCCGTATTGTCTCAATAGCGCCGACGATTTCACCCTTGGTGTCATACAAAAGCGATGCCGTACCCAGCAGGTAAATTGCATTTCCTTTAAGATTCGAAATAAATGATTCCGCAATAAGAACGTCACCCTGCCATTTTACAGTCCGATACTTCTTCTCGACCTCTTCCTCGGGCATCAAAACCAGATCAATAAGTATCGGGCGTCTTTCACCATAGAAAGGAATGGCATGTTCATAATTACCCTTGCCCAGCATTTCCTCTGCCTTGATCCCAGTCATGTTTTCCGTGGCCTTGTTCCAGGCTATGAGATATCCATTCCTGTTAATGACGAACGTCGCATCCGGCAGGAAATTTATTATGTCGGCAAGCCGTCTTTCGCTTTCCCGCAGGGCGTCCTCGACCTGCTTGCGCTCTGTGTTGTTGCGGATGCATTCTATCGCACCGATAATATTTCCCCTGGAATTGCGCAGTACTGAAGCTGTCGCCGACAGATGAACATTGCCCGGGGCCAATTTGGGAGTGTAAGATTCACCAAATATAATATCTTCTGTTCTATGGATTGCTGTATACAGCTTCTCTTTTTCCGGGTTATTCTGGAGGGCAAGGTCAATAAGAATGGGTCTCCGTTCTCCGTAGAATGGAAGTGCATATTCGTAATCACCCTTGCCAAGCATCTCTTCTTCTTTAACGCCGGTCATGATTTCTATTGCCCGGTTCCAGGCGATTACTTTGCCTTCATTGTCAATTACCAAAGTGGCATCAGGCAGAAAATCAATGATATCAGACAATCTTTGTTCTGATTCTCTTAGATCTTCCTCCATTAGCTGACGTTTCGTAGTATCTGTTACTATCTCAACAATTCCAACAAGTTCCTTTTTCTCATTTCGAACAGGATGGGCGTGAAGTGTCCACCTTTTTCCGTAAGAATGAAAATTATCGATAATACAAATTTCTCCTGTTTCAATTGCCTTCACTGCAGGGCAGATTTTGCATGGTTTATCCAATTTGTGCAAAACTTCATAACAATGTCTTCCTTTTAGCTGATTAGAGGTTGTGTTGAATTGATGATTCATAACACTGTTTGACCAAATTATTTTCATTTCAATATCTAAATCATTGCTGTCCAAAATAACCTGAAAACACCTCACTGGCATTTGTAAAATCAGGTATTTGGACGGGTTAAATTTGTTCTTTGAAAATCAGGTTGCCTCTTTTTTTTCTCTATCAATTACGATGCTGTCCAATTTAGTGA
>CAZYDG010000069.1:0-15285 GCA_964645835.1 uncultured Syntrophaceae bacterium
TCCTGCTAAGAAAGGCTATGGAAAAGAAACTCAAAACGATCTTCTCACACATCAAACCGGGGTAACTTTCTTTATGAGGCAACGTTACCTCTTGTCACTACACTTTCGGTAACATTTTAATCTGAGGCAACGGGAGGGACATAATCCGCTTTTGTAGGCGCATGGGCATCCAGAATTGTCGGGCCGAAAGAGATCACGTCCATATCAGGATATTTTGCTTTAATGAATCCGCACTCGAGCATGCCGTGGAGACCTGTAGCTCGGGGTTCCGTGTTGAAAGTTTCCCGGTAGGCATGGCGGCAACAGGACAGGAGTGGTGAGGCCATATCCGGCTTCCAGCCGTAGCTCTTGCCTATGTGTTCCCACTCGGCGCCCGCCAGGCGAGCCACAGCTTCACATTGAGTCACCACAGCATCCAATGACGGATCGGTCATGCTCCTCTGGGAAACCGTTACGGTGAGTTCTGATGGAGTCGTACACACGATCGCCACATCGGAGGATGTCTCCACGAGCCCCGGAATATCGCTGCTCATAGTGTAGACTCCATGAGGAAGAGAAAGCAGGAATGCCATAACCTTTCTTGTTGCATCGGTGCTAACGGCGGATTCCGGTAGGGCAATCGTCTCGTCCAACACGAAGCGAAGGGGACCGTCACAGCTTCCGAACTCCTTCCGGAAGGCTGTTTCCCATCCGGAAAGCGAACTTCTCAAAAGACTGAGCTCTTCCTGTTCAATCACAATTGTGGTGAAGCCTTCTCCAGGAATGGCATTCATTACCGTTCCTGAGGTGAAATTCTGTACGCGAAGGCCAATCCTCTTTGACTCTTCATAAAGAACCCGTGCCAGCAACTGGGCGACGTTTGCGCGGCCTGAATTGATTTCCAGGCCCGAATGACCTCCTTTGCCGCCGGTTAAGGTTATCCGGACGGCCCTCAAGTTGTCCGGGAGAGGTTCCATTTTCAAAGGCAATCTGAGAATCGAGCGGCAGGCGCCGGCAGAGCAGATGGTGAGAATACCCTCCTCCTGGGTATCGATGTTGATAAGAAATCGTCCCTTAAGCGCCTTCTCCGAGAGTCCCAGGACCCCCGTCATGCCTGCTTCTTCGTTTATTGTGAAAAGAAGCTCCAGAGGTCCATGGATGATTTTACGGTCGGTCATGAGGCAAAGGGCCATGGCTACCCCGATACCGTTGTCTGCGCCCAACGTAGTTCCCCGGGCGCGAAGCATGGTGTCGTCAAGAATCAGATCAAGAGGGAAATCCTTCCTTTCCGCCGGCAGGGCCACCATGTCAACGTGATTCTGAATCGTAGTTATCGGGGCCTGTTCGTAGCCGGGACTTGCCGGACAATTGACTATGACATTCCCGAAATCCGGCCCGCCCGTGGTGTCCATTGAAACTTCCAGACCTAGATTCCGGGCCATATCGAAAATGTAGCGGCACACCGCTTCCTCGCCTCCCGATGGATGCGGTATCTGCGTCAATGCATAGAAATGGTTCCATAATTCAGGGGGTTCGACAGACGTAAGAGGGTTACTCATCTTTTATCCTTTTTGCAGAAGATTTGATCATTGGAAACATCACTGATAACGAGAGCGGCTACACCTCGATCAGCTCCCGTGGGCTTGCGGTGAGGATTTCGTTTCCTTCCTCCCTTATCAGCACCATGTCCTCCAGTTTGACTACGCCAACCTCTTCGTCCATCATGTGCATATCCAGGGCGATCACGAAATGGTCGCCGATCTCCGCATGATCGTATTCGGAGGGAACGGGCGGCTCGTTCAATTCCAGGCCGATGCCGTGGCCCAGGAGCCGTGACTTCCTTCCCCCGCCAAAGTTGAGGAAATGCCCGGAGCGGCCCAGCTTCTCCGCCTTCGCCGCGGCAGCCCGGTAGACTTCGCTGCACCTTATAATTTTCAAATGCGTTTGCCGGCAATTATTTTAGCCTGATCGTTCAGCCAATTGGAAAGGAGATTGTTACAGATCTCTTTGCCAACAATGCCGCCATTAAACTGAATAATAAGGAGGGATCCTATTCAGTCCTCTAATTTCTCTCGGCACGGATCAGGAATCCGGAAGACACTTTACCTATAGTTCCGGCGTTGCCGCTGACCTGTTTCCATCTGACAGGTATTTTTGTCGTACCACCAGATAAATCGGCGCTCATGTCACTCACACTCCAAAACTCACCAACCTGGCTTCTAAACTTTAATGTCAGCACGTTTTCCTTTATAAGAACATCCGAATAAGAATAAACGGCAGTTATTCCGGCTACCGAAAAGGCAGGGGATCGGGCCGTCAGATTGCCGTCTTTCATTTCAAAGGTCATACGTGTTGAGTATTGGCTTATCACACCATCCTCACCTGTAATAAAATATGAGCCCAGTATTTTTTCCACCGCCATTTGCCCAAGCAGCCGGTCGCATCCATTCTTGCTTCCCATTTTGCAGGCCTTGTCGTAATCGGTGCCGGCTTTCCCCGTATCTTTCACCAGAGTATAGGCAAGACCACGGAGGTAATAGAATTGGGCATTATTGGGGGCCAGGGCTATTGCCTGGTCTAAATCCTTGATAGCCATGTTGTACTGACCCTTGTGAACATAGGCGATGGCCCTGTTCTGGTATGATATGGCCTGCCAGAAGCCTTTCGCTGCAATCGCCCGCGTGTATTCTTCCAGCGCCCGATCAAACTGCTTCATTGAAGCATATGTGACTCCCAGGCCTATGTATCCCAAATCGCTTTCCGGATCGTAAGAGACCGCCTTGTTAAAAGATGCCAGTGCGTTTGCATACTGATTCCGAGAAAAATCAATAACCCCCTGGGCCCATGCGCCGGCAAGGGTATTTGGTTTAGTGAGCGCTATTCGCTTGAAATCTTCGACTGCCCGATCAATGAGGAGTTTATCGTTTTGAAGCAGCCCTTTGTTGTAGTAGGCGATGCCGCGCCTTTCATAGGCTTCCAGGTAATTGGGATTGAGAGCAATCGCATTCGTGTATGCCTCTATCGCCTGATCATGTTCATGATTCAGATTGTAAATGGAGCCTTTTTCAAACCATTCGTTGGCCCGAAATGCCCTTTCATCGCTTTCAATCATTGTCTCGATCTTCTTCTTTTCCGTTTCATTCCGAGTGGCCAGCAGCTGCTTCTTCAGGGTGGCTATTTCTTTGCGGCTCTTTTCGTATTCACCCTGTACCTTCTTGTAATCCTCAATAATTGATTTTTCCTTAACCTGGGCCGCCATGTTCTCCATTTTCTCCGCATTGACCATGGCTTGGATTTTTACCCAAAAGCGGAATCCATCTCCTACGATGGTCCTTTTCTTATCCAATATCTTGGCTTGCATGAGGCCGGAGGCGATGACCTTCACTTCGTCCTCAGTCAGTTGATAATTTCTTGTTTTGGAATAACTTTGAACGTAAGTGCCCGCCTGCTCAAGGGCTGTTCTCTTGGCGTTTAACAGTGCCCTGCTCTCCGCGACGGACGGTGTCTCGCCATCTCCCATGTTGTAAGAACCTTCAGAAATGATCGTCCTTGTTTCGGCAAAAGAGATCATGGGAACAAGAAGCAAGAGTAAAACGATGTTCAAATATTTCATCATATTCACCTCTTTCAGATAAACCTTCATGCTCTTTGAGAAAAGGGGGTTGCAATCAATCCATCTCAGACTAATGCACGTTATAGCTGTTTTTCAACAAATAGATAATGATATTAACACGATTTTTGCTTGAAATCTATGACGGAGAAAAATGTTGTCCACCCTGCTCCCAAAAAGAAAGAAAGAGACCTGCACCATAAAGATTGGAACAGGTCTCTTTGAAAATGATATATATGGTTTTATTTTAACAAGAGAAACATCAGAAGTCCTTAGAAGGTCCTTCTTCCAGCGGAATGATTTGTTTAGGAATCAAATAAGTTGCATCCTTCGTAAAAACGAAGGCTTCATCATTTTCTTTCCTTGGCGTTGACAGGGATTGAACATTTGTCCGAATTAGTCCCCTTCTTCCATCGACCGAAACATGTACTTTGCCTGAACCGTTTCCGTTTGCGTGCCCGTAAACGATGGCGCTGAGTTCCGTGATATGAAAATTCATCTGTGTTGCCTGAGCATTCAGTTCTTCAGCTGCGCTGGCCGACTCTTCGGCGGTAGCCGCTTGGGACTGGGTCACTTTATCTATCTGCATAATGGCTGTATTGATTTGATTGATCCCATGGGCCTGCTCGCTGGAAGCAGCGGCGATTTCATCTATCAAGGTAGCGATATTTATGGCTGCTTTGGCATTGGCGGAGAAGGCCTCCTGCGTGGAACGGGGGAATCCGATTTCCTGTTGTTGCAATTTTATCATGAGAGAAAGCCGAGACAATCAGGAAACCACTGAATTAGAAACTCATAAAGCCTTAATATGGGAATTTTAAAGGATGGCGGTGATGTACCAACAGCCTGTTATTGTTTCCAGTATGTCCCCCACAATGGATGGTCGGAATCTTTCGCATGAGCCATTGCCGAAAGTGTGCCGTCGGGTGTGAAGATGAAAACGGCCGTGTCATAACGCAGGAGGTTTCCGGCGGCGTTAAAAGAAGGGCTTACCTTGATGACATCGCTCAAGGGGATGCTGATGGAGAGCTGGCCGCCCCGGTAAAAAGATCTTTGATAATAAAGTGCGAAGTGGCCTTTCATGTCTACGACATCGGCAGGGGCCCCGTAGACCCTGAGGACGTCGAACAGGGTTGTCTTGCCGACGATGAAGGTCTGGGGCGGGGCTTTGATCTTGGGCCCGTCGTTGACCTTTTCGATGCGCAGAGACGGGCACCCCCCGAGGACCAGGCAAACGGCCAAAGCCAGGGCCGCGGCTGGGAAGAAGCGTTTAGAAAGGCGTTCCATAAGATGCGGCGTCGGTCTGGAAGCTGCTTCCGACGTGGGTCACGATATTGTCCTTGCTGAGAAAAAAGACGATCCGGTCATGCTGGGTGTCGTAGTTGACGAAGGTGACCAGGACCAACCAGATGCCCGTAGCCTTGCTCAATGACCTGTCGTAAATGTAGGCATTGCCGTTTATGAGCTTGACCATCTGACTTGGGGGGCCGAACATCCCGGTGACCTCAGCGGCGGTCGTCCGGCCCGGTGTTACCTGGGCCAGAGTCTTTTCATCGAAGGCACGGTAGTCTTTACCACGCCCGATGACAGCGCAACCCGAGACCCAGAGGGTTATAACCAATAAACACCAAATGGCATATCTATTCTGCATCTGTGATTCTCCCTTTTTTGAACGGCCGGTTTCATAATTCAATTTTATCATTGCGGGCAACTGACCACGGTGACAGGCACTGGCGTTATTCATGAAAAAACTTGCTGTCATTGCGAGACGCCTCTCAGGCGTCGTAGCAATCTATCTATAATGAGTAAAATCAGGATTGCCGCGCTTTGCTCGCAATGACTCGTCATGTTTCTTAGGAGCAGGCACTTTCCTTGCGTGGCAAACTCTGAGTTCATATCATTATCATACCGGTTATATCTGAGAAGGAAAGATCTTAATAATTAATCGAAATATATTTTACATTGTTGCAAGGAAAGTATAAAAAAGCAAGATCACATATCAATTAAAAACGTGGCAAACGAAAGGAGAATACAATGATCATTACATTGACTGATGGCCGGCGAATTCCCGTGGAGATGCATAGGGTAAAGATTGTGCAGAAAATCAACCTCCTTCCCGCCACTGAGCGTCTGGCGTGTTTGCAGGCCGTTGGCTACAATACGTTTCTCCTCCCGTCACGGGAGGTCTTTCTCGATATGTTGACAGACAGCGGCACAAACGCCATGAGCGATAACCAACTCGCCGCCATGATGGTCGCCGATGACGCCTATGCCGGTTCGGAAAGCTTCTACAAGCTGGCTAAGGTTGTGAAGAAGGTCTTCGGGTTCGATCATACGCTGCCTGTCCATCAGGGCCGTGCGGCGGAGCATCTCCTCGTCAAGGTCCTCCTCAAGCCCCCGCAGGTCGTCCTGAATAATTACCACTTCCCGTCCACCCGTGTCCATGTCGAACTTGTCGGGTCCAAGATCCTGGATCTCGTGGCCGATCACGCCCTTATCCCGGCGGGAAACGATCCCTTCAAGGGGAATATCGATATCGGGAAGCTCAAGGCCGCAATCGTCCAATACGGCCCTGAAAACGTCGCCTTCGTCCGTATGGAAGCGACAACGAACCTCATCGGAGGCCAGCCCTTTTCCATGCAGAATCTGCGTGATGTCCGGGCGATAACAAAGGAAAATGGCCTCCTTTTAATCCTCGACGGCAGTCTTATCGGTGAAAACGCCTACTTCATCAAACAGCGCGAGGCCGGTTATGCCGGCAAATCCATCCAGGAGATCCTGAATGAGATGATGGGGTACGTCGATATCTTCTATATGTCGGGGCGCAAAAGCGGCGGGGCCCGGGGTGGCCTCATTGCAACGAATAACAAGGAATACTTCGACCATTTGATGAACTGGCTTCCCGTATATGAGGGCTTTTCGACCTATGGCGGCATGTCCACCAAAGAAATCGAGGCCATGGCTGTGGGACTCGAAGAGATGACCCAAGCCGAGGTCGCCGGCAGCATCCCTGAATTTATTCAATATTTTGCCGAACGCCTTCAAGCTTTAGGTGTTCCCGTCGTTACCCCGCCCGGCGGCTTGGCCTGCCATGTCGATGCCCGGGCCTTTCTGCCCCATGTTCCACCTCTCCAGTATCCGGCGGAGGCTCTCAATGCGGCCATGTACCTCGTATCCGGCGCTCGCGGCGTGGAACGGGGCACCATGTCCGAGGATCGGGACCGGGACGGCAAGGAGATCACGGCAAGGATGGAACTCGTCCGTATCGCTATTCCCCGCCGGGCCTTCACGATTGGGCATATCGAGTATGTGGCCGATCGCGTCGCCTGGCTCCATCGCCATAAGGACCTGATCGGCGGCCTCCGGTTCATTGCGGAGCCACCCGTCATGCGCTTTTTCTTCGGCCGCCTCGAACCCGTCGGCAGCGAGTGGGGGACAAAGGTGGTTGAGGCCTTCAAGGCCGAATTTGGCGGTGAGATATAGGGAATTGACCTAGTCAGGCAGTCTGTTGAAAAAGGCCTCCCATGACCCTCAGAATCATGGGAGGCTGAAGCGTAAATAATGTATTCCCTACGCGATATACGATTACGATCAATTGATTGACGGCCGCTTTCCTCGTTTATAGAACCACCGGCCTGCAAATCCGGCCATCATGAGCAGCAAAACCGCCGTCCCCAAGGCTGCTGCCATGTCTATCCGTAACGCAATCAAGCTGAATCCGATGATGGGGAGGAGAATAATCCGCATCATGAATCTCAGCAAGGGGTTCGCCTCGATTTGCTCAGCGATTGCCGGAGATATGCGGTAATAGGCATTGACGAACTGGCGTCCTATTGAGTTTGTCAAAAGGAAGGTATCGCGGAATTCCTTCAGTACCTTCACGTAGGCATTGATGGGAGATCCGAAGGCGGCGGTGGCAATGAAGCATCCGCCGCTGCTTCCGGGTGCCGGTCCTGACGTGGCTGTGGAAGGTATTCCGGGACCTCCGGGATCGAGGATGACCCCGTTTCCTCCTACCACTTCCGTACTAAAATCAGCGATGCCGTTATCTTTGATAGTTAGAACTCCCCGGCCGCCGACCACACTGAACCGTGCATCGGCGCTCAGGAAGTTACCCGAAACATCATAAATGCCGCTGGAATCGATCTTCATCCACCCGTTCACCGGTGAATACTTGCACCATATCGCACCCGAAGGCAGATCGGTCGGCGTATACACGGTAATGTTGATTGACGATCCCGGTATTACACCCCCGATCCGGAAAGAAACAACGCCGTACGCAAAAGTAATGCCCGCGGGTAGAGTAGCCCCCGCGAAGGCATTATCCGATGTTGTGGTTGTGGTCACATTTTGGATCATCGAGCCGGCCGGTGTGACAATTCCCAGGACATCCCGCCCCGTGCCCCCATTGGCCATGACGATCATCATGCCCGGTTTTGTGACATCGGTTCCGGTACCGGCATTTACAGCCGGAACGCTGTTGGCGCCAGAAACAAGTTGGGCTGATATATTACCAGCGGCGGCAAGGGCTGCCGGAGTCAGGGCCGCAAGATTCGTTACCTGGGTGCCTCCGCTTTTCACTGTTAAAGCATCCGGCGTGGTACCCGTCGCTGTATCCATGGTCACAGTCTGTGTTGTAAATGCAGTGGCAGAAGAATACGGCGATGTCTGAAGGGCGCTGTTAATTGTTGCCGCTCGAAAGTAGTATGTCCTGCCGGGCAGGAGAGCTCCGGGTGGGACGACCAGAGATGTCAGATGACTCACGTCGGCCATACTGGAAAACACGATGCTTGCTGCCGAAAAAGAAACATCTCCGGCAATCTGCCAGTTCGTGGACTTTTGTGTGTTGCCGTTAGGATCGGGAAATACAGTACTTATCTGCAATGTTGGCGTCAAAGAGACATTAGTGCTCCCCGCAGCAGGCGACAAATTGACTGGCCCTGCCAGGGCAACGATGGTCACAGATGCATTCTTTGATGCGGATATATTGCCGGCAGCGTCTTTTGCCCAGGCATAGAGAATCTTCGATCCTGTAGAGGCAAATGTATAGCTTGCAGGCGGCACGGCTGTCCACCCGGTGGCCGTCGGGGCAGGTGCTGCGGTGGTTTCCGATACCATATAACCCGTGACGCCCACATTATCCGTAGCGGTAAAAAATGTAATGGGAACGGTAAGAGAAGAGGATGTTGCGGGAATGGTAAAGGCCGTTATTACAGGAGGTGTCGTATCGGGCTGGACCGGCAGAGTGATGGCCACTGTGGCGCTGAGAGACGCAGATACGTTGCCCGCGGCATCCTTTGCCCAGGCATAAAGGGTCTTCGACCCCGCAGAGGTAAATGTATAACTTACAGGCGCTGTAGCCGTCCATCCGGCTGCGGCTGCAGCCGGTGTTGTAGCAGCTTCCGATACCATATAACCCGTGACGCCCACATTATCCGTAGCGGTAAAAGATGTAATGGGAACGGTGAGAGAAGAGGATGTTGCCGGAATGGTGAAGGCCGTCACCGTGGGAGGTGTAGTGTCGGGCTGTATCGGCAATGTTACGACCACAGTGGCGCTTCGGGATTGTGAGACAAGGGGAACGGCGTTCTTCGCCCAGGCAAAAAGGGTTTTCGACCCCTGAGTGGTGAAGGTATAGCTCGCAGGCGGTGTTACTGTCCAGCCGACTGCTCCTGCGCTGGGGGCCACGGACGATTCGGTTACCATGTAGCCTGTCACCCCCACGTTATCCGTGGCCGTAAAGGCTGAAATGGGAACGTTGAGGGAGGCGGAGGTTGCCGGGATGTTGAAAACCGTCACTACGGGAGGAACGGGGAAGCTCGTCGCATCTCCCGGAAATGTCCGGGCATTGATTTCCTGGATGTTTGTGAACCCGTCACCATCGGAATCGAGATTCTCGATAGCGGCAAAGTTGTGTCCCGCAGCGGCAAAAGCTGAAGCGTAGGAATTTAAAACCGCCGTATTACCACCGACATGGCAAAGGTTACAGGTGTTGAGCACGGTTGACGAAGTTCCATATTGGGTGTTGAAACTTGCCAAATAAGTGGGCAGCGCCGAGGCTGATCCCACCAGAAAAATAATCAAAAGAGCACAGATCCATATCCCCCATTTAATCCGCTTCATAATGGTTCTCCTTTCCTATCCTGTTTGGTTACAGCATAAATATTACTCCTGCAGAGTGTTATTGTGTCCTGGAGAAGTGACTGTGTCTATCTACGGAAAGCAAACCTATAATCACCAGTTTAAATCATTCAGCATGATTTTCGTTTCTTCGGAACATACGGGAACGCCCGGCAATTACTGGACGCGGCAAATTCTCCACTGCTTGCGGCGGCTTTGTTCATTATGGATGGCGATAAAGCTAAATTAACGTGCCCAACTGGAAATGACAATGAGAGTTAATTGTAAGAATACTGGGGGGCATAATCAAGGCCGATGAATAAATTAAGGATGCTCATTATAAGAAATATAAAGAGTAGCAGTGATGATTTCCTTTGATTTTCCTTTGATGCCGTTATACATATTATTCGGTCAAATGAAATGTCCTGCATAGAATAGCTTGTGACCATTGGGTGGCCGCTGGGAAGTATTTTTCCGGGCTAATCGAGAAAGGAGGTTACGAGTTGTCGACATCGTTATCGGAGCGGATGAACATATTTCTTCAACCAACTCCTTTTCTGGACAGTGATTCCGAAGAGGTGCAGGCATTTGCCAGGCGGTCGACAGGGTCTGCCCTGGAACCACTCGATCAGGCGGTGAAGCTTTTTTATGCTGTGCGTGACGAGATTCGTTACGATCCCTACAATATCGAACTGACCAGCGAAGGGTTCAAGGCCAGTGTCATCCTTCGCAAAGGATACGGCTACTGCGTGGCGAAAGCCGTCGTCCTTGCCGCTGCCGCACGCACCCTGGGGATCCCGAGTCGTGTCGGCTTTGCCGACGTACGCAATCACTTATCCACGGAAAGACTCCGGCAACTGATGAAGACGGATGTCTTCATCTTTCACGGTTATTCGGAACTGTTTCTGGATAACCGCTGGGTTAAAGCTACGCCCACATTCAATTTATCCCTTTGTCAACGCTTCGGTGTGAAACCCCTTGATTTCGACGGTAGAAGCGACGCCTTGCTGCATAGCTACGACATCCAGGGACACCGGCATATGGAATATGTACGCGATCACGGAGCCTTCCCCGATCTACCCTTGGAAACCATCATTACGTCTTTTCGAAAGCACTACCCGTTTTACTTCGAGCAGGGAGGCGTTGCTAAGGGGGATTTCGAGCAGGAAGCCAAGGCGGAAAAAGTGTATTGATCGTGAAAACCAGGGATATGTCCGCCAAAAATCAGTACATATCCCAAAAGGATTTTTACAGCCGTTTTTTCAGGATCTTTTTTAAGACCTTACCTGCCTGATTACGTGGGAAGGTCTCGACGAAGAGAATCTTCTTCGGGATCTTGTATGGGGCGATCCGGCCTTGGAGTGCCGCGAGAAGTTCATTTTCCGTCATGCTTTCCCCTTCGTGGAGGATGACGAATGCGGCGGGCACTTCGCCCCTTTTGGGGTCCGTCATGGCGACGACGGCGGCCTCACGGACCTGGGGCACGGCTTGAATTGCTCTTTCTACCTCTACAGGATAGATGTTCTCGCCCGATGAGATGATCATCTCCACCTTCCGGCCGATGATATACACGAAACCCTCCTCATCGCGCATGGCCATGTCACCCGTGGAAAACCAGCCGTCATGCATGGCCGCTTGTGTGGCCTCGTCCTTCCGCCAGTATCCCTGAAAGACATTCGGCCCCTGGACGATGATCTCGCCCCCTTGCCCGGCGGGAACGTCGCGCCTCTTTTCATCGACGATCCGCAATCGGCAATGGAAGACCTCTTTGCCCACGGAACCGGCCTTCCGGATGGCGTCTTCCAGATCGAGGGACGTCAGGCGTCCCGTTTCCGTCATGGCGTAGCCCTGGACGAACCCGATCCCTTTTTCTTCCTGGTATTTCTTGATGACGGGCAGGGGAATGGGGGCGCCGCCGGAGATGAAGAAATGGACATGGGACAGGTCGGCGTCCGGCCATTCCTTGGTTTCAGTCATCAGTTGAAACATGACGGGGACGGCAAACATATAGTTGATCCGTTCCCGGACGATCCGGGCCAAGGTTTCCGAGGCGCTGTAAAAGTTGCTGATGACGATGGAGCCACCGGCATAGATGATGGGCGTTACCGAAGCGGCCAGGGCGCCGATGTGGAATAAGGGACCTACAACAAGGGATTTGTAGGAACGGTCCACGCCGTAACCCAAAAGGGAATGGATGGCACCGAAAAGGATATTCTCATGGGTCAGGACGGCCCCTTTGGGGTCGCCTGTCGTCCCTGCGGTGTACATGATAAACAGGGGGTCTTTTTGGTCTACCGAGGTCAGATCGACAGAGGAACCGACCACTTGTTCATTGGTGAGAACAATATCCACGAGATCCCCGAAAGACGGATCAGCAGCCGTCCCATCGCCGCCGCGGCAGAGATAATGCATTGGTATCACCAGGGCCGCTTTAAGGGCCTGAACCTGCTCTGCAAACTCAGCGTCATAGATCAGGAGTTTCGGCTCGGCGTCGGCAAGGATAAATGAAAGCTCCGGAACAGCAAGGCGGAAATTCAGCGGCACCATGATGATGCCCGTCTTGGCGCAGGCGAAGAATATCTCCAGAAACTCGCTGCAGTTGGCCATGAGGAGGGCCGCCCGATCTCCCTTAGCGACGCCCGCATGAATCAGGGCCGCCGCCGTCCGGTCGACCCGTTCATTGAACTGGCGGTTGTTATAAATTTTGTCCCGATCCTGTAAAAAGGGTTGGTCGGGTCGGATATGCGCCCTTCTTTCGATCCAATCGCCAATGTTCATCGGTCGCTTGCCTCTTTGTCGCAGCGGGAGAAGATCAGGCAGGCATAGGTCCCGCCAAAGGATATCCCTGTCAGGAGAGAATGTTCCATAGGAACGGTCTTTGTCTTCTCCATGACGAAGGGCAGGGTAGAAATAGGCTGTTTAAGGCCGACTGTTGGTGGAAGGATGCCTCGGTCCAGAGACAGGGCCAAGGCGCAGGCCCGTATGCCGCCACCGGAAAAACTTTCCCCGATGGCGCCCTTAAGGGCTGTAATAAAGGGCTTTTCCGCAAAGCCGGTGAAAAGCTCATTATAGGCTGCCGTTTCCGTTGCGTCAAGGACCGGTCCGCCGTTTGCCGCCGCTGAGATAACCTGGATATGGTTTGCCGAAAGACCGGCATTTTTCAAAGCTCGCACGATGGCTCGCTTGACACCGGCAGGATTATCCGGCCAGTACGCGGGCGCTGTGACCGATGATCCCAAACCCACACCCGTGATCTCACAGTAGGGTATCCTGCCCCTTGTCTTGGCATTCGCCAGGCTTTCAATGCACAGGATCCCGCAGCCTTCACCGGCAACCGTGCCGTTTCTAGATTCGTCGAAGGGGCGGCAGCCTTCCGTACCCCCGTCCAGGGGAGAAAGGGCGCGAAATCGGGTCAGGGCTTCATAGTAGAATGGTGAGAGGATATCGCCCCCACCAGCGAGGATGAAATCGGCAGCGCCGCGGCGGATCTCCGAGACACCGTATGCGATGGCCGTTTCGGCAGAGACGGCAAAATGGGTCACCGTCGTGTTGACGCCGCGGAAGCCCAATTCAATAGAGGCATGTCCCGCCGGGGCATTCATGACGGTGTTTGGAACAATAATGGGGTTGACGAAGGCCGATCCCTTTGTGACAATGGTCTCTGCCAATCGGACCGTCACGTCCGTTGCGGCAAAGGCTGTGCCCATAATGATTCCTATCCGGTCGCGATTACCTGTATCCACGGTGATATTGGCGTCCTCCAAGGCCAGACGTGCAGCAGCAGTGACCATGAGGGAGAGCTTGTCCAGCCTTCGCAGGCTCTTTATGGAAACGTAATCCCGGGGTGAAAAGGCAGTCACTTCCGCGCCCAGGTGAGACGGGAAAAGTGCTGTGTCAAATGATGTGATTTCGGCAACGGCGCTTATGCCCTCAAAGAGGGCATCGGCAAAGGATTTCTTGCCTATGCCCAGTGGGGTGACCATGCCCATGCCCGTCACGACGACCCGCCGGGCATCATCATGCGTTATGGGACAGGCGTATTCTTTCATGCCGGGCATCCTTCGTCATATCGCCCGAAAATCACGGTCGTGTTGTTCCCGCCGAAGGCGAATGAGTTGGACAGGACGGCTCGCACATCGGCCCGCCTTTCACCTTCACTGACATAATCCAGATCGCACAGGGGATCGGGGTCCCGATGATGGATTGTGGGCGGAATGAAGCTGTGGACCATGGCCAGTATGGACACGATGCCTTCCAGAGCGCCCGCCGCTGCCAGTGTATGGCCCGTCATGGCCTTGGTGGAACTGACGGGGATCTCATAGGCCCGTTTCCCGAAGACGGCCTTGATTGCCTTTGTTTCCATCACATCATTGACAAGTGTGGCCGTGCCATGGGCGTTTATATAGTCGATATCGTCAATGGAGATGCCGCTGTCTTGGAGGGCTGCCGCCATGGAACGGGCGGCGCCGGAGCCTTGTTCGTCCGGGGCAGTCATATGGTGGGAGTCGCAAGTGACTCCGTATCCCAGGATCTCACCGTAGATGCGGGCTCCACGGTACAAGGCCATTTCCAGAGGTTCAAGGATCATGATCGCTGCCGCCTCTCCCAGGGAGAGACCCTGACGGTTCTTGTCGAAGGGGCGGCAGATGTCAGGGTCCAGGGACTTCAAGGCGTTGAAGGAGGTATAGGTGATCTTGCACATGGGTTCCACGCCGCCCGCAATCATAAACGCCGCTTGACCGTTCCGGATCATGTCCCGGCCATAACCCAGGACGGTTCCTCCTGCCGAACAGGCGGTCATGAGGGTGATTTTGGGCCCGAAAAGCCCCAATTGGGAGGCGATGAAATCGGCCGACGAGGCGCAGTATACGGAAGCGAGAGTTGAAAATCGGGCTTTCCCGCTCCCTTTTTTCATGACATCGGCATAGAAGGATTCCGCTTCCAGAAGGCCGCCGGAGCCGCCGCCTATAGCGATGCCCATATCTTCCCGGACACCTTGTGTCAGGGGATAGAGCCCGGCGTCGCGTAGGGCCTCAAGAGTGGCTGCAAGGCAAAGCCTGTCGGCACGGGATGTCCTTTTCATGGAGAATGTGGAGGGGATGCATTCGTGAGGATTAAATCTCTTCACCTGGCCGCCGTTTCGGCAACGGCACCCCGCCGTATCGAAGAGGTCAACGGTTTCGATGCCGCAGGCACCATCTTGCAGGGCCTTAGTGAATTCGGGGACGTTCCCGGCAACGGCGTTTAGAGTTCCCATTCCCGTAATAACGATCCGTTGTTTCTTCTCCACTGTTAATTGCCGCTCCTCTCCTATGCGCAAAACTTTTATTATCACGAATAAATCATGAATTCAAAGTGCTTGTTGTCCTCAAATCCGCCACCAAAACTCAAAGAATTTTATACACAGTCTCCAGGAGAAGTGGGGTATTGGTCTGGATCATTGCTGTCCAAAATAACCTGAAAACACCTCACTGGCATTTGTAAAATCAGGTATTTGGACGGGTTAAATTTGTTCTTTGAAAATCAGGTTGCCTCTTTTTTTTCTCTATCAATTACGATGCTGTCCAATTTAGTGA
>CAZYDG010000070.1:0-13313 GCA_964645835.1 uncultured Syntrophaceae bacterium
GAACCCTGTTTCACGCTTGTTGTGAAGAACTCCAGCAGGTGACCTTTGCTGAAGCACTGGCCTTTTTTCTGAGTTTGTTGGAACGGGTACTGGGTGATACCCCAGAATTGACCAGGGAACTGCTCCGATCTTTGATCGGCCGTTTTTTCAGAGAACTACCACCAATTTACGGGGCACAGTGGCTACTTGAATGGCGGAATGACGTCGCTTATTGTTAAAGAACAGATACTTATACTCGTTTAAATGTGTGCGAAAGTTGAGATTTTAATCTGAGGCAACGGGGTACCTCAAGATTTAATGATAGAAACTGTAAAAAACGCTGATATTGCAAAATGCAATGACGA
Organism: uncultured Syntrophaceae bacterium; assembly: GCA_964645835.1. GTDB lineage: Bacteria > Desulfobacterota > Syntrophia > Syntrophales > UBA8958 > CAZBME01. Next base: position 345 of record CAZYDG010000070.1, read on the forward strand.
TTATAAGACAGCAGAAGTAAATCAGCCCGAAAGAGTCCTTTCTGCAGCGACGGCCGTGGTTTTAAATCCGGGTTTTGCATGTTACGTCCACTTGGCATACTATTTGAGTTAAAAACATAAAAGTTCGTTTATAATGTACGAGGAAACGTCCAATAATTTCTGCAAAGGCAAGTATTGATGGATGGACCCGTAAAAAAGTAACAAAACCTGATATTTCTGCCATTTCTGTAAAGTTTGTCCCCGCATAGACGGGAACCGGGAATATATTATTTTCAATAAGTTATAAACCAAAGAGAGGATTCCCGGTTGAGCGGGAATAACTTTAAATGTGTTGTCAATATTGAAATGGATGAATATGTTAAAGTGTGTGATAAGCGTTAACAACGTCAAATATCCGTCTAAACCGTCAACTAATAACCGGCGTTTAGCGCTTTTTCAGGAACCATTATTTTTGAAGAACCCGTAAGAAAGTTGTCATTCCCGTGTAGCCGGGAATCAATATGAGTCGTAACTACATAAAAATAATGGATTCCCATTTCCATGGGAAACCTTCATGTCCCGAATGCTGCCACGTGGGCATGAAAGTTAGGTTGAGAATGTAGGGTGGATGAAGCGAAGCGCATCCACCATTCGCCGGTGGAACCGCTTCGCTTGTTCCACCCTACGAAGATTCTATTGTCGTAGTAATGACAGAAATATAGGTTTTGTCACTTTTTACAAGACCATATAATTTTACTTTTGAGAATTTTCCGAAACAAACGACCCAACACGGGTTATGGAGGTTGAAAATGAAAACATACGATCCAACGACGCTGGAATTCCATTTGCAGGAGGTCGCGCAGGGTCGGCGCCGCTTTGAGAACGCCTTTGAATCGGTTGCCCGGATGATTCTCGAAGATACCGACATGATCGAAAAAGTTGTCGTCAATGGAAAGAGCACCTATGACTTCAAGGTCTTCCGGACAGGTTCAAAGCACGTCATCGGCATGTTCGATGAAATCAACAGCTTCGTTTCCTTTGTCAAAGATGCCGCCGAAGGTGGATCATCTCAGGAAATGGCCTTCGTCCTCGTCGGCGAACCGGGAAACGGAAAGACGTTCTTCGTCGATTCCCTCTGCGCCCTCTACCGTCAATTTGTCGCCCAGGAAGCCAACCGCCGCTATACCTTCAATTTCAAGAACATCGACCGTCTTGAAACCTATGGAAAGATAAGGCATATTCAGTCCCAGACTTTCGAAGACCCCATGATCCTGGCCATGAATCTTTTCCCCATCCGGAAAGACGCCATGGCCTACCTATCCGGCACCTTCGGTTTCAAGGATAAAGATATGGAAAAGTATTTCGCCTCTTATCGGCCCCTGGGCGCATGCAGCGACTACATCCTTCAGGATATCCGGACAAAAACGAACGGAAAGCTCGAAGACATGCTTTCTTTCTTCGAGATCGTCCCCGTGCCCCTGAGCGAAAGCATGGGGACAATTACGGGTAAATACTCGGCCAAGGACAAGATCACATCATCGGCCGTCGATCTCCAGGGAGAAGAATCAATCCAGCGCCTCCTTCATCTGACGGACCCCAACAACCCGTACCGCTTCGATCTGAGGCGGGGCGCATTGGCGAGGGTGGCGGGTGGAGGAATCCACTTCAGCGACGAAATCTTTAAAAACAAGAAGGATCTCGTCCAGGTCTACCTGGGGGTAATCCAGAACCGGAATATTGAAATCGACGGCTTTCGCTGGCCCATAGACACCCTGATCATCGCCACGAGCAACAATTCCGAATTCAACCGGTTCCTGGCAGAGAAAGAAGAGGCGCCGATCGTAGACCGGTGCCGTATCTGTTACGTTGCCCACAACACGAATTATCTGATGCAAAGATACCTGACCGACTATGCCATCGGCAGCGAGGCAAAGACAACCCTTACAAAAGAGCAATTGCACCGGGACCCGAACCTCAACTACGCAACGTCTCTTGCCGTTGTTTTTTCACGGCTCCCCCGATCGGAAAAACTGACCCCCGTCGAGATGATGAAACTCTCCGCCGGCGAAGTGGCCGGGGAAAAAAGCATCAAGACCCTGGCCGAAGTCATTGACACCCTCAATCATGAACCGGATATTACCAAAAGATTTGGTCAAAAGGGACTGGGACAGCGAACACTGGGACGGGCCCTCCAACTGCTTATGGAAACATCGGAAACCAACGAGGGGCGATGTATGTTCGCCGAAGACATTTTCAAGGCCATGGAAAAGGTCATTCTTGATTATGTTTCCGACGCCAACGAGCGCGCGAAATACTTCGAAGACATCAAAACAGCCAGGGGACTTTATCGGGAAAGGATCATGACGGAGATGTTCAATGCCTATATGGACGAGCCCCATGCCGTGAAAAAGGACGTCATGAACTATGTCAGCATGATCATCGGGATTGATGCAGAAAACCTGGGACCCGACAAAATGTGGAAATACAAAGACCCGCAAACGGGACTTCTCAAGGCCATCAAGATCGATGAGCGCTATGTCCAGAGTGTCGAGGAACGTTTGGGCCTGAAAACCAAAGAGCAGCGGGAATCGTTCCGGACGTCGATCCGCAAGATCTACGGCCAAAAGATGTCAACAGATACAAGCTACGACTTCATGGACAATGTGGAACTCCTCAAGGCTGTCACGGATGTCCGCCTGAAATCGGACATCGTGGGTGCGGGAAGCCTCATCGGCGCCCTCGCCAACCGGACCAATGAGGAAAACCAGAAGCTCTACGACCGCATGATCGACACAATGCTGGGCAAACTCGGTTATTGCAAAACCTGCGCCCAGAAGACGATCGAATACTTCTGTACCAAGAGCGACGAAAAATAAAGCTCGCAGGAGCAATAAACCGACAAACCCGGACTATGTTAAAGGCCGGCAAGGGATAACGGTCATGACTCTGCCAAAAAACATTTACACGTTCAGCGATCTTGCCGCATTACAGGATGTCAAGGCGCCGGAGAATTCTTATGTCCTGAAGCTCGCCACCATCGGCGATCTCCTGGAACGGGATATTCAGCGGGAAAAAGACGGCTTTCCCCGGAAGATCCGGATCGGCCGCATCGTAAAACCGGGACGGGGAGGAAAAGATAAAATCATCGTCGTCCCTTCGACGGTCGAAGAAAAACTGATCCATGACACAAGGCCCCAGAATCCGGAAGAAGAATCGGACCATTCGGGCGGCGCAGGCGAAGGCGAAGAAGGACAGGTTATCGGCGAGGAGCCCCTCCACGGCGAGGAAGGCGCAGGGTCCGGAGGACCGGGTCAGGGTGAAGGCGGCGAACATGAGATGGAAGCCAACGCTTACGACCTGGGACTAATCCTGACGGAAAAATTCGAGTTGCCAAACCTCAAGATCAAGGGAAACCGCCGTTCTCTGAAGAAATATGTCTACGACCTTACAGACCGGAACCAGGGTTTCGGGCAGGTCCTCGATAAGAAGGCGACTTTAAAAAAAGTCATCGAAACGAATATCGGTCTCGACAGGATCCCCGATGTCACGGATATCGATCTGACGGAACTCCTTGTCTCGCCGAAAGACAGTATTTATCGCATCCTCTCGCAGGAAAAGGACTTTGAAGCCCAGGCGCTCGTCTTCTTTATTCGCGACTATTCGGGCTCCATGTCGGGCAAGCCATCCGAATTGGTTGTTGCCCAACACGTCCTGATTTATAGTTGGCTCCTGTATCAATACGACCGCCAGGTGGTTACGCGGTTCATCCTCCACGATACGTCGGCTAAAGAGGTTCCCGATTTTCACGCCTATTACAGCCTGAAGATCCCCGGAGGCACAAAAATGGCCGCCGCTTATCAGCTCATAAACAAGATTGTTGAGGAGGACCAACTGGATCGGGATTACAACATATATATATTTCATGGCACTGACGGCGACGATTGGGACCGGGACGGAAAGGACACAATCCCCGAGATACTGAAAATGATTCGCTACAGCAGCCGAATCGGGATTACGATCACCTCGGCGATGGCGGAAACGAGCCTTTCCACGGCGGAGAGGTACATCAAGGATTCCAAAGTCCTCGAAGAACATCCTAAAGAGATCCGGATGGACGCCATCCGTGAAGATGCTACGGAATCCCGGCTCATTGACGGTATTAAGAAACTGATTGCCTAGCAAGTTGTTGAAAAACTAAATTTGGGCAGGCTGTTCAAAAATGCCCAGATGCAAGGCGCGCAAAAGCTGAGGAATGAGTCGTACACAGAAGTACGTCGATTGACTAAGCTTGCGGCGCAACGCAGCAGATGGACGTTTTTCAACAGCCTTACAGAAAGCAAAACGATGGAACTGATAAACCAACACACCAAGAAGATCATGGAAGGGTGCAAGGAAAGAGCCCGTGAAGCGGGCCTCCGGTTCCAGGATGAGACCCTCGAATACATCGTAACCAATAAGGATCTCCTGGAATTAGGACCGAAAAACATGATCCCCACCCTCTACGATTATTGGGTCCACGATGTAGAGGTCCTGAAGGAAAAGGGGAAATATGAACTGTATCCGTATAACCCCTACGAAACGGTTATTAATACAAAACCTGCCATTTCTTTTTATAACGACAATAATCCGGACTGGCTAAATGTCATGATCTTCTACCATGTCCTGGCCCATATCGACTTTTTCCAGAACAACCTCCTGTTCAAGTCTACATGGGACGAAGACTTCGCCGGACAAGCCTTGGCGGATAAACGCTCCATAGCCATGATCCGGTCGGAAAAAGGCCGTTGGGTGGATTACATTATCGAGTTCACCCGGGGAATCGACAATCTTGTGGACCTTTTCGGCGACTTGTCCCGATTGAACCGTCCTATGGAAATCCAGTCATCGAGCCGAATCGATTATTACTTCGACGTGTTTCTTCAGAGCCTCCAGAAGGTCAGCCCGTCTATTTACATGAAGGAAATCGAACGGCACAATGCGGCTGTCGCTGAATATGGCCCCATGGCGGAATCGGTGTTTTTTGCCGATACGGCTAAAAAATATCCCGAATTCGAGGCACTCTACGAGAAGCAAAAACGAGAGCAAAAGGCCCCCGTTACGGATATCATCCAGTACCTCCAGGATAATGCCCCCTTTCTGCAACGGTCGGAAAACCTTTGGATGAAGACGGTTATGGAAATCGTCCGCCGGACCTCCCTCTATTTTCAGCCCCAGATCAGAACCAAAATCCTGAACGAGGGATGGGCCAGCTATTGGCACGACACACTTTTTAGAAACGATGATAGGATAAAAGGCAATGAGGTATCATACGCGGTAGTCAACGCCAAGGTTACGGCTCTGTCACGCCTGGGCCTCAACCCCTATGCCCTGGGCATGAGGCTCTATGCCTATCTCGAAGAAGCGGCAGACAAGGGCCGCGTCTCCTACGAATTTCAGAGGACCAAGAATATCGATGAGCGGCGCGATTTCGATCGACGGACGGGCAATGGCCGGGCCTTTATCTTCGACGTCCGGGAAAATTTCAGCGATTTCAAATTTATCAACACTTTCGTGGACCAGGACTTCGTGGATGCCTATAAATTGTTTGTCGTCGGCAGGAAACTAAACCAGCAAAAAGGTGTATGGGAATATTACGTCAAGAGCCGCAAGGCGGGCGATTACAAGAAGATGCTCCTCGACTCCCTTTACCATCCCCCGGCAGTGACCGTGGACGAGGAGAGAACCGTAAACGGCACCCTTTATCTTTATCACCATTACGAAGGAAAACCCCTTGTCCGGGAATATATCGATCATACCCTTTTAGGCGTCGAGTATCTCTGGGGCGGGAAGGTGCAGCTGGAGACAACGGAAATGGTCGAGGAAGAAATGGGGGAAGAAACAACACAGCCTTTCTATATTCCCCAGATCATTTTTACGGAACCGGCGGCGGAGAAAGAACTCGTACCCCGGCGGGTCGTGTACACAATGGAAAATAAAAAGCTCAGCAAAAGTATGAAAAGTATGCTGAGCCGTTAATAGGATCGGTAGCCATGGCATTCGAAGAACTCATTATTAAAAGTCTTTCACGAAGGATCACGGAAAGGGAAAGCCGCGCTGTCATCTCTTTTAAGGATTTCCTGAATTCCGCCGTGGACAAACCGGCTTACATCGTCCGGAACATCTTTCAGATGCTCTATGACATGATCAAAACCTATGTCGGCGAAGGCATCGATGAATATCCCGACGATCCGGAATCCATCTCCTATGTATATTACGATTGTACAAAACTCTTTGTCGAGGGGACGGATCATCCCTTTTTCGCGGACAGGATCTTCGCCAATCGCCTGATCAATCTCTTTGCCTCTTTCCGTCACGGCAGTCAGCAGAACCGGATATATATCTTCGAGGGACCCCACGGCTGCGGTAAAAGCACCTTCTTGAACAACCTGCTCATGAAATTCGAACAATACACGAAAACCCCCGAAGGTCAGACCTTCGAGACCATTTGGCGCTTAAATAAAAAGGATCTGGGCCATATGACGGGGCATGAGACCCCTGCCATCCTCAGCCAGCTGCGCAATCTCGCCGATGATCAACTCTTGCCGAAAAAGCATCTCCGCGAAGGAATATTGACGCTTCCCATTAAAGACTATCTGGAAATCCCCTGCCCCAGCCACGACAACCCCCTGTTGATTATCCCAAAGGGCTATCGCAGGGAGGTTTTCGATCAGTTGATCGCCGATCAGGATTTCAAGGAAAAACTCTTCACGGAAAAGCAGTACGAATGGGTCTTCCGGGACAACCCTTGTACGATATGCTCCTCTCTTTACCAGACACTCCTGGATCTCCTTGATTCGCCGGAGAAGGTATTCGACATGGTTTTTGCGAGGCCCTACGAGTTTAACCGCCGTCTGGGCCAGGGGATCAGCGTCTTCAATCCCGGTGACGACATCACAAAGACCAATATCCTGACAAATGAGCTGTTGCAGGCCCAAATCAATAATCTTCTGAAAGACAGCAATCGCATCAAATACACATTTTCCCGGTACGCCAATACAAATAACGGTATCTACGCGCTTATGGATGTGAAGGACTACAACAAGGACCGGCTTGCAAACCTCCACGGCATCATCAGCGAAGGCGTTCATAAGGTGGAGGATATCGAAGAAAACGTGAACTCTTTGTTTTTGGCGCTTATGAATCCGGAAGATCGCGTCAATATAACCGGCGCCCAATCCTTCATCGACCGGATCACCTTTATCACTATTCCCTATGTCCTGGACTACAATACCGAAGTAAAGATCATCAAGAACATTTTCGGCAGTCAGATCGAGACCATGTTTCTCCCTCGTGTCCTCGAAAACTTTGCCAAAGTTATCATCTCTACGAGACTCAAAGAAGAATCGGAGAGCCTCCAGGAGTGGATCGGCCCGCCGGATAAATACAAGCTGTTCTGCGACCGGAATCTACAGCTGCTGAAGATGGACATCTATGCCGGCTTTATCCCGTCCTGGTTAACACAGGAAGACAGGAAACACTTTACGGCAAAAAGGCGGAAAAACATCATCGCCGATTCCGAGATGGAAGGTGCAAAAGGGTTTTCCGGGCGAGATTCCGTCACGATCTTCAATGAATTTTATACAACCTACGCCAAGGAAGGAACCCTGATCAACATGGCCATGGTCTGCAATTTCTTTCGCCAGCGCCAAAAAGACATGCCCGCATCGCCGCCCGATGGGTTTCTCGACTCCTTGGTCAGTTCTTACAACTACGCTGTTCTTCAGGAAGTCAAGGAATCCCTGTATTATTACAATGAGGAACGGGTCTCCAGAGACATCCAGAATTACCTCTATGCCGTCAATTTCGAACCGGGGCGGACGGAAAAAAGCATTTATACGGGAGAGGTTATCGATATTTCAGAGGATTTCTTTGAAGTCATTGAACGAAGCATCCTGGGTCCCAAGGCCGGGGCCGCCGAGCGCCGGGCCTTCCGGGAGGAGGTCCAAAACCAGTACACGGCAAAGACCCTTACACAGGAAATCCTTATCGAAGGGAAGTCCATCACGGCAACGAGCGCCTATGAATCACTTCGGGAACGCTATGTTCACAATCTGAAAGATAAAGTTATGGATCCCTTCCTCCAGAATGAAAACTTCCGCCGGGCCATCAAGGATCACGGCACAGACCTCTTTAAGGCATATGACAAACGGATACGCAAGGAAGTGAATTACCTCATCCGCAACCTCAAGCGTGAATACGGATATTGCGAACAAGGGGCAAGGGATATCAGCCTCTACGTCATCGACAACGATTTAGCGAAAACCTTCGCATCGAAATGATTAAAATCCCGAAACGGTCTCAGCCAATACAGGATCTTCAATCAACCTCTTGGCGAAACGAATATACTTGGCCACGATGGCGCGGACAGCCAATTTAAGGGCATAGAGCCTTATCGGTTTTTCGATCAGATAGGTGATATTTGACGAAATGCACATATTGACAATATCGTCGCTGGCATTGCCGGTCATGATGATTGTATCCTCATAGGCCATGGGAAAGGTATCGGCAATAGCGTCGAGGAACCCGAATCCCGTTTCACTACCCATGAACACATCCAGAATGAATATTGCTACACCGGCTTTTTTCTGACGGCAGTGGGAAACGGCCTTGTCCACGTCCGTAAAGGCATACACGTCTCCCCACGTATAGAATGACCTTATGACATCGGAAATCACGGCACACACGTCAGGCTCATCATCGACAATGATAACATCAAGGCTATCGGACATAAACCATCTCCTCTTCATATCACAATTATCATTCGCAGTTTCGATCCATATCATACCACATATCAAGCTTTCATAAAAAGTTTATTCTGGTTACTTCTGATTGACATATAATAAAGTTTTTCCTATAGTCTTCCTTTGAGAAAGTAATATCTTATCAAATCTTATCACATCAGCATCCAAAGGACTAATTTGTAGATGAAGCTTTCGAAAAAAATGTTAAATTCTTCTGATAAAGTTAGTCCGGATGGAACTACTACTTGTTCATTAATCAACATCCTGAAAAAAGCAGATTCCGGCAATAAGTCACGATCATCGAAGCAAGACGGGATGCCTGAGGTATTTTTAATTCCAGCGCAAGATATACCCTCTGACGAGCTGAAAAAATTCATCAACAAGGGTATAATCATCAAACCTGAAGACGACCTCTTCAACCGTCTTTTGAAGATGGAAAGAGATAATCGTCATCTCCGATCGCTAAGCATCACGGATGGGTTGACCGGTCTGTACAACAAACGGTTCTTTAATAAACAATTAAGCATTGAAGTGGCTCGAACAAAGAGGACGGGAGAACCTTTTTGTTTGATGTTCATCGATCTGGACAATTTCAAATCCATCAACGACACGTTGGGGCATGCAAAAGGCGATGAGTTTTTAATTAAAATTTGCCGCCTGATCAGCCGGAAGATAAGACCCACGGATTTTGCCTGCCGTTACGGCGGAGATGAGTTCACCGCTATTCTTCCAGCTACACCACTGCTAGACGGAATTATCATCGCCCAACGATGGCACGAAGTAATCAATAATGTGGCGCTGGAAATGAAAGTCAACGTTTCATCATCCATAGCCATTGATGAATATGATGCTGCCAGCACCATAAGTGCCCATGATTTCTTAGAAAAAGTTGATCAGGAGTTATACAGGGCCAAAAAGACGGGCAAAAATAAAATAACGCATCCGGATATTATGCGTCATGGTATAGCTGAAACAAAAGTTACTCCTGAAGAGAAAGAAACTCTTTACAAATCTTTTGGACATTCAAACAATAAACGGGTTGTTGAAAAAAGGGACAAACAGTGAAGACTAAATCCAAACCCTTGATTGTATCGGTAACCAGCGGCAAAGGCGGTGTGGGAAAGACTTTTATCACAATAAATCTGGCTACGATACTCGCCCGCCAAGGCAAGAAAGTTCTGGTTGCCGATTGTGACCTGGGTCTGGCAAATATTGATATCATGCTGGGGATAAATCCTGCACAAACCCTGAAAGATGTCGTTTTTGGCTCGTTACATCTACAGGATGTGATCATTCCAACCAAAGGCGGATTCGATTTGATTCCGTCAAGTTCCGGTGTCCGGGAGATGGCGCAGCTTTTATTCGAGAAAATTCAAAACATTAAAGATATGCTCCTGGAAATCGAAGGCTACGACTTGATTCTACTCGATACGGGCGCCGGAATTTCGGAAGTGGTATTGCAGTTTAATTTGTTTGCTGAAAAAAATATTGTGGTTATTAATCGGGAATTGACAAGTCTGACGGATGCCTACGCCATAGTTAAGGTCATGTATCAGGTATTCAGCAGGCAATCTTTTGGTATCATCACCAATAATATAAAAGATGAAAAAGAGGGTTCAAATATATTCAAAAACATCGACTCCATCTGCCAGCGTTTTTTGGGTTTTCCACTGCATTATCTGGGCTATGTCGTGCAGGACGATGCGGTTCCCAAAGCTATATTAAAGCAGGAGTTGGCTGTTCTGGCCTATCCTAATTCCCGCATCAACGCCAACCTTGCTCAGATTGGCAAAGCTATTTTGGATTTCAAAAGAACATAACCATTTACTGCCAAGCGATAATTTTCCAGTTAGAGGTTTCGGGATATGTTTCATCTCGTTTCGGATTTTAAACCCCAAGGTGATCAACCCCAGGCTATTGAGCGTCTGACGGATGGTATAGAGAAAGGGTTGCCCCATCAGGTCCTTCTAGGTGTGACCGGTTCCGGGAAGACCTTCACCATCGCCAACGTCATTGCCGCCGTGTCGCGGCCGGCGCTCATCATCGCCCATAACAAGACCCTCGCCGCCCAGCTTTATGGGGAGTTCAAGGCCCTTTTCCCAGACAACGCCGTCGAATATTTCGTGAGCTATTATGATTATTACCAGCCCGAAGCCTACCTGCCGACGACGGACACCTATATCGAGAAGGATTCGGCCATAAATGACGAAATCGACAAACTCCGTCACGCGGCTACCCACTCCCTTCTGGATCGAAGGGACGTCATCATCGTTGCAAGCGTTTCGTGCATTTACGGCCTCGGCTCTCCGGAGGCATACGAGGGTATGCTGGTCCATTTGCAGGAGGAGATGGAGGTTTCCCGTGACGACTTGCTGCGACAACTTGTGGAGATCCAGTACGAGCGCAATGACGTCGATTTCCATCGGGGCACATTCCGCGTCCGAGGCGACGTAGTGGAAATCTTTCCACCCTATGAAGAGGAGCGGGCCATCCGGATCGAGTTTTTCGGCGACACCATTGAGCAGATAGCCTTCATCGATCCTCTCCGGGGAAAGCGGTTGGAACGGATCAGCCGCATCGCCGTCTATCCCGGCAGCCACTACGTGACGACAAAGGACAATTTGAAACGCGCCATTGTCAATATCCGTGAGGAGTTACAGGACCGTTTGGCGGAGTTCAAAAGCACGAACAAGCTTCTGGAGGCCCAGCGACTGGAGCAAAGAACACTCTTCGATATCGAGATGATGGAGGAGATGGGTTATTGCCAGGGGATCGAAAACTATTCACGCCATCTGACGGGCCGCAAGCCCGGCCAGCCACCTCCGACTCTAATGGAATACCTGCCGAAGGATGCCTTGATCATCATCGATGAAAGCCACGCCACAATCCCCCAGATCATCGGCATGTACCGGGGTGACCGTTCCCGCAAGGAAACCCTGGTTCAGTATGGATTCCGTCTGCCTTCGGCCCTTGATAACCGGCCCCTGCGCTTCGAGGAGTACGACTCCTTTCCCAATCAGCGCCTCTATATCTCGGCAACACCTGCCGCCTTCGAATTGGAGAAGGCCAAGGGAGTCGTCGTGGAACAGATTATCCGTCCAACGGGCCTCATGGACCCCGAAATCGTCATCCGCCCCGTCACTCACCAGGTGGATGATCTCCTGGGCGAGATCCGGGCACGCACCGAAAGAAACGAACGTGTCCTCGTCGTCACACTTACGAAACGGATGGCGGAAAACCTCACAGCTTATTATCAGGGTCTGGGCATCCGCATCCGTTATCTCCATTCTGATATCCATACCCTGGAACGAGTGGAAATCATCCGGGATCTGCGGCTCGGAGAATACGACGTTCTGATGGGGGTCAATCTTCTTCGGGAAGGTCTGGACATCCCGGAGGTATCCCTCGTGGCCATTCTGGACGCCGACAAGGAGGGATTCCTCCGGTCCGAGCGGTCCCTCATGCAGACAAGCGGCCGGGCAGCACGGAATGTCGCCGGCCAGGTCATTATGTATGCCGATAAGATCACCAAGGCCATCGCATTCTGTCTCGAAGAGACGAAGAGAAGGCGCACCGTCCAGTTGCAGTACAACGAAGATAATCAGATCACGCCCGAATCAATCCGGAAGACCATCAGCCAGGTCCTCACATCCGTCTACGAAGCCGATTACATGACGATCCCCATAGTTGCGGACAAACAAGCGGCTTACGGCTCGGAGGAAGAACTCCCCGCCATGATCCGCCGCTTGAAAGAGGAGATGAAGACGGCCGCCAAAGACCTGGAATTTGAGAAGGCCGCAGAAATACGGGACCACATCAAGGCACTGACCGAGTTATTAGTCACATTGGGAGGCGAGGTTTAGCAGGCTGTTGAAAAACGCCCATCTGCTGTGTTGCGTTGAAGCATGCCTGAACAAGAGCAGCAGGGTATTGGTCTGGAGGTGAATTGGATTTTTCCTGACTCGCGTCAGTGATGTCATCTGCAACATGCAAAACCGGGAAAAATCCCTTGAACCGGAAGACCCAATGCCCTGCTGCTCTTTACTCGCTTTGGCTGAAATTTGGTGGCGGACCCGTTGCCTCAGATTAAAATGTTACCGAAAGTGTAGTGACAAGAGGTAACGTTGCCTCATAAAGAAAGTTACCCCGGTTTGATGTGTGAGAAGATCGTTTTGAGTTTCTTTTCCATAGCCTTTCTTAGCAGGAATGG
>CAZYDG010000071.1:0-27058 GCA_964645835.1 uncultured Syntrophaceae bacterium
ACCCATTCCTGCTAAGAAAGGCTATGGAAAAGAAACTCAAAACGATCTTCTCACACATCAAACCGGGGTAACTTTCTTTATGAGGCAACGTTACCTCTTGTCACTACACTTTCGGTAACATTTTAATCTGAGGCAACGGGAGCAGCACGTAAAGCATTTTGCTCAGCGTTAACGTCGAATCTGAACGATGGATATTCCCTATATAGGTCTTTGATTGTTACGTTCTCAACCGATCGGATTCTCTCAACGATAATCTTGTTCGCAAGGGACTTTTCATCAATACTGGGATGAGCTAGCACTACGAGGGTTTTCATGGTTTTCATCCTTTTTACTGCTTGCGTCTAACAATGAATATACTTGGTTGGTATTTTATCGATTTTCTGGTTAATCTTAACCTATTTGATTTAGAATATCAAGCAAGCATGTGCTTAATAAAATGACGAATTTATTTTTTCACTGCTTGACATTTCGTTGTAATAAAGATGAAAAGTAAGTTAATAAAATATAAAAAATTTGTCGGATGACCATCATGTGGCTATCTGCATCTATTACGATTTGAAGCATCAGCTTTTCCTGACTCTGCCGGTGAGTGGATTTCAGGAAGGACCCGTCAAAGTCTGCCCACAAAATATATTAGCTAAATATCCAATTGTGTATCTACAAACAAATTTTTTTCAAACAGTGTACTGGCGTGAATTACGATTTGAAAGGTGCAACGCCAAGTTCAGTTGTTCCACCGAATCACCAGTGCGAAGCGCGAACCCCGGCAATCAGCCTAATCACGAACCAGAGACGCACCTTAGGGGTCAACTGCAACGAGATGTTAGAGCCCATCCCGTGTCGAGCTGATTCTAAGTCTGAATAGCTTGCCTTCAATATTCCGTAGAAAATAGGCTCTATTGAATGCGCAGTTGTACATGTGTTCTAGTCCTTCACTGGAAAAGTCCACTGCTTCAGCCGCTGTCCACTCATCCACTCCGACCAAGAGCCAGCATTCTGTGCACTTCTCGAGATAGTCCTTCAGCTTTGTATTCTTGTTGTCGATGGCCTTTTGCAGCACATCTATCGGATTCCGCTTAACCCGATTCATATGTACGCGTCCCCAACGATGAGCATCAAGCCACTTCCTTCCATTTCTAGTGCCACGATTCGCCATAATCGTCGAATAGTACTTTCGATGAAATCCATTCAACACTTGATTCTTGCTGTCATCTATGAGATGCAAGTTCTCCTGTATGATTTCGACTAGTTCCAAGGCCGCTTCTTTTGCATCGACAAGTGCATTCTCGTCACGGAACTTTGCCTTGACCTCCATAATAGGCAGATCCCGTTCAACCGCAATGGTTTGAGCCAAGGCAAATGCCTTGTCCTGGGCATTTCTTATCGGCGCAAGAGCTGATGAAACTAGCGCGATGATTTCTAGGCCGATCACTAGGGAGCCACTCGTCAGCAGATAGTCCGGTGCTTCATGTTGAGCCCACGTACCTGCCGGAACTTCCTTCTCTAGGGAGACAAACGCGTCAAAGTAGCTGTCTTCCCGCTGATGTTTGGAAGGCCTTTCGTAAAAGGTGCGCATCAACACTCCTTTGCTGCTCACGCCCGCTGACCCATGTTGATGGGTTCTAACTACTAGGTTAAGGGCCGCGCTCGCCAAGCGGGCGCGCACCATTGAACCGTTTGTTGGGCGTCATTTCTCGTCCCTCTGAGAGCTCTCCCAATGGCACGCCATACAGACCAGGATGTAAGGAGACTCTGTCTCCGCTTCTGGAATATAGAAGCTCTCAAGTTGATATGACGCGCACTTAGGACAGCGGCCAGGGTTACCTGATTCAGGCCTCATAACTGCGCCCGTGAACATCTCAAGTAAGTGATGAGTAGATTCAACCACCATTTCAGCGTCGACTCTCAGCGCGTTGGACGTATGGGTCAGCCAGTTGACTAACTGCCAAGTGCTGCCGGCCATGTCCTTTAAAGAAATGCGCAAGTCTTTGGCGTGGCGCCCGCCGGCAGCATCCTCCGCAAGCAGTTCTGCCCAATGAACGAAGTCTGATCGCTTTGGTGGTTCACTGCCCGCTGGCAGTGTGATGCTCGATTGGGCAGCTCGCGCAAAAGCCAGTAAGCATTCCCGACACTTCATGCCGACTGCTTGAAAATCCTCCGCTTCTTTGGCAAGATCAATTGCTTCTGCGGCTTGTTCCCAACGGCGGAACGCCGTTGCAAAGCGTTCCGAATTGTTGGACCGAGCCTGGCGGGCCTGACGTGCACCGACACGTGCCATCAGGCCGATGTGAAACGACAGTGTGTAGTCGAGGCTCGGAAATAGAGCTTGCGAATACAGGTTGGTTGGCTCAGTAATGACCCACCATCGGCCATCCGTAGCATGCACATCCCAAACCTTGTGCGCTCGCCCCCAAACGGTTTCTTCTTTCACGAGCTCAAGATGCTCCACTTTTGCAGGGCCGCGCGGGTCTCTGGCGCTCTCAGCTTCAAAGTATTCGACGATTTCTCTTTCTTCATATGGCGAGCGCCCAAGCACCGCCGCGCGCAGTGCTTCCGGCTGAACCTTCTCCGGGATCTGACAGTCACCCTTGGGTTTTCGCTTTGCTTTAGCCATCGTATCTAATAATCGTTATGCCGCCCAACGTAAAAATCAGCCGGAGCGAGGCGCGAGCCGAGCGATCGGCTGATTTTATTTGTTGGCTTAATTTTCTTGAAACGTCCATTCATTGCTATTCTTTGACCGAATATAATGCCCGCCTATGACAAATATGACTGCAGATATATAATCAGCATCTGTCGGAAACGGTGCTGATTTAGCTGCTTTTAAAGAAAAATACTCAACTGCTTTTTGTGTTCCCATTTGATTTATATTTATAATGGGAAATGTTTTGGTTAAATAAATGACCTTAAATGATTTTGGATAGTGGCCATTCCCATCAACTTCCGTTGCGTCAACTTCTTGAGCAGTTTCCATGATTGGTGCGCCATTAATAGTATTGATAGCTTCGAGTGTTGCCATGCGTTTTGCTAATACGTTCATGCCTTGATTAATATCAAATACTCTGAATTGGTACACAGTTAGTTTTGACATAAGCATATTCTCCTTTGCATGCAAATTGATAAGCCAACAAATGGGTCAGCTACGAGGCCGTTTTATGGCCGGGTTAGCTGCACCCGGTCGTTAGATGGCTTTGTTATCAACTTGTCTTGCTGCCCTGACCAAGTACCACTTCCATGTGGGATGGTACGTCATCTCATCGCCAGTATTGATGTTGTGGTCACAAATCACGAGGCCAGTGTCGATAAACTGTAATTTTGCCTGTCGAACAGCATCATCAGCGGCGTTCGGCGCGAAAGAATATCTCTGCTTCATTTTCCGCCAGATATTGATTTCCTTGACTTGCTGGCCACCCTCCATAGCCAAACAGATCAAGACTTTCTTGGAGTTCGGAGAAAGTTTACCCCACTTCTCTTCAAACTCATTTGCAAGACAGGGAGCAAATTCCGTGGATTTTAGCCAGTCTTTGACTTTTGTGACTGCATCCTGGGTGCTTTCTAATGGCAAAGGATTCGCTATAAACGAGGTCATTGCACCCTCTAGTTTGACGTCCTTGTCTTTAAAGACAAGGATTGGTAGTCTTGCAGATTCGAGGAATTGGCGAAAAGCAAGAATGGCTATTTCTTGATTGACCCATACGGAAGAGCGAATCCCCCAGCTCTCTCCCGTGGCACCGGTCACCGAGCCTCTATTATGAAGGAAACTGATTGCACCCGAGCATAGACGGAGGGCTTCTAAAATGTGGTGTGCTAAAGCGGTAAGGTCATGTACCGTTTCGGCGAAGTACGCCTCGAAGTCATCAGTGTTGTCGATTGCATTCTTGACGGCAGTCCCAAGCTGTTTTTCGGCCTCTGTTAGTTGGCCGCAGCTCACAAATATCAATTTCTTGCAGGTCAATTCATCACACCTTCTTCATTCAGTATTCACATATAACAAGCTATTATCTAAACGAAACCGTCCCGTCATGCCCCCGAAAAAGGGAGTTATCTATAAAAGCAAAAAGCAGACCATCACCAAAGCCCCTTTTTACCATGGCATGCGAAGGTAATGTCGCATAATGATTAAGGGTTGTCAATATACGTTTAGGTCAAATCGTTCCAATGGGTACCGATTGAAAGCTGGCATATCGGAGGAGAAATCAATTTTATTAAGTTCAGGAAGACAATCTCGGAACCTGCGTATAAAATATATCGGCACAATACTAGCTCTACAATGTGTCGCGCTACATTTACAAAGACACACCGGACCGCATCACTAAAAGGCAAGTATTGCCATTTGTAATAGTGGATCTGCTGTTAATTATTGCCGGTCCAGTTCTTTCCTCACGGCCAGTCCCAGCTTTTCTATGACATAGGGTTTTTTGACATACGCGCCCACACCGATGGCCTGAGCATCATGCACTCGATCAGACTCCGAAAAACCGCTTACGATAATCGCTTTCTGTTGTGGATGGATTTTAATGACGCTTTTGTAAGTGTCCAAGCCGTCCATGCCGGTGTCCATGATCATATCCAACACCAGTAGATCCACTTTATGTTCCTTTAAATACTCGAGTGCATCCTCTCCACTGGAAACACTCGCAACTTTGTAATTCAGCTTCCTTAGCAGCGCCACCGCCAGATCTCGCTGTCCCTTCACATCATCCACAACCAAAATGGCTTCTCCCTTGCCCATGTACTCATTAATGGACACGGAATGAGAATCCGCCGTAACGTCTTGTCTCGCCACTGGAAAATAAAGGGTGAAGATGGATCCCTTCCCCGCTTCGCTCTCCACGTTAATGTAACCTTGATGATCTTTCACTGTTCCCCACACAACCGCCAAGCCTAATCCTGTCCCGCTTCTGCCCATAATCTTCTTTGTATAAAACGGTTCGAAGATCCGCTTCAAGTCTGACTCCGGTATGCCTTCCCCCGTATCGGATACGGAAAGGACAACATAATCTCCCTCACGGATATTGTCATATCCATGAATAGGTTTGTCCAGATACTGATTGGTTGTTCTAATGGATACACATCCGCCCTGCGCCATGGCTTCGCACGCATTGGAAACAAGATTGAATAAAGCTTTTTCCAGATGGACATAAGATGCGGAGATGTTCAACAGATCGGCTTCCAGGTCGGTCTTGATTTGCACAGAAGGATGATAGGAAAACAGTTTTTGCCACTCCGGCATTTTTTTAAAATCAAGTATGAGCTTATTAAGGTTTAGAACTTTTCTTCCGGACACGCCTCTTCTGGCCAGCGTCAGAAGATCATCTACGATGGCTGCTGATCGCTGTCCGCCTTCCATTATCTTCATCACATCATCTCTCAGAGAACTCGATTCATCAATCTCATCCAGGAGCATCTCAGAATAACCAACTACAATTCCCAGAACATTGTTAAGATCGTGAGCGACACCGCCCGCCATGGTCCCCAACGCCTCCATCTTTTCGGCGCGCTGGAGGCGTTCCTCAAGTTCTCTTTGTTGTTCCACTGCCTGCCTGCGCTCGGTGATGTCACGAACGATTGCCTGCAAGTTGTCATCGCTGTCCTTCCATGCAATGGCTTCCACAGATATGATCCCGCCATCCTGTCGCTTCATGGGACGTTCAAAGCGGAGCGTTTCCCCGAACTGAAGATCGGCCAGACGTTGCGTGCCTACCGGGCGCATATCATCCGGGTAGGTATCCAGGATATTGAGGCAAAGGCATTCTTCAAGTGTGTATCCCAACATCTGACAGAACTTAATATTTGCGAGAAGGAACTGACCCTGCACTGTGATCGTGAAAATGCCGTCTTGGGCATGCTCGACCAATTCTCTATATTTAGAGTCCCTTCTCTTGATTACCTCCTCCACCTGCTTGCGCTCGGTGATGTCAGTATTTAGACCGATCATACGGAGAGGATTTCCCATATCATCACGAAGCACGAGTCCGTTCGCCTTAATGTGGACAACAGTTCCATCAGGATGCCGGACCCGGAATTCCGTGTCAAAATCATGTTCCCCACATAAGGCGGCTTGGCATTCCTCTACCGCCCTGGAATAATCATCAGGGTGTAGTCCTTGCTCCCATGCCTCGATCCCTCCGGGGAAATTCTCCCGTGTGAGTCCGTAAAGTTCCAACATCCGGTCATCCCATATCATTTCTTTCGTCTGAAGGTTCCAGTCCCAAACTCCCGCTTTTGCGGAGGCTGTGGCAAGGTGAAGGCGCTTGGTGACTTCACGTAACTTTTCCTCCGCTTGCTTGCGGTCGGTAATGTCAACCATAATGCCTATAAGGCCTGCGATGTTTCCAGTGGCATCCAGAAAAGGGGCCTTGTTGAAGATAACATCCTTTGAACCATCTATAGACATGACCTTCCATTCATAAGTCTGACGTTCGCAACGTTCAAACAGCTCTTCGTCTTTGGTTGCATACTTCTCGGCCATCTCTTTGGGGGCCATGTCATAGACACTTTTACCAATGATGTTCTCTCTTTTCATGCCGAATAATTCACAAAATGCATGGTTGCAACCAAGATATCTTCCGGAGATATCTTTATAGAAGATAGGACTGGGGATAGTATCCAAAAGTGTTGTGACGAACTCCTTCTGATTATGCAGTTTCTCCTCCGTCTGCTTATGTTCCTGAATCTCATCAGCAAGATGTTTCGTCCGCAATGCCACTTGCTTACGGAGGGATAACGTCCAAAGAATAAGCCCTAAGGCGATAAGCAAAAACACGATTACAATGGCCGTAATGTATTTGATGACGATTCCCCAGGATAAACCCGGCGGTTCCAGTGCGCCAAACCATTTATTGTAAATGTCTCGATACTGCCCAGTCGATTTAATGATGCTCATACCTTGGCTAAGGCGTTCCAATAATGCTTGGTTTCCATGCTTTACGGCAAAAGAAAACGGTCGATTATAGGCGTCGATGACAACGGGGGATGGGTCGAGATTTGTCAGATTCAGTCTTTTCATGAGAATCAAGCCCACCAGTTTCGGCATCAGGGCTGCGTCTCCCCTGCCACTGGCAAGAGTCCTTTGTGCATCGGGCAGGCTGTCAACAAGAACCAACTTCATTTTCGCTGCCAGTCCGCTTGACTCGAGATAGTCATGGGCGGCATCTTTATTCATCACGATGATGGTCTTACCGGCCAAGTCGTTTAGAGATCTGATTCTAGGAGAGCCGCTTCTCAAAAAAATTGCATCGTATGCGATTGTATGGGGAACAGAGAAATCGAAAGACTTATGTCTTTCCGGGGATGCGGCCATCATCGGGAGCAGGTCGATGGTGCTTTCGTCCAGAGCTTTTGTCGCGTTCTCCCAGGAATCTACGGTGATTTCTATCTTCAGATCCATAACCTTGGCAACCGCTTTGGCAATATCTATGCTGAAACCGTCGGGGATACCTTTGTCATTGACAAAGGTGTATGGATAGTAGTCTTTTACGATAATTGTTTTTAAAGATTTTGACGAAAGTGACGTCGGATTCGAATGCGGCAGTGTGGCCACATCACGGGCGTGCAAATTACCTGTAGGCAGGATGAGAGTGAAACAGACGAATAAAACCGAAACGGCAGCCATTCGCACTATCGTAAAGGAAGATTGAGAAAGAGTGACCGGATAAAACTTTCCGATACATCTCTGAGTGTTGTCTGTCCGTTTCATGATCTCTCCATTTTACTATTTGAGAAAAAATAAAGACAAAAGGTTCCCAATTAATCCCTGTTTTGTCTTACATTGATCATTAATCGGGATAATCCCCTGCATTTTGTTATGATCTATGAGATTGGAAAAGTAACGAGTGACTGACTGCGCCGGGTCAAGAGTCCTGAATCAAAGATGTAAAATCTCCAGTCCATATCGAATAACATTCGAAAGGTTGGATGTCCACAGAAATTGCGATATGCTAGACTTCAGTAAGGAGCATGTGCGTCTTATAAGAAAGAAATTGGCGCTTTAGGAGTTGCACTTTTCATTCCGGAATGCTCAGGCAAAATCAGTAAAAAACGCTTTAATTGTCTTCTAGTTACAACACCTATAACTACAAATAAGGCGCTAATGGATATTCCTCAGAATTGCAGTCTGAAAGGGATGGCGAGGGTACTAGTTGATGCCCGAATCTGCAAACCTTAAATTCTTCTATAGCTAAGACCCAGAAACTGAATCTGTTCCTCCCCGCCAACAGGTACTGCCTTGACCGCTCCAGCCATATTTCGGCCTCCACCGGGCATGTATGCTACCGTGTCCGACATGGGCGCTATAACGTACGGGCCCTGAAAGACTCCATCGAGGCGGCGGAGCACCAGAACGTCGCCCTCGATCTGCAGTTGAATGGTCTTGCTAATCAAATTCAGCCCCACGGGTGCGAAGTCCTTCGTCCAGTCTGCGGGATCCAGATTGGCGATCTCATAGTTTCCCACACGTCCGGCCCATTTTACGGGAATGGGAACGGGAAAGTACCGTTCGGCGAGAAAGTGGGCCCTGCCCTGGTAGTGCTCGATCATGATCATCCGACCCTGCATCTCACGGAATTCGTATTGGTACTCTTGCGAGGTTGGTTCTGAGGACCAGCCATTCTCTCTGGGCACGATTACTTTCGCGCTTTCCCAATCGTGTTGACTTGATGCGCCTTTCTTTTTCCACAAGAGACCACCGGTCACGGCCTCGATGCGGCTGTATGAGCGGCTGGGCGATGTTCCCGCTCCCGACGCGGAATCCAACGTTTGGTAAATCCCCTCGACTGCCTTCAGTTGGGCTGCGGACCAGGAAGTCTCCTTGGAGTACGGGGGCATGTAGGACCCGGAGGGTTTCCGGATACCAGTCTTGCTTTCCAGAACCCTGGCGAGTGTGCTTCGCGCTATCTCCTCGTGAAGGGGATTGCCTTCCTGTGCGTTCGTCAGTACGATCATGCCCAGGTGGTGATCGGTCAGGATCTTCAGCATGCTTTCGAAGATCATCGCATCACCCGAATGTTCGCAGAACCTGCCCGCATAGGCCAGCTCCGAATCGTAGAGTTTCCATATGAAACCGAGCGGAAAATCGGTATAAATTTACAGCAGGCCGGATTATTATCCAATGAGTATGAAGTAGGCACGCCGGATTTTGATGATTTCTCTTAAAAAGCCGCGATTTTAAATTATCGTGGGATACCCGCGAAGGGTATCCCTAAATTTATCGCAATTGCTTCAGCCCCAAAGGGAAAATCAGGGAATTTTCAACTGAAAAGTCCCGTTTTTTCAAAATCATCAATCTGATCTTCCGTATATCCGAGTGATGATAAAACCTCCTTTGTATGAGTGCCTGCCGTAACACCGGCCCATTTATATTCCAGCGGCGTTGCCGAAAATTGAATGGGACCGGCGATCTGTTTAACCGCTCCGCCATTGGCCAGAGGAACTTCCACAAGCATCTCTCTTTCGATGGCCAAAGAATCAGCAAAAACTTCCGACAAGGTCATAACGGGCTCAAAACAGGCATCTGTCCGATTGAAGATCTCAACCCACTCGTCTTTTGTTTTGGTCAGTATAATCTCACGGATTTCTGTTTTAACTTGTTTCACACCTTTAGGAAATACACCGCCGGGAATCAAGTCGGGCCTATTTATCGTATTGAAGAAGTTGGTAAAAAATTGGGGTTCCAAACCGCCAAAACTAACATACCTGCCGTCTTTTGTTTCGTAGTAGTCGTAAATCGAACCTCCATTGAGGAGAATGCCTTCCCGCTGCGGGTCTTTGCCGTCAACAAGGAAGCCGGCTCCGAACATGGCATTGAACGCAATCATCCCATCTGTCATGGAGATATCGATGAACTGGCCGACCCCTGTATTCTTCCGGCTGAGTGCAGCCGCCAGAATGCCGATTACCGCATGATTGGAACCGGACGCAACATCCGCAATCTGCATGCCGACCAGGCAGGGCCCTGATTCTTTTTTGCCGCTGTATGACATGATGCCGGAACGGGCAATATAGTTC
This sequence comes from uncultured Syntrophaceae bacterium, assembly GCA_964645835.1. Lineage (GTDB taxonomy): Bacteria > Desulfobacterota > Syntrophia > Syntrophales > UBA8958 > CAZBME01. The sequence continues at coordinate 10,006 of CAZYDG010000071.1, forward strand.
ACGTCATACCCCGCGCGGTCGCGCATTGGTCCTGTTTGACCGTAGCCGGTAATTGAGCAGTAAATGATGGCAGGATTTACCTTCTTCAAACTCTCATAATCCAGACCAAGTTTGCCCATCACACCGGGGCGAAACTGTTCGATGACAATGTCGTACTCTGCAAGGAGCTGGTGAACGATTCCGATGGCGCGAGGGTCTTTCAGATTAAGCGTCATGTTGCGCTTGTTGCGTCCCAAATGTGTCGAGGCAGCGGATAACTTTGTTCCCGGCACAAAGGGAGGAAAAAAATCTACCAAATCCGGACGCGAGCCGGATACAATCCGAAGAACATCAGCACCCAAATCCGCCAAAACCATGGTGGCGTAAGGTCCCGGTAGTAAAGTCGTAAAATCCAGTATCTTTAGACCTTTCAATGCTCCTGCCATAAGCCCCCCTCCCTTAGTTTTTCAACAACTTGTTAGTAATCAAAAAACTCATGCAAATTTCATAATGCCTGTTCATCAAGGGAAAGCATCCGCCCAGTTACGACAGCTTTAACCTCCTTTCCGGGACCATTTACGGATCGCCTTATACCTTTTTGTTCACTCGATTCTATAGCCGCGACATTATAATCAAGATGGTTACCTCCAATAACCTGAGCGAGTTCTTGCACGATTCTTCTCATGGATTCCGCTTGGGCGTTCATTTCTTCGGATGCGCTGGCCGACTCCTCTGCATTAGCGGCATTCTGCTGCACGACTTTGTCCATTTCATGGACAGCCTTGTTTATCTGGTCGATACCCTGGGCTTGTTCATCCGATGCAACAGCAATCTCGTCAATGAGAATGCCGAGTTTCATGGAAATCTCCACGTTTTCCTTGAATCCTTCCCGTGTGGCGTTGGTAAGTTCACTGTTTTTTCTGACCACCTGGATAGTATTCTCAATCAGATCGGATGTATTCTTTGCCGCCTCTGCCGCCCTCATGGCCAGGTTGCGCACCTCATCAGCAACAACGGCGAACCCGGCCCCCGCCTCACCGGCCCTTGCTGCCTCAACGGCGGCATTCAGTGCCAGCAGATTCGTCTGGAATGCAATCTCATCGATCGTTCTGATGATTTTCCCCGTTTCTTCGCTCGACCTGGTGACTTCCTTGACTGCTTCCGCCATGCTTTCGATCTGCTCATTGACACGCCCAACGATGATCCGCGCCTCGGCCATATGCGCCTTGGCCTGTTTGGCATTGCTGGTGTTCTGTGCCGTCATGGCTGACAACTCTTCAAGAGATGAAGATGACTCTTCAATGGCCGCCGCCTGCTCTGAAGCCCCTTCCGCCAGACTTTGACTTGCCTGCGCCACCTCGCTAGAGGCCTCTATTATCTGATCGGAACTGGTGTTCAGCTTTTCTGATGCCCTTTGGATGGGAACAGCAATGGTCCTGGCGAAAATAAATGCCGCCCCTGCCGCAAGCAGTGCAAAAATTATGACCCCAATGAATATAATATTTCTGGTCGTATAGGCGGACTGCAACATTTCATCAATGGGGACAGCCGTTACAACGCTCCAGCCGTTAATCTTTACCGGGGCGAATCCGGCATATTTATCCACCCCTTTGTAACTGTATTTATGAACGGCTATCTCGCCGGCAGTAGCCCGTTTCATCACCTCCTCCATGCCTTGCACCTTGGAAAGATTGAGCTGCAGGACCTGTTTCACATCCGGGTAAACGATGGCCATACCTTCTTTATTGATCATATAGGCATAACCCGTCTTGCCCAGTTTTATTTCATTGATTTTGGCCGCCAGGAAGGGAACCCTTATAAGCCCTGCAATCATGCCGATTACCTGACCGCTTTCATCCTTGATCGGATAGGCAATTGAACAGACCGGCTCTTTGGTTTTCTTTGAGATCACAACCGAATCCATGCTTGATTGTCCCAGTTGGGTTTTCTTAAAGTAATCTCTATCCGATGCATTGAGCCCTTTCGATGCTCCGTTGACGCTGTCAGTAAAGATGATCCCATCCTTTCCTGTCACAAAAATAAAGTCATAACGGCCTTGAGCAATGGATTGAAGTTTTGCCAACTCTTTTTGTAGAAAATCCACTTTTTGCGAATTTCCGCCGGCGTTTGCTTCTGCAGCTGCTTGTATGACCGCATCTCTTTGGGCAAGCATGGCAATGGAGTTCGATTCCGAGGTCATAACGCCGTCTACCATATCCGCGATGCTCTTCGAGATCATCAATATCTGCTGATCCGTTTCTTTTTCGATATTAGTTTTGGCATTGTAAACAGCGATCGTACCAAGAATGATAATCGGAAGGATAGCCATAAGACAACCACCAAACATCAGTTTTCTTTTCAAACTTCCGTTTGTTAAATGCAATTCCTTGAACATATCAAGTCCTCCTCTTAATCCTCCTTCATTGTCCAAATCCATTATAATCAGGCATTCCTGAAATAAAGTATAAAAGATCTATACTCTCTTCATGGACGTTAGGGCATAACAATGCCGGATACAATATTAAATATTCTTTGTTTATTATTAGGAAAAATCTAATTTTACATTTTTGGGTAGGCTGTTCAAAAACGCCCAGATGCAAGGCGCGCAAAAGCTGAGGAACGAGGCGTACATAGAAGTACGTTGATTGACGAAGCGTGCAGCGCAACGCAGCAGACGCCGTCCCCGCGAAAGCGTGGGATGGACGTTTTTCAACAGTCTGTTAGGTCAGGCTGGATAAATAGGCATGTAGATTATGTTTCTTGGTGAGACTCAGCTTTTTTCTAATGCTGTACCGATGAAAGTTGACAGAGCTTTCAGAAATATCCAAGATTTGGGTGATCTCTTTAGTTGCCTTCCCTTCCTTGATGAGATTGGCTATTTGAATTTCCCTGTTGGTGAGATGCAGATACTTTGCGGATAACTTCTGGGCAAATGGAGAAACAATTTCTTTCAGGTTGCCCTCAAGAAGATTGATATGGGTAAGGACTTCCCTGCCATCTAATTTCTCCTTCAACTTTTCAATTTGGGGCAATACGAGGACTTTGATATTTGATATTATTCTATCTTCAAGTTCTCTTTGATCATTCTCCCTTTGCTTTAATAATACCCTTAGGGCCGTATTCAAATCTTCCAGTTCATGTGTTGTTAATTCGAGCTCCGCTTCTCTTTTTCTGATCGCATCCTGGGCCTGTTTATGGTCGGTAATGTCACGAATGGATTCTATGGCTCCCAGGAGATTTCCCTTGCTGTCATAGAGGGGGCTCGCCTTCCCCCAGAGAAAAACTTTTTTCCCTTTCAACTGCGGGACCCAGGTTTGGCTGATCAGGAGATTCTTGCTTTTTTTTCTAATGATCGAATCGTAAGTACTTTCAATTCTTTTGTCTTTTTTCAGTATTAGGTCAATCAATATGGGCCTTCGTACACCATAAAACGGAATGGCATATTCATAGGCCCCTTTTCCAAGGATGTCCTCTGCCTTAACCCCTGTCATTTCCTCTATAGCTCGATTCCAAAAGATTACTTTGCCATGAAGATCAATCACGAAAGTTGCATCGGGCAAGAAATTGATAATATCCGTCATGCGCCTCTCGGATTCAATCAGCGCTCCTTCCATCATCTTGCGCGGAGTGATATTCTCGTGAGTGCCTTCGTAATAGAGGACCTTGCCATCTTTGTCCCTGACCGTTCTTGCGTTGAGAGAAATCCAGATTTTTTCCCCATCTCTTCTTAAAAATTGAATTTCGTAGTTTCTTACTTCTCCCGCTTCTTCGATCTTGCGGCGAAATAGCTGCCGGTCCTCCGGATTCGCATAATGCTGTTTTGCCAGATCTTTAACATCTGCAATCAATTCATCAGGTGATTCATAGCCTAATATTTCAGCTGACGCTTGATTTAAACTACGAAAGTGGCCATCAGGCGTACTCTGGAATATGCCTTCTACGGAATATTCAAAAATGTTACGATATTTTTCTTCGCTGTCGCGCAGAGCCTCCTCCGCCCGCTTACGTTCGGTATTGTCGGTTACAATCTCAACAATCCCAATAATTTCGCCTGCCTCATTCCGGACAGGATATGCGCGCAGCATCCATCTCTTTCCATAAGATGGAAAATCCTCGACAGTCTGGGGCATACCTGTTTCAAGAGCCTTAACCACAGGACAGATTTTGCAGCACCTGCTTAATTTGTGCAACGCTTCATAGCAATATCTTCCCTTAACTTGATCAGAGGTGCGGTTGAACTGACGGCTCATAGCGCTATTTGACCATATTATCCTCATATCAGTGCTCAGATAAATGACTATTTCAGACATAGCATCCATGATGGCGGACTTTTCCCCCTCAACCTTGTGCAACTCTTCCTCTGATTGCTGCCGCAACTTTTTTATGTCTTCGATCAGTTGCTTTTTGGTCTTCTTGTCATCTTCCATAGCTCTACGAATTAAAACCGCCTGGTAGTAAGTTATTTGTGATCTTGAGGATCAAGACAGGACAATCCGATCTCTCCCCAAAGCTTTGGCGCGATACAACGCCTGATCCGCTGCATGGATGAGAGCTTCCGCAGTCATGCCATCTTCCGGAAATACCGCTATGCCGAGGGAAATCGTATTGTGCAAGATATTGTTATCACAGATAATATTCAATGATTCGAATCCAAAGCGCCATTGTTCCGCCCGCTCTGCCGTTATCGATTTCGAAGCCTGAGGTAAAATCAGAAGGAACTCATCACCGCCATAGCGACAGGCAATATCCCCGGTCCGTATCCCGCCGAGCAGGAGGTTTCCCAGGGCTTGAAGGATGAGGTCGCCAGCCTTATGACCATAAGTATCGTTTGCCTCTTTGAAGTGGTCAATGTCAATCATGACAATACCAATTGGAATCCCTTCACGCGATGCCCTGGCGAATTCCCTATCCAGAGTTTCTTCCAAATAACGGCGGTTGTACAGTCCAGTCAGGGGGTCGCGAATCACCTGACTCTTCAGCTTGGACTGCAGCCCTTCTATCTCGGCGACTTGAATTTGAAGAAGTTTATGCGCCTTCTGCAATTCAATCTCACTGCGTTTACGTTCGGTGATGTCATACAGGGCCTCCAAAACGGCGGGCTGTTCTTGAAAGATAACCGGCATAGGTATGGAAACCACAGTAATAAAGGTTCCGTCCATGCATCGGAGATTCAGCTCCAAGGGGGGAAGGGTGCGCTTCTCTTCGATCATAACCCGTCTTCGATTTTCGACGGTATCAAAGAGCTCCGGAGAAGCAAAATCAGTCAGGCTCATACCGATGACCTGCTCCGGCGCAGAGGCCTTGAACAGAGTCAAAAAGGCGGGATTAACGTAAACGATCTTACCCTGAGTATCAATAGAAACTGCGATGGGCAGCATTTCAATTAATAGGCTATATTCTTCTTTACTCTTCCGCAGTGCCTCCTCCACCTGCTTGCGTTCGGTGATATCAACAAAAGAGCAGATGATTTTCTGGCTTGTCGGAATCATGGCCACAGACATTAAGGAATGCCGAATCTTGCCATCCCTCCGGTAGAAGGAGAATTCATAGTGATCGGGAGCGCTCTTCGGATCAATCAGTCTCTTTTGGTTGTATTCTTTCAACCTTTCAATATCTTCCGGAGGAATCTGAGTCGTCCAGCTCTTTCCGATGACTTCCTTTTCCTCGAAAAGTCCAATCTTGCAGTATTCTCTATTGACCATCGATATCGTCGTGTCTCTCTCGATGATCGCCATTGCGGATGAACTGTTTTCAAAGAGGGTCCGGAATTTCTCCTCGCTCTCCTGAAGTGCTTTTTCGGTTTGCTTGCGTTCGATGACGTGCCCAAGTCGCTCAGCAATAGCGTTGATCAGAACACGTTCTTCCTTGAGAAACGGCCCTTCGTCTCTACCCGGCTTTTCTTCAAGATAACCGACCTCTACCACGCCAAACGGCCTTCCACGGACCATTAACGGTGACGATAGTTTCCATGTCGTAACTTGATAATTCGTGGTTTTGAACTCTTGATCATTAAAAATAATTTTTGCACAGGCATGTTCCGGATAATACCAACCATAAGGCATTTGATTAACCACATGCTGAAGCAGTTCTTCAAGGACATCCACCTTCTCAATGAAATCAGCGATGGAATAGAGGCAATTCAATTCCTTGACGCGTTCCCGAAGCGCTTCCTCAATCAGTTTGTTCCTCATTGATTCGCTTTCGAGTTTTATGATTCTCTGTTCCAGGTCTTCATAAGAAGGTTTTCCGGTCACCCCTTTTCGTCTCCTGTCTTTCTTATTCCAATTCTAAATCTAAGCTCTATCTTCATTGGTCTCAGCATCAGTTCCTCGACGTATTTCTGTATACGTCTCAAGTCGCCTCTTCCCAGCCGCCTTGATATCATCTTTGATTTAAAACCGGAATTAAAATAAAAAGAGGGCCTTTTGGCCCCCTTTTCATCTACTTCCGGTTGTTATTGCAATGGAGAAACTAGGTTCGCCAATAAATTGACGAGAAGACTGTTTCCTGTCCGCGTGAGTATTGCCATGCACTGTACCCCAGAAACAACATGCCTATAAGCATCAGCACCCAAGTGGACGGCTCAGGGGCTGCAGTCATGCCACTGCCGTCGAAACTCATCGTATAATGAGCGCTTTTCGTGCCTGGTATAACGTCAGGACTGCCGACCCAGTTTGTCAACTGAGAGGCCGTCTTGTAAGTCATGGTCATTGTTCCTGTGGAATAGGCGGCAAACTGCTGCAGGGTCAGTGATCCGATGGTGTTGTTCACCGTAATACCCGTCACCGGCCCCCAATTGATCGTTCCTGTATTCAAATCGATGGTCTGCGCCGTGGCATACCCTGACAGGAGCACCTTTCCTGATGTGTCCTTCACAACCATCTGATTTGAGCCGCCGGACAGGTTCCAGATGTTTGATCCCGGTGTTGTCTGGGATACCATTAAATAATTATAGGATGACTGGGCAGGGTTGTAAAAGTTTTGCCATTTTCCAATGATCGGATCGGAAGATCCGCCGGTGGCGGCTGTAATCTGCCCCGGATCAAAGCTGATCTTCCATGACCCGTCATATATGAAGTTAACATGGCCATAGTTACCCGCACCCGCCACGTCATAACCCGGTAAGGAGTCCAAAGCATTGGCCACTAAAGGCAACCAAAGCATCAGGAGGGCTGCCAGAATGATCATGATCCCACATTTTCTATGTATCTTCATTGCTATCACCTCACGAAACAACTATTTGCTTCATTGTGAAAAAACAGGAGAAGAGCCTTCCTCTCCTTTTAAAATTAGTTTTATTTTGCGCCTTAAAATCAATATTGTCAAGGTTATTATATATCCAAATCCACAACCAAAATCAGAGACTTGATACATGTCCGACCAAAGAAAGCGGGGTATTGGCCTGAAGGTGAATAGGATTTTTCCCGGTCGGTATAAGTGATGTCGTCTGCAACATGCAATCATGGGAAAAATCCCTGAACCGGAAGGCCAATGCCCTGATTCCATCCGTTCGATTTGGCTGATATTTAGTGGTGGATTACGAATATCCTCCGCATCATTGCTTGGCGTTAACTTGCTGCATCGCCGCAGCCAGATGTTGCTTCAGGATACGATTCTCCGGATCAAGCTTACTTGCTTCACCCAAATAATAAGCCGCATTTTTATAATCTTTCACTTTATAGCAATACCAGCCGACCGTATCCAGGGTAGAGGCATCCTTTGCCTGACGGTATAGGATATCCACCAGCGGTTTGGCCTTGTCCGGCATCCCAAGCGTTTCCACATACAGCCATGCCAGTTGATTGGTCAGCAAAAGGTTCGCAGGCTGCTTCTGCCGGGCGGAGATGAGCATTTTTTCCATTTCCGCGTGAAACCCGGCACGGGAATATCGGGAGCAAAGATTAAGAACCAGGTCGACATTGTCAGGATTAAGCGCCAACGCCTGCTGATAGCTCTTGAGGGCATCCGGCCGGTTGCCGTTGGTCAGGTAGAGATCCCCCAATACGAACCAGGGCCGCCAGTCCCGGGGATACTTTTTTGCCTGGTTCCGGGTGACGTTTATGGCTTCATCGGTCCTGTTATTCACAACAAGGGCATTGATATAGGCCCCGAAGGCGTTAAAGTCATCAGGCGTCTCTTTCCAGTTTTGAAGGGAATTGTTCAGAGCTGCAGAAGGGTTGCCCTGCACCGCTTTGAGCCAGGTGGTCCGGGCCTTCAATTCAGTCAATTTGGGATTAAGTGTAGCTGCTTTGGCATATTGCTCTTCCGCCTCTTTGTATTTCTTTAAACTGACGTATGTGTCGCCAAGTTGGACAATAGCCGGAAGATTGTTGGGATCGGCAGTCAGAATGGCATCCAGGGCTTTTTTCGCGTCTGCCAGCTGCCCTCTTTTTGCGTAAACATTAGCCAGAATTATCTGAGGCGATATGGATCGGTCCCCCAGGGAAACTGCCTTCTGGGCAGCAGCGACAGCCAGAGAGAGTTGACCGTCTTGAAGGTAAAGACCCGCCAAAATGACTTGAGGAACGGGACTGTAAGGCAAAATTTCCACAATGAGGCTCATCGTCTCAATCGCCTCCGGCCTCTTTCCCGTGGCCAGCAAGTATTGTACTTTGAGGCGTAAAGCAAAGAGATCCCGCGCATTTTTGGCCAGCATGGCATCAATTTGCCGTTTCAACTCATCCAAACGGCCGGCGGCCAGAAAGACCTGCCCGATATTGTAGTCCAGAACGGGCGTATTTGGCATCAGTTCGAGAGTCTTGCGGTAATAATCGAGGGCATCGGCATACTTTCCCTTGCCCAACAGATAATCTCCATAAGCGTACAGGATATCGGGATTGCGCGGATATCGCTTCAGGGCATCCCGGAAAATGCCTTCGCTTCCGGCATCATCTTTGAGGCGGAGATTGAACTTGGCAAGGCTCAGCAGATCATCCGCCTCTGTAGCTGAAGCCGTTACTTTTCGGACCATTTCTGCAGCAACGGCCGTGTTTCCTTTCCTCAACAGGAGGTCGGCCAGATATACCGTCCACTTTACTCCCAGAGGTCTTCCATACTGCGTCTCCGCCTCCCGGACTTTTGCAATGGCTTCATCGATCTTGTTTTCCTCAAGAGCCACTTGCGAATCGATCAGCAGGGCTTGCCATCCGGCATCAGGCATTTGTCTGATTTTTGCCGCCTCTTCCCTGGCGCCCTTCAAGTTGTGATCGATCAGATAGATGTTGGCCAGTTGAAACCGGGCCTCAAGGTAGTCGGGTTTCAGAAGTGTTGCCTGACGCATATAATCGAAGGCCCCCTGGAGATGCCCCTGCCGGGAAAAGATGCTGCCTATGGCATAATGAACCTGGGCATTGCGAGGATCACGCGCCAGATATTTCATAAGAATCTGTTTTGCGTCCTCAAAGCGCCCTTCGGCCGACTTAACATCCGCTTCGCGGAAGGCCTGCTCACGAAGGATTTTGTTTTCCGCTTCCATGGCGGCATTCGATGCCGTTTGTATGGCGCTGTAAGGCTTGGCAGCCTTCTTCGCAACATACATATTATAGATGTCGTATCCCGACAGGGCTGCTACAAAAAGTACCGCTCCAAAGACGAACCAGAGGATGTGCTTGCGCTTGATCTTTTTTTCTCTTTCCTCGTAATGATCGTCCCACTGCTCTTTTTCTTCAGGTGGAAGAACAGGAGTTTCCGGCATCGGTTACCTCGTTATTATGAATTTATATAATAATCACCAGCTCTTACTACTTTTCCGTCACAACAACGGTAACCTTGTAATCATTGGCTTTAATATCGGTATTGGTCATGAGCAGATAGATATCGTGTATATCACTGCCGACGCCCGTATACGTCTTCGTTTTTGTACTGTTGTCGCTCACCTCTTCGACATCTCCGGTGGCCTGGAGGACCCCGCTTACGCGTTTGAAAGCATTCAACTGGATACGCCCGACGGATTGGCCGGGTGCAGAGCTGACCGTCACCGAAAGATTCACAGGAGAACTCCCCTTGAACCTGAGGATCGCCACCTGACCGGCAAGGCGCTGTATAGTGAATTCCTTCGAATAGGATACGCCGGAACTAACTTCCACGATGGTAACACCTTGTTTGTCCTTGTTGTCATTTGTAATTTCAAAAGGGGATGGGGCGCTGACGGAGCCTTCGGCACGGTTTGGTAAGTTCAGGAATTTTTTCTTGTTGAAGACCTCTCCGATAATGAAATAATCCCGGTAGAAATCCCAGAAAATGCCGTCACGCCCGGTGATGGCCTTGCCCAGGGAACCATCTGCCTTGGCCACACTGTCCATAATCGCCGTGCTGATTTGAGAACCCGGCTTCCAAGAATACCAGGTTTCAAAAAATTTCTTGAATTTAGTATCCTTGTAAACCGCCAGGAGATAGGAAATAAAGGGAAAATGTCGATATTCATAATGGTCGTTATCATCTTTCATAGTTTCATCGTCAGCATCCAGGCGAACATCGAAATAGCCCATGCTCGCGTCGGCCAAGCAATAAATGGTTCCACGACCATTTTGGGCATAGTATCCGACGCCATCGGCCATTGTCTCATTGAACCAGCTAAGACTTTCTTTGACATTAGTCTCCGCGATATCCAATATTTTAAACTGGCAAAGGTGGGTGAACTCGTGATGGCAGGTATGGGCGAGGCCGTCCCCGATTTCATCATTAATATTCACCTCGATTCCATACGTGCCGGGGTCTGCCGTTCCGTGAACACCCTTCATGGCCCGGAGTGACACTGTCCAGGTTTTGCCCGTACCATAGTTGGTATCCAGGCCGGGTTCCTTGAGGCCCATCCCCTTCACGATCTGCTCATATGCATTGTCCATATATCCGGCAACGGCCACGGCCTTTTCTCTCAGTTTGGCAGCTTCTGTCGGGTCTTTGACCTGCTTATAATCAACGGTAAACTTTCCTTTGGGTGACTTGACATAAACGGACCTGCCGACAGGAACTGTATCGGCGGCCGCCTGGAGGGCTATCTTTGATAAAACATTTGCTGCCGCTTCGCTTCCCTGTATTTCTCCGACCACCTTTACGGCCACAAACTGCGAGACGATTTGTGAGCCCCCCGTCCGTTCACGGGGATTGGTACCGGATTTAATTTCAGGATTCGCCAGGTAAATCCGGGTTCCGTAAGGCATTACAGTTTCTGTAGTGGTAGAAACAACCTTCAGGATGTTATCGTAGACACAGGGGACTTCACTCCATTCATAGCCGTCCCATGTCACGATCCGTATGGTCGTTTCGTCGAAGCCAGCCGGATTTATCTTGAGTTTCAGTGTCGCCGAACTGGCCAGTTCGATCGTCTTGGTCGAGGAAGTTGTCGAAATGACATAGGCATTGGTCATATCGATGAGTGACGGATCCTGATCGCTCTCGGATACCGAAACCTTAGACACTTTGATCTGTGCATCCGCGGGCAGGACGGCGGCGGGGTATTCAATTGTGGCTTCATCGCAGGTCACGGACCCGCCTTGGGCGGCGGCAACGGTTTTTGTCACCGATGCAATTTCTGTAATTGAGGAAATGTCGGGTGTAGACGTGCTCTGGCCGGGTGCTGGTGATGAGCCCCCCCATTCCCAGCACAACCAACCTGGAAGGTAATAAACATCAACAAAAACAGGATGAATCCGACCGGAATTTGCCTTCGGTACTTCATAATATTACCCTCACTTCCAACTACAATGTTTTTTGGTAGATGATGACCGTTGAACATTGACATAATTGACCGGTCTTTACCACTTCCCGAGAGATAATTGCAAGCGGCATGCCATAAGATAATATTCAGGAATTATGAGTCCTTACCAGATTTATCGTTCTACCCATATGCCAATTCCTGCCAACTTATTGGGCAATGGAGTAAATGGCGACGCCACATTTTCAGACATTACCATCGGCGGGCAGAACCCTTTCCTTTTTCTCGCCATGGCAAACAATCAAGTCCTGGTCAACTGCCGGTATTTAATCCGGTGGGGTTGTGTTGCCGCGGTGCCCAGGCGTGATTTTCTATCTTCTTCGTATTCCGAATAGTTACCGTCGAACCAGACAACCTGGCTTTCCCCTTCGAAGGCGAGGATATGTGTTGCAATCCGGTCGAGGAACCAGCGGTCATGACTGATAACGACGGCGCAGCCGGCGAAATTCTCCAGGGCTTCTTCCAGGGCCCGCATGGTATTAACATCGAGGTCGTTCGTCGGCTCATCGAGGAGCAGAACATTCGCCCCCTCTTTGAGCATCCGTGCCAGGTGAACACGATTCCTCTCGCCGCCGGACATCCGGCCGACCTTTTTCTGTTGGTCGGCCCCCGAAAAGTTGAACCGCGCGACATAGGCACGGGAATTGATGAGCTTACTGCCAAGGGGGATCATCTCCTGCCCTTCCGTAATCACCTCCCAAATGGACTTGTCCGGGTCAAGGGCATCACGGCTCTGATCGACATAGGCGAGTTTCACGGTATCGCCGATCCGGATGGCTCCGGCATCCGGCGTCTCCTGACCAGTGATCATCCGGAACAGGGTCGTCTTTCCGGCGCCGTTGGGACCGATGATGCCGACAATCCCTCCCGGAGGCAGGGCAAAGGACATCCCGTCTATCAGAAGCCGGTCACCATAACCTTTCGACACGCCTTCGGCCTCAATGACCAGCTTTCCCAAGCGGGGTCCCGGCGGAATGTAGATCTCCAGATCCTCGGCGCGCTTCTCCCCTTCCCGGCCCAGAAGGTCCTCGTAGGAACTGATGCGGGCCTTTGACTTGGCATGACGCCCTTTGGGAGACATTCTGATCCATTCCAACTCACGCTGAAGGGTTTTCTGCCGTTCCGTTTCGCTTTTTTCTTCCAGACGCAGCCGGTTTTGTTTCTGCTCCAGCCACGACGAATAGTTGCCTTCCCAGGGGATTCCCTGGCCCTTGTCGAGTTCCAGAATCCATCCGGCCACATTGTCCAGAAAGTACCGGTCGTGGGTTACGGCAATGATTGTTCCGGCATAGCGATTGAGATAATGCTCCAGCCAGGCCACGGATTCAGCATCGAGATGGTTCGTCGGTTCGTCAAGCAGAAGAATGTCGGGCTTTTGCAGAAGCAAGCGGCACAGGGCCACCCGGCGCCGTTCCCCGCCCGAAAGGACGCTTACGGCTGTGTCTCCGGAGGGGCAGCGCAGGGCATCCATGGCCATTTCCAGACGCGAGTCCAGATCCCAGGCGTCGAGGGCATCAAGCTTTTCCTGCACCACACCCTGGCGCTCGATAAGAGCGTTCATCTCGTCATCCGTCATGGGCTCGGCAAACTTTTCATTGATCTGATTGTATTCGGAAAGCAGGTCTACGGTCTCCTTGACACCCTCTTTAACGACCTCTCGCACCGTCTTCGTGTCGTTCACGAGGGGCTCCTGTTCCAGATACCCCACTGTATATCCCGGAGTCAGGATCGTCTTTCCGTTAAATTCCTGGTCCACACCTGCCAGGATGCGCAGGAGGGAACTCTTCCCAGATCCGTTCAGACCTAAAACGCCGATCTTGGCCCCATAAAAGTAGGATAGGTAAATGTCTTTCAGAATCGGCTTCTTATCATAGTATTTGCTTACGCCGATCATGGAATAGATGACTTTGTTCGCTTCTGTTGCCATAATTGCCTTTCAGTTCAGGAATGATTATAATTATAAACAATAAAACTTCGACTATAATAAAAGATGGGTTTTATAATGGAATCATATGTCGGGGAAATCGGCGGATGGTCATGATCCCGTCGATTGCCCCTCATTATGCGGTGATGATGGATAAGAAATCGGCTACTTGCCTTTTTTCTTCTCTGATTTAGCCTGCTTTTTTTCTTTCGCCGTCTTTTGTGGTTTTTTCTTCTCTTCTTTTCTCGAATCTTCCGACTTCGCCATGCTGCTTTATCTCCCTCCTTGAATGTATGTTGGGGCATTATATCGTTTTGGCAGAGATCTGCCCTAATTAAGGATTTTGAGTATATGAAGATGACTTTTTCGTGTCAAGAAAATAACGTCAAAACCATTATGATTATTTTATTGACACTGCGGCAGACGGACCATATATATCCATCCTAACAGGCAAACAATGACATAAGCTGCAATCGGGGCGCATGTCTTTGCGGCAAGATGGGGCCGGCACACGGCGAAGAAGATAGCCCATTCTCATTGCAAACGATCAAACGGGAGGTATTCGTGCATGTTGAATTTTTTACCAAAGCCGCTGATAGGCGTCATTGCGTTCCTGCTGCTTACCATAAATGTCCTATTCTGGTGCACAATTCTGTTTACCTTTGCCATTGTGAAACTTGCCCTGCCCCTCAAGCCGATCCGGATTGCCATTGATTATATAATCCACGGCATCGCCGCAGGCTGGATCGCCGGCAACAGCGGCTGGATGGGCCTGACACAGAAAACCAGGTGGGATGTCAAAGGGATCGACCATCTACAATACAAGGGATGGTATTTGGTCAACAGCAACCATCAAAGCTGGGTCGATATTTTCGTCCTTCAGCATCTTCTCAACGGCAAAATCCCTTTCTTAAAATTCCTGCTCAAGCATGAATTGATCTATGTTCCCATGATGGGACTCGCCTGGTGGGCCTTGGATTTTCCTTTCATGCGCAGATACAGCCCGGAATACCTGAAAGCCCATCCGGAGATGCGAGGCAGGGATTTGGCTGCAACCCGGAAGGCCTGTGAAAAATTTTCCCTGATTCCAACCAGCGTCATGAATTTTCCCGAAGGGACCAGATTCACTAAGGCCAAACACGACCGGCATAATTCACCCTTTAAATACCTGCTGAAGCCAAAGGCCGGCGGTATCGCCCTCGCACTCAATACAATGGGGGACAAGTTCAGGTCCTTGTTGAACGTCACTATTGTCTACCCCGACGAGGCCCCTGGTTTTTGGGATTTTCTCTGTGGTCGTGTAAAACGGATCGTTGTCCGCATCCAGGACCTGCCCATACCGAAACAGTTCCTTGGCATGGATTACGAAAATAACCCGGAGGCGCGTGAGGCTTTTCAGCAATGGGTTAACGAAATCTGGCAGGAAAAGGACACCCAGATCGGGAATTTACTGGCAGAAGCAAACCACATTTAAGGCCTGCCATGGGATAACGACTACGGCAAATTCACCATGTCATTCCACTAACAGTTTATCGAAAACTTTCATAATCCCGTTTTGTCATTGCGGTGCAACTGACCTTGGTCGCTTCACTTCGGGGTTATTGAGACAAGAAACATCGGTCTTGTCATCGCGAGCGGTCCCTCGGACCGCGTGGCAATCTGTCCATAAGGAGTAAATGCAAGATTGCCGCGCTTCGCTCGCAATGACTCCTCAAGTTTCATATAACATTGACAAACAAACCGCTGCGCAGCTTCGGTTCAAACCACGTCGACTTTGGCGGCATGACCTTGCCGGCGTCGGCAACAGCGATCAATTGCTCCAGGGATGTCGGGTAAAGAGAAAAGGCAACCTTGAAGCGGCCCGAATCCACCAGCCGTTCCAATTCATCCATTCCGCGGATACCGCCGATGAAGTCGATCCGCTTATCCGTTCTCGGGTCCTTGATTCCGAGAACAGGATCAAGAAGGCTCTCCTGAAAAATAGACGCATCGAGGGACTTGACCGGATCTGCTTTGTCATAGACCCCTTCCTTGACAGACAGTCCATACCAGGCCCCTTCCAGATAAAGGCCGAATTCATGGATCTTACCAGGCGTCCTGGCCGAAAAATCCCGAGAAACGTCGAACGTCTCCCCGATGTTCTTCAAGAACCATTCTGTGTCCAGACCATTGAGATCTTTGACGACGCGATTATAATCCATGATCCGCAGCTGGTCATGGGGAAAGATCACGGACAGGAAGAATTCATAGGCCTCGTCTCCCTGAGGGTTTTGGGTCCGCCCACGGCGCATTTTGGCAACGTCAGTAGCGGCGGCAGCCCGATGATGGCCATCGGCAATGTATAGGGCGGGGACAGCGGTAAAGGCTTCGCTGATGGCCCGGATATCTTCATCCCCGTCGACGATCCAGGCAGTATGGGAAATCCCGTCGTCAGCCGTAAAATCATAGATGGGGGCATTCCGGATCAATTTACCGATCAGGCCATCGATGACATCACTCTTTTTATAGGTCAAAAACACAGGCCCCGTGTGGGCGCCTACCTTGTCGACATGAAGAGTCCTTTCACGTTCCTTATCCGCCCGTGTAAATTCATGCTTCTTGATCAACCCCGTCTCATATTCCCGTACACTTGCCGTGGCAACAATGCCATATTGGATGTGATTGCCCATTTTCTGGCTGTAAATATAGTAAACGGGTTTTTCCTCCCGGAATAGAATCTTATCGGCAAGGAGCTTCTGAAGGTTCCGCCTGGCCGTTTCAAAAACCTCGGATTCGTCAACGGCAGGATAGCCGGGAACGTCGATCTCCGACTTTTCAACATGGAGGAAGCTGATTGGATTGACCCGGCCGATGGCTCTGGCCTCCTCCGCGTTAAGGACATCGTAAGGAAACGCCGCGACTGATGCAGCATACTGGGGATAGGGCCGTATGGCCTTGAAGGGTTTGATCTGAGACATATGGAAACCTCTGTATTTTTTACAACGCGGAACTCCTAACATAACGGCTGTCTGAAATCAACGTTTACAATATACTTTTAATTCACCGCCAAATTTTGGCACATCGGGTGAAGAGTAGTGGGATATTGGCCTGGAGGCGAATAGGATTTTTCCCAACTCGCAAAATGATCTCATCTGCACTGTAAAAGTAGGGAAAAATCCTCTGAGCCGAAAAGTCAATGCTCCAATACTCTTGGCCGGATGCACATCAAGGTCGTTGGATCTTAACAGTGGATTTGATCACTCCTGTACAGCGTTTATATCTCACAACTGTTTTGACATTTCGTCATTTAATCTCTAATATCATTGCTGTCCAAAATAACCTGAAAACACCTCACTGGCATTTGTAAAATCAGGTATTTGGACGGGTTAAATTTGTTCTTTGAAAATCAGGTTGCCTCTTTTTTTTCTCTATCAATTACGATGCTGTCCAATTTAGTG
>CAZYDG010000072.1:0-206782 GCA_964645835.1 uncultured Syntrophaceae bacterium
TGGCTTCGGTGTATTCTTTTTTCGATTGCGGACTCATATTCAACCTCCATAGAAATGGCGGTATTCGGTAATATCGAATTATGAGTCAACGATCCTTTTTATTCACCTCCTTCGGTAACATTTAATTTGAGGCAATTCGCACCACGGATGGGTCGCTCCCTACACAGAGCAACGACACCATTTACACCGCACCTGTTATCATGGCTATGCCATCGGCGTCCAAAACCCCCCTCAAAGCCATCGCCTACAAACCCGGTATGTATGACAGCGCGGTTACGTCCGTGATCTACTACATGTACAAATCGCCCTACGATATCTCACCCGTATTTACTCAGGGTTTGACGAACCTGACGAGCGATTTCGAAGCTCGCCTGCAGCTGCCTCCGTCCGATACGTCTGAAACCGACTGGTACAACCCACAGGCGAGTTACTATATTAATTATCCGGGAGAGACCACCTGGGGACCACTCCTCGCCAAAAAATACCCGGCAGAAAATGGAGCGCCGCACAGCCTCGAGTGGCAGCAGCAACGGCTCATCGCCAGCGCAAAATATTTCATCAACACCCAGTACCAGCATCACCATATCCTTCAGTGGGATCCCCCGCAATCGTGGCCCATAGACTCGACGGTCCTTCTCGGTCACCAAAGCAAAGGCATCGATTGCTCCAACTTCATTTCCTGGAACTATGCGTTCGCCCTCGGCTACTCCTTAAGCTCGGAGGTAGCAGATCAGGCGAACTTGAAATCCGTGACCGGACCCGACGGAACGGAAGTGGCGGTGTCAGAGGTCGCAAAACCCGAGGAAGTTAAAACACTGGCGTACAAGGACATCGTATCCAGACTGCACATGGGAGATCTCGTGTACCTCAATCCAAAAGGCAAAGGCGCCACCCACGTGTTCATGTGGATCGGCCAGGTGAACAGTACAGGGGACTATCTGATTATAGACAGCCACGACATGTACAACGCCACCGACGTAAACGGGAACAAGATCCCGACGGGGGTGCAGATCAGACCCTTCAAGGAGAAAAACCCAGATGGATCAGTCAATTGGTATTTCAAACACATCTGGAAGGTCAACCGAATACTGAGTGCGGCGAAGAGCGTAGACCTCCGAAAGTACCTCGGCTGGAACGCGTCCAACATGTCGCAACGATCCCAGGGCCACTGCGGTGATTGCTTTGTCTGGGCAGGCACGGCCCTTGTCGAAGTAGCGGTCAACAGGACACTAAACCTGAATCCAACAGAGAGGCTTTCGATCGAGTTTTACAATTCGTGTTTTGCCGATGCCGGTTGTTATCCTCCCGGTAAAGGAGACTGCGTCTGTATATCCGGAAACCCCGACAAAGATCTTACCGATTTTGCTTCCTTCTACACTTACAAAGGATTCGCTGTCCCATGGTCGAATACGAACGCAGCCTTTGCCGATACAGGAGGCACCTGTACCATTGCAGCTGCCTCGATTACGACTACACCAAGGTACACATTCTCGGGACCTGTTACGGTGAGCACGGTGAAAACGACGGGAGTGAGTACCGATGAGGCCATAGCAAATATTAAGGCTTTACTGCAACAGGGCGAAGCAGTCTACTTCGGAAAGCACACACCATATTCGAAAGCAGATGACTTTCAGGAATTCTGGGACGAGAAGGACGAAACCACGTTGTGGGATGAGTCAGATGGAACAAAGGGCAGCGAGCCAAAAGGGGTGGACGCCGCCTGCGGCGCCATCAGGAACAGTACAGGCGGCGCTCATGGAATCGTTGTAATCGGTTACGACGCGACGGAAGCCGATCCGGCTAAACACTACTGGCTGGTGATGAATAGCTGGGGCACGAGGGCGAATCGCCCGAACGGTGTTTTCCGTATGCCCATGAAGATGAATTACGAGTGTAAGGACGACAAGAACAGGCAACTGAGATTTTTTTACGGTCTTGATGTCCCCGTTTCCATTCCATAAAGAATCTTATGTGCGGGTGCTGACGTTCTGCCACCGGACGATAAGATGTCCCGGTTGTGGTGGCAGAAAAGCCGAGGTTAGTAGATGACCTGCCGGCTTTTTTTGCATATCAGGGAGCTGAAGTCGTTCCTGCTATCGGATAAGAAAACATGAACATCCTTATATTTTGCAGCGACGTGGCGTAATCCTGTTCGCTTGGATCCGGGATATGGGCTGAGAATCCGTTGACCAGATTCGTCGAGGCAAAATTAAATATGCCGGCTTGCGATATTGTTGGCCCATTTGTCGAAATATCGGAGACCGTCCTGCTATCCTGTTGGATGACGGCGATGTGTCCCGCACTCTGCCTACCGCTTGCATCCGTTGAACCGGCAATAGTGGCCACAACAAAATATCCGGCGTTGGCCCATAATTGAGCATTAACCCAGCGCTTCTGATAGTCGGGTGCTTGCGTCCCTTCCGGGGCAACAATTTCAAGCCAGCCGCTGCTTCCGGCATTTGCCGTCAGCCAGAGAATCTGTGCATTGGACAACAGGACAGAACTCTGAACGGGGTTCGCATCCGTCCCGATGTTATACGCTGATGCGCAGTTCAGACCTTTGGCGCTGTCTTGTTCCTGTGGATCGACAAGGCATCTGGCATACCTTCTGACTTCAATTCTCGAATCGGTCAAGGCCTTTTCTATGCTGTCAGAAACGCCACTGAGAGGAAACTTCAAATTGCCCGGGGTTGTGAAGTTCACCTCAGCAGGCCGCAACAGGTAGATTGTTTGAAGATTGCCGTTGTTGTCCGTATACTGCACACGATTGGCGACTGAGGCAGCATAGGCGCTGCAATGCGAGGTGTCCTCCATCCCGTAAATCGGCATGACGGTGCTGCTCGGCTGGGTGGTAAAATCGCTCCCGACGTTATAGGCAAGGGTGCGGAGGTTCTTGGTTATGATCCCAGGATGACCCGGTGCAGAAGTGTCGCCGTTGTCAATGTAACCGGAAGGATAGGAGATGGAAAAAACGCCGTTGAAGTATTTGTCCAGGAATCCGTTGGGATCGGATGATGTATATGGATTATTTGCAGCTGCCCCGGTATCCCAGTAGACATACCGATAAGGCCTCCACAGGAGTGAGATGACATCCGTACTCGTTACAGGGCCGTTTCCCATTTTACTCAGTAAGGCTGCAAGCTTTGCCGCAGCGGCAGCCTGATCGGCGGTTGGGCTCTGCGGCGGATTTGATGTATCGATGCCCGTTGAAGGATAAGTCTGACACGCCGTCAGCGAGTGGAGATTATGAATGGCTGTCTGATTTTTCGGTCCGGTGAGAAAGGTTTCCAGGCTCACCTTTAAAGAAGCCGAGAGATGGATCGGTGAACCTGTCTTGGATTCGTTTTGAACAAGCTTGATAACATCTTCGAGGCTGGCGCCGTTATCCTTCATATGCTGCGAAAGGGCTCCCAGTGTTACGCCATACACCTGGCTGGATGCCTGCATCCCCGATGATGCCTCGTGGCTTGTCGCGTCGACGGGAAGAGTTGAAACGGGGTCGATGCCGTTTAAGTGAAGCTTGACGCCGGCGGTTGCCGAATCTATATTTGAGGGGCTCAGATTCCCTGCGGCGATCGCGTTTCTCACAACAGCTTCGGTAAATGGCGTGATGGCAATCTCCCGGTTTTGCGTAACTCTAGCGGCGCATCTTAAGGTAGTCCCCAAACCAACAGGGTTGCCGGTTGCCTCGTCGGTATAGGTCCCACCCGCAACGCTTACCAGGATATGGTCTGACGTATTGTTCCCCAGATTGACAGAGAATCTGCCTCGATGATCGGTTGCACAAGAAGCGATCGGGCTCTCTTCGGCCGCGCCCCCTGATATCCGATAAATATTAACCACTGCCGAATGAACAGGACCCTTCGATACGACGCCCTTTAGTGTATTGGACGTACTGCTGCTTGAGCTGCAACCCGCTGCAGTGATTAAAACCAGAAGTGCAAAAGCAATCCGGCATTTGCCAAGATCGATCCGTTTCATTCACCAAGCCCTCCTCAAAACGTCTGCGCGATGAATTTACTGATACTGAGCCTCGCAAATCTTCTTTTTTTAGAAAAACTATACGAAAATCAATTGTTTGTCAATACGTTCCTTTTATCAGGCATAATAATGAAAAATAGAAAAATAGGGACACTTCCCGTATTTACGTATTTCCCATAAATACGAGCATCAATATTCCCCTGCTACATTTTACCACGTTCAATCGCAATTCGTTTGTATGTCTCAAAAGGCCTTTCCGGGGGAGTATAGAGCTCCTCTGGTAATTTCTTCACCAGAGACAGAGCTCCCGTCGGGCAGGTGGTGACGCAAAGCCCACAACCGACGCAGCGATCGAGATTAATGACGGCGACCTCGTCGTGAATCGTGATGGCTTCCATCTGACACCGCTCCAAGCAGATTTCGCAACCAGTGCAGACATCACCGGCGATGCGGGCAAAGTAGTTGGATTTCACTTTCCGACTCGGATGGGTGTCCAGCTTGATCGCTTTCAGCAGTTCACAGCAGCATGCGCAGCAGCTGCACATCCCGCCGACTTTCTGGGCGTTTACCGGATTCGGGACAAGCCCCGCAGCCTCATTTCGTTTGAGGACCTCGAAGGCCTCATCCAGTGTTATTTGCCGGGCGATCCCGTTTTCGACATAGAATTCCGCCATGGTCCCGAATACGAGGCAGGATTCCAGGGGAGCGTGGCAGGGCTTCCCCGCGACACTGCTCATCTTGCGGCAGATGCATTCTGCCAGTGCAATAATCTTCTGCGACGCAAGGATCTGCCGGAGTTCATCATAAGGTGCGATCTCTATAGCGGCGTCCAGGCTCTCATTGACTGGAACGACGCGTAATTGGAGCGTGTCGGCCGCAATCATCTCCCTGTGCATGGCTTCCTTCGAATACTGATGAGAAAGTTCCACGAATTCCTGATCGAGTTTACCCACCTGGTACTCGAAAATGCCCACGATGAACATGGCGGACATGTAAAGAATATTTCCGCCTGATTTGTAGCGCATCAGAAGTCCTTTTCTCGACATAGCATAGAGGAAATCCGCTATCTCTCGTGTATCGCGGTTCAACCGCTGGGCAACCTGTTCCGCCGTTTCCGGTTTCGACGTCATTTTGCAGGCCATCTCGGCCTCTTCCCTGGTAAACAGTTTCTTCAGAAGTTTTATTTCCACCCCGCTTTCCGTCTTTGGAAACCCCATGGGCAGTGCATCGAGGTGCCTTCTGAGTACTTCATAAACTCCGTTGTCCATTTCGATCTCCTCTATCACCAGATGAGTCAAACGAAATAATAATGAATATAGGATGTCGCTCATGTTTAGTCTACGTTCCCATCCTCAACATTTAATATGCTTTGTTGGTTTGTTCCAATATTTGTTCGAATCATACTCTATTTCAGACAGAGTGAAAAGAGATAAATCATCATAAAATCAACTAATAAGATATTGTGCCACTTGGCTTTTGCCTTTATCCGGATATACTAGATTGGTATATCCTCAGAAAGTTGTTCGATGTTAAGAGAATCGGCATTAATGAATACTGTTTGGAATAGAGTATTATTTTGAAAGTTATCAACCGCTCACTTTCGGGAAGTTACGTATAGCAGGAAGAAAAATTTGCTTACGTCACCTACTATGGTCCGAGACTGATGCGAGTGTAAGACAGAATAGGGCGGGGACTTTTCCAGCAGAGGAACCGTTATGAAAATTTAAATACTTTCTCTCCATTTCTGTCGAGTTAATATGTTCAATAATATTATATCCCCTTGATGATAAAAATGATTTTATTTCCCCATCTTCTATTCTAAATTGAGTCGGTTCGCCGGGATAATTAACTCTCATCATTTCTCTTATTTTTTTTGAACTTTCATCGTTTAATCTATCAGACGAATGTGATGCATAGTCGAAACAAATCAAGCTTCCAGTGGGTGAATTTAATGCTATTACATTCAAAGTATCATCAATAACCTTTGCGGAAAGGTAATACGTGACCCCTTCCCAGACAAAAAGGGTTTTTTTGTTTCTATCGAATCCGGCTCGATTCAAGATTTCTCCAATATTGTCAGTCCTGAAGTTAATAGAAACAAAGGCTAGTTGATCCGGTATAAAAATGCCCGCTTGATGAAGCAACTCCATTTTGCGTTGCTGGGTAGGCTGGATATCTAACTCGAAGATACGGGTATCTTTAATAATTTCTTTGAAACGGTAAGATCGGCTATCATAGCCTGCTCCTAGGAATACGATCTGCGGAATGTTTTCCAGCATTGCTTGTTCTACAACATGGTCAAAGAAGGCTGTGCGTGCAATCATGAATTCATACATGCCAGGGGCAATCCTGTTCTTCATTACCCATTCTCTTTTCGCTTTGTCTTTCAGGGATCTTTTGTGCTCTTCTGGAAGGAATAATTCTGCAAGGTAGTCAGGATCTTTAATCTCTTCTCTCTCATCCATTGCTGCCAGGGCCCGCAAAGTGGCAGCACCCATAGCTGTTTCTGACGGCCTAAATTCGGCAGACATCTTACCTCCATTTGAATACGCCATTAATGCCTAAATCAATATTATAAAGTGAATGATCAGGTTATATTTTTAAATTCGCCATTTATAATCATGGCCACCATGGCGAACAACTGGCTCATGTCGATGCCGGTGCCGGTGACTCCGCAATCGCGTGCCCAGGTGCATAGCATCTCCCCCGAACCACTGCCGAGGTCGAGCACTCGACTCCCCTTTTCCAGACGCAACGCTGTGCAGATCGAGCCGCATGAAGAGGTCAATTTTTACCTCATTGCCGAGGTTTCCGGTATAGGTCCACCGGATGTTATGGCTGCTCCCCGCTTCCCAGGTATCGCCTGCCTTGGGTGCGGTGATATTGATGGCACCTGGGGTGCCACCGCTGGTATAGCGGGAACCAGAGATAAACCGGCAGATACCATGGCTAGACCGATCAGCAACGCACGTTCAGATTCGCTGCTTGTTCCGGAGGGACTTCTCATTTTACCTGTCTTATTTTTAATTTGCTTGTCCTCATACTTTGGGTTCTTCCATTGACTGTTTCCGAATAAAAAGTGTCTCATCTTCCGATATCCCAAGTGCGAGCAGAAACTGGTGGTGTGCCTCCGGTGCTCTGTGCTCAAACGCTGAGTGCCACTTTCTCATGGCAGCTTCATCCATACCTGCGGCACGAAGCATTTCAATCCAAGCCTGCTTATCAACAGTAACTGGTAGTTCTCCTAGCGAATTAATCTGCAGCATTTTACCAAGCAAATGCTGTTGGGTCTGCAAGGTGCGGATTTCTTCTCCCAGTTCACGCATACGCCGCTGCAAAACCACTCTATTAGCATCTTCTTTCGTGGATAAGATGCGACGAATATCTTCGATGGTCAATCCTGCCTTACGAAAACTGCAGATTGCCGCCAACGTGTCCCGGTCTGCCAGTGAATATAGGCGATAGCCTGCCTCACTTCGTCCCGAAGGTGTTAATAATCCAATGTGGTCGTAATAGAGCAAAGTGCTCCGCGAAAGGCCATATTTTCGTGCAAGTTCGGTAATTAGAAACATCAACATCCTCGTTTTTTTAAGAATGAATACCCCCAATGATTCACTGGGGGCATTCTTGTTCGAATCTGGTTTATCGGACTCTCTTCTGACCGATTACCGGAATGCAAAAAGGGCGGACTGGACTATCCGGTCGAAGAATGCCCCCTGTTCAAGCGTATAGAAGTTGCCATCCGGGTTTGTCAGGACAGCGCGGTGACTCTTGGCATGCTCTTCTGAACAGAAGAACTGGGATTTGTGTCAGAATGCGCCGATGATGCTCGGATCTGTGAGCGTTCCAAAGTCCACGAAGGGGTGGAAGAGCAATGGCTCAGAGCTTCCCGCGATGAGTTGGTATCCGAAATCGCTGTCCATCTCAAAGGTCAGGGGCGCGCCGCAATAGGCACAGGATGATTCGACCGTGACGAGGAGAGGTTCCTCCCGTAAGCGCCCTTGCACGAAGGGCGTTGCAATTGCGTCGATCGCTCAGGCGGCATACATACTTTCGCCTGTGCTGAAGTGGACTCGGTGTGGCGTGGGATCAACCGTCACCGGATAAGCCCAAGCAACGTCCCCTTGTCCGTTCCGAAACAGAAATGTCATGTGTTTTTCCAGTTCGTCCAGAATGACCTTTGTCCGCGTAGCTTTCAGATTTAGGGATTCGGCGATGAATTTTGTCGTGAGCGGCAACCCAACCCGAGGAAGCTCACGGACGGCGAAATTGCGTACCCTGTGATGCTCCTGTGTCATGAAGATCAGTCCGTCCACAACTTGGCCGACCACGGCAGTCAGCCCATCTTTCCAATCCTTCAGAGGAATTTCCTTAAAAATCTTGCCATTTGCCATTAGGATCGTATCTTTCATAAAACGGCTCCTTTCTTGTGATGAAAGCAAAGCTAAAGTATGAAGTAATAGACAGGTCAAGAAAAAAGTTTTATCACTCAAAATTCACTTATTTTTATGGCCAAACGATAATATTAGCCGGAGCGCAGCGATCGGCTGGATTGCCTTCCGTCCATTCCCCGCTGTGTTTTTCCTGCATTCGGGAAATAAAAAAAAGGCGAATGTGAGAGCATCCGCCCAGACCTCGATCGTCATTTGTTTTCGCCTTTCTTCTTTCGTCGTCCCAAAAAATTGAAGAAGACATAATAAAATACAAGCATCAACGCGATAAAGCCCAAAAACCGAATCTCCATTAAGCGACTTAAAAGCTTATCCTGTCCATCTTGATCAGGTAAGTGATTCCAGACGAGGTAAAGCAACATAAAAGAGAAGCCTATATATGCAATTTTAAAATATTTATTCATTCTATCTTTGACCTGATTTGATAGTTTCAAAGTCAATGTCAATAAGTGGAATCGATCGCTTATGTTATATTCTGTGAGTCATACAAATGAATGGCATCGTCAAGCTTCTTTCTGAGAATCCTTGCATGAAATGCTGTGTCAAGACCGAGTTCAGCGCGGATTTCACGGCGGCGTAGAGCGCTTTTCCGGTATCCCAGAAAAGTAGAACTATCTCTGGGTTCTGGCGGTTCCTTTACTTTCCTGTACAATGCCACATATGCTTTGCTGGGAACATGCCCAGATGCAATAGCCGATTCCAATCTTGCATCTGCAAGCAGACTTTCGACAATATTGGTCTCGAACTGATCGGAATTGATTTGAGGATTGAAAAAGGATGATATGAGTTGTTGCCGTTCCTTTTCATTGAGTCTGTATTCATTTGCCAGAATAGCAAGATTTTGAACCGTATATATGTCATCCGTATCCAAAACCGGATTCAATAAATTGCGAATATGTCCTAAAAGCTCTTGTGGCACGGCATCATTTCTGCGGTAATAATTGACATCGACCTGGCTTAGCTTAACTTCCAAAGCAAGCCGTTCAATTAAATTACGCGTGATATTACCTTTCGTATTCTGATGCCAGAAGATCCGAATACCGCTATGCCTCCACCAGTCTATCATAATATCGGGGTCCCGAATTCCCTCTTCCTGAGTTACCAGGGTATCGATTAGTTTCGTGATGATTCCTGGAAGCGTATAGGGGATGTCCGAATCAGTCGGCTTTGTGTGCATTTCAACAAATCGGCTGACATCGTACTGCTTTTCAGGAAAAACCAGAGCAGGGTGGAGATAGGTTGCCAATGCCTTTCTGGATCCATCCGTTCTTGATTTTGAATCTGTAACTTCGCAAACCATTGCGGCGACGGGCGCCCCAAAGCGCAGTTTAACCTTTTCGGCACTCTGATCGTACCCGATGACAAACTGTTGGCCGTCTTCCACGATGTCATGCAAAATAGCTACAGTCGCCATGACAGGTGAAAATGAGGTGCCCATTACCTCCGCGACAATTCCGGCAACACGTAATGCATGAGCCAGCATCGTAGCATTGCCCTTTCGCCGGCCCCTATCAAGATGGCGCATCGATTCCAACGCTGCGACGTGTAATGTGCCAAGTGAATTAGGCGCCTCAGTGGCATTGTAATATTCCATGATGGGAAGATTTACATGAACGTCATGAAGGGCTTTTCCTCGCCTGCCGCACAGGCGCTTACGCTTATCAGTGTCAGTAAGCGCATCGCCAACTGCCGTCATCAATGTACTGGTCAACGGTTCACGGATGGTTTTATAATCCACTCCTTTCAGTTTAAGCGCAGCTTTCGCCTTGAGAAAATCATGCTCGAGGTATCGCCTTTCAGGGAAATCCCCGTCTGGTTCGATGCCTCTTTCACGAAGCTCCATTTTTTTCTCTTCATCTAACGTGCTGAAAATCGCATCACCCGCGGCACGAGCAGTCAGGCGCAGCGTGGACACCATTATGGCTGCAATTGCATTTGCATAGTCGCCTGGAATCTCAAGTGAGGAGACGGTTCCATTTTCATAAGCATCATTAAATAATTCGAGATACCTCAAGAGTTCTTTGAGATGCTGCAGGACGTTTTCTCCGAAATATTCACGAATGTAAGAGTCGTCTACCTTCTTATATTCACTTGGCAGCAAGGCCGAAAATCTGTCCTCTTTCCCTGCCGTGTAATGAATTATTGTGGCAATGATCAGATCATTGTCGATTGAGCACGATTTAATATTATCTCCAAACATTCGTGCACCACAGAGAATGGCCCCTGAAAGCACAGCTGCATTGATCAGAGGTTCCAGTTTCGATAATCTATTTGTGTTAATAGTGATGCGACTCGCGATTCTCTTAAGATCAGAATCGGTAATATTGATTTCCTGAAGATCTATTGACTCGTCTGGATATAATTCAGTTTTGAGAATATCTCGTCCGACAACCGTATTCCATGTCTGAGACGGGATATCATTGATTGGTACATTCTTCTCAATTTCGCTTTTCACCCAATCTCGTGTAACGGCTCCGACTATTATTCGATGATTATCAATAGTTGATGCCAATAGATGATATGCTCGTAAAAGCTTCTTTTCGTCTGTGAGTATATTGTCTGTCGAAGGCATAATCAGAATGATGACCATCTGATGTCTCAGTGCTTTCTTTGCATCTTATGTTCTGCAAATTCTGGGGCAGCAATTTTGGGACAGATTATGTAAGCAAAAATTTCCACTATATTTGAGATTATGATGCGTCTGAAACAACAACACGAGAAAAGAAACAATTGAAATCGCAACGCAATATTGCATACGAACCAAATATTATCAAGTAAAAAACTTATCGTAATCTTCGTATTCATAATCAATATTGAAAATAAATCCATATTAATTCACCGATAATTCGTCATAGCAAGTATTCACAAAAGAAATTATATAGTGAGAAATCTATAATCTTAAAGAGCAAGCGGGCCAGATACTCATGATCAGATTGGGTATCCCTGTAATAATTTGTTTGGGCCATAGCTGGTTTTCCTTCAAGAAGCATTATGGGTTGAAACATTCAGCCCTTTTAAATGACATTTCTTAGATAACGGCCGGACGAGTTCCTTCCTTTGAGGAGAGATTCATATGACCAGTTCATCTTGTACTCATCAAAAACTTCTTGAAGAGAACGCATATTATAAGAAGAGAATCCTGGAGCTTGAGGAATCTGAATCAAAACGCATCCAATTGGAGGAGGCACTGAAGGATCGCGAAAATCAGTATCGCTTTCTTTACCGGACAAGTCGGAAAGCGCGGTTCTGTCTATGGTTGCAAAATAAAGACGGCAACGGCTGCTATCGGTATTCGCGGTACTATCTTTGAAGTTAAAATATGAAAAACATACTTGCATGCGGGAAAATAAATTAAGGAGGCCTTTTCTTGCATAAGAGGGCAAAGAACAAATTTGATACGTTCATGGAGATTGTAACCCGGATAAACACCGACATCGATCTCAACGAGACTCTTTCCCTCATCATGAGAGGTGCCAAGCAACTCATGAAATCCGAAGCCAGTTCTCTGATGCTCATTGATCATGAGACCAAGGAGCTTTATTTCAATGTCGCCACAGGTGAAAAAGGAGACATCCTCAAAGAGACAAGATTTCCCCTGGATAAAGGAGTTGCAGGGCTTGTTGCCGCCACGGGGGAAGGCCTGATTATCAACCATGCTGAAAGCGACCCTCGTATCTATCGCCATGTGGATCAGCTAACAAGCTTTTCCACCCGTAATCTGATCTGCGTTCCCCTTGTTGTAGAGGATTGCGTCATCGGCGTCCTGGAAGTGCTCAACAAGATCAATCATGATGATTACAACACATTTGACCTTAAAACACTCAAGTCTTTCTCTGAATTTGCCGCTTTAGCGATCAATCAGCGTAATCTCTATGAAATGATGGAAAAAAAGGCTTATGAAACATCCGTCTTGTATCGTCTCAGTGAAACGATCAACGAATGCGATACGATTGATGACCTGCTCAAAGAAAATATACGCATTGTCTGCGAAGCCCTTGAATCAGATAGAGTTTCCATAATCACCAAAGAACGCGGAGGTTTTGTATTCAAGGCCTCCGTAGGCATTCCACGAGGAATTCTAAATAACAGAAAAGGAACTGTCAGAGGGAATGTGCTGGAATATATGATGCGTATGCAATGCGGGGTTGTTGTTCCTGATATTCATGAAGACCCTCGTTTTAAAATGAATGCCTCTGCGCGGTACAAGAACAATTCTTTCGTGGCCGCTCCTTTAAAATTGAAGAATAAAATTGTAGCTTTCATTTGCGTGACGGAACGTAAGAAAAAAATTCCCTATCAACAATGGGACTTGCGTCTTCTGGAAATGATTGCCCAACAGATAATGGAGAACTACAGTCATTCGCGGCTTACAGAGGAATTCAAAAACAAGCAGAAAATGGAAGCTGAATTGGCAATAACAGCCCGAATGCAGCAAGATATTCTGCCCAGGAAATTTCCTGCCGATGGGCGGCTGGATATTGCGGCAAGCACCATCCCCGCGAAAACAGTTGGTGGTGATTTTTATGATTTTGTCACGCTCGGTCAAGGAAAATACGGCATCATCATTGCCGATGTAGCCGGGAAAGGAATCCCTGCCGGGCTGTTTATGGCCATTTCCCGCAGCACGATCAGAGTTCATTTCTCTCATACCCACAGCCCTGCGAAAATATTGGAGCTGGCCAATGAACATATCGTTGCTGATTCCCGTAACGGAATATTCGTTACGTGCTTCTGCTGCATACTCGATACTCAAAAAAAGAAGATTACCTACGCGAGTGCAGGCCATAACCACCCCCTTTGGTACAAGAGAAGGACAAATGAGATTAAACCACTAACATCGAAGGGAATAGCTCTCGGCGTTATACAACCGATCAACCTTCAGGAACACGAAATCACCTTATCCTGTGGGGATGTCCTGGTCCTGTATACAGACGGTGTTACGGATGCGGTCAACAACAAGTTTGAAGAGTATGGTGAAAGACGACTGAGAACGAGAATCCGTAGCGTTACAGGATTCTGTTCCGACAACATCATGAAGCTTATCATCGATGACATTAACAATCACCAGGGAACGGCCGAACCTTTTGATGACATCACCCTTATGGTCATCACGTTGAAGGATCAACAAAAGATTGAAGCGAAGTTTCACGTTGACAGTCGGCTGCAGAATATAAGGGTAATAATGGATGAGGCTGATCGCATCTTGAATAAGGTGAATGCTGGTAAAGAACAATCCTCTGATGTGCTGACAGCTATTGACGAGGCATTTGCAAATATTGTCCGTCATGGTTACGAAAACCGTCTTGATGGCAGAATTAACATAGAAATGGGGATGGATGGGGATGTCTTTTGTATCACATTTACGGATGAGGCTAAACGGTGTAACACGTCACCGCCTCATCCCGTGATGGGCAGGGCGTTGCTTGATAAAAAGGGAAGTCTCGGCATCGGCAGATATTTGATTCACAGCTTGATGGACGATGTTCAGTATGAACGGATAGGAATCCAAAATCGCTTGATCATAAGAAAGAAGATCGCATAGGGGGGGAGATGGATCTGCAGGTCATGGATTGCAACGATGTCAAAATCTTCATGTTTAAAGGCAGGCTGGATATCAGCCGCAGCATGGAAATTGAAGAAGAGCTTTACCGCGCTATAGATTGCGGCAGCTTTAAACTGATACTGGATTTGGGAAATATTGACTGCCTCAGTTCCAGCGGGCTCAGGATCTTCATTTCTGTCTTGAGCAGGTTAAAAGAAAAAAATGGCCGCTTGGGGATATGCAACATACCGCCGCACATATTCAAAGTTTTCAATGTGGTCGGTCTTGATGAAATCTTTGAAATTTACGATAGCGCAGATCATGCAATTGCATGCTTTTAAGCGCAGAAGCCAATCAAGACAAAACTATGGTTTCGAATTGGAATCACAATTTGTCGTTCACGACAAGGCATCCGTCGTTTTTGCTTAGGTAATCTTCCCCTCTTTGATGATCCATTTCGTCAGTTCCGCTATAGTTGGTTCGTCATGAATCAGCCTTTCATTTACCTTTCTATGCACGCACAATATCCGTAGCTGTCTTAAATTGTTCACCGACACACGGGCAACAGTTCGCCTTCGCCCGTGGCACCCAATGCACCTCATTATTTCTTAACACGGCCACTCGCCGCATTAACTCTTGCGATTCTTGCTGATTGATATTCCTGCCAGCAAAGTTATTTAGATATACTGGTTCCAAGAACTCCCAACGGAACTCACAGAACTACCAAACAGAACAATTTACGCTACACGGTTTAAGTCAGGAAGTACTTTGTTGTTTTCGTTCAATACCGATCTGTGCCGTGAGTAGCTGAAGTATATTACCAGGCCTATGATGAGCCATACACAAAAGGATATCCAAACGAGCAAATCAAGGCAGCTCAATAAAAAGCCGCAGCTCAAGATAGCGCATAAAGGCAGCAGCGGCACCCATGGACATCGGAATTTTCGAGGCAGATCCGGGTGGGTTTTTCGCATTACTATAACAGAAATTGATATCAAGCAGAACGCGACCAGCGTCCCGAGATTTGTCAACTGAAGAATATTACTAAGAGGAAGACTGGAACTGATCACGCCTCCTATGATGCCAACCAGCCATGTTGATGCATATGGACTCTTATAAGTGGTGTGAAGCTTTGCGAATACCGGAGGCAACAGCCTGTCCCGCGACATTGCATAGAAAATCCTTGTTTGCCCGTAAATGAGAACCAATATAACTGTGGTCATCCCCATAATTGCTGCTATATTGATCATTTCAGCAAACCACTCTTGGCCCACCGACTGGATAGCGAATGATACCGGGTTGTTTGTTCCAATGTATTTCTCAAATGGGACAATCCCTGTCATGACCATTGTTACTGCAATGTAGAGCAGCGTGCAGAACCCGAGAGAGAACAGAATACCACGTGGCAAATCCCGGCCTGGATTTTTTACTTCCTCGGCAGCAGAGGAGATCGAATCGAATCCGATATAAGAGAAGAATATCAACGCTGCCGCATTAAATATTCCCTGTGCACCGAATGGGGCAAAAGGCTGCCAATTGGCAGGCCGTATGTAAAAAGAACCAATTGCAATAAACAGGAGAATTATTCCAATTTTGACAGCAACCAATAAATTATTCACGCGGGCCGATTCCTTGACTCCTTTGGAGATAATATATGTAACGAGCATCATAATCAAGAAGGCAGGCAGATTGAACCATGTGGTTGTTCCCGGGATGGACCCGTAAGCGGCCGAAAGCTCAACTGGAATATTAATTCCGATACCAGCTAAGAGTGCAATAAAATATCCGGACCAGCCAGCCGCGACCGCAGCAGCTCCCAGGGTATATTCCAATACAAGATCCCACCCAATCAGCCATGCAAAGAATTCTCCCATAGTGTAGTATGTATAAGTGTAAACAGATCCGGAAATGGGAATAGCCGAGGAAAACTCGGCATAACTTAAGGCAGCAAAGCTGCATGCAGTGGATGCGATTACAAATGAAAGAGTAAGTCCAGGCCCTGCAATGGTAGCACCTACACCGGTAACTACGAATATTCCCACCCCAACTATCGCTCCAATTCCCATCAGGGTTAAATCCCAAGCGCCTAATTCCTTCCTGAGCTTGGAATCCCTTATGTCTTGCAACAAAGTATCTATTTTCTTTTTTCTGAAAATGTCTTTCATCATCCTTGTCCTTTCAGGAAGTTTAACTCGGGAAACTAGTTAGAGGAGCATCGGATAATTAGATATAAGCTGACATCTGATTTATGCTATGGGTGTATGTCCTATGATGGTCTGTATGAGCATTATCTGATTGAATTCAGATAGGACAGACGTACTTCGACACCAAATACAATGGCAATTTTTCTCATGTCGCAAAACGGCAATCTATATTACTGGGACCGGAAGGCGAAAAGCAGTTGTGCCGAGGTGGATTATCTGGCTGTGCTGAATGGCAAGATTCATCCAGGGAGGTGAAAAGCAGTGCAACCGGTAAGCATGAAAAGCCTCCATCTGTTCCTGGCCACATACCCCGATTGCGGCAAAGCTATGGTCTTTTCTGGCTGATGTTTGATGGCAAAGTCAAAAGCAGCTCTGTCAACACCCGTCTGACCACCCGAGATGATCTAAAGACCAAAAGATCCGGCCAACTCTATGCCAGAATCTCCCGGGCGATGATCAGACGCTGGATCTCCGAGGTGCCGCCGCCGATGGTCTGGAGTTTGGCGTCTCGCATCATCCTCTCCACGGGGAATTCCTTGATATATCCGTATCCGCCGAGGATCTGAACCGCTTCTGTCGTCACTCGCATGGCCACTTCTGAGGTATAGAGTTTTGTGTAGGCAGCGGTGAGGTTCATCTCCCGGTGCATTCCCCGGTCGGCCATCATGGCGCCTTTATAGGTGATGAGCCTTGAAAGCTCGATTTCCATGGCCATATCGGCAAGCTTCGCCTGGATGAGCTGAAAGGCGGAAATCGGTTTCCCAAACTGAATGCGTTCTTTGGCATATCGGAGGGCGCACTCGTAGGCCCCTCGGGCGAGTCCCAGCGAATGCGCTCCCAGGAGAACCCTCTCGGTGTTGAGGCCGCTCATTAGGACAAGCGCGCCCCGGTTTTCACCACCCAGAAGATTTTCTGCAGGTACCCGGCAGTCCTCAAAGATCAGTTCTCCTGTTGGAGAGCCTCGCCACCCCATTTTTTCGAACTTTTTTCCACGTTGAAAGCCCGGGAAATCTTTCTCCACGATAAAGGCGGAGACGCCATGGGGCCCCTTCTCCGGGTCGGTCTTGGCGTAGATTACGAAGATATCTCCCACCGGGCCGTTGGAGATGAATATCTTCGAGCCGTTCAGTACATATTCGTCTCCTTTTTTTACGGCGCGAAGCCTCATCGACATAACATCCGATCCGGCGGAAGGTTCTGTCATGGCCAGTCCCCCGATCTTGCTTCCGTCGCAGAGCGGTGGCAGGTATTTATTCAACTGAAATGCGTTTGCATTGCGACGGATATTGTCAACGCAGAGGCCCGCATGGGTGCCGAAAACCGCCGCGGTGGAAGAGCAGACTATGGAAAGTTCTTCTCCGATAATGCACATCTCCGTATAACCCGCTCCGGCGCCACCGAACTCCTGGGGCACGGTGGTTCCGAGAAGTCCCATCTCACCCAGTCGCTGGAAGCTTTCCGTGGGGAATCTTTCCTGTTCGTCTATTTCGCGGGCCAGAGGTTGAACCTCTTTTTCGGCAAACAGCCGGACCGTCTCCCTCAGTATTGTCTGTTCTTCCGTGAATTCTGGAAACATAACCTTACCTTTCTTTATCATTCTCCAGCCGATTACTTGCCGGGCATCATTGATATGGAAGGGAAGAAGGGCGCCGGTGTGGGCGCCCTTCCACCTATCATAAGATCAGAATTGTTCCTTTTTAAGAAAACCCCGTTCCCTCGCTCCTTTTTCCAGCTCTTCGCGGAATTTGGGATGGGCGATCTTTATGAGCTCTTTGGCCCGTTCGGGTTCCGTCCGCCCATATAGATCGGCGACCCCGTATTCGGTGACGACAAATCCCGAGTAGTGGCGGGGCACGGTTACCCTGGCGCCTTGAGCAAGATAGGGGACGATCCGCGATACGGTGTCATCCATGGTTGTCGACGGCAGAAGATTGATCGCCCGTCCTCCCGGCGACAAGAATGCGCCGACCACAAAATCAAGCTGGCCTCCTGTGCCTGTTCTGATATAGTTGCCAATTGACTCAGAGCAAATCTGCCCCGTAAGATCCACTTCAATCGATCCGTTAATGGCAACGATGTTGTCTTCCTGGGCGATTACGGGGATGCTGTTTGCATAGGAGGTCGGACGAAATTCGCACAAGGGGTTGTTGGCAATAAAATCGTAGAGTTCCTGATCGCCCATGGTGAAGGCGAGGAGGATTTTCCTGGGGTTGACCTTCTTGTACTTGCCGGTTACGATACCTTTTTCTACCAGCCTGTGCGTGCCGGCCGGGACCATTTCGGTGTGGATCCCCAGATCTTTCAGACCGGAGTTTTCCAGAAGCTTACTGATCATGGCGGGAACAGCTCCTATCCCGACCTGGACGCAGTCGCGGTCTTTAAGGAGGCCAATCACGTTTTCCGCCATCTTGATTTCCACGTCCGTGGCCTGGGGGGTAGGGATAGCGGGAATGGGATTCGGATTTTCAACAAAGGCGCTGAACCTCGAGACATGAAAGTTGGTCTGGCCATAGGTTCGGGGCATCTTGGGGTTGACTTCCGCAATGATCCATTCGCACTGGTTCATGATCGCTTCCGTATAGAAGGCGTCCAGTCCGAGGTTGACAAAGCCGTGTTCGTCGGGTGGCGCGACCTGTGTTATCATCCCCGTGCGCCGATTGAATGCGCACTTGCGTAAGGAATATTTTTTCCCTGCATCAGAGCTCTGGCAGGGGAAGAAATTTGCCCATTCCGATTTACCGAAAGGCATCAGGACCGGGGAACTGTAAAATCCGAAAACGAGCTTGAAGGTGTCCCGGTATTCAGGTTTGAAGATTTTATAAGGCCTCAGAACAAGGCAATTTGTGTACTCTACGTCTTCTAATTCATCCTTGCGGTCAGCAATGGCATCCATGATCAGCATGGATGGCTGACCCAGATTGAGCGGGGTCCAGAAGCAGTCACCTGATTGAACGATCTTTGCAGCATCTTGCGCCGACATAAGCCGACTATTGTAAAGCTCTTGCCAACTCATAGTCCCCCTCCTTTTATGAAAGACTTTAGTTCTTCATGGTTAGGTTTACAGTTGACACGGCCCCATCTTCTCGCAAAGCCGGATTAAATAAATTAAGGCATTGCGAGATTCACAATAAACGATGCTTCTTTGGTTGCAGGATCACCCCCTTTTAAATTTTTTAGCGTAAATGTTTAATATCATACCATTCAATGTAATTGCACGGGAATAAATATTGTAAAGATGAATCTTAACAGATGTTGTGATGAAAAGAATTATGCTTGAAAGACATTATAAAAAAAATTGATTGACATGTCAATCAATAATTGTTAGAAAAGATGCATGGACAAGACCGAGCGGGAAAAAGCAATAATCGCGGCGGCGCAGAAGGTTTTCAGCCGGAAAGGCTTCTCCGAGACCCGTATGGCGGATGTTGCGAGAGAGGCCAATCTGTCGTATGGCCTGATTTACCATTATTTCGGGACCAAAGAGAGCCTCTTCGAGGTCATTATCGAACAATGGTGGAATGAATATTATTTGAAACTGGAGCAATTGAAATCGAGTTCGCTTTCGACGTACGACAAGCTTGCGGAGATTATAAAATTTCTTCTCCAAGTTTACGAAACGAGGCCATATCTGCTGACCATTTTTATCTCGGAGGTGTCGCGCGGCTTTGTCTACCAGAAAAAGACCCGGAGAAAGGATAGATTCAATAAGCTCTTTTCCCTCTGCGAAGCAATCATTGTCGAAGGCCAGAACAATAATATTATCCGCAAGGATATTCAGGCCAATTACATGGCAATTATTTTCCTTGGTTCCCTGGATTCGGTGCTGTCGGTCATGATCCTGGGAGATGAGCCTCTGAACAAACGAAGAGAGAAGCGCATCATCGAGAGTCTGACAAAAATATTCTTTCAGGGAGCTTCGCTCAAACAAGAGGGTGACAGCACATGATTCTTAGAGGACAGTTGCACGCTCATACAACGATGTCCGACGGGCGTCTAACCCCTCAAGAGACCGCCGATGAGTATGCCCGCCTTGGTTTCCACTTTCTTGCAATTACCGATCACGATCACCTCCTTCGTCCCACTTACCGCGATGAAATAAAAAATATAAAATCCGATCTGCTCATCTTTCCCGGCATTGAATTAACGGTTCACTGCAGTAAAGGATACGTTCATGTCAGCAGGATTGATGGAAACGGCGATGATCTGTTTATCCTCAACCATCCGGCTGACTATGACCTTGATCTAAGAAAAACGATGGAATGCATCGAAGAGGTTTCCGCCCAATATCCCCTCCATGCCGTGGAAATAACCAACCACGGATTTTACACCCCCGAATTCGACATACCCGAAATTAATTACTTGAAAATTGCGGCTGATGACTCCCACAACCGCCTCGGCTGCGGTCGTGGATGGATCGAACTGGAATCCGAACTCAGCGGCAAGGCCATTATGACGGCAATCAAGAGCGGTAAATATCGCAATTGTTTCGCAGGAAATCTGGGACAAAAAGAAATCATGTCAAGGCAAGTTCCGGAATTTCGATTAGCTTAACGTGACTGAAAAATAAGTTGAAATTTTCAATCTTGGACAGTCTGTTCAAAAGCTTGTCCCGTACATGATACGGGCTGTTCAGATGCAAGGCGCGTAAAAGTTGAGGAATGAGTCGTATATAGAAGTATGTCGATTGAAGAGGCTTGCAGCGCAACGCAGCAGCTGGGCATTTTTCAATAGACTGAATATTTATGGGAAGGAGATATTATATGGCATCAAAAAGGGTAGCTGTTTGTGCTGTTGCCCAGCATAAATGCGAATCAGATCTTTGGTACAAGCGATTTCAGGGCATGCTTCTCGATGTGCTGGAAGACCTCAGGAATCAGACGGGATTAAGCTTTGATGAGGATAAGGGCGTCAATACCATTGTCAGTGCATCTGATGACTTTTTCGATGCACGGACGATTTCCAACAATGGAGTGACCGATGTTCTGGGTGCCCATTACCGCTCGGAGGAGAAGATGGCCCAGGAAGGGTTGAATGCCATCGGTTACGCCATGGCCGTCATTCTCTCCGGCCATGAAGACATGGTGCTGGTCATGGGGCATTGTAAGGAATCCCAGGGTGAAAGCCGGAACATGATCTCCAATCTGTCGTTTGACCCGTTCTATGGGAGGGCGACAGGCCTTGACTGGCTTAATGCGTCGGCGCTGCAGGCCCAGGCTTATATCAAAAAATCCGGTGTTACGGATCGTCATCTGGCAAAGATCGTTGCCCGTGCAAGCAAGTGGGCGGCCAAGAATCCCTGTGCCATGACAAGGGAAATTCTGGAAGAGGGAAAGGTTATGGCCTCTCACATGGTTTGCGATCCCCTTCGACAGCTGCATATTTATCCCGTTTCCGATGGTTGCGTGGGAATGCTGCTCACGTCTGAAGAACGCGCTAAGGACTTTACGGACAAGCCCGTCTGGATCAAGGGTTTTGCCAACTGCATGGACAGTTTCTATCTGGGCGACCGCGATCTGACAAGCAACTTCGCCTTGAAGAAGGCGGCCGAACGCGCATACGGTCAAGCGGGAATCAACGATCAGAAAAAAGAAATCGATGTCGTCGAGGTCTCCGATGCCTATGCCTACCAACAGCCCATGTGGCTTGAAGGTCTCGGTTTTTGTGAGGAAGGCAAAGGTGGAAAATTCATCGATGAAGGTGGCCCTGATAAATTTAATGTGAATCGTTCAGGCGGTATGCTGGCCGGTAGCCCGATCGTGATTTCCGGTCTCTATCGCGCTGCGGATGCGGTTCTTCAGCTCAAGGGACAGGCAGGGGAAAGGCAGGTTCCGGATGCGAAAAAGGCGCTTGCCCACTCGTCATGGGGTGCCGCGGGGCAGTTCCATTCCGTACTCATTCTGGAAAACTAAGGAGCAGCGATTATGAAAAAAAACAGAAACGTAGCGATTATCGGTGTCGGCCAGACTACGCTCTCAAGTCATAAAGAAGACCAGAATCAGGTGGAAATGGTCCATGAGGCGGTGAAAAACGCCTTAGCGGACGCCGACCTGAGGCTGGACGATATTGACTGCATTGTCCATGGGAATATGGAACTCTTTGAAATGCAGCATGCACCGGACCTGTGGCATTCCCTGGGTACGGGGGCTTATGGGAAAGATGAATTCCGTCTGACCACGGGCGGCACGGTGGGGGCGACCCTCGTCTGTGCGGCCGACAATCTGGTTGCCTCGGGCATGTATGAGACGGTGCTGGCTTTGGGTATGGAGAAACTCCAGGAATCGAACACGACGGGCGGCATCACGAATATGGCCGATCCCCTCTGGTTCCGGAATCTGCAGACGGGAGCCCTCACAGGAACGACGGCATCGGCCATGATCAACGAGTTCGGCGAGGAGAGAGCCAAAAAGGCGGCTATGCGCTACCGGATTATGATGGATAAAAACGCCACGCTGAATGAAAGGGCACACCGGCGCTTCGGGCTCGACTATAGCCAGGGCGAAGAACTGATGGCAACATCGCCCCAGCTTGTCGGCGATCTTCGTCTGATCCACATGTGTTCACAATCCGATGGTGCTGCGGCCATGATCTTCACATCGGAAGAAAACGTAAAAAAAGGAACGGCCAAAACACCGGTCTGGATCAGGGATCATGTCCAGGTTCATCGCGAAGAGACCATCTCCAATATGTTCGGATTTAAGAAGCCGAAGATGACTCATCGTTACGCGGCGGAAAAACTTTTTAAACGCAACGGCATCAAGAACCCTATCGACTATTTCGACGTCTTCGAAATGTACGACCCTTCATCGTGGTGGGCCATGGACTGGCTGCGGGAGTTTTTGCTTCTTGAAGGCGATGCCCATCTCCGCATGCTGGAAGGGGGAGAATTCGATCTTGACGGAAAGCTGCCGATCAATCCCTCGGGCGGCGTTATCGCAAGCAACCCTATCGGGGCGACTGCCATGCTCCGGCCGCTGGAGGCCGCCCTCCAGATCAGAGGGGATGCAGGCAAACACCAGATAAAGAAGGATGTAAAGCACGCTCTGGCATCCGGGTTCGGCGGAACTTACTGGAGTGTCTTAATGATGCTCGAAAAAGAGCTTAACTGGCAGGAGGATCATCATGGCTGAATTTTATGGAACAACGGTAGCAGATATTTTCAATACGATGCCTGTCCGTTTCAAGCCTGAGGAGGCGAAAAACGAGGATATCGTTATCGGATACGACTGCAAGGGTGAAGGCAAGTGGCGGGTGCACATCAAGAATGGGACCATCAATGTGGAAACCGTAACGGGGGAACTTACGGACTGCAAGACAATTGTCGTTGCTGATGGTCCGGAAACCTTCATCGGGGTGACACTGCAGAAAATTGCGCCTTTGGACGCCTTGTCATCCGGCAAGCTCCGTGTCGTGGGCGACCCGAAGCTGCTCATGACGCTATTACCGAAGGTTTTCAATCAGTACACGGTGCCGAAAAAGGAAGACAAAAAAGAGATACTGGCGCGGGACATCCTTTCCGGTCTTGCGCACAGATTCCGCCCGGAGAACGCCGAAGGCGTCGACATGAAGATCGGTTATGACCTCACGGGAGCAGATGGAGGTCAGTGGACGATCACAATTAAAGATAAGAATTGCAGCGTAACGGAGGGAGCCTTTCCTCCGGACCTGACGGTAAAAATGATTATGGAGGCTGCAACTTATGTCGGGATGATGATGGGGAAGATTGACGGCACTTCCGCATTCATGTCGGGGAAGGTGAAGATAGAAGGCGATATGGGCGCTGCCGGTGCGACGACAAAATTATTCAGCAAATATGTCGATCCCAACGCGGCGGAAACAGAAGAGCTCCTTTCGCTGAAAGTCGTCAATTCCATCAGTCAGCGTTTTGCGACCGGTCCGGTCATGGGAAAATGGTTTGCAGGACTGCGAGAGAAGAAGTTCTTTGCCAACAAGTGTCCCAAGTGCGGCAGAACCCAGCTTCCTCCCCAGGAGATCTGCGCCGTCTGTCGCGTTCGTGTAGATGACTTTGTAGAAGTGGGACCGGAAGCCACCGTGACGGACTACGATATCGTTTACTTTGCCAGCCCTGATCCTCTGACGGGTACAGTCCGCGATACACCTTATGTAACCCTGTACTTTGTTATGGACGGTGCGACGGAAGCGGAGGCGATGTCCCATGATCTGAAAAAGGAAGAGCTGCCCCGGATCAAGCTCGGTTCTCGCGTCCGTCCGGTCTGGGCGGAGCAAACGACGGGAAGCTTCAAGGATATCAGCTATTTTGAACTGGTCGACTAAACAAGGAGAAGGAATATGACTTGTGCAAATAAAGAAGTGGATAAAACGGACTGCTTCGTTCTGGAAGGAAAGATGGCATTGCCCAACACATATTTTGTGGGCAAACTCGGATCGAAATGGATCATCTCCATGCGGGACGGCAAGAAGATTCGAGGTGTCAAATGCAAGAAGTGCGATAAGGTCTTCGTTCCGCCACGGGAATATTGCGAGAAATGCTGGTCGAAAATTGACGAGAACTGGGTGGATCTGAAGAACGAAGGCGAGTTGGTCAACTTCACCGTTGTGCGTTACTTCGATAAGCACCTCCCGAAGAAGCCGCCTTACGTTCTGGGTCAAATCAAGCTGAACGGGGCCGACACGCCGTTGACTCATATCGTCACCGGCATCGATCCCAGGGATGTTCGGGTGGGCATGCGGGTAAAGGCCGTTTTTGCTGACGAACCGGTCAATACCCTGATGCAGATAGACCGTTTTGAACCAGTCTGATCCTCTAATCGACAGGCAAGGTCACCGGCGACAAACAACGGCACGGCAAACCATGCCGGCACTGCAAAAAAGGAGCATGATATGGATTTTTCGTTTTCTGATGAGCAAAGGATGTTCAAAGAGACGGTCTATCGCTTCGCTAAAGAAGAGCTTGCTCCTCTGTGCGAAGAAGCGGAGCTCAAGGGCGAGTTCAATTTTGAGCTCTGGAAGAAAATGGGTAATATGGGCCTGCTGGGTCTTCCGGTGCCGGAGAAGTATGGCGGTCAGGGGGCGGATTTTGTGACCTGCTGCCTGGCGGGAGAAGCCGTCGGCCATGCCGGAGTCGATGGCGGGCATACCCTTGCCTGGGGTGCACACACATACCTCTGTGCCGCAAACATCATGGAACATGGGACGGAAGAACATAAACGGAAATATCTTCCCAAATTGGCCACTGGGGAATGGATCGGCTGTATGGGGCTTACCGAGCCGGGCTGCGGCTCCGATGCCGGTGCCTTGCAGACGACGGCCGTGAAAAGAGGGGATAAATACATCCTCAACGGTTCTAAAACCTTCATCACAAACGCCCCTCTGGCCGATGTTTTCGTGATCTTTGCCACCATCGACAAGGGAAGCAAGCACAAAGGGATTACGACATTCATCGTCGAAAAAGATTTTCCCGGCATTGCGACGGGTAAACCCATGCATAAGATGGGATCAAAATGCTCCATGACCTCCGAAGTTTATATGGAAGACTGCGAAGTCCCCATGGAGAATTGCCTGGGTGGTGAAGGAAATGGCTGGAATATCGCTTTGGGCGGTGTGGAGTGGGACAGAAGCACTCTCCTTTCTCCCTTCATCGGTTCAATTATGTTCGTTTATGAAAACTGCGCCCGATATGCCAATGAGCGACGGGCTTTCGGAAAGGCAATCGGAGAATTCCAGTCCATCCAAAACCGCATTGCCGATATGAAGGTTTTT
Source organism: uncultured Syntrophaceae bacterium (assembly GCA_964645835.1). Lineage (GTDB taxonomy): Bacteria > Desulfobacterota > Syntrophia > Syntrophales > UBA8958 > CAZBME01. Next base: position 25,917 of record CAZYDG010000072.1, read on the forward strand.
CTCGAAGTAGGAAAATTGGCCGTCTACCGGGTCGCCGCCTCCAAGGATAACGGTATGTTCCTTAATCCGCTGCTTGCCGCAGTTAATAAGATGTATGTCGGCGACAAGGGCTTCGAGATGTGCTCAGCCGGCGTGGACCTCTTCGGCGGTTATGGGTACATCCATGAATATCCCGTGGAACGTACGATGCGGGATGCAAAACTGGGCCAGTTGGGCGGCGGAACTTCGGACATCATGAGAATGATCGTGTCCCGCTTCATGTTGATGTAAGGAGAAAAGCCATGATGAATTATGAATTGACGGATGCACAGAAAATAATTCAATCGGGAATCGCTAAATTCTGCAGAGAGGAGCTGGCCGGGAATGCCGCGGACCTGGATGGTGGTACAAAAGAAGAAGTCCGGTCCCGGCTCCGTGATAATTTGAAAAAGCTCGCCAACGCGGGTTATCTGGATCTCCTTCTTGGAGACGACATCGTCATGCAATGCGTCGCTGGCGAAGAAGTTGCCAAAGCCTGTCCTGCGACATTCCTTTGTGCCATGTCCTCACTGACATCATTCGGGGTTCCTGTTAAGCTGTTCGGCACGACGGCACAGAAAAGCAGGTATCTGGATGCTCTGCGGAATGGAGAGCTTGTCGGCTGCCTTGGCTGTACGGAAGCCGATGGGGGATGCGATCTGGGGGGATTGCAAACCCATGCGGAAATGAAGGGCGGCCGGTGGGTGATTACCGGGGTGAAAAATTTTGTAACGAACGCACCTCTGGCCGACGCCTTTCTCATCCTGGCCTGGACGGATCAATCTATCGGTTTGGAGAAGGGGCTATCGATGTTCCTTATCGATAAAGGGACGCCGGGACTCACGGTAGGGCAGCCGCTCGAAACCATGGGGTTGCGAGGCGCCTTGGCTTCCGAGGTTTCCCTGCAGCGGTGCGAGGTAGGAAATGAGGCCCTTCTAGGTGGTGAAGGCTCCGGCTATGCACAGTTGAACAGGACGATGGATTTGATCAAGCTTGCCGTATCATCCATGTCCATAGGCATTGGCGTATGCTGCATGGAAATCTCGACGGCTTACGGCAAAACCCGGAAGGCATTCGGGAAACCGATAGGTGTGTTCGAGGGTGTTGGTGCGAAACTGGCTGTTATGTTCACCTTGAACGATCTTGGCCGGATGATGACCCATCGCGCCGCCTGGGGCATAGAGCAGGGACAGGCCGATTGCAGCGTTCTTTCTTCCTGCGCGAAGCTCTTTACCAGTGAATCGGTAAATCAGATCGCCGACCTTGCCATGCAGATCCATGGGGGGCATGGCTACATCAAAGGAATGGACGTTGAACGGCTTTATCGTGACGCCCGGTTTGCCGTCATAGCTCATGGTACGTCGGAAATGCAGCGCACTTTCATTGCCAGAGATAGTTTAAATAAATTCAAACCTCTGTAGCAGATGTGTCCCCCTCTGGAGGGGAGACTGTGTCGCAATTAGAATATTGATGAACTCGTAAAAAAGTCGTCACACCGGTGAAAACCAGTGTCCAGTGCTTGTGTACCGAATTGTAATCTCTGGATTCCGGTTTTCACCGGAATGACGATTCTTGAACATTTTTGACTTTTTACGAGACCACCAAATATTTGCTACATTCGACTTGCTGTACTCCAGACCTTTAGGTCTGCAGTTTTGATTTAATGTAGCCAATATTATAAGGTATTTGCAGGACTGAAGTCCTGCGCTACATTCAAATCGATTAGAGAAACCATGTTAAAGGAGGAAATTGCTATGTCAGGCACTAAATTACAACTCGGCTATACTTATGATCAACTGGAAATCGGCATGTCAGCTTCATTTACCAAGACCATTACGGAAACGGATGTCTATTTGTTTGCCGGTATTTCCGGTGACTTCAATCCCATGCATATGAATGAATAATTTGCAAAGTTGACACCTTTCAAAACACGTATCGCCCATGGCGCACTGGCCCAAAGTTTGATCGCACCCGTTCTCGGGATGAAGCTTCCCGGTTTGGGAACCGTTGCTCTCGAAATCCTATGCCGTTTTAAGGCCCCTACTTACTTTGGCGATACGATTACCGCTACGGGAACCATTGAAGAAAAATTACCGGATAAGAGGTGGGTCCGCATGAAGCTTCTCTGGACAAACCAGCGGCAGGAGGTCGTAGCCAGCGGTTACGTTCTTGTCATACCGCCGCCGGCCATATAAAAATGGGGTCCAGGGGCTATTTACAAACCATTCAGGGTGTCAGAGCCTCGCCAGACATGATGGCTGGTGATAATGTCGTCACGTTTATTGAAAAAAACACTGCTATTTTGGCGGGTCTCGTTGTAGATGGACTGATGAATTATCGATTCTATGCTGCTGATGTAAGTTGCCCTTCTAAATGATTGAGCCTTTTCTGTTTTACAGATCTCCATTAGGATAAACGCTTATAGCAAAAATCAGACATCGCCGCATTGCTTATTATTTGAAGCACCTCTATTCTATACTATCAATAGTCCATTATAAGTTTGCATGTAAGTATATGATATCTCTCTGAGCCAACGCCTTGGAGGACTTCCATGACCAACCTCACGAAAATGTTTCCGTCAAACGTCTCCACAAACTCTCCGTCAATATCCAAACGAAATGAATATGGAAGATATTGTAAATGAAGCCCGTATCTGGCTCTATCAACCGCCATGCCAGTGGAGAACATATGCATTTCCTTAACCGGACATTATTGAATGACCATCAACAAACATTAAAAGGGGGTTATTTTTATGAAACGAATTTTCATCTCTATTCTCGTCTTAACTTTTCTTTTCTCCGGAGCAAGTTTTCAGTCATTTAAAAATTTATCCTTGCATGATTCGTGTTTAGCGTTAGGACTTAAACCAATCTATCCCACTGATTCAGTGGAGAAAAAGAATAGCAAAATTGCAGACAATTATAAATATTTGAGCAGCTCCTACTGGAACTCCCCTGAATTTGAAAATTTGCGGAGTAAATCATTAGCCGCGCAAATTACGTTTTTACGTGAATATCTGGGATATCAGCAAAAAGGAAACAGTATTCCTCCATCTAATGGGGTGACATGTTTAACAAAATACCCTACTGTTTTTATTCATGGAATTGGTTGGAGCCCGGACATGTTTCCTGACTACTGGTATCATATCGATCAGGCGATTAAATCCTGTAACGGCGGCGGTGGCTTATGTCCTGATCCAAAGGCGCAAAAATGGACGCAATACACGACCCAGCCTGCATGGGGTGTATACTATGATGAAGTCGACAAGCAATTTTCCTGGTTGGATTATATAGAAAATCAAGTTAACACTTGGTGGGCAATGACCGAATGGAAGGATGTGCAAAAAATCAATCTGGTTGGCCACTCAATGGGAGGTCCGACCTGTCGATTGCTTGCCGCAGCCGCTACATTTAAAACACCATTCGGTGTAATGGATGGAAAAAATGCAATCGCAAGTATTACTACTATCAGCGGAGTTCATGACGGAAGCCCTGTAGCCGATTTGGTGTCTCTTTGGCCCTCCATTATATTAGATCCACTCTCGGATATAATAAATATGATTTCATTAGTGTCCGGGATACGGACTATTAATTCTTTGTAACCATTTATAATAGTGTAATAAATATGCCATATTCATGTGTACTCGACTTGAAATTTTACCGATTATGGGGGCATCTTCCCGAAGCGATTCAGGAGGAGAGTTCCCATGTATACAGGCAAAATCATATTTTCTCAGGTCATGGACCTTATGCCCATACGAACCTTTCGGCGGTGCGTGGAGCGTTATCAAGGCGACTTCAAGGTCAAAACTTTTACATGTCTCGATCAATATCTATGCATGGCATTCGCTCAAATCACTTATCGGGAAAGCCTTCGGGACATCGAATCATGCCTTCGTTCACAGAACAAGAAACTTTATCACATGGGCATACGCGGAAAGGTTTCTCGATCAACCATCGCAGATGCCAACGAACAGAGGGACTGGCATATCTATGCCGACCTTGCCCATGCACTGATTACCAAAGCCCGCAGGTTATACAGCAACGATCTTTTCGCCATAGAACTGGAACAAACGGTTTACGCACTCGATGCAACAACCATCGATCTGTGTCTGTCTATGTTTCCATGGGCCAATTTCCGTCAAACCAAAAGTGCAATCAAACTCCATACACTTTTGGATCTCCGTGGAAGCATTCCTACGTTTATCCATATCTCCTATGGCAAACTTCACGAAGTCAACAGTCTCGACTTCATTCCTCTGGAACCCGGCGCTTTCTATGTCATGGATCGAGGCTATCTGGATTTTGCCAGATTGTACAACCTCTTTCAGGCTTCCGTCTTCTTTCTTATTCGGGCCAAATCCAACCTGAAGTGCCGCAGAATCTATTCCCATCAGGTAGACAGATCGACCGGCCTAATCTGCGATCAGTCAGTTATGTTGACCGGGTTTTATCAACGCAAAAGCTATCCAAGTATGCTTCGACGTATCAAATATTACGATTCCGAGACCGACAGGACCTTCGTGTTCCTAACCAACAATTTCTCTCTGCCGGCTCTGACGATAGCCCAATTGTACCGCTGCCGCTGGCAGGTGGAGCTGTTTTTCAAATGGATCAAGCAAAATCTGCGAATCAAGTGTTTCTACGGCACTTCGGAGAATGCCGTGAAAACGCAAATCTGGATAGCAATTTCTGTCTATGTTTTGGTCGCTATCCTGAAAAAAGAGCTCAATCTACCGATGAGTCTCTACACAATTTTACAGGTCCTGAGCGTTTCGGTATTCGAAAGAACGTCACTTATTCAACTATTTACAAACTACCCTTACAAGCATGAAAATACTACATTTTATAACCAGCTAGATTTATTTGATGAAACGTCCGGACACTAATGTATGCAAATATTAAACAAGATCATGTCTTCATCAATGGATTAAAGCGCAAGGGGAATATGCTTATGTCTATTGCCAAGGAAGTAAAATACTTATTATTAACCACTATTCTTCCGCCAATTATCTTTTACTTTTTAAATCTCTACACCAAGACTCTCCACGTAAAATTTGAAGGAACAGAGAAGGTTCAAAAGCATCTGGAGAACGGAGGGCGGATTATCATTTCCAGTTGGCATCAACGGTTTTTTGGCGGCTTTTTCCTTCCACAAATATTTAAATGGTCGCCCTGCATCATAATCAGCCAAAGCCGAGACGGGGATTTCATTTCCAAGGTCGTTCAGCACATCGGATGGATTCCAGTAAGAGGATCGAGCACCCGAGGAGGCAAGGAAGCTCTTCAAGTGATGGTTCAGGGTGTCGGTGAGAATCAAATTGGCGGCCATATTGTAGATGGCCCTACCGGCCCCCCCTGGGTCATTAAACCAGGCCTCATCTCATTGGCTCGGAAAACCGACGCTGTTATCTGCCCCGGTATTGTTTCATATGAAAATGCTTTTATTATGAATAGCTGGGATCGTTTCATGATTCCCAAACCCTTCAGTAAGGTTCTTTTTCGATTTGGCTCAATCTTTTCCGTCCCCGAAATAATGAGTGATGACAAGTTTGAATCATTACGCAGGGAGTTGGAAGACGACATGGTCGAAGAGTATAAGACGGCAGACAACTACTGGATAAAATGACCGAGAATCATACATATGTAAATATTCTTGTAAGACAAAGTGCGCAATGGCACGTGAATTCATGTCATGATGAATCCATTGACATGTATGTCCGCTTCTCCTATAATCCTTTAAGCAAATAAACCCACAAAAAGACCCGGCACCAGCACCCACTATACTGGATGGAAATGAGGATATAATATGAAATTAAACAGGTCCACAACCCCGGACTTGCCCCGTATCACCCTGCAGTTTCTCTGGATCGGGATCCTGATTGCGGCAAGTTTCTGGATCTTAAAACCATTCCTTCCATCGCTCATTTGGGCAGCCATGATTGTTGCAGCCACATGGCCATTCATGTTGAAGGTACAAGGCTGGTTGGGAGGAAAACGGGGACTTGCCGTCGCAGCGATGACGCTGTCCATGCTGCTGTTGCTAATAGTGCCGCTATCCATTGCCATCATCGCCATTGTAGAGAATGCCGACAAGATCTCCATCTGGGTGAAGACGCTTGGAACGCAGACACTGCCGACTCTGCCCACATGGGTTGAAGGAATTCCATTCGCAGGTCCGAAGTTGGCCGCGGCCTGGAATGGTCTCGCGGTCGGCCCGGAAGGATTATCCGCACGTCTTACTCCCTACGCGGGAAAGCTTTTGAACTGGTTCCTGTCGGAGGCCGGCAGCGTCGGGAAGATAGCGGTGCAGTTCCTCCTCACTGTGGTTATCTCTGCAATATTCTACTCCAGAGGTGAAGCAGCTGCAATGGGAGTTATTCGCTTTGCGCGCAGGCTCGGAGGGCAACATGGAGAGGACGCTGCCGTATTGGCAGCGAAAACGGTCAGGGGCGTAGCCCTTGGCGTGGTCGGCACGGCCCTGATCCAATCAGTGCTCGGCGGCATCGGCCTGGCTGTTGCCGGAGTGCCTGCCGCAACTGTGCTGACAGCGGTAATGTTCGTTCTCTGCATTTCCCAAATTGGGCCGGGACTTGTCCTTATCCCCGCTATAATCTGGCTTTATTACGGTGATCAAATGGCCTGGGGGACTGTTTTGTTGATCTGGTCGATTTTCGTCACCGCCATCGAACATTTTTTACGCCCCATTCTCATAAAGAAGGGTGCTGATTTGCCGCTGTTTTTGATCTTCTCAGGTGTTATCGGCGGTCTTGTCGCCTTCGGTATCGTCGGGCTTTTCATCGGACCTGTGGTACTTGCCATCAGCTACCGGCTACTTGCCGTCTGGGTTGGTGGCGCCGATAAAAATCCGGCAGAAAACCCAGTTGAATCACTCAGCAGCCTGGATTGAGAAAGAAACCATTAACAATGGCTAATCAACCATGACAGATTTTTCCAAATCCCATGAGAATCTTCATAGGCAAGTCTTCCGGAAAACGGTTTATCGCATCTGGAATATGATCCAAGCCGGACTTCTCGATGAGCTGGATGAAGCCGAATACAGAATCGCAAAGATTCTTCTCGAACATCCTGAGTATGAAGATATCTTCGATGATGAGGATATTCTGGACGGCCGTGAATTCGACACCGGGTCCGGAGGAAATCCCTTCCTGCATATCAGTATTCATAAAATGGCGGAAGACCAGATTGAATCCAGTCGGCCAGAGGAAGTCTTATCATTCCTGGAAGCCATGAAGGAAAAAGGCAATGAAAGGCATGAGATTATTCATGCCATCATGAAGATTCTCGTCCGTCTGATTTCGGATGCCATGCGTAACCAAAAATCTTTCAATGTGGACCGTTATCGAAACGTATTATCCAGATACAAGAACATAAACCTGGACGACGTGCCGGAGGCTCTCGACAGAGAATTTATGGGCCATTGACGACGGTTATCTCCACGATCAATTGATCCGGACAGATATTAATCATGTCATAAAGAGAGAAGGGAACAGGTAAATGCCATCCAGAACCGAAAAGGCATACGGTGTTCTCATCATAGTAATTATGCTGTCGCTCATTGCCGGATGCGGTGGTGACGATAAGCCGATGAGTCACGGAAAAGTCAAAATCGGCATGCTCTTTCCTCTGAGCGGTGAACTGGCAGATAAGGGCAAAGACAGTGTCAACGGGGTAACATTGGCTGCTGAAGAGATCAATGCATCCGGCGGTATTGCTGCCCTCGGTGGGGCCAAGCTGGATTTGATCGCCGGCGATACCCGAGGCAATCCGGACATCGGTGTGCAAGAGACTGGACGATTGATCACTGATCAAGGCGCAGTTGCTATCATCGGTGCATATCAAAGCAGTGTTGCCAAACCAGCATCCCAGGTTGCAGAACGGCTGGAAACCCCTTTTATAATCAGCGCTGCTGTCGCGGATGTCATCACGGAAAGGGGTTTTCGCTATACCTTTCGCGTCTTGCCCAAGGCTCAATTCTATGGCCGTGACCAGGCGCGTTTTCTGGCAGACCTCGGACAACTGGCCGATTATCCGGTAAAACAGGTGGCTCTACTCCACGAAAACACAGACTTTGGCACCTCTGTAGCACTGGCGCAGAAGAAAGCTCTACGCGACACCGGTCTGAATATGATTGCCGAAGTCAGTTATGTGGCGGAAGGAGCCACCGATCTGAGCAAGGAAGTAGCACAAGTCCTGGCCGCCAAGCCGGACGCCATTCTTGAGGTGACCTATCTGAAAGACAGTATACTTATCCGCAGGGCCATGACAAAGGCCGGGGCGACAATACCGCTTGTAGACTCTGCAGGCGGTACGGTTTCGCCTGAATACATCCAAACACTTAAACAGTCGGCGGAAGGGACGTTGACTTCATCCGAATACTCCAAGTACACAGCTGAGGGTAAAATATTGAACGCTCGTTTCCGCGCGCGTTTTGGAGTGGATATCACCGGGGATAGCGCTTATTCTTACCAAGCGGTGTGGGTGATCAAGGACGCTTTGGAGCGCGCTCGTTCGCTGGACAAGAAAAAGTTACGCCAGGCCTTGGCGGCAACAGACATGCCTAAAGGGCCTCACATGATCCTGCCTGCGGAACGGCTACGCTTCGATGCCCAAGGTCAAAACGAGTTTGCACGGCTGTTTATCGTCCAGATTCAGGATGGGGAATTGGTGCCCGTTTGGCCTGCTGAATATGCCGTAGCTAAAGTACGCCTGAAAAAAAGATGAATCTTAGAGATTGCTGAAATACTCGATTTGGGGCATTCTGTTCAAAAATGTCCAGATGCAAGGCGTGTAAAAGCCGAGGGAGGAATGAGGCGTACATAGAGTACGTCGATTGACGAGGCTTGCAACACAACGCAGCAGATGGGCGTTTTTCAACAGACTGCCCTGGAGGCGCCCATCTTGATTTCCTTATTCGACGTCAATTGGCATAAAAGCATTGCCACAAAGCTGAGTTGGGTATCCATCTCGATGGTCGTCATGACCGTACTTACAGTGGGCATAGGTCTGATCTGGATTGCCAATCAGGCCCAAAGGGATATCACTTTTCGCTTACAGGAGAAAAATGCCGACCAGGTTGCCCTTCTTATCTCCAGCTATGTAAACAATGCCGTGGATAAACTGCGTCTTTTCGATGATGTCGAGACATTAGGCGCTCTGCCCCTTTCCAAACAGAAAAATATCCTGGAAAATATGCTTACCCAAAGCCGCTCGCTATTCAGCCAGTTTGCAATATTGGATCAAGATGGCGTCGAAAAGATCAGGGTTTCCAGATTTCACACATTTTTACCCCATGAGTTAAAGAAACGGGCGGCGGATGCCGCTTTTCTCACTGCGATTAAAGGTCAAACCTACATCAGTCCTGTTCACATCTCGCCGGACAGTGGTCTGCTCTCCCTACAGGTGGCGATTCCCGTCAAGACTGTTAAAACGGTTGATGTCTTAATCGCCGAAGTCAATGCCACGCAGCTTTGGCAAGAAGTTTCACAAATCAAAATTGGTAAGTCGGGGTATGCCTACCTTGTGGACGGCAACGGTCGTTTCATAGCCTACCAGGATATTTCAGAGGTATTGAAGCAATACGGCAGTGACATGAGCAAGATGCCACCGGTGGCTGATTTCATAAACGGAATTTCGGAAGACATGCGTCAAATTCATGAGTATGTCGGTTTGGTCCATGAGCCGGTCATCGGTTTAAATGCACCGGTCAAGGGTATCAAATGGGCCGTCATTGTTGAACTGCCCACACGGGAGGCATATGCGAGCGTTACACGGATGAAATGGTTCCTGTTGGTATTGCTGCTCCTCGGTGTCGCAACTGCCGGAGGAGTGGGTTTTATCATATCAAACCGTGTTGTCCATCCTATTCGTGCATTGACGGAGTCGGTCGAGCGCATGAGTGGTGCTGACTTGAGTGCCGAGGTTGCCTGGATTCATCACCAGGATGAAGTTGGCGTCTTGGCCCGTGCTTTTTCCCGTATGCAGCAGGCCATCAAACTCAATTTCGAACGTTCCGCCGCCCTGCTTAAGCTTAACCAGATGACCGGTGCAAACCTCCAGGAAATCATGATCTTCGGGTTTGAAGAGGCTGTAAGGCTGACCAAAAGCAAAAACGGCTACCTGGGCTTGATGAATGAAGAAGAAACGGTCATGACAGTTCAGGTCTGGTCTCGCAGTGTCATGTCGGAATGTAACATTGCCGATAGCACCCTCGACTTTCCACTGGACCATGCCGGCATGTGGGCGGAGGTAGTGCGACAGCGCCGACCAATCATCACCAATGACTACCATGCCCCAAATCTCCTTAAAAAGGGCTACCCCGAGGGGCATGTCAATATCTCGCGCCACATGAATGTCCCGGTATTTGATGGTCAGCGGATTGTCTTGGTCGCAGGAGTTGGCAACAAAGAAGAAGCATATGACGAGACCGATGTCCAGCAACTTACGGTGTTGATGGAAGGGTTATGGCGATTGATCGAGCGTAATCGGTCGGAACAGGAATTGCGGGAATCTCAAAGGAGGCTTGCCGATATTATCGAGTTTCTCCCCGATGCCACGATGGTTATTGACAGAAAGGGAAACGTGATCGCCTGGAACAAGGCCATTGAAGATATGACAGGTGTCATGGCGGAACGGATGCTGGGGAAGGGAAACTATGAATATGCCATCCCGTTCTACGGAGAGAGAAGGCCTATGCTCATCGATCTGGTACTACAGCCAAAAGAAGAGATCCAGAAAGAGTATCGATCGATAAAACGTCAGGGAAATGTTCTTGTTGGAGAAGCATATATAAGCGACCTCAGAGGAAGCTCGGTTTACCAGCTCGGAACGGCGTCTCCACTCCGTAACACAAACGGAGTGATTGTCGGGGCCATCGAAACAATCAGGGATATCACGGACCAGCGGCAAGTAGAAGCGGCACTTGCATCCGAACACGACCGCCTCGCCGCCATTCTCGACGGCATTCCGCTTCCGGCTTTCATGATAGACCGCAATCAAGTGGTTGTCCTCTGGAACAGAAACAATGAGATATTTACCGGTAAAACCAAAGAGGAGATGCTGGAGAAAAAACTGGACCTGAATTTTCTCTTCAAGGGCAAGACACAGCCAACCCTTGCCGAGCTTGTCCTGAAAATGACCGATGAAGAACTCATAAGGAAATTTGCATCCCGAGGGATTCGCAAGAATGAAATTTTCCCGGAGGCTTTTGAAAGCGTTGGGGTGATCCTGATCCGCGGCGAAGAGCGGATCGTGTCCATCCAGGCGGCGCGAATATACAACGCAAAAGGGAAAGTTATCGGTGCTGTCCAGACAGCCCAGGACATAACCGAAAGTATTAGAATTCAGAAAGAGCGGGAGAAATTGCAAGCCCAGCTTATCCAGGCCCAAAAGCTGGAGTCCATCGGAACGCTGGCGGGAGGCATTGCCCATGACTTCAACAACATTCTTACCGGTATTATGGGCTATACAGAGCTATATAAAAGTTCGGTAACCGATCGTCCAAAAGTTTATCACGGCATGGAGCAGGTACTCATAGCTGCAAACCGGGCGAAAGGTTTGGTGCAGCAGATTCTAACATTCAGCCGCAAGGCCGAGCAGGAGAAGAAGCCCATCGCACTGGCACCTATCGTTAAAGAGGTTGTCAAATTTATGCGGGCATCCCTGCCGACGACGATAGAAATAAGACAGAATATCGAAGAGACTTCAGATGTTATCATGGCAGATGCCACACAGATGCATCAGGTTCTGGTCAATCTTTGCACGAATGCCGGATATGCCATGAAAGAGACCGGGGGTGTCCTGGAGATCGGAATGGAAGAAGTATTTATCAATGAAAATGATCGCTTGCAACGCCCTCCAATGAAGAACGGCCTTTACTTGGCAGTGACTGTCAGAGATACGGGACAGGGAGTCCCGCAGGAAAATCTTGGGAGAACCTTCGAACCCTACTTTACGACCAAGGAAAAGGGAGAGGGAACAGGGTTGGGGCTTGCCGTTGTACACGGGATCGTCAAGGACCATGGCGGAGAAATCAGGGTGTACAGTGAGGTGGGCAAGGGAACCATCTTCAGAATCTTTCTGCCGCTGATGGAAAAGCATGTGGCGGATGTAAGAGACAGGGAAGAGCCTCTCTTAGCGGGAAAAGGGGAAACAATCCTCTTTATTGATGATGAAAAGATGGTCGTCGATTTAAGCAAGGAACTGCTGGAGGGACTTGGTTACCGGGTGGTAGCGGAAACCGATCCAGTGAAAGCAATAGTGATATTTAAGGAGAGTAGCGACACCTTTGATCTTGTGATCACGGATAAAACCATGCCCCATCTGACGGGCTTCGACGTTGCATGGGAAATAAGACATATTCGTAAAGACATTCCCATTGTGCTTTGTTCTGGATTTCAGGAAAAAGAGGATCTGAAAAAACTTAATGCCTTGGGCATCGGCAGGCTCATTACCAAACCGATTCGCATGAGCGATTTGGCAAAAGCCATTCGTGATGAACTTGAAAAAAATAAACCAAAACTACATGTTTTGCCCCGTATATAACTGAAATTTGTCCAGCATTGCTTTGCTGATGGTAAGGCCTTATCTTGATTTCAGTATCATTACAAGGAGGCAATAAACCATGAGTGAAAAGAAACAGGGAAGCACAACGTCTGAATCAGCCTTTAACATGTGGCAGAATTTCCAGCCTTTTAACGGTCAGAACCAAACATTGGAACCATATATCCGTTTGACAAAGACCCAACAGCAGCAATTCCTGGATATATCCCGGGCCGGGATCAATTGTTTGGAGAAAATATATGAGGCTGGCTGGTCAGGAGATGTAAAACAAGCTTGGGAAACCTGTCTGGAAGCAAATAAAGGTCTGCTCAAGACCTATCAGGACTCGATGCAGGAACAGGCAAAGGAACGCTATGAATTATGGCAAAACCTTGTTCCTTCGCGATCAGGTTTCGGCTTCATGGGCAACCGTTCCTGAGATTCATCCTTCTTTATTACACTTTATTACCCCTTCAGGAGTCCCTGCTGCTGAAGGGGTAAGCTGCGTCTATCACCAGCGTATGCAGGACTTGTGGCATGCCGACGAGATTCATTCATTGCAATTATTGCGGTCAGGATGGCGAGATCGAGATTTGTGATCTGGAAGCCGGTGTTCCGGAATCAAAAATCTTCAAGTATTTTGGACATAACCCGTTTTCCGGCCACATGCATTTCCGATGTCCGGCCTGTGAAATCATTCTGCTTGTCCATCCCATAGCTGTTCTCGGTGAGGAACCTCTGGAGGGCTCCTACACTATGAAAAGACACAATAAGCACTTCCATCATCAGCACATGCGGCATTTTTTTTGTGGAAACAATCTAAGTGAAAGGCATTAGTGTCAACGACTGGAATACAGACTGCCCAATATTAAGTATTTCAACGACCTGCTAAACCCCCTCTCTTATAAACCATATCATCATAATGGAGCGGACAATCCCACCGGAATGTGTTATATCCGAAGCTGGATTCGGTCTCTTCTCATTTTTTACCGAATACTAATCGCTCTCGCAGGGTGAGCCAATGAATCTTGAGAGAGTCAATGACAATGCTTCACACAATCAGATGAAACGATTGACCTGCATTTCTTGCTATAGGAGCAAATCACCATGGCACAACACCATCAAACCCACAGCGCCCTGATGGGCTATATTCTGTGGATCTTCGGGTTTACGGGGTCCCACCGGTTTTATTTCGGCAAGCCGATTTCGGGGACTATCTATTTTTTCACATTAGGTCTTTTGGGCATTGGCTGGCTCCTGGACCTGTTCCTGATCCCATCCATGACGCGCAATGCAGACCTGCGGTTCTCGGAAGGAACAATCAATTACAACGTCGCCTGGGTACTCTTGACCTTTCTGGGACTGCTCGGCATCCATAGGTTCTATATTGGAAAGTGGTTTACAGGCATCCTGTATTTGTGCAGCGCCGGAATCTTCGGGATAGGTTACATCTACGATTACTGGACGCTGAACGATCAGATAACCGTCATCAACAGGTCCGGATCATGAACTCGCTTGCCATAAAAAACCGCCTGAACAGCCTGCGGCGGCCCGTGGCTTTGGGTTGCGCAGTGATTTTCACCCTGATGTCTCTGCGACTGATTTGGGTTGCCACCACACATGGTGGGGACAGGAAGCTCACGTTTGTTTTCGTGATTGCCCTGTTGGTTTTGGCCTTTGGCCTTGTGCGGCGGTTCCGGTGGGCTATGCGTTTGACCGCTCTCTTATTGCTCTTTTCGGCCCTTTTACTTCCCGTCGGTGTCTTCAACCCTTTTACCGCCGGGGATTATATGACGGCCGGGAAGGTGCCGCCTTCCATTGCGATGACCCTATTATGGATGATCCCCCTGGAGGTGCTCCTGCTGATTACGGCTTATGTACTCGACCAAAAGAAGGAGTGATTGTTGTCATGGATGAAAGTTTGAAAAAGGCGATTTTTGCACAGGTGGAAAAAGAACCGTTTGCAAAGAAATTCGGCTTGACCCTGGTCGGCCTTGATGAGGGATATTCAAAGGTGCAAATGGCTTTCACGCCCGATATGGAAAATATCTTCGGCATGGCCCACGGTGGAGCCCTGTTCGCCCTTGTGGATGAAGCCTTCGAAACAGCATCCAATTCCCACGGGACCATGGCCGTCGCCCTGAGCATGAACGTCAGCTACTGCGCTTCGCCCAATCCAGGTGCGACCCTCACGGCGGAAGCCAAAGAAATCAATTGCACAAATAAGACCGCTACCTACGACATCAAGGTCGTTGATGATAATAGCCGCCTCATCGCCTCCTGCCAAGCCCTCGTGTATCGGATGGAAAAGCCCCTGCCCTTTCTCGCGGGATGATGAAAAAAACAGACCGCCTCTACTTTTTCTCAAAAAGTTTCAGATAATCTCCATAACCCTCCTTTTCCAGATCATCTTTGGGAATGAAGCGCAGGGCTGCTGAATTCATGCAGTAGCGAAGCCCCGTAGGCTTCGGCCCATCGGGAAAGACATGGCCCAGATGGGAGTCGGCAGATTTGCTGCGGACCTCTGTCCGGGTCGAGAAAAAACTCTTATCTACCCGCTCTACAACAACATCCGGTTGCAAGGGCTTGGTGAAGCTCGGCCAGCCCGTGCCGGAATCATATTTATCGAGGGAACTAAATAGAGCTTCTCCCGAGATGACATCCACATAAAGCCCATCTTTCTTGTTGTCCCAATATTCATTGCGGAAGGCCGGTTCGGTTCCTTCCTTCTGCGTCACTTCGTACTGCATTTTGGTCAATCTCTTTTTCAGAACCTCGTCGCCTGGTTTTTTATAGATTTTGTCAGGCCCGGCCGCACCCGTTGCATCAGCATGAGCCCAGGCATCTTTAATATATGCATCACGGCCCGATCCATGACGGTAATACCGATATCTAAGAGGATTCTTTTCGGCATAGTCTTGATGATAAGCCTCCGCTTCATAGAAGGTGGTCAATTTGATGATGTCCGTGGCTATAGGCTTCTTGAAGGGACCGTTCTTCGCCAGTTCCGCTTTTGATTTTTCCGCCAGGGCCTTTTGTTCATCGTCATGATAGAAAATCACCGGTCTGTATTGGAGTCCCCGATCATAGAACTGACCGTCTCCGTCGGTGGGATTCACATGCCGCCAGAAGAACTCCAGCAGCTGACCGTAACTGACCTTTGACGGATCATAAGTTACCCGGACAGCCTCCACATACCCCTTCTGCGCATAATCTTCATAGGTCGGACGCTCGCCCGTTCCACCCGCATAACCAGAAACTACACTCACCACACCGGGAAACTTTTTGAAATCCGCCTCGACACACCAGAAACAACCGCCCGCAAAAGTGGCAGTCATAAGCTTTTCATTGTCATTCATGGATTTAATCTTTACCTCCTTCTGATCACTGTTCATCTTGCTGCAGCTGATGATCAACACAAACAATATAAGAAACATGAGTATTTTCTTCATGATACACCTATGACAGAGCCTTCGGCCTCCTTTTAGCACTAATGTAATGACGGGAGGTGGGTTGTCAAATAATGATAAGGACAGCAAGGGATATTATGGACAAGGCATGTAGATCAAACCCTGAAAGTGAATTTTCACCGCATCATAATGCACTGCATATTGAGGTTATTCGCAATAACATTCTGCGTCATGTGATGGCGAAATATATTTGTCGGCTTTCGGCATTCTGCCTTATCGTCCCGGTAGATGATACCGATAGGAATTCTGTCACCCCATACATCGGCCATTTTTAAAGCCTCGTACCGATCTTTCAGGGGCGCTGCCAGCTTGAAAACCCTTTCCTGATACCACTGATAAGTATTGATCTTATTAAAGCTTACACAAGGCTGTAGAATATCCACCAGAGCCGTCCCTTGAAAGAGGATTGCGTCTTTTAGAAGTCCCTTCAGATGATCTGGATCGCCCGCAAAACCGCGGCCGACAAAGGGCGCCCCACCAGCAATGGCCAGAGACAGGGGATTCAGCGGGATATTTTCGTTACCTTGAGGATCGAGGGCATTTTGGATGCCCAAGTCCGTGGTAGGGGAACTTTGTCCTTTTGTCAGCGCGTACACTCGGTTATCCGATGTCAGTATGGTCAAATCCAACCTTTTGCGGAGAGTGTGGATAAAATGATTGCCTCCTTCCCCATAAAGGCAACCATCTCCGGAATAGGCGATGACGGTCAAATCGGGACGAGCCAGTTTAATCCCTACCGCCAAAGGCAATGATCGGCCATGGAGGCCATTGAAATAATTCACTTCCAGATAGTGAGGCATTTTGGCGGCCTGTCCGATGCCTGACGTAAAAACGATGTTTTTCCGGGGTATGGGAAGTTCCTGAAGAACGTCTTCTAAAACATTCCGAATACCAAAATTCCCACAGCCTGGACACCAGGCGATATCAGTTCTCTGGACCATGGTTTCGATGCCTCAGGATAATAGTTTCTTAAAACGTCTTTGGAGTTCCGAAACGGTGAAACATTCTCCACTATACTTCAATACGGAGTGTGTTACATTCAAGCCAAACTCACGCTTCAGCAGGCCCGCAAACTGTCCGCCAGCGTTATTTTCCACACATATAATCATTTTGGACTCCAGTCCGTAAGGGGCAATCATCTCTCTTACCAGCGGATAGACTTGCCCAAAATGGAGTGCGGATAAATGGATTTCTTCATCTGACAGCTTATGAATGGCTTCTTCCACAATCAATCGGTTTGACCCCCAAGATAAAACAATCGTGTCGGCATTGGGTTTACCGCTAAAAGTCGGCATCACGGCTTCGTTCTTCAACAGAAGCATTTTCCCCCGGCGCTTGTCCACCATCCGGACCCGCAGTTCCAAATCTTCCGTAATTTTACCATCCTCATCATGTTCATCGGAGTCAACCCTGACCAAAGCCTCGGAAAGACCGGGATAAGTCAGGGGGGAAATACCCGTTTCTGTCAGCGCATATCTTCGATATGGCAGATCATGAAGACTATATTTCCGGGCAAGAACTTCCAGTGGAATATTATCCTCTAGAACTTGCATGGAATCGGCAAAATACTGATCCGTCAAAATAAAGACGGGGATCTGGTACTGATCGGCCAGATCGAAACTCTTCCTGGTCAGCGTGATGGCTTCTTCTATGGTCCTGGGAGCAAAGATGATTCGGGGAAATTCGCCATGGCCGCTGTGGAGAACAAAATTGAGATCCCCCTGCTCGGTCCGTGTCGGAAGACCGGTGGCCGGTCCGGGACGTTGACCGACAACGATGACAACCGGTGTTTCCGTCATACCGACCAGCGATACCCCTTCCTGCATAAGTGCAAAACCGCCTCCGGACGTTGCAACCATTGAACGGAGCCCGCCATATGATGCGCCAATGACCATATTAATAGCGGAGATTTCATCCTCGGCCTGCTCAAAATGGGCAGGCGCGGATACAGCCGCTGTAGCGAAATAATACATAATCGATGTAGAAGGGGTCATCGGATACCCTGCCATGAACTGGCATCCCCCCAGAAAAGCGCCAATAGCCACGGCCTTGTTGCCGTCGAAAGAACATTGATTTCCTGCCCGGGCCGGCACGGGATAAACACCCGACAGACCATGCTGAGAGGCAAGTTTGAAACCATGCATCACATATTCCATATGTTTTGCGTCCAGTACATCTGATAGGTTTTCAGCCTCTGTTCCGATCACGGATAGAATCATTCCAACCAGGATAGTGTTAGCGACTGTAACATCATGGAATATCTCACGCGACTCATGACCGATCTCCTCCGTAAACGTTTTGGATAAATAGATTCCTTTTTCGCGAAGTTTGGGTTGATGACGTCTCTCGGTTTCTTCGTCAAGGGCGACAACCATATCCCAAAGCCCCCCGTTCAAGGCATGAACAGGATGATCGGCAATGCGGAACATATGAAAATTGTGGCCGCCGCGTACACGGGACATATAGTTCTTCGTGGCAAAGAAATAGTAGTGAAGACGGACCAGGATATCCGCCAATGCTACCTCAACAGAAAAAGCGCCCTGTCCCGCCTCTCCACCGATGATGAGATTGAATTCCATAGACTTGCCCTCTGAATGGATATTCCGGAATTTCACATCTTGCAGTCCATATCACAGTTTTTCATGTTGTCTTAGAATGATACCCGATCAGACGTTGGGTATCTGATGCCGTCAACCGTCCAATAGGTCCCGTGCTGTAGACAGCATTCATGACGATCCCGTCCGGTTGCAGGATGAAACCGGTGGCGTGGATAAAACCTTTTTTTTCATGGAAGAACGCCCCGCTCATCTTGCAGAATTCAACTCCATTAAGCCCATAGGCAATGGGAAAAGCCAAGCCGTTCTTTTCAACCATTTTGCGAGCATCATCGATTGTATCAGTGGACACACCGATAATCTTGATGTGTTGCCCATGAAACGTCTCAATGCGGGACTGGAAATCAGCCAACTGCTGATGACAGAATGGTCAAAAGATACCGCGATACACAAGCAGCACAGTCCATTGCCCTGCTGTCATTTCCGGCAATACAACCTTACTATTATCTAAAAGCTGCAATTCCAATCGCGGGAAAATATCACCGTTATCGAGTTTCTTTCCATCATACTGGGCCATGGTTAACCTCCTCTAATCCTTATTTAATCCATCTATTCCACCAGTTAAATTAAGATCCCATCTGTCTGATTTGATCATCATAAATATATAGTTGTTTTACCCTCTCTCCCGTATTTTATTTTCCCCATGCAGGTAGTCGATCATCGGCTGCGTGACCAGCGGTACAAGATCATCGATCATATGGGGCATCAGCGAATCCATCACCTTCGGCATCAGTGAGGGCATCTGGGCCAGCATATAATCGGGCATCGGAATTTGTTCCGCAACACGCTTGAGCATTACGGGCAATACCTTCGGCATCATCATGGGCAACAGAACGGGAAACAGGACAGGGAACATCGGTTTCATCAGATTCAGCGCACCGGGGACTTTGCCCATGGCACGCATCATCGGCCCCATTCCGAAGGGCATGGCATCAATCAGTTCCGGCCACATCTTTCCCATTAGAAAGGCAAAACCTTCAGGGGTCATCAGGCAGATAAAGGCATCAAAAACACCCCACTGGCTCTGCACGGCGGAATTGGGATCAGGGAATTCATATCCCAACGCGTTTCCGGCAAAATGAGCCAGATCGACGATTTCGAGGGGGATATTCATTTTTTTTGCCGTAATGCGCAACTGCACCTCGCAACAGGGACAAAGAGCCAGCACCTTCTGCGCTCCGTTTTCCACCGCATCGTCAAGCCTTATTTTACCGATGTCCGCGGCAACCTGCGGTTCTTTGATCAACGTCAGGACACTGCCGCAGCAGTGACCGTTTTCCCGATTATGCGCCATTTCCACAAATTTAACATTCGGGATCGCTTTGATTAAATCACGCGGCGCTTCATAGACACCGGAGGCACGACCGATGTGGCAGGAGTCATGCCAGGTTACGGTTACCGGTTCCATTTTACCCTGTGGAAAACCAAACTCACCGGATTTGATCTTTTCAGCCAGGACTTCCGAATAATGCTTTACCCGGAAGTTGAAATCCAAGCCTTCCTTCTTCGCCCACACCGGATAAACATTGCGCCACATCATATCGCAAGCCGGGCATGACGCGACAATTGTATCGGCGCCGCAACTACGGGCTACCTCTACATTTTTCCTCATGGTTTCTGCAAAGAGCTCCCATTTGCCCGCCACAAGCATCGGTGTTCCGCAACAGTTTTCCGGATTGCCGGCATAAACAAAATCCACACCGGCCTTATCCAGCAGGCGTACTGTGGCCAGAGCAATATCGTGTTCAACATAGCTTGCAGTGCAGCCCGCAAAATACATGATGGATGCCTTACTGCCCGGACCGTGTTTTTCCTTCAAATCCTCGGGAAACCAGTCCGATCGGTTCTTCCGGTAGCCTGCCCAGATATTGCCCTGAGATCGCAATGCTTCCGCCATCATTTCAAAAGGCGGGAAAGTCATGCGCTTCTGTTCCTCAATGAGCATGCCCCGGAGCTTCATCCATGCGGGCTCTATCGGCAGTGATGCCGAACAGCGAAGATTGCACAGCTCACAGGTGGTACAGACCAAAAACGTATCGATCTGTGCCTGATTCCACTCGGCACGCCCCTCCATATATTCACGCAGCCAATACCATTTACCTCGCGGGCTCTGGCTTTCCCAACCGCGTCCATAGAACTGGTCGCATTCTTCCACACAATATCCGCACTGCGAACAGCTGTAGGCATACCACGCCACATCCGGAGGAATATCACGACGCCGGTAACTTGGCCGCTGTTCACCGATCTGGGTAATGACATCATTGCCCAGCGGCCTTATGAACGGTTCCATTGCTTCGCCGACACTCATAACCGCATCAAGAAGGCCATACCCGATGACTTTACCGGGATTGAATGTCCTTTTTTCATTAATCTTGCTTTTAAATGCCTTAAGCCTGGCTACCCGTTCCGGTCCGAGCACCTTTTCCGCCTTATTCTTGAAATACAGGCCTGTCGCATAAGCCCGCCCGCCGTTTCGTTCTGCAATATTCATGATGGACAGGGATAGACTGAAGACAAAATTATATTTGAATTGACGCTGGTCTGCCGGAATAAATCCGAGGATGACAACTTCCGGAAGGCCGTCTTTACCTTTGCAGATAACCGTCCCCTCTTTAACCACGGGCTGATCAATCTTTTCTTCCACTTCCTCCATGAAACTCCCTAACCGGGCAAGTGGCACAACAACCTCCGCCGGGACGAGACTGGGGCCAAGGCGTTTCACGACCGTCAGTTTGAAGCGGTTTTTCCATTCATGTCCGGCAATTCGCTCGCTTAAGATTTCGCCCTGACTGCCCTGCAATATTGAAGGCAGCGCAGCCATTACCTGGGGGAGGTCCTTTTTGCGGATAGCAAGGGTCGCAACATAAGATGCAGGTAAGAGAACCCGTTCCTCAACCGTATGGCCGTTGTGCTCCCGAAGCGGTGACCGATTCTTCAACTCCGCCATTCGCGGATTGATAAAGACAAAAGACCAAAGCGGCAAATCGGCTTTGATGATATCTTCGACGATTTTCTGGAGGTTACGTGCTGTAGGACATCCGACGGCGATAATCTCCAGTTCTTCCCTGGGCTGGACCTTCATCGTCAGGTCAATTATGAACCCCGTTGTCCCCTCGGCATCGGCAATCAAATCCAGATCATCTACGGTAAAAATACGGATCGTGCCATCGGGCAGAAGCACCCTGGCGGAAACAACATTCTCTCGGAACCAGCCACACTCGTAGGAACCAAACCCGGCGCCACCCTGCGCCAGCCAGCCTCCTACCGTTGAACCGGGATAGCTGGAGGGATAAATTTTCACCGTAAGGTCGTGTTTGCCCAATGCCGCATCAATTTTTTCCCACACGATACCTGCCTGACAGGTGGCGGTCAATGCACTCTTGTCAATGGCAATCACTTGATTGAGGCGCAAAAAATCAACAACAATACCTTTCTTAACAGGCATCACCCCGCCATAGCCGGACGAAGCCTTCGCTCGCGGCGTTAAGGCAATACCATTCTTATCGGCCCACGTTACAAGGTCAATCAGCTCTTCTTCACTCTGTGGCTGCACAATGGCATCGGGCAATGTATCGCCGATTAACGGTTTTATTAATGAAGGGATGGCACCGACATCATGGCTGTAAAGACGGCGTTCCATTTTATCGAAATTAACACGCCTTTCAAATTTTTCCAAAAGGTAAGCTTGATGATGCTTATCCATATCTGCGCTCCCAGTTCACCCTATGTGAAGATCGAATACAACCCCTCATATGTTAAGAAGTTAAAATATACTAAGCAACCTTAATTGCTCTTGTACTTCTGGCGCTACAGGTATCGGGTTTTGGATTGATCCGAATGAGCCTGGCCATTAGAGGCACTGCTTACCCATTAATATGATCATCACGGACAGAAGCAAACGGTAATAATGGATGGTTTATACTATGGTTATCAGCTTTATTAACTACCATTGACTTTCCATCCTGTGTCAGCGAAATTTTTACATATTAAACCTGAAAGAGAGGATTCACCCATGGATGCGGTAAAAAAGGACGATGTGTTTTGTTGCGCCGATTGCGGTCTGGAAGTCATTGTAAATAAAGCGTGTACTTGTATAAATCCGGAACTGACTTGTTGCGGTGGCCCAATGGTCCGGAAAGATTCTTCCTCTGATCAGGCAAAAGGCGGCACAGAAGGAAAAGCCACCAGGTAAGCTATGGCAAAAATCAATAATGGTCCGGTCTTCTCCATCGGGCACTCTACCACGCCGTTGGAGAAATTTATTGAAATTCTGGAGGTAAACGAGATTAAGCTGGTGGTGGATGTTCGAACCATCCCGCGCTCCCGTCATAACCCCCAGTTTAACAAGGAGACCCTTCCCGGCGAGCTGGACAAAGCAGGAATTGATTACCGGCATTTCCCCGGCCTCGGCGGCCTCCACCATACAAAAAAAGATTCATTGAATACGGGATGGCGCAATGTCTCATTCCGGGGATTCGCCGATTACATGCAGACGAAAGAATTTACTACAGCTCTTGATGAATTAATCGAATTATTTAAAGACAGGCGAATCGTCATCATGTGTGCTGAAGCGACCCCCTGGAGGTGCCACCGTTCACTTATTGCAGACGCTTTGGAGGTAAGAGGTTTTCCGGTAGAGCACATCATCGGAACCAGCAAGCCCCATCAGCACAAACTCACATCATTTGCCGTGGTGGATGGACTAAAGATTACGTATCCGGAAGAGTAGTTTGAGGGTCATGAAGCTGTCAAAATGGATCAGGCCCATCACTTCGGGAGAAGCGACGGATGAAAAGAAGATGGATTTGTCCGGGCACCGGATAGTCTTTCTCATCATTTTCTGGCTTCTCATCTCCCTGCTGCTGGGTATTCTCCTTTCCCAATACGTTTTCGTGAGCCTGCCCACTTACAAAGCAGGTGACATAGCTCGCATGGATATTGTCGTTCCGGAAGACGACCTTATCATCGATGAGAGAGCGACTGACGCCCTCCGGTCCGAAGCAATTGCAAGGGTTTTGCCCATATTCCGGTATGATGGAAGCATGCACAACCAAGCTGTCAAGCATCTGGCAGTACTCTTCTCCCAGGGAAGGGGGCTGATGGCAAGGCTTAAAACTGCCGGCGTAGGCTCGCACAAAAGACAACTACTGCAATACAGATTGCTGCCGGATGAAACCAAGACGCAGATCCAGGCAATGGTTGAGGCTGCAGGCATCAAGAAACCATCCGAAGAACTATTGAATTTTCTGGTAAGCGAAGAGTTTAATGCCGAAATGGAGAAGAAACTGTTGGCAGCTCTGCAGCAAGGTTTTTCACTTCCCATAATCGATGACACTATACCCCTGCACGGTAAGAACCGCCTGACGATGATTGACAAGTCGACACAGAGAGAAGGGGTGACTCTGTTCGACAGCATCTCCACACGCGAACAATCTCGTGGAGCGGCCTCGCAAATACTCATAAGAAATGAAAATGTCGCTGCACGTTATTCCGAAGAAAAAAAAATCGTCGAAGCGTTTCTGATGCCCGATCTGACATTCGACCTTCAGGAGACACAGGCACGGCAGGCAAAAGCTGCGGCCAATGTGAACCCCGTCCTTCGTAAATTAAAAAAAGGGCAAATAATCGTCCGGCACGGTGATGAAATCAATCGTGATGATCTGGTCCAGATCGATGCCCTGCGCAAATTTTCCCATAGAAGCACATCGATCAGGAAAGTTGCCGGCACGAGTTTATTGATAGCCTCTTTCCTCCTTGTCAATGCTATCTTTCTTCGATTCTTCCATGCCGCCCAATGGGGTTTCTTCAAGCTGGCCCTACTCTTTGGCCTTATTATTACAGTCAATGTAATGCTCCTGAAAGTTTTCTGGTTTATAGGCGAATCGGTCAGCCAGAGATATGCGGGAACTGCGCTCAGTGATCAGGCTTTCTTTTTCTATGTCCTGCCGTATGCAGCGGGCACCATGAATATGACACTTCTTGCAGGAGAATCGAGCGCCCTGCTATTCCTGATCTTCTCCAGCCCACTTGCAGGCCAGGCCGTCGGCAGCGATTATTCCGGCCTTATTTACATCGTCATCACCGGACTCCTGGGCATATTATCGATGAGAAACGTAACTGAACGACTGGGCATCATTGAAGCTGGTTTCAAGACCGGCCTGCCCGCTGCGGCTGTATTTATCATAATACAATTTGCAAAGCAGTCACCTCCGGATGCTCAGGGTTGGGCTCTGGGCTCATTTTTCGCTTTTCTGTCCGGCTCATTGAATGCAGGCATCCTGGCATTCACTCTTCCTCTGCTGGAGCGGTTGTTCACAGTAACGACGGAGATAAGGCTCTCCGAGCTCGGTAACGTTAATTTTCCTGTGGTGCAGCAACTTATTGTAAAAGCTCCCGGAACATACAACCACAGCATCATAGTTGGTACTCTCTGTGAAGGAGCAGCTGCCGTGTTGGGTCTAAGCCCCCTCTTCATGCGTGTTGCGGGCCTTTATCATGATATAGGCAAGACAGTTCATCCCGAATATTTCATCGAGAACCAGAGGCAGGGCAATCCTCACGATCAGATTGATCCGCTGAAAAGCGCAGCCATTTTAAGGGAACATGTGAAGGCGGGCATGCGGATCGCAAGTGAAGCCGGACTCCCCGAATCCATTGTTGAATTGATCCCGCAGCATCACGGTACGAAGCTGATGTACTATTTTTGGGAAAAGGCAAAGAAGAATGCTGCGCCGGGAGAAGAAATCGATGAAGAAAAATTTCGCCATTCCGGACCCAAACCGCAAAGTAAAGCGGCTGCGGTGCTGATGCTGGCTGATGGTGTTGAAGCTGCAGCCCGTACCCTGGACAATACTTCACAAGAGAATCTCCTTGCGGTTATTAAGGAAATCATATCGAGCACCGCCGAAGACGGTCAACTGGCGGAATGCGACATTACAATAGCGGAGATAGACAGGCTTACCTTCAGTTTCCTGGACACACTGTCCAATTACTACCACATCCGCGTTGCGTATCCGGGGTTTGATTTCAACAAACAGGAATCAGCCCCCTGATAGCCGAACGGCGCTCAAGGCAGATCAAATATATCACAATTACAGATCAATAATCATCGGTCATGGTTCCTGACTCTCCAATGGTCTTGTCGCAAGCATTTCTCCAACTTGGAATGGCATAAATCGAGCCGAAAAATAACCGTCATGGATGCCACTATACTCGGTGTTGGGGCGATGATCGGAACGGGTATCTTTGTATTGACGGGCATCACGCAGGTGTGGACGGTCCTGCGTTGTTACTGGCTTTTACTTTGAACGGGAATTTATTAGCGACCGGCTAAATTAGTCATTGACAATACGCATTATTAGTTCTATATAGAACTATATCATATCGTACTTTATGGAATAATTGTTCATGAAAACTGAAAGTCTTGGTTCTTTACGTGAGGGTGCTTTTCTCATTGCCCAAATCTTCCAATTGTCCGGTAGAATCTTTGCGCGCAAGATGCGCGAGGCACATCTTGAACGCTTAACGCCTGAACAGGGGCGCATTCTCTTTGTTCTGTGGCGCGAAGATGGTATTCCCATACAGGAACTGGCAAAAAGGGCGATGCTCAGCAAATCAACTCTGACTGCCATGCTGGATCGACTTGAGAATTCCGGTCATGTAGCTCGTGTTCCCTCTCGCGAAGATCGCAGACGAATCTTAATTTACCTTACAGAAAATGATCTTAAACTACGGAATGTTTACCTAAAACTCTCCCGTGAGATGGCGGACTTGGCATACAGGGGATTCAGCGAGAAGGAAATTGATGCTTTTGAAAGCAACCTTAAAAAAATTCTTAAGAACCTAGCAGACTGTTGAAAAACGTCCGTCTGCTGCGTTGCGGTGGCAAGCTTCGTCAATCAACGTACTTCTGTGTACGCCTCATTCCTCAGCTTTTGCGCGCCTTGCATCCAGACATTTTTGAACAGCCTGCCAAATCGAGTTTTTTAAAAACTCGCTATACGAATTTAAAATCCGGAGGAGAACAGAAATGAACAGCATTCCAGTAATTGATGTTTGGATGCAGCACCCGACACTCCGATTCATTAATCTGCCCATCTTTGAATCTTTGCGCCGATGGACTGGGCTTGAGACCCTGAAAGAGGAGATCCCCGTTGACTTTACCATTTCCGCTATGGACCAGGGCAATGTCTCAAAAGGACTCCTTTGTGCATGGTGGGGGCCACAAGGCGCTCTTATTTCTAACGATGAAGTGGCGGACTTCGTGAATCGTTTTCCTGAACGTCTAGTTGGTATCGCCTCGGTGGACCTCTACCGCCCAATGGCGGCCATACGCGAACTTCGGCGCTGCGTGCGTGAGCTCGGTTTTAAAGGGCTTCGCATTGTCCAGTGGTTATGGGATCTTCCCGTCACAGACCGGCGTTATTATCCTCTTTTTGCCGAGTGTGTAGAGCTAGGTATCCCGGTCTGCCTGCAAGTGGGTCACACAGGACCTCTATGTCCCAGCGAACCAGGCCGGCCAATACCTTACATCGATGTCGCTGCTCTTGATTTTCCCGAGCTCTCCTTCATCTGTGGTCATATTGGTTACCCGTGGACGACGGAGATGATTGCTGTCGCAACCAAACATCAAAATGTTTACATCGATACATCGGCTTATACTGCAAAGCGCTACCCCGTTGAGCTGGTAAATTACATGAAAACCAATGGTAAAACAAAAGTACTCTTTGGTACCAATTATCCAATGATTACACCTAAGAAATGTCTTGAGGAATTAGATTCATTAAAACTGGATGATCAAACAAAAGAGCTCTTTCTCAACGGAAATGCGCGCCGGATCTTTGGACTTTAGCGCCGGAAACCAAGGTTACGTGTTGAGGAGTTTTTCAACAATCAGACAAAAGAGCCGCTTCACCGAAATAAGGTAAAGCGGCTCCTGTATTTAGTACTTCTATGTATGACCCATGCCCCAGCCTTTGTGCGCCTTACATCTCGGTATCCCGTATCAGGTACGGGACAAGCTTTGAACAGCTTGCACAAAATCAATTTTTTCAACAACCTCCTAGAAAATCAGCGGCAGGATGAAGAACGACAAGGTCATGACAACGAACATCCATGCCCAGCCTATGAATGTATAGGGTAGGATGTCCTTGAACTTGATCTTGAAGGCGCCGAGGATCGGCAAAGCCCAGAAAGGCTGTATCATGTTCACCCAAAGGCTGCCGGCGGTATAGGCATTAAGCACATCACCATAGGCAACGCCCAGTTTCTTGGCTGCGGGCAGGATATAAGGGGCCTCGATGACGAATTTGGATCCTGCAGAGGGAACGAAGAAGTCAATGATACCCGTATAAATGAAGACGATCCAAGTGAAGGTCGTAGGCGTTGAGATGTCTATGAAGAACTTTGTGATGATCTCGGCCAGACCGGAGAAGCTGATCATGCCGAAGATTCCCGCGTAAAGTGGAAACTGGATGATGACACCGTAAACAGTGGATGTACCGCGCTGGACGGATTCGACAAAGCTCTTGGAATTGCCGTGGAGGAGGAGGCCTATGACCAGAAGAATAAAGTTCAGCATGTTTAGATCCAATGCTGCCATCCCCTTCATCCCGAACACTTTGACGATTCCGAACACGCCGGCAGCACCGATAAATAGGGGCAGTATCCAGGAACGGTCCAGTCGCTCTGCCGGCGGTAGGCTTTTCTTGTCAACAGGTGGGTCAGGCGGGGGCACAAACAAAGCTGCCGTAGCATCGTCAATTTCGATTGAGTGCTCTTTCCTCGGCGCTATGGCAAGCAGAAGAAGAGGAATTGTGATCAGTAGCACCAGGTTCGTCACCACGAGCTTGACGTCAAACGCCGACTGGCTGAGGGGAATGACACCCGCGACCTTCTCCATGAAGTTGCCGGGCGTCGCCATGAGCAACTGGGCCGCCTGGGAAGGCCCGTTATCCACCAGGGCCGTGACATAGGAAATGGCGGCGATAAATGGATAGTGGATACCCAGGCCACGCTTCTTGACGGCAATTGCCCGCCCCATAATAATGGCAACCATTAATCCGATTCCCCAGTGGAACCACATGACCACACACATGAAAGTGGAGTAGAACAGAATCGTCTGGTTTCTGGTTTTTGGGATGTCGATGATCTTCATGAGCCCGGCCTTGACATACTTAGAATCGGCGACGATGAAGCCCGTGATCATCAGCAGACACATCTGCATGGCGAAGGTTAAGAGGACCCAGAACCCCTTCATCCAGTCGCCAACGAGCTGTTCGGGACCGTGCTTAGTGAGTCCCCATCCGGCAAGAAAGACAATAACCGTCAGTATCAGGGCGAAGACGAGAGCGTCGGGCACCCAGCGGAAAGCCCACTGAGCGAAACCTTCTGTGAATCGTGAAAGGAATGTTGCATCATTCTTATTACTCATTTCTTCCTCCTTGCCTTCCGGTACGAGAAACCGGAATGTTAGTTATTGATTAACGCAATCCTTGCAGATGCGGCTTTACTTATGATGTTTGTTTGAGTTTTGAGGTCTTTATCAATCTTGATGTTATTAAAGTATTCTTTCTTTCCCATGGGGCCTGTTCATTTAACAGGTTGTTGAAAAACTCATTTTGGGCAGGCTGTTCAGAAGCGTGTCCCGTACCTGATACGGGATGTTCAGATGCAAGGTACGCAAAAGCTGAGGAATAAGGCGTGCATAGAAGTACATCGATAAGCCTGTCCCGGATATGATCCCGGAAGGCTTGCAGAGCAACGCCGCAGACGCCGTCTCCGCAAAAGCGCGGTATGGGCGTTTTTCAACAGCCTGCTAAGTTGCTACCTTGTATAAGCTGTTTTGATTGTAAATTCAATAGTTATTTATCGGTGGTTTTGATTACACGAAATCTCGACTTATGGCGAAAAAATCATTATGTTTCACGCAGCAGCTCTTTTACGATCATGTTTTAATGCTGGTTTTCTTTCTTTTCTTATTTGCAGTCTTGCCAAGGCTGGTGGTTATTATCGTTGAATCTTTCGATTCATCTATTGACAACAGCATCATATTACAGATAATGACATTAAATAATTCAATGACAGGTAAAATGCATCAATATTCGATAGAGACCATTGCAGAAAGAGAGGTGCGGCATGATTTACGTTATCGCAACGATTGAACTGGTTGAAGGTAAACGAGCGGACTATTTAATGGAATTCAAAAAAGTACGTTCTCATGTGTGCAACGAGCAAGGATGTATCCAGTATGGTGCAGCAATTGATTTGGCTACCGATATTCCAATCCAGGACCCGATTAATGAGAATATTGTGACCATTATCGAGAGTTGGGCGGATGTCGCAGCTTTAAAGGCCCATACGACGGCATCTCACATGCTGGACTATCGGAATGCAGTGAAAGATTATGTTAAGAAGATTACTATCAAGATTTTGGAACCAGTTTGATGATAATAAACACGCTGTTCAAAATCGAGTTGCTGCCACATGGTTGGCGGTTGCCAATCATGTTGGCATATAACAACACGCTTCTTATTTAAATATCTCAATGGATACGGTCGTATTGCTTTTGGCATTATGATTGCTAGTAGATTATTCAGATACACGGGCTAATCATCATCTGTTGTTGAAGAAACTTAGTAGAGGTTTCGGTGATTGATATTTAATCCATTAAGTTAAAGAAAGGAGAAAAAGATCATGGCAATGACGAGTTATTTGAAACTGGAGGGCAAGAATCAAGGCGCCATCGAAGGCGATTGCTCTCAAAAGGGGCATGAAAAATGGATTCTGGTTTATGGCCTCGATTGGTCAATGGAAATCCCGAGAGACACCCATTCCGGATTGCCGACCGGGCAGAGAATCCATCACCCAATAACCATCAAGAAGAAACTGGATCCGGCATCACCTCTGCTTGCTCAGGCCTGCGCATCCGGTGAGCAGATGAAGACGTGGCAGCTTGATTTCCATCAGATAAGCGAAAAGGGCCAGGAAGAGCTTTATTACACGATTCAGTTGGAGAACGCCATCATTGTCAATCTTCAATATGAGAAGCCATTAACTTTCCTGGAAGCCAACAAGCCTTACCATGACATGGAGTATGTATCGTTCACCTATGAAAAAATAACATGGGCACATAAAAAAGCCAACAAAGAGGCGACTGACGACTGGAAGGCACCTAAATCCTGATTTATTAATGTGATGGACCACGCCGGTGTCGTCGAAGGTGGATGACACCGGAATATTTTTCCAATTACCGGCGTTTCTTCTTCATGCCATAGGGAAAATCATTCGGTTTTACAAATCCTTTATTCCCCCTGTCCTTGTTGCGTCTGTCGGCCAATTCGATCTGGACCCGGCGGTGCCTGAACTTCACCTTTCTAAATGCCTCCATCAGGGGCTCCGCATGTTCCCCATCCGCTTCAAAGAAGGTACAGCTTTTCATGACATCCGCATTCAGAATTCGTAGACCCTCTATCCTGGCCATTTCTGCAAGGTATATCTTGAAGGTCTTGGGGGTAAATCCGTCCATCTGGCCGATATTGGCATACAATCGAACCGGACCGGGCCGGGTCTCTCTTCGTTTCACATCCACGTTGATGTCCGGGGCATTGCGGTAATAGCTCAGGAAGCGGTTGAACTCGGCGGAAACGAACCGCTGAATGATTTCTTCCTTGGTTATACCTTTTAATTTTTCGTACACGGCAGGCATAAAAGCACCGATTTCCGTATGCTGGATTTCCGTGGCCTTGACCTTGTCAACCAGATGGTAAAGCTGCTTTTCGCAGACCTCTCTTCCCGTGGGAATTTTGGCTAATGTAAACTTCTTACCGATCTGCTTTTCGATCAGTTTGATTTTGAAGATCTCCTTCAAATTAACGATAGCGATGGAGATACCCGATTTGCCTGCCCTGCCCGTCCGGCCACTGCGATGGGTATAGTTTTCTATGTCATCAGGGAGGTTGTAGTTGATGATGTGCGTCAAGTCCGTCACGTCGATCCCTCGGGCCGCCACGTCCGTTGCCACAAGCATTTGCAGGTTTCTGCTCCGAAAGCGATTCATCACGTTGTCCCGCTGGGGTTGGGAAAGATCGCCATGCAAGGCATCGGCATTGTAACCGTCCTTGATGAGGGCGTCGGCGATTTCCTGGGTCTCGATCTTGGTCCGGCAAAAAATGATGGAATAAATATCGGGGTAATAATCGGCGATCCTTTTCAGGGCCAGGTACCGGTCCTTGGCATGAACCACATAATATTCATGCTGAACGTTTTCAGCTCCCGTATTTCTTGAACCCAGCGTGATTGAAACGGGCTTGTGCATGTAGCTCTGGGCAATTTGCTCGATCTCTTTGGGCATGGTCGCGGAAAAAAGCAAAACCCGCTTCGAATCGGGCGTACCGGAGAGGATAGCATCCAGGTCCTCTTTGAATCCCATGTTCAGCATCTCATCAGCCTCGTCAAGGACGAGCCAGCGGATGGCGGAGACGTCCACTCGTTTCCGTTTCAGCATATCCAGCATTCGGCCGGGCGTGGCGACAACGATCTGGGCGCCTGCGGCAATCTGTTTGATTTGGGTCAGAATGTTGGCACCGCCATAGACGGGCACAATATTCAGGCCATCCACATGCTTGCCGAAATGGTTCAAATCATCCGTAATTTGCAGGCAGAGCTCACGGGTGGGAGCCAGGATAAGGGCCTGTGTCCTTGATGAGTAAGCGTCCACTTGTTGAATAATGGGAATTCCAAAGGCGGCGGTCTTACCCGTTCCGGTGTGGGCCAGGGCCACAAGGTCCCTTGTTTCATGTAATAGAAAGGGAATGACTTTTTCCTGAACAGGCATGGGTGTTTCAAAGCCCATTTCAGTTACAGCCTTCAATATTCTCTTATCCAGTTCCAATTCTTTAAATGTCGTCATAACTTAATCCTTCATGCGGTCAATTAGCAAATTTGATGAAAAAGCCATTTTGCAGTGCATATCAAAACATTCAAAAAGGCACGCCATCATTGATTGGCCGGGCAGTGTGATGTTTAATTAAAGATGTAATCAAAAAGTTATTCAGGTTTGCACGGGACGGACTTGTTGATTCACCAGCATTTTTCCTCATATATGGAATCGCTGGAAATAGCAATACATTATCAAATCTTTTCGCGTCACTTCAACGTGATGGCCTTTTCAGGACAGACCTCCTGGCAACAGAAACAGGCGATGCATTTTTCATGATCGGCGACAGGCAGGTTATCATCGCCCATGAACAAGGCGTCAGCCGGACACTGCTCGACACAGAGGGCGCAACCGATGCAGGCGTCGGAAGCGACCCATGGCCGTTGCCCCATACGGCGTTTGATCAGGACCTGGATGTTCTCATTGCGCAGAATACTTTCCCCGCTGAAGTGGGGAATTTTGAAATCGGGAATCGGCTGGAGGGCGCCGACGATGTCTATCGTTTTAAGATCGTAATTGCCCAAGCCCATGTCCTTGGCCTTACGTAAAAAGGGCAGCTGCCCGGGATCGCAGCCCATCATCACGGCAATAACGGCATCCAGAGCGACAGCATTGTCGGAAGCCAGGATCTTGCCGATATCCCGGAGGTCAGGGGAGGCGGGACCGTTACCCTCCATGCCGAGGATCGCATCTACAATGAACAGATCGGGGATGCGAAACCGGAACAGTTCGACGATCATTTCCTGGAATCTCTTTGAATTGCCCGCAGCAACATGCAATTTGGCCTTCTGGGCGCCAGGCAGGAATCCGTAACTGTTTTTTATTGCGCCGGAAAGAACTGTCAGTCCGTGGGTCTTGAACTTCGGAACACTGATAATGATATCCGCATCAAGGACAGCCTGCGAGAGGCTCACCGCCGGGGCAAAATCGGCATTGAAAGCCATAGGACGGGATTCATTCCCGATATTACGGTAATGCCCCTTCGCCGCCGCCATGAGGCCCGTCGCCTCAAAGCTTTCCTCATTGGCTCCATAACTTGTAAGGCCCGGATTGTCCCCAACGATGATAGACTTCACGCCTAAGGTCTCGACTTTTTCCACGATGGCCCGCAAGACAGCGGGATGGGTCGTTATGGCCTCCTCCGGCTTGGCTGCCCGCAGGACGTTAGGTTTTATCAGGACACTTTTCCCTTTCCATGGGAGCGAAAACTCCTTAAAAACCATATCTATGGCGTCCTGAAGATCGGTGTAAACGGCAGGATGTATTATGACTCTTGACATGGCGCAAAGCCTCCTCATACCAGCCTTGGTATCGTCAACCCGCCGTCCATGATCAGGGTGGCTTTCGCTTGTGGCCCCAGTTCCTTGAAAGCGGCCTCCAAAGCTGCCCCGGCACTGTCAAAAGGCCGCATATGGGCCTTGGCGACGAGATCGCAATCCAGAGGCGTGACAGCCCACATCTTGGCTTTAATGCCGATTTCGGCCATCTTTCCGGCCTTGTGGTAGCCGAGTTTGTATTCCCTGTCCAGTTTTTGTACGACGGCATCACAGGTCTTTTCGGAACTCAAAAGATCGAGAAAGGCCTGTGATCCGATGCCGCTGCGGCAGGCGGATACGAGAATAATTATACCGCCGTCTTTGAGGGCGTGCTTCCCGTTATCCAGAGCCTTTTGCGACTGGTAGAGGTCGATGTCGTTCGGCGACAGGGAAACCGTGACAACAATCTCCGACTTCCGCTCGATGGGGACAACGAAGACCTCATCGGCTTTTGTGAGAAGTGACCGGAAAGAAGCGCCCAAAGCGCCGGCAGCGGCGGCATAGATGCTCTGGTTGCCATCGAGGACTGTCATGATTGCGAAGATGTTCAGGGCGCTCATAAGCGCTTCCGCATCATCCAGTTCTTCAGCTACTGGATTCCCGGCAAGAACCATAGCCTGGGCGTTAGGCGATACAGCCAAACGGTGATTGGCCGTAATGCAGTTATAGCTTGCCACACCGGGCATCAACGACTTGCGCCCCCCTGTGTATCCCGCAAAGTAGTGAGGCTCTATGCTGCCGATAGGGATAATGGCGTCCGCCTCGCGGACCAGGGTATTCAACATCAGGTTATTGCCGTGGCGGGTTTTCCCCAGGGAATAACAGGCGCTCTTTCTGGCATCGTGGACATGGATGCAGTCCTTAAGAGTGTCATAGTGTTTGCCGAAGATGAACGCATATTCCTCATTAATCGGCGCCCGATGGCTTCCCGTGGCGATGAGGACATTAAAAGGTTTGTCCGCAAGGATCGGCAGGAGAATATCGAGAACTTGCGCCGTCGGTGTCGGCCGGGTCGCATCGTTGACGATGAGCAGGATGTTTTTCCGCCTGTCGAGAAACTTGGATAAGCCGGGAGACTCCAAGGGGCGCTCTACAGCCAGGCGGAGGGTCTCCAAGGCATCCGGGGATTTTACCTTGTTTGGCAGGATGACCTTTTCAATCCGTTCGTCGGGTATTTCTATCTCTTCAAAATTATCCCCATAAGGGATATTGACAATCATGAGAATCTCCCGCTAGCTATTCATACTCTTTCGGTACGCCACAGATCATCACCATGGGTTCCTGGGATGAACTGTTTCTGTACTGATGCTTTTCATTAGGCAACATGAGGGCAAAATCACCTTGCTTCACGGGCCGTTCTTCACCGCTTTCCGTCACAACGAACCCTTCACCCGAAATGATATAGTTCATATGCTCAAAAGGATGCGTGTGGTATGGCGTATAACCGCCCGGCATGATCGTAAATACACGGAAAGAAAAAACGGGTGAACCGTCGGCAGTGGATAGAGGCACCTGCTTCCAGACGGCCTTCGCGCCTTCCATTGTCATTTCCATCTTCATCGTTTGCTTCAGATTTGTTATTTTCATTGGTAACCTCCATGAAAATCCGTGTGATGTCGCAAGACATAAGATATACTGTCGCTGTTAATTATAATGGATCGTTTAATTATTCAATGGTTATTTCCGATAGAACTGAGAGGTAAGAGATGCAAAAGGCTTGTAGTGTCGATATAGTTCTTTTCGATTTCGGAGGTGTTATCGCCGATGAAGGTTTTAAGGAGGGGTTGCGGGCCATAGCCCGGCAGAATGGCGTCGATGAGGAACGGTTTGACAATGCGGCCCACGAGGCCATCCGGACATCGAACTACCTCACGGGAAAGGCACCGGAAGCAGCCTTCTGGGCACTCCTCAGGAAACTCACGGGCATTCAGGGCACTGACACCGACTTGAGAAACGAATGTCTTTCGCGGTTCATCATCCGCGATTGGATGCTCGAGCTTGCCGGTCGGTTACGGGACCGGGGTATCCGAACGGGAATATTAAGCGATCAAACCGATTGGCTTGACCTTCTGAATGACCGGTATGATTTCTTCAGGTATTACGATCATGTGTTCAACAGTTATCATATGGGCGATGGAAAGTGGAATCCCGGCCATTTTGACGCCGTCTGCCAAACTTTGGGCGTTTCGGCCGGCCAGGTCCTCTTCATCGACGATACGCCGGGCCATTGTGAACGGGCCAGTCAGAGGGGATTGAACGTGATCCTCTATACCGGACGGAATGATTTTGAGGAAAAGATCGGGGCATTCTGCCCATTATTGGAAAACATCTAGTTGAGGACGATCTTATGAAAAGAGATTTCGATAAAGAGGCACAAACATGGGATCAGAAGACGGCACGGATAAAACTGGCTGCCGACGTGGCTTCGGCCATGATGAATGCCATCCCTTTAACCGCTGAGATGGACGTTTTGGACTATGGCTGCGGCACGGGTCTCCTGACCCTGGCATTACAGCCCCACGTCCGTACCATAACCGGCGCGGACACATCCATTGGCATGCTCGACGTATTTAAAGGAAAAATCGAGGCACAGGGGCTTACAAATGTGACTATCCAATATCTTGACGCGGATCAGGGTATAGGACTGACCGGCTCGTATCACCTGATCACAAGCAGCATGACCCTCCATCACGTGGAAGACCCGCCCACCATCATCCGAAAATTATACGAACACCTCTATCCCGGCGGATATCTATGTATTGCCGATCTGGACCCGGATGATGGGAAGTTTCACAGCCAGAGCGAGGGTGTCTTCCATGAAGGGTTTTCAAGATCCGCTATGGGACGCTGGTTTGCCCAGGCAGGCTTTGACCGAATTACGGAGACAACAGCGGCCACCGTTACTAAAGATATCCCTGAAGAGGGCATCCACTCATTTTCTATTTTTCTGGTGACGGGCAAGCGCTAGATTAATAAACTGTTCGTTGTCCCATTGAGCTTCCAATAAACGGCATTTGATGCTCTCCGCAACAGCCATTCTGCCCGGCAGATAGTTATGGCGGCCCATACCCGTACCGTCATTCAGCCCTTTTCCCTGGCTAACCATCCTTATTGTGCTTTCCATAAACTGCTCCTTTTCACATCCTTATGATGCTTAAGGTATCGTCAGGAACAAAATATCCTTAACGAGCTGTTGAAAAACGTCCATCTGCTGCGTTGCGCTGCAAGCTTCGTCAATCGACGTACGTCAATGTACGACTCATTCCTCAGCTTTTGCGCGCCTTGCATCTGGGCATTTTTGAACAGCCTGCACAAACTCGTGTTTCTTCAAAAAACTGCTAGAGTACCTTTTCAAGATGACCGGCCCGGACACCGATGAGGCGGACACGTCGCGTCAAGTCAACCCGCTTGAGGCAGGCAAAGGCCCCTCGGCGGATATCTTCCTCAGAATCGGTAAGTTCGGCCATGGTCAGAGATCTGGTGACTGTTTCAAAATCGCTGAACCGGATCTTAATGGTCACATTCCGCATCTGAAACCTTTGAGCTTTCAGGTCAGCAACCACCTCCCGCGTCAGCTCCGCAAGGACCTTGGCGATAACCTGCCAGTTTGATACATCTGTCTGAAAGGTCCTTTCACGGCTGACGGACTTGGGCTCCCAATGGGTTACGAGCGGGCTATCGTCGATCCCACGGGATGCCTCATACAGGTAATGGCCATAAGACTTGCCGAAGGACCAGCACAGATCGTTCAGCGGCATGGCCGCCAGGGCGCCGATGGTCTCGATACCGATGGATTTAAGGGCAGACTCCGTTTTCGGCCCCACGCCGTAAAGCTTTCGGACGGACAAGGGCCATAAGCGGCTTTCAATATCACCTGTGCCGAGAATCGTAAGACCGTCGGGTTTCTCCATATCCGAAGCAATCTTGGCAAGGAGCTTGTTGGCAGCAATGCCGATGGAACAGGTTAAACCGGTTTGATCTTTAACACCTTTCTTGATCCTTGCGGCAATATCCTCAGAACTTCCCGAAAGTGCAGTGATGTCAAGGAATGCTTCGTCAATTCCCACATCCTCCATCAGGGGTGTAATGTCTTTTAAGACGGACTTGAAACGCCGTGAAGCAATACAGTAGGCCTCATAATCAACAGGGAGAAAAATTGCGTGCGTGCAGAGTTTGTGAGCGGTCCGCAGGGGCATGGCTGAATGAATGCCGTATTTCCGGGCTTCATAGTTTGCCGTAGATACGACTCCCCGCGCCGCCGGATCGCCTGCTCCGCCAATGACGACGGGTTTGCCGGCTAGTGAAGGATTTCTTCGTTCTTCCACGGCAGCGAAGAAGGCATCCATATCCATATGGAGTATGCGTCTATCAGATTCCAATTCTAAATCAAAGCTCTATCTTCGTTGTCTTTGTCGTAGGCTCCTCGGCGTATTTCTGTATACGCTGCGTCGCCTCTTCCTCGCCGCCTTGATATCATCCTTGATTTAGAAACGGAATAAGTACAGCAATTTGAAATCTGAACAGGCCGGACGAGATAAGCGTTATCCCAGAAAACGGAACAATATAAGCGGCGCCAGATAAAGTGAGGACAGGATCAGAATCGCCATGCAGAACCGGTTTCCCAATTTTTCAATTCCGAGGACGGAATCTTCCCAATCGGATGTCTCAACAAATTTTGTTAAGCGCTTCCATAGGGGTAACCGGGAAACAACGTGATGGTGAATGTCGATAGATGGCCGCTCTATGTATCTCGCATGTGTCATGGTTGTTATCGGCATGGGCTATGT
This sequence comes from uncultured Syntrophaceae bacterium, assembly GCA_964645835.1. Lineage (GTDB taxonomy): Bacteria > Desulfobacterota > Syntrophia > Syntrophales > UBA8958 > CAZBME01. The sequence continues at coordinate 64,619 of CAZYDG010000072.1, forward strand.
CACCTCCCTATCCTTTAAATCGGCTGAATCGCTAAAATCTTTAGCAGGCTGTTGAAAAATGTCCATCTGACTGCGTTGCGCTGCAAGCCTCCCCGGCCTTCGCCGGGGCAGGCTACATCGACGTACTTCTATGTACGCCTCATTCCTCGACTTTTGCGCGCCTTGCATCTGGGCATCCCGGATCAGGTCCGGGACAAGCTTTTGAACAGCCTGCACAAAATCGAATTTATCACAACAATCTGCCAAATCTTATTGGTGATATTTCCTGATCACAGCGGTAACCACACCTCCCAGGCGGAGTTCCGTCTTAGCCCTGATCAGGGGATATTTCGGGTTGGCAGCCTCCAGATAGACACCATCCCCATCCTTGCGGAAGTACTTCATGGTCCACTCGCCATCCACTTCGGCGATAACAATGTCCCCATTGCCGGGAGCCCGTTCCTTTTCGACGACAACCATGTCTCCCTCCTTGATGCCTTCACCCGTCATGGAATCACCCGATACGCGCAGCAGGAAAGATGACTCCGGTCTGGTGACCAGATACTCATCCAGGGAAAGCATATAGCATAAATCTTCTTCCGCAGGAACCGGTAAACCGGCGGCTACCTCACCTGCAACGGGGATACCGAACAGGCTCCGTGCCGGACTCAGACGCCCGCGGGCATCCTTTTCCAGGGCCCCTTCCTTGAGGAGCTTATTAACCCAGAAATGAACGACGCTTTTGGACCGGACATCCAGCAGATCGAGCATTTCCTCATAGGAGGGCATTCGACGGGATCGGCGGAAGAAGGAGACGATCTGCTCTTCGACAGATTTTATAGTACGTTTTTCTTTCATGGTTCAGTTATATAGAACGAATGTTCTATTGTCAAGGAATTTTTTAAAAAAAGAAAAAAGGCCATGGATTTTTTCCACAGCCTTTTAAAATCTTCACCTTATAAAAGATATAAAGTTTTATTCTCCAAAGTAATCGTTGTTTATCCCAACGGTCAGGCCGTCACTATTGAGCAGACGTTTAGCCAGGCTTTCAATCTTCGGCAGTTCGTAACCAAAGAAATAGCGGCAGGTATAGATCTTTCCATTATAGAAATTCACATACGCAGGCAGCAGATCGCCCGTGAGGGCCTTCTTGGCTACGGCGGCCTGGAGCAGCCACTGCCAGGCAATGGCGATAATGCCGAACAATTCCAGATAAAGGGTCGCATCGGCCAGGAACATCTCGGGATTTCCCTTCGCGGCAATGCCGAACAAATAGGCTGTGACCTTTTCCAAGGTTCCCAAAGCCTGTTCCAGTTCCTGGGCCATGGGCTTTAATTCAGCGTCATCCTCCGCCATTTTGATGGCTTTCCGGACTTCGGCCAGGTAAAGCTGGGCTGCCTTGCCCTTTTTCATCATCACCTTCCGTCCCAGGAGATCCATGCCCTGAATGCCGGTTGTGCCTTCATGGATCGGATGAATCCGGACATCACGATAGAACTGCTCCAGGGGAAATTCGTCGCAATAGCCATACCCGCCCAGTATCTGAAGACCGGCGCTGCACGACAGGATCCCCATCTCCGACGGATACGTCTTGGCTACGGGCGTGAGGAGTTCCAGAAGGAGATTGTAGTTCTCATGATCTTCACCTTCGCTGACCTTTTCCATGTCATGGTACCGGCCGCACTGCATCAGCAGTGAGAGAGACCCCTCCACAACAGCCTTCTGGAACAGCAGCATGCGCCTGACATCGGGGTGGTCGATAATCGGTACTTGCGGTGAGAGAGGGTCTTTCGACGTCAACTTCCGCCCCTGGGGCCTTTCCTTCGCATATTCCAGGGAGGCATAATAGGCCGCCGAAGAAATACAGGCCGCACCGAGACCCACGTCTATTCTGGCGCCGTTCATCATCTGGAACATATAACCGAGGCCCTTGTTGGGTTCGCCCACGAGCCAGCCGCGGCAATCATCATTCTCGCCGAAAGCAAGCTGGGTAATCGGTCCGCCTCTGTAGCCCAGCTTATGATAAATGCCGGCACAGTTCACATCATTGAATGCCAATTCGCCATTGGCCTCGATGCGCTTCTTGGGAATAATGAACAGGGAGATGCCCTTGACTCCTGGAGGCGCATCCTTGATCCTGCCGATGGCCAAATGAATGATGTTATCCACGCAGTCATGTTCCCCGGCGGAGATAAAGATCTTCTGTCCTTTCATCTTGTAATAGCCCTTATCTGTCGGCTCACCGGTCAGGGTGATGTCCGTAAGAGAGCTTCCCGCCTGGGGCTCCGTCAAAGCCATGGTGCCCTGCCATTCGCCTGCCACCATCTTGGGGAGATACATATCTCTCATCTCCTGCGTGCCAAAAGTGGCGATCAAACCGGCAGCGCCGGTGGTCAGGCCATGATAGATCGATCCGGAATAATTGGCCGCCGCAAAGATGGCCGTCGGTACCAGCATGCCCACCATTTCAGGCAATTGCTGCCCGCCATGCTCATAATCAAATGTGGCGCCGATCCAGCCGCCTGCACCACACTCCTTCATGATCGTCCGGACCTGGGGATGAACCTTCACTGCGCCATTGACATACTCCGGCTGGTTCCGGTCCATTTCGTGAAGAGTAGGCTTGAACAAGTCTTTCCCCATTTTCATCGCCGTTTCCAGGACCATGTCGAAAACCTCCCGGCTGTGATCGGCATAACGGGGATACTGCAAGAGTGACTCAACATTAAACATCTCGTACAGCAAGAACTTTAGATTTCTGTCACTGATAAATTTTTCAGCCATATGTTACCTCGTTTCTAAAGAGCACGACCGGCATCACCGGCGCCAGTCCGTGAGATGATGTTTCCGGGGCTTTGACCCCCCGGAAACGTTTGATGGAATCCATTCATCCATCCGGCGTGTCAGTGCAGGATGGATGAATGATACTTGCTCATTATTAATAAATCAACACTGCAGATTCTCGATGACCGTAGCTACGCCGAGACCACTGCCGCAGCATGAGCTGAAACAACCGTATCTGGTTCCTCTGCGAACCATATCGGACAGTTTCAAACCAGCGCGTTTCACCATCCACCAATACAATGTTTCTTTTGCTCATAACTATTCCTGTTAAAAAATTGTTATTTTTCGAGTGGTCATTGATAAAATTTTGATATGTCGTAGTCTGCATAGTTTATCAGACGATTAAACTGACTGTGACTATCATATCTGTTCCATTATTGTCAAGCACACATGCAAACGACATTGAACCGGCGCTACACGGTTAAAGAGACTTATCCTCTTTGTAAACAATAATTTTACACTACCGGGTGAATGGGTAGAGACTTCCTAAAAACAATTGCAAATTATATAAGCCTGAGCTATTTACAATGAAATCTATTGATCATAATATGAATGCTTACGGTTATGCGGGTGTTTATGCACCCTCCGTGGATACTGTGACTACTATGATGAGAGTTGAAAAAATAGGCGATATCTATACCTGGAAATCATTATGCTGAATGGAAAAACAGTTGCTGTCGTTGTCCCCGCCTATAACGAAGGTCATCAAATCATCAATGTTCTTGAAAGTATGCCGGACTTTGTCGATCGCATTATAGTCGTCAATGATTGCTCAAAGGATGATACGGCACAACAAGTCCTAAGCTTCAGTAAAAGCAATAATTTACCGTACATGCCGTTGCCTTCGTCTGTAAAGCAACCCATCAGGACAAGACATAATCAAGCTGAGTTTGTCCTCCATGAGATGCAGAAAGAGGAATCATCTTTTTACACGCCCGCTGAAATCGTCAACAAGAATTCAGAAACTGACCGGGTTATCCTGATCAATCATCTAAAAAACGCCGGCGTAGGCGCAGCTATCGCCAGTGGCTATAAATGGTGCCTTGATCATCAGATTAGCTGCACAGCCGTCATGGCCGGCGATGGCCAAATGGACCCTGACGAACTGGAGTCGATCTGCACCCCAATCGTTGAGGAGGAGGTTGATTATGTAAAGGGTAATCGACTGATTCATCGCAGTGCGTGGCTTGTCATTCCCAAAATCCGATACGTCGGCAATTCCATCTTATCCATTCTAACGAAAATTGCCTCCGGCTACTGGCATGTGTCGGACACGCAATCCGGCTATACGGCCATTTCGTTAAGGGCACTTCAATCCATCAATATCTATAATATTTACAAGCGATATGGCATGCCCAACGATTTACTTGTAAAGCTTAACATCGCTTTCTGCAAGATAAAGGAAGTGGCCATAAAACCTGTCTACGATGTCGGGGAACAATCCAAGTTAAAGCCGTTAAAAGTAATTCCAACCATATCCTGGCTGCTGCTGAAATTATTTTTCATCAGGTTATGGGTCAAGTACCTTATCAGAGATTTTCACCCGCTTTTCTTGTTGTACCATTTTTCATTTATATTGGGATTTATGTCGCTGCCATACATGCTGAAGATTTTTCTGATCACCTTTCTAACGAACGAGAGCGTTCCGACACTAACGATGATGGCCTTCATATTTCTATTTATCAGCGCTTTTCAATCCCTCTTGTTTGCCATGTGGATGGATATTCAGGATAACGAGAGATTGTACAAGTAATATTTTGCAAACAACCGTTTATATCAATTAAGAAGAAACGCGTGTATCGTAACCGATGCTCAAAATTAAATGAAAATATTATTATTGACAAGCGGATTCCCCAAAGGAGAGCGTATCGGCGGTATCTGGATACCTGAACTCATCCGTTCATTGAACCACTTGGGATGCGATGTCCACATTCTCACACAAAATTGCGACCATTCCAAAACGATTTCGGAAACTCTCTGGCCGGGATGCCGTGTCACCTATTTTAACTGGCGTGGCGGCGACCTTCCCCTGATTAGCGTTCTTGGTCTTGGAATATCAGGAATACCTTTAGCGTCTCAATTCGTTATCAATGGAGTCCTTGAAGGGCGAAAGATTTGTCGACAATGGAAACCGGATGTCATATTTGCCGAATGGCTTGTACCTTCCGGAATTATTGCATATCTCATTGCTAAATTAACAAAGATTCCTTATGCTGTGCGTACGTTGGGGTCAGATGTGCTAAAGGCCGAGCAAAACGGACTTATCCGGATTGTCGCCCGCTTGATTGCTGAAAACAGTGCCATGCTTTTTGCTGACGGTTTTGATCTGTGCAGTAAGACATCTAACCTTGCGGGGGGTAAACCATGCGTCTTCGCTGCAACCAGTAGACAGCTGGCGATGCTGAGATCAGATTTTAAACAGCCGATGGATGACGGAATCTTCACAACCTGCACGGTCGGCCGTCTCCACCCGGTTAAAGGACAGGATATTCTGGTTGATGCGGCCAAAATCCTGGCGCAAAGGAACATCCCTTTCCGCTCTTATATTGTGGGTGATGGTCCGGAACGTAACCGGCTGCAGGAAACCATAACCCGGATGGGACTTGGTAGTAAAGTTATTCTAACCGGCAGGCTCGAAGACGGGGATATTGCAGAACTTCTTCGGCATGTGGATTGTGTAATCATTCCCTCGCGGAGCGAAAGTATCCCCTTGTCATTCGGTGAGGCCATTAGTGCAAAAAAACCTCTTATCGTCTCCAGTGTTGGTGATCTGCCGTATCTGGTCGATAAATATGGTCTTGGATATGTGGTCCCGGTGGATGATACCGTTTCACTGGCCAATGCAATTGAGCAAATGCACCTGCATCCTCGCAACCATTTATTTGCGGAAGCAAAGATTTATGATGAATTGATGACTATGCTCAGCTCAAAGGGCGCAGCCCAAACTATCTACGAAACTATTCAAGCTTATCAGGGGAAGAATTGCGCATGAACAAAATATTGGTAACAGGTGCGGCGGGATTTATCGGCAGTCATCTTGCGGAAAGTCTCGTCCAAAAAGGCCATCATGTCAAGGCCTTTGTCCGCTACAATTCGCAAAGCAACTGGGGATGGCTTGAGAAATCGCCTTACCGAAAGCAGATGGAAATCGTTTCAGGGGACATTCGTGATTTCGACTCCGTTTATCGCGCCGTAAAAGGTTGTTCCGGAATCTTCCACTTGGCTGCGCTGATCGGCATCCCTTATTCGTATGAGTCTCCCTTGTCTTATATCAAAACCAATGTTGAGGGCACTTACAATATTTTGGAAAGCGCCCGAATGCTGGATTGTGAAAAGGTCGTTATAACGTCCACAAGCGAGACATATGGAACGGCACAATTTGTGCCGATTACCGAAGAACATCCTCTTGTGGGACAATCACCATACTCCGCTACAAAAATAGCCGCGGATCAACTTGCCATAAGTTACCATAAATCTTTCAAGATGCCCGTTACCATCGTCAGGCCTTTCAATACGTATGGGCCGCGCCAGTCGGCTCGCGCCTTTATTCCAACCGTTATAAGCCAGATTATTTCGGGGCAAAAAATTTTGCACCTGGGAAACCTTACGCCAACTCGTGATTTGACCTTTGTTCTGGATACAGTTGAAGGTTTTATCAAGATTGCGGCATCGGACAGGCTGAGCGGCCAGGTAACAAACATTGGCAGTAATTTCGAAATATCCATGATGGAACTGGCCCGGATGATCGGCAGCATCTGCGGTTCAGGCATTGAAATCTCGGAGGACCAGGAACGCATACGGCCGGAAAACAGCGAAGTTGAACGTCTCTTATGCGACAACCGGAAGATCATGGCGAGCACTGATTGGCGCCCGGATTACAGCCTTGAACAAGGTTTAAAGGCGACGATTAGGTGGATCGGAGAAAACATTGATCTGTACAAGACCGATCTTTACCAAAAATAGGAGATGATATGCAGGCAGTTATTCTAGCAGGAGGGCGTGGTAAGCGGTTAAGACCTTACACGACCGTTCTACCGAAGCCATTGATGCCGATTGGCGATTACCCCATTCTGGAAGTCGTGATCCGGCAGCTTAAGAAAAATGGTTTTAACAGGATCATTCTGGCCATCGGTCATCAGCACCAGTTATTCACCGCCTTCTTCGGCAACGGAGAAAAATGGGGCATCCATATAGATTATTATGTGGAAGAAAAACCGCTCGGCACGGCAGGCCCTCTCCGCGGCATTTCATCCCTCGATGATCATTTCCTGATGATGAACGGCGATATTCTCACCGATCTGAACTTTGCAAAGTTCATGGAATTTCACCGGTCGAAGGATAGCCTTCTGACAATTGCAACCCATGAACGCACTCAAAACATAGATTATGGAACTCTTGAATTTAACAGCGACGGTTTTTTAGAGCTTTTTTCCGAAAAACCCGTTTTGTGTTTCAATGTCAGTATGGGAATATATGCCTTAACGAAAAAAGCAGTGGATTTCATCCCTGACAAGGCACATTTCGATTTTCCGGAACTTGTTTGTAAATTGCGTGACCATGCTGCACCAGTTGCCTGTTACCCATATGGAGGCTATTGGATGGATATCGGCAGGCCCGATGACTATGAAATCGCTATTGATGATTTTGATAAGATGAAAGATCAACTGTTATGAATAACTCGTCACCAACAATCCCCCTTTTTGATCTCAATTTTGATGAAAGGGAAACAAATGCAGTTCTTCGCGTGCTCAACAGCAAGTGGCTCACCATGGGTCCGGAAACGGAACTCTTTGAGCAGGAGTTTGCCGAGAATATTGGCGTCCGAAACGCTATTGCAACAAGCAATTGCACTACAGCCCTCCATCTGGCCAATATGGTCTGCGGTGTAACATCAAAAGATGAAGTCATCTGTCCGGCCCTTACATTCGTAGCCACTGTCAATGCCATCTTATACGCTGGAGGCACTCCTGTCTTTGCCGATGTCACATCCCTGAACGATTGGACGATCAATCCGGAAGATATTGCCCGCAAGATAACTCCCCGGACAAAAGCGATTATGGTCATGCATTACGGCGGTTTCGCGTGCGACATGGAGGCCATTCTGGAAATCGCCGGGCGTCACGACCTCAGGGTCATTGAGGATGCCGCCCACGGTCCCGGGGCATATTATGGCAATAAAAAGCTGGGGACTTGGGGGGACGTTTCGTGCTTTTCATTCTTTACAAACAAGAACATCTCCACAGGTGAGGGCGGAATGATTTGCACGGATAACGACGATATGGCCGCAGAAATCCGTCTGCTCAGGTCCCATGGCATGACAAGTGCCACGCTGGACCGGCACAAAGGACATGCGTTCAGCTATGATGTCGTGCGTAAGGGGTTCAATTACCGGATAGACGAGATTCATTCGGCCTTAGGCCGTGTGCAGCTCAATAAACTGGACAGAGGAAATGAGCTGAGACAACAAGCAGCGGACTATTATCGAGAAAGACTAACTACCATTGACCAAATCAGCCTTCCGTTCAGAGGCACGATGCACAAACCTAATAATCACATCTTCCCTATTCTCCTTCCCGAAGGCAGTGACCGCGCCTCCTTCATGCAATCGCTCCGGAATCGCGGCATTCAAACCAGCATCCATTATCCACCAGTACATCGTTTTTCTTATTACAAGGAGAACTACGGGGAAATTCTATTACCCCTAACCGAAGAGATAGGCAATAGAGTGGCTACACTGCCCATGTTCCCGGCCCTTTCCCGACAGCAGATCGATGTGATCACCGAATCCATTCAGGACTACTTCAATGGTCGATAAGACAATATGAGATCGGATGTCTCCTCCGCCTGGGAAGAACGAAGTGCAACCTATGGCGCTTCTTTAAAAAGTGTGCTTTTCAAAGGTATGCCTGAGGTCGCAAATGAACATTTTCACGCCTGCCACCTGCGTTTTATCCTCGAATGTCTGAAAGATGCAGAGGAAGACTTGAGCATCTTCGATGTGGGTTGCGGATACGGCAGATTGTCCGTCCCGCTCATTGAAAAATTCCCTGAAGCAAAGATTATCGGCATGGATATGAGCCCCACCTATGCCCGTTTGTACCATGAGATTACAGGACGTGAGGCCTTTTCCGGCACAATTGAGACCATACCGCACTGGACAGGACCATTTGATTTTATCATTTGTGTAACCGTTCTGATGTACATGGAAAGAAAAGAATTAAGCCTATCCGTTTCAAGATTGTTGAACCTTTTGAAACCGGGAGGAAAGCTTATCATTATCGAACCCCATGCATCAGGATTGCCTTTTCAAACCGGATGTGGTCTATTAGCGCCGCATCGCAGACAACGAGCCGATAAAGCGATCCATACCGGTGGCGATTGCTTTACGAATGGGGAAATGAAGACAATTGTGTCGAAAGCAGGTGGTATCATAATTCGTGAACAACGAATCCCTGCAACCACAATATTTTTTCTACCCATCTACGTCACGGGAAATATTCTGCCAGCTCGCCTGGCAAGCCGCATTTTTCGAGGAATCGGTTTTCTGGATGGTCTTTTCAAACATATGCCGCTTCCCTCATTATGGACATTTCTTTCGGTACAGAGAGATACAGATAGATTTACATGAACAAAAAAGGAGTGTTTGTTGTCTGAATTATCTGATTCTTCCGTTGGGAAAAGATGGTATCGCCGGATACTTTTTACCGTCGTTCTACTCGGTGTTCTCTACTATATCATAAACGCCGGCAGCGATTTGTGGCATTTTGATTACCGTTTGGATTGGTCCTATGTCATCCTCAGTTTTATTTTCACAACCCTTGCCTACTTGATGCAACTCTTCATATGGATCAAGTTGGCCGACACTTTCGGCCTTCATGCCCCATTCCTGTCCTCGGCTAACGCATGGAGCCTGTCACAACTCGGAAAGTATATACCCGGCAAGGCGGGATTGGTACTCATCCGAATCGATATATACGCCGGTGAATCCAAACGTAAAATCGCAGTTGCCACAGGAGTAGAATTCGTTACTTGCATGGCGGCAGCTTGTCTGCTGGTACTTATCGCCCTTATATTTCTTCCCGAATTGGCACATGTGTCACTTCGCTTAACAGCCGCCATATCAGCCATCCTTTGCTTGATTGCCCTCTATCCGCCGATCCTGAAAAAATTGACGGGCTGGGTCTTTCGCATTATCAAGCGCGATCCTTTGACGGAACTGCCGACATACGGTCTTCTGATGAAGCTGGTAGGCGCAAATATTCTGGTGGGTCTCCCCTATGGACTCGGTCTCTTTTTTGCGTTCAGATGTTTTTACCCCATCGGCTGGGAATACTTCCTGATGATTACAGCCGTATATTATGCAGCAACGCTGGCAGGCATTGCTGCCATTTTTGCACCAGCCGGTATCGGAGTTCGCGAGGGGATCGTATTTCTCGTGCTCCCCGCTTTTATACCCAATCCGGTCGTTATATTTGCAACTATTCTGACGCGCATTTTGATAACGGCGGTGGAAATATTCCTTGCAGCGGTATTTTGGCTATCCTATAAATTTCTCAAGAGAAAGTGAAGGATCTATCAGTTGATGATCGTATGTCGTAAGCAATGAATAAATTCACGAAAATAAATTTTCATAAAGCAATTTTCGCAGTACTTTCATTACTTTGTTTATCTGCAATCTTTCTTGTCAATCCCAAAATTGACATGCCTGTAGAAGCATTGCTGCTGGATTCAGCAGTGCTGGAAATTGGTGATACTTACCAATTATTTTGCGATTTCGGCCACGGCTACAATAGCACAGACTCGTTAAAGGTGCGCATAAAGCAACCCGCCACGAATTCGTCAGTTGTATTTATCGATCGTGAAAACAAAGAGTTTATGCATAAATTGAGAAAGGGCTTAAAAGGTTTCAAGATAGTTGCACAGACCAGAACCAAGAAAATTGCGGTCAAGTCAATAACCCTTCTGGGTTACAGCCGGCTGCTGAAGCAGGACTGCATTCTTTATAAATGGACCGGTGCTGAGATAATCAAAGATTTCAAGCCGTCATTCTGGTCCGGTAACATGGCCGATAATAATGGGTACGTCGTTATCGGCGACGGCATTGATCCCCCTGAACTCACCAGCAAAATAGAATTCGCAAAGGTTTATGACAATATAAGAAAAAATAATCCATATGAAAAATACATAAATTTATTACTTATATTTTTTATAATAATGTACGCCGTCTTTATTTATAAAGGACCTCAAATTATTGATGTCAAAAATTCAATATATCGTAAGATATCTACAATTTATACCAATATAGATAATTACATTATCAAGCGGCTCAATTTAACAGGCATAAGATTAAATAAATACGCGATATATATTGTTATAGTAATTATCTTTGGTATTGCTTCCATGATAAATGTTCATGGGAACCACGACTGGGGTGACGATTTTGCTCAATATATCAGCCAGGCAAAAAACATATCTTATGGAATCGATCAGAAGGAATCAAATCTAATACTGGATAAGGATACTGAATCATGGGGCGCAGCGCCATATGTTCCCCCCGGATTTCCGCTGATACTTGCCTTCACCTATTTACTGTACGGTAACAGTATTTTTTCTTTCCAGATAACAATAGCGATTTTTTATCTACTTATATGCTTACTTTTGTTTGATTATTACAATTATAATTTTAAAAGTTATCTCAGCGCCCTTTTGCTTACATGTGCTCTATGCTATAATCCATGGCTGATAGATTTTAAGAAAAATATCCTTTCCGATTTACCATACATTTTCTTCAGTTTATTATCCCTTTATTACATTGGCAGATTTTATAAAAACAATATCATATTTGCATTATGCGCGGGCATTTTATGCGGCTTTGCCTGGACTATAAGGCCGACAGGTGTGGCTTTAATCGCTTCTGTGGTCATATATGGAACAATATCAGCAATCAGCAGTATGATTAGAAATGATAATAATCAAAGAAGTATATTCTACTATTCAGGTTATGTTTTAATAGCTGTATTTTCAATCATTTGTTACTGGTTCATTACAGATTCCATTTTCCAGATGCCAAATGATTTTTTGAATCTTATTCGTTATGTCGACTATACAGATCAAGGTAGGATATCATTTAATTCCCTGAATTATGCGGATTATGTCGATGCCCTGTTTCCATATATTTATACTCTCGCTTTGTTTAATCCGATAAGACATGTATCTGCCCTTAATTTGTTTCTTTTTTCCCTCATGCTGTGCGGTTTTGCAATAAAAATTCGTAAAGGAATGACGATCACGGACGTATTTGTCATTATGAACATAATAATGATAGTTTACGTCAAGGTTCATGCAGGATCTAGAGGGACACGTTATATTTTGCCAATACTTCCCTTTTTAATAGAATACATCTATATAGCATTTGATAAGTTATTTTTGCTAAGTAAAAGTAAATTCCTTACGATTGCCATAGTTGTATTCATAATGCTCAGCTATTTGCCGATCATATCCATGATATCAAAACAGGCATATTATGTTGATGGCCCTCAGACTAATGAGTCAATTGAATGTTTTGATTATATAAATAAAAACATAAAGAATAAGTCGGTAATTATTTTTTTCAAACCTCGGGCTTTAGGTATTTATACCGACAATTTGACACATCCCCCGATCCCATTTGAAAATGTCCAAGAAGCTGAAAATAAATATGATAAGCTAAATGCAGAATATCTTCTATTATATTCAATGGATGAACAATACAATCTGATTTTGAAGGAATTTATAAAAGAAAGCAAGCGTGTCAGAAGAATTTGGAATAATCACGATTTCGCATTATACAAATACGATAAACACCAATGAAAAAAATAGGAAAGTGGGTATTCAGTTATTCGGTATTATGGAGACCGGACACTTTGTATGCAGGATTAATTGTCGCCGCTTTCTCTAAATGTAATTTTGCCTCTTCTTTTTGACCCTCCTTATACAACAAACGGCCAAGCGCATAATGGGCATGGGCATAATCATCTTGTAACTTCACAGCTTCTCGAAATTGCGCAATGGATTCTTTCGTCTGCCCCCGGGACGCCAATGTCATCGCTAAATTATTGCGCAACCCTGCATGGTCCGGCCAGCGTACAATAGCTTTCCGATAGGTGTTTTCAGACTCTTCATACTCGCCCATTTTGCACAAAACTAAGGCCAAATTATTGTATACATTTAAATTATTATCTTTATAAGCCAACGCTTTCTTGTAGCAATCCCTGGCATCGGCATACCGATTCAGGCGTTGATATGCCATCCCAAGACCTTCATAAGCCTCGCCATAACCGGGATTGATCTGAACGGCTTTTATATAACTTGGCAGAGCATCCGTATCTCTCCCTGACCTGGACAAGGCAACAGCCAGATTATAATGGAAGCGGCTTTCGTCATTTTCGATCTGGACCGCCTTGCGGAAATGTATGATCCCTTCCTCAAAACGGCCCTGTTCCATCAGTGCATAACCAAGAAGATGCTGGAGTTTACCATCAGTACTGTTTACATGAACAGCATGGGTAAACAGTGATATGCTGTTTTTCCAAACCTGTACCTGGAAAGAACACAGTATAGACAATAGCGATAATACGACTACTGCTATTGCAGCAGCCATGGCTTTGCCCTTATGAAACACCTTGTCCATAATTTCCGGCAGGCCCCATGCAACCATAATGAACAGGCCAATCAATGGGATATAGGTATATCTATCCGCCATGCCGTGGCCGCCTACCTGAATGATGCCGCTTACCGGTAATAGCGTTCCCACATAGAATAACCACCCGACGAATAGAAAAGGTTGTTTTCGTAAGCGGGCAACGGTAAGGATCGTAATCCCCGTCAGGCAAATAACCGATAAAATTACTTGTCCGACAGGTCTCATTCCCGGATGGGGGTAAAAAAAAGACAGATCGACAGGCCAGATCATGTTGCCAATATAGCTGAGAGCTGAAACCACGGCATTTGCAAGCCGCGTTACCAATGGAAAATCAACCTGTGAAGGCAAGGCCCCAAGCCGGGACTCCGCATGTATCGTTAAGGCGCCGAATATGAAAGCAATCAGGAATAACGGTATCTTTTCCAGGGCCAACTGCTTCAGAACGGCTTTATCCATCTGTTGAATACGCCTCAACGGCCAATAATCAAACAGAAGCAGGACAAACGGCAATGTAACCAACATCGGCTTGGCGAGTAATCCAATAACAAAAAAAAGAGCGACGACGGCATATCGGGAAAATGTGGGACGCTCTGCGTAAAAAGCGTAAGCGCCCATCGTCAACATCCAAAAAGCCGTGCTCAGAACATCTTTCCGTTCCGCAACCCAGGCTACGGATTCCACGTGCAGGGGATGAACGGCAAAAAGAGCCGCCACTAAACCGCTTTGCCACTGACAGCCCGTCATTTTATGTAACACCAGAAAGAGCAACAGGGTATTAAGCAAATGCAACATCAGATTGGTCAGATGAAAGCCTCCGGCGTTCAATCCATACATATCGTAATCCACCATCAAGGAAAGCCAGGTCAGCGGATGCCAGAAACCGGCATCTTCTGTGGTCAAAGCCCACTTTACACTTTCCCAAGACAATCCATGCTGGACATGGAGATTATTTGTCACATACAGATTGTCGTCATATGTCACAAAATCAAAGCCGGTGACCGGCCAATAGATGGCCAACACGAATATCGACAATATCAGGAGGATGGACTTGGTCTTGCTGTTCATGATATTCCGCTTGGTCTCATCGGGAATAAATGTTGTACTTCAGGATGCACCAGATTGCCCAGATGCCATCCCGCCAGTCGATCTTTTTTCCCTCCGCATAAGTACGGCCATAATAGGAGACGGGAACTTCATAGATACGAAGCCTTTTTTTCGCCATTTTGGCTGTAATTTCCGGTTCAAAACCGAATCGGTTTTCTTCAATTACCAACCCGCATAGAGATTCCTTCGTAAAGACTTTATAGCAGCATTCCATGTCCGTCAGGTTCAAATTCGTAAAAAGATTTGAAAGAAGCGTTAAGAAACGATTCCCCACAGAATGCCAGAAATATAAAACGCGATGGGCGCCATGACCGGCAAATCTTGAGCCATAAACCACATCTGCCTTTCCCAGAAGAATAGGGTGCAGGAGAACGGGATATTCGGAAGGGTCATATTCCAGGTCGGCATCCTGGACAACAATTATATCTCCCATTGCCTTTGCAAATCCCGACCTCAAAGCTGCCCCCTTGCCTTTATTCTGGTCGTGAAGGATTACCTTCACATCGTCATGCCTGATTTGTATCAGGATATCTCTGGTCCCATCAGTCGAACCATCATCGATAATGATGATTTCCTTACGGTATGGTGTCTGGAGAACCGCGTTGACAGCCTCAGCAATCGTAGCGGCTTCATTATAGACCGGTATAATGATGGTCACGAGTAATTCCGTTGACAAGTCTTCTTTAAGCCTCATTATTTTTCCTTCACGATCGGCTCTTTCTGACAAACAAGACTGACCCATCATCACGATATGCCACTCGCCAATCGGGTTCTTTCAACATTAACCAACACGTCCTTGTATTGGGTACAATCAGCACCATATCATGGTGATATTTTCTTAAGAAGATATCCCAGGTATCACGGCCCATCAGGAAATCAAAATATTCTTGCGATACATAATCTTCGTATACGGATTCATAGCGACCATCCATTGCCACACGACAATCGGGATACAACTTCCATATGAGGAACTCTCCCCAGTCAAAATGGGGGAGAATATGTCCCTGTATTTGGTTTGTCTTGATCCAATGGACAGCCCCTGCCGGAAAATAAGGAGAAGGCGCCAACAGTGTAAAACTGGGAACCACAGTCAAAGATAGAAAAGAATTGATAAGCAGGTAAACGGCAAGGAACATGGCAGCGGGTAATGCCTGTGGAATCCATGAAAAATAGCGTCTAAGAAAGTATTTCTCCTTCCATTTCTCCCAACACTCAGACAGCATTGACGGCACAAAGGACCCGAATATGATGGCAAAAAGAGCGTTATGCCTGACGTGCACCAATCCTAAATAAATAGTTACGACCAAGACCAAAAAGTCTGTCAGGCTCTTTTTTTGACGAAAAGCAAAGAGGATGGAAGAGAGAAAAGCCAAAGCAAGAAATGTATAAACCGGCAATGTCTGATAATGCTTTCTTATCGCATTTAAAACCGACATCCATTCTTCAATTTCCGGACGTGGCATTCCAACTGCGTAGATCATATAGGTCCAGTATTTGATGCCATAAGGATTTATCAACGTCGCCAGTGTTGCGATGCCCCCTATCATTATATAAGGCAAAAATTTTTTTCGGGATAACGCCTCACCCAGGGCATAAAGGCCTATCAGCCCGATACCGGCAACAAATCCCCCATGGAGGTTACACCACAAAATCTGGATGGGAACCAGCCACCATAAAACAGACCATTTTTCTGTTCTTTTCGCATCCTCAAGAATATAAACTGTTAGAATAAAGAAGAAATAAGTAAATATCTGGGCTCTGACAGGGACGTAGCCAAATGAAATAAGAGCCATGGCAGGAATGAGGGCAATGACCGCAGATAAAGGATTACCGCCTTTTTTCAACGCCACCATGTAGATCAAATAGATCGTAAAAAGAATCAAAATATAACGGAACAACTGCAGTCCCGCAGGTCCGGTATACTTACAAATGATATAGAAGATTACGCCTGTTAACCATTCATGGTAAACCCAGAAAGATTTTATCGGCGTATAAGCAAAGATATCATAGAAAGGGAAATAGCCATCTTCCCAGAAAACTCGACCGAAGGAAAGATACCCCCACAGATCATTATCCGAAAGATTACGCGAAAAAAGAGTTACAAAACAAAGATATAGTCCTCCACAAAGCAGGAGAATCTTAACTATTTTTAAACGATCTGTTTGCAAATGGGCACCATTATTGAATCTTCTATCTATTTTACAATACTGAAATACATATTCATAAACATTTCAAAATACCCAAATTGGAAACTGGAATTCCTAAAATTTGAATTCTTAAATAAGAAATCTATTTTGGAAAAATTGTATGTATCTTTATGTTCATCAATTTCTTCTGAACTGACCAATTTTAACTTTGCCAATATTCTTAACAAACGGTCGGTCCAACCTGCCGGTATGGTAATAATAAAAATGCCGTCTTTTCTCAATACCCTGTGAACTTCATTTAATACATTTGCGATCCTATCAGGGGAAAGATGTTCGAATACTGCCAGCATCGTCACAGCATCGAAGAATTCATCAATGAATGGCAATATATCTATTTTTTCTATATCCATATTAATAAGATTTGCACCAGAATCATTCGATATGTTTGTAAAATCTATTTTATCAATCCCATATTTCTCTTTGAATTCAGAGCTTATTAGAAAGAGGGGATAGACTCCACATCCAATATCGAGTATCCTTCCACTTCTTGAATTCTTAGGGATATATTTATTTGCAATCAGAGCCCGCTGTCTTGACAAAAAACCCTCCAATAGACCAAAACCGCGTGTCGTTTGCATATATTGCATCAATTGTTTCCTCTATAGCCGCCTATTGTTAGCCAGTTCAAACTGTATTCGACGATTGACCTGAAAAAAATGGTTGGCAATCCGCTGCTGTCCCTCCTTCTCTATAAACACATTTGACAATAATGAATACGCCTGCCAGGACTCAGGGGTAAGGTGTAATGCATGTTTCGCTTGATCGATAGCGCCTTCGTAATCCCCTTTCTTAAGCAGAACTGTCCCTAAACCACAATAAAATCGAGCATCATTTGGCTTCAACTCAATTGCCTTTCTTAAAAAGGATTCTGCTTCATCCGGCCCTTTTCTTTCGAGGAGAATGATGCCTTTCACATAATACAGGTCGGCAATATTCGGGAAATAATGAAGTGCTTTATCTGCATAATTAAGTGATTTTGTTAAATCACCGGCAGCAATGTAATACTGCATGAGCACTATATAGGTTCTATATTTATTAGCTATATTTCCGGTATGTTCAGATTGCAAAGCTTTCAGGCACTCTTCATACGATTCCGGCAAGCGGCCCGCCTCCAAATAAGCGAGCCCGAGGTTGTGGTGAGGTATTTGAAGGCGAGGCGCCTTGTTGGCGTTATCGTACCATAGTGTAAGATCATTCCTGAAGACATCATTGTACATAAAAGTCGTAACGCCCAGGACGATCATCATGGTCGGTATGGCCGTTACCAACGAAATGAAAACCATTTTTTTCTTCTCGAAAAAATCCAGCATATTCAGCAGCCCAATCGCAATCGGCAGGGGCAGAAGCATGGAAGGTAGATAGTTCCGGTGTTCATAAACAAGCTCTAACGAAAAGAAAGAGCCTTCAATTAAGTGATTGATAAAGAAAAAGAGGACGCAATACGAAATCAATGGAATTTTTTTTGCTGCAAATACTGTAATGCCCAGAATAAGTACCAGAGCAGCCAAAGCAATACAGGTTGTCCAAGGATCAAAGAGAGATGCTGATATATCGAAATCATGAACCAGCATCAGCCGAGAACTCAGAGGATAGAGAAGTAATGATAGATAGTAGAGCAGAACACGCGGTTGTGTAAGAAGCCTTTCAGTCATACCGAAAGTCCGACAGCTATAGTCGATGGTTGAAGGATCAAGCTTCAGATAGAAGAAAAGGGCAATAAGAGCACAAATCATGAAGGCAGCAAGAATCTTTGCTGCTCTGAGCATGTGTTCCCTACTGATTCCTTGAATGAAATATAGATCAAAAAGGACAATGGAGACCGGCAACATGACTGCATTTTGTTTGGAACCAAATGCCAATATAAAAGAGCCGAAACCAAGGGAATAAAAGATAGCAGCACGGTATATGGCTGTGCTTGTTCTACCTTTTAGATAAAAGTACATGGTCAATATGTAAAAAAGAGTGACAAGGCTGGCCATTCTTTGCACAATGTAAGTCACGGCTGTCACATGGATAGGGTGGATCGCCCAGAAGACAGCCGATAAAAGAGCAGCCGAATAGGCATATTCTCCATACCGCCCTGCAAGCAGAGGAAGCTTCAACATATGATAGATAAACAAAAACAGAAATACGGAGCAAAGATAATGGATAGAGAAATTGATGACATGATAGCCGTAGACATTTGATCCATCCAAATAGTAATTTATGGCAAAGCTAAAATAGGAAATAGGCCGTGACCACATACCTCCGGATTTGACTGAGCCATAAAGGCTTTTTTCGATCTCCGACAACGCATGAAAACTTTTTTCAATCTCCGGCCAGGAAAAGTTTTTTATTTTGATACCACCATTATCAACTATATTGATGAAATCATCATAATGCCATGACGCATGAAAACTGTTTGAATAAATAAGGAACGTGACCATGAACAAGAGGACGAAGGCAACAATATTGTTTCTTCTGCACTGAAAAGGCCACCTGAAATTCAGTTCAAAATTACTATTTACGTTCATGTCGCCGCCTGGATGAACAGGGGTTCTACATAGGACCATCCTGATTTCTGCTGTGCCTCAGCAATGATTCGGAAATGCTTCGCTCTGGTATCCTCTTTCCTTAAAGTAAAGGCATCGGCAAGAATGAGATAAGGTTCCCACTGGTTCGGATTCAATCTGAGGGAAATAAACGCCTCGTGAATTGCTGAATCAGGAGAACCCTTCTTCACTAATATCCTTGCAAGAATAGCGTGATATGTAAATGAATCAGGCTTAACCGATATCCCCTTCCTAATCCAATACTCGGCATCCGGGAGACGATTCTTATGAATCATGATTTCTGCAATTCTCCGATAAATGACATGGTAAGTAGGATCCAATTTAATTGATTCTTTATACTGCAACAGCGCATCATCATCCTTACCGTTTTTAAAATAATACTCGCCAAGCAACCCATGGGTCCTTGATTTTCTGCTCGGCATAGCCGCCTGATAAGACTTTAAGGCCTGTTGCCCTTCTTCGAAAGCCTCCTCCGTCCGTCCAACAAGGAAATAGGATGTCGCTGCATTTTGGCGGACGGTATGCAAATTCGGCGCTTTATCTTTATTGTCGGTCCATAAGGACACATCGTCTTTATAAACATCATTTTGAATATAAACCGTGACACCCTGGACAATCATCAAACCAATCAGGCCCGCGACCATGGTCCACCAGATCAATCGTTGCGTTGCATAATAATGGAGCCCCCGGATGATGAGAATGGACAGGGGCAGGAAAAACAGCATGGACGGCAGGTAATTCCTGTGCTCATATATGAGTTCCAATGCAATAAAAGACCCTTCAATAAAGTGGTTGATGAAAAAAAAGAGGATGCAGAAGGAGAGTAGCGGCCATCTCTTTGATGACCCAATAGCAAAGACAATCAGAAAAAAGATAAACAGGATAGCCGGTATAGTCGTCCATGGGCTTAACAATGATGTCGATAAATTGACGTCATGGATGAGCATTAATCGGGAACTGATCGGATAAAGGAGGAGAGAAATATAAAAAACCAAAATCCGAGGCTGTGTAAGAAGTCTTTCAATCATCGAAAATGGTCTTATCTTATAATCCGATGAAATGGTTGTAACATCCCCGATATATAACAAACCAATCACGATAACGGCTATAATTGCAAAGGCTCCATATTTAAATGACTTTTTAATATTTTCTTTTGTTACGCCCTGAATCAAGAGCAAGTCATATAAGAATATAGAGACAGGTAATAAAGCAGCATTTTCTTTTGTTCCGACTGCAAGGACTCCCGCTAAGAAAGCCAGAAAGAAATAAATACGCTTTTCCCATAAATCATCACTAGTTCTTCCTTTCAGGTAAAAGAACATTGTCATGATGTAGAACAACGCGACCATACTGGCCATCCGTTGAACAATATAGGTTACAGATGTCACTTGCACAGGGTTTATCGCCCACAGAAATGCCGAAAGGAGAGCTATGGAATAGGCCGATTCTTTATAAGAAGCGCGGATAAGATCAAGCTGCAGGGTGTTATAAACAAACAGAAACAGGAAAAAGGCCGTTAAGAGATGAATCAAAAAATTAACAATATGATAACCGAAAACATTGAGCCCACCGACATAATAATTAAGAGCAAAACTGAAATATGCAACAGGCCGCTGCCAGCGCGGGGAATCGATAACGCCGTAGAAACCCTTTTCAATACTTTGCCAGGATAGGTCGGAAATATGAATAGAACTATTCGTGACAATGTTGGCGTAATCGTCATAATGCCATGAGCAGTCAAAACTGTTTGAATATATAACGAACAGGAAGATTGAAAAGAAGAACAAAATGGAGAGATACTTGTTCTTACAAGGGAAGCATCCCTTTATGGAAATAGCGAAATCATCTGTTTTGTTCATGATAATGCAGTAGCTTTCAGATAAAGGAAAGGGGTAAAGTTAAATAAGCTTTACCCCTCCCCGGCCTGCTATGCTGATGCCAATTCCTAAGGTGTAATGCCACCTGCCGGATCCGATGTGTACGTTGTATTACCGGCGCTATGGCTTGAGCTCATAACGAGTGTACTGATCGTATTTGCCGCGGTAACCGTCAGATTCACATTAGCTCCCTGCTTATAACCATAGCTGGTAGTCAGCAGTGCCAGCGTTGCCACACCTGACGGAGAATCAGCAAAGAATGCCTGCGCCGCTGTATAGGCATTTTTCAGATCCGCTTTAGCCGAGGTGTTATAACCCCTTACCCTGTAGGCCGTGAACTGCGGGATGGCAATTGCCGCCAGAATACCGATGATGGCGATAACGATCATGAGTTCGATCAGTGTGAAACCCTTCTGCCCTTTTCTTCTGCGAAATGCTTTCATAAATATGTCTCCTTCCATTTTTCGTTTCAACTCTATAATAAATTAATACTGAAAATCAACCCGCGATTGCTGTTTTCTGCCTTTTTATTCCCCAATCACCTCCCCTGATTCTTCATGATGATATTTTTTTAACGGGATTTCCCGTCATAAATTTTCATAGGCACGTTAGGCCAAGCAAATGACATGCCGCAAATCAACACCAAGGATAAATATCTGCACAACAGCTTATAATCACGGTATAAATTTGTCCGTTGATTCACCATTTTTCATATCTGAGCGGAGTCTGATGTTGTCCAGATAGGGTTTTTCACCGATTGAGCGTCATTTTCACCCGGTATGAGAATTGACAACAGGTGAAAGAAGGTTGTAGCTGTATAATCCATTTTCATCAAAAAGAGGAGCAAAATATCAATTTTGCCCCTCTTTTTGGTTATTATGCAAATGTTAATTCCTAAGGTGTAATGCTACCTGCTGGATCCGAAGTGTACGTTGTATTTCCGGCGTTATGGCTTGAACTCATGACAAGCGTACTGATCGTATTTGCGGCTGTAACCGTTAAGTTGACATCGGCCCCCTGCTTGTAGCCATAGCTGGTGGTCAGCAGTGCCAGTGTTGCCACACCTGACGGAGAATCAGCAAAGAATGCCTGCGCCGCTGTATAGGCATTTTTCAGCTCCGCTTTGGCCGAGGTGTTATAACCCCTTACCCTGTAGGCCGTGAACTGCGGGATGGCAATGGCGGCCAGGATACCAATGATGGCGATTACGATCATGAGTTCGATCAGCGTAAAACCCTTCTGTCCCTTTGTTCTGCGAAATGCTTTCATCATATTTGTCCTCCTGTTCTTTGAATTTTAAACGTTTATCTGCTGTGTTCGCGCCGCAAGCCTCCTCGACTTTTACGCGCCTAGCATCTGGACATTTTTGAACAGGCTACCCAACATCGAGTATTTCGACCGACCTGCAAAAAGAGTAAGTGCAAAACCCCGGCCAACCCTGCTTGTTACTTTTCAAAATCAATTACCGTCCGGCAAGCTTTTCTCGAATGTCCGTTAGGAAAACATCTATATACATAGGGCGGAATGCGCAAACAGGGCGAGGCGCATTGCAATTACATCTGATTGTAACATTTCGGAAATTACATCACGGAATAGTTGTTCAATTTGAGTTCATATTCTTGATGGATTAGATTATCTTGTCTTTAAATCTTCAAACGGTGATTTTCACCGCTCACATGGTCATTTTCACCCAATACGAAAATGGCAAGAAAGAAACAATTGGAATGTACCAGATGACATCACTCATACGAACCGGGAAAATCCAATTCTCCTACTGCCCAATATCCTACTGCTCTCTGTCAGAAGCAATTAAAATTATTCGGGTTTTAGCGGTGGATTAAAGGTCCAAATAAAAAGAGGCAAAGTATGCACTTTACCCCTCTTACATTTGTTATGCGAGCGTGAATTCCTACGGCGTAATGCCACCTGAAGGGTCTGATGTGTATGTTGTATTGCCGGAGTTATGGCTTGAGTTCATAACGAGCGTACCGATTGTATTTGCGGCGGTAATCGTTAAATTCACATCAGTACCCTGCTTGTAACCATAGCTGGTGGTCAGCAGTGCCAGCGTAACCACACCGGATGGAACGTCAGCAAAAAAAGCCTGCGCCGCTGTATAGGCATTTTTCAAATCCGCCTTGGCCGAGGCATTATAAGCCCTTTGCCTGTAGGCCGTGAACTGTGGGATGGCAATGGCGGCCAAGATACCAATGATGGCGATAACGATCATGAGTTCGATCAACGTGAAACCCTTCTGTCCCTTTGTCATGCGAAATGCTTTCATAATATTCTTCCCTTCGTTTTCTCTGGATTTTAGAAGCAATTGCAAAAGTCTCGATATGTCATTTCCAGAATGTTTCATGGCAGGAATCCGGACCGTAACTTTTTAATCACCGATTCCCGGCCATAGCATTAGATATGACATGATATTTTGCAATCACATCTGATTAAATATATTAATTACATTTATTACCGTGTATCAAATAATAAATTTCAATTTATTTGTCAATATAAATTATTTCACAGCATTTATTTGTAATTTTGTATATTTCAAATTATTCTTCATATATTACAGTATATATTATTTTTATTTGTCGTATTTTTTATTATTTCTGTAACTACCAAAACATTCCGAACAGATGACATCGCTCATACGACAAGGGAAAAGTCCAATTCACGTCCAGACCAATACCCCACTGCTCTTGGCCAGATGTTAATAAAAAGTCTTCGGGGTTTGGTGATGGAGTAAGAACACTTCTCTGTCCTTGATAAAGGCGCTTTTGTCTGGTAGAGGTAAGGGTGAATAAACGAAGAGGAATGAACATGTACGAAGTCACAATTCGAAAATCTATTTCCGCCGCCCATGCCCTGAAGGATATTGGCGGACAGTGCGAAGATCTCCACGGCCACAACTTCATCGTTGAGGTCTCGGTTGCCGGCGACCGCCTGAATCGTGAGGATCTTCTCATCGATTTCAGGGTCCTCAAGGGGTGGATTAACGGGGTCTTTGCCGAAGTCGATCATAAGTATCTGAATGAACTAGATTGTTTCCAGAGCATAAACCCATCATCGGAACGTTTGGCAAAGCTCATCCATGACAGAATTGCTCCCCAGGCATCGGCAATGAACCTTTATGTGTCGCGAATTACCGTCTGGGAATCGGATGATGCCAGAGTGACCTATGAGGATCGCTGAGAATAGTGACCATGATCGATATTCAGAACCAGAAGGACCATCGGAACATCAATATTACAAAGGTAGGCGTCAAGGGAATCAAGTATCCCGTCATCGTTCTGGATCGCAGTCAGGGCACGCAGCCTGTTAACGCCACGATCAACATGTACGTCAATCTCCCCCACCACTTCAAGGGAACCCATATGAGCCGCTTCGTCGAGGTCTTGAACGAGTTCCGGGGCGAGATCAACATTAGAACCTTTCACATCATTCTGGAGAAGGTCCGGGAAAAGCTTCATGCCCAGTCGGCCCATATGGAAATCTTCTTCCCTTACTTTATCGAGAAGAAAGCCCCTGTAACCAGGGCAAAAAGTCTGATGGAGTACGGTTGCCTGTTTTGCGGCGAAAACGACGGCGATAAGACGGACTTTCAGGTCGGCGTCGTCGTTCCCGTCACGACGGTTTGTCCCTGTTCGAAAGAAATAAGCAACGCCGGAGCCCATAACCAACGCAGTATCGTGACGGTCAAGGTCCGTTTTAAAAAATTCTTCTGGATCGAGGACATTATCCGGCTCATCGAGGATTCGGCAAGCGGCGAGGTCTACTCGCTTCTGAAACGGCCCGATGAAAAATTCGTGACGGAGAAGGGATACGAGAATCCCATGTTTGTGGAAGACGTCGTCCGCAATATTGCCTTGCGGCTTAAACGGATCGATAACTTCTCCTGGTACAGCATCGAGGCGGAGAATTTTGAAAGTATCCATAATCACAGCGCTTATGCCTATGTGGAATCGCCATGACACCATTCTTCAATCTCTATAACCACGGTTTTATCCGTGTCGCCGTCTGCATTCCCGAGGTAAAGGTGGCCGATGTGGCCTTCAATGCGGAAAAGACCCTGGAACTGGCCCGGAAAGCGACCGGGGGAAAAGCGATTTTCGCTCTCTTCCCCGAATTGGGCCTTTCGGCTTATTCCAACGAAGACCTCTTTCATCAGGACGCCCTCCTCGATGGCATACAGGACACCCTTTCACAAATCCTGAAAGCCTCGCTGGACATGGATCTGATTCTCATTATCGGTGCTCCGCTCCGAGTGGATTCCCGTCTATTTAATTGCGGCATCGTCCTGCACCGAGGGCACATTCTCGGCGTGGCTGTTAAGTCTTATTTGCCTAATTACAGGGAATTTTACGAAGGACGTCAGTTTCGCCCCGCTGAGGAGGCCCTGTCGAAGACCATTGATCTCTGCGGCCAGACAGATATCCCGTTTGGGGCCGATCTTATATTCCAGGTAAAAAATATCTGCAACTTCTCTTTCTTTATCGAACTGTGTGAAGACGTCTGGGTGCCCGTTCCGCCGTCCAGCTTTGCAGCTATGGCGGGTGCGACGGTAATCGCCAATCTCTCAGCGTCGAATATTACTATCGGCAAAGCAGAATATCGCCAGAGCCTGGCCGCTAATCAATCGGCCCGTTGCGTCGCCGCCTATCTATATGCTGCCGCCGGGCCCGGCGAATCGACAACTGACCTTGCCTGGGACGGCCACGCCATGATCCATGAAAACGGCAACCTGCTGGCCGAATCGAAACGCTTTTCCATGGGAGCACAGATCATTTATTCCGACATCGACCTTGACCGTCTTTCCCAGGACCGCATGCGCCTGACGAGCTTCAGCCAGAATGCCAGGACCCACAGGGACCGCATAGCGGGCTTCCGGAAGGTATCCTTTACAGTCGATATACCCGGCAGTATTTCTGGAGAAGAAAAGCTTCTTCTGCAACGGGAATATCCACGATTTCCCTATATACCGGCAGATCCGGCAAAACGCGATCAGAGGTGCTACGAAGCTTACAACATTCAGGTCCAGGGCCTGGCGAAACGGCTTCAGGCTTCAGGGATCCAAAATGTGGTTATCGGCGTCTCCGGAGGTCTGGATTCCACACATGCACTGATAGTCACCGCGCGGACCATGGATCTTCTAGGCATGCCGCGGACAAACATTAAGGCATATACAATGCCGGGGTTTGCGACAACGGATAAAACCTACAACAACGCCTTGAAGCTCATGGAAACACTGGGCGTCGAAACTAACAATCTGGACATACGGCCAAGCTGCCGGCAAATGATGGAAGATATCGGCCATCCTTACATAGGAGGAAAAGACCTTTTCGATATCACTTTTGAAAATATCCA
The DNA here is from genome assembly GCA_964645835.1 of uncultured Syntrophaceae bacterium. Classification (GTDB taxonomy): domain Bacteria; phylum Desulfobacterota; class Syntrophia; order Syntrophales; family UBA8958; genus CAZBME01. The sequence continues at coordinate 91,230 of CAZYDG010000072.1, forward strand.
GGCCGGCGACAGAACATCCCATCTGTTCCGGCTTGCCAATATGCGGCAGGCCATTGTAATCGGCACGGGGGACCTGAGCGAACTGGCCCTCGGATGGTGTACCTATGGCGTAGGCGACCATATGTCCCATTACAGCGTCAATGCCAGCGTCCCAAAAACCTTGATCCAGCATCTGATCCGCTGGGTTGCCGAAGCGGTCCTCTTCTCACCCGAGGCATCGGCTATCCTCATCGATATCCTGGAAACGGAGATCAGCCCGGAGTTGATCCCCGGCACATCGGACACGGAACCGGCGCAAAAAACGGAAGAATTTGTCGGCCCATTTGAATTGCAGGATTTCAACACGTTTTACATCACACGTTTCGGTTACACCCCAGCCAAGATCGCCTTTATGGCTTATTGCACCTGGCGGGATAAAAACCAGGGGACTTGGCCTAATATACCGGAAGAAAAGCGGCATCAGTACACAATCGGGGAAATCAGACATTGGCTGGAGATTTATCTGTACCGCTTCTTCAAGATGAGTCAATTCAAGCGGTCCTGCATCCCTAACGGTCCCAAGGTAGGATCGGGGGGCTCCCTCTCACCAAGGGGCGATTACCGGGCGCCGAGCGACAGTGAGGCCTCGGTCTGGCTGGAGGGGTTAAAAACGATTCCCCTGACAGATGACCTACCGTTATAAAGTATTGCTATTTCTTGACAGGGAATTTTTTCAGTAGATCGCCCAGGCTTCCGAATCCCGTCGATCCGTTCGACGCTTCATCCTTATAGGCCAAACCTACTTCTTTACCGCCCGAACCGGCGTAGTATTCTCCCAGTATCTCCCGACTATGAGCGTCTTCATGGCAATAAACACAGAGGTTTTCCCAATTGGAACCATCGGGAGGATTGTTAAAATGGTTTCCATCCTTATGATGAACTGTCAACAGCTGGCGTTTCACCCCGGAGAATTCCTTCCCACATCGTGCGCAGATCAGTCCGTGTATCGCCAGAGACCTCTCCCGGTAGTCCTCTCCCGGTGGCTTCTGTTGGTCCCGCTTCATATCCCGGACAACCTCTTCCGGTGAGCGCAGCCCTGCTGCCGGCGTCTGACGAACCATCGACCGAACCTTGCCGCCTTTGCTGCCGAAGCTCATTTTGGCCAAGTTACTTTGACTCCCTTCCTGCATTGACTTAACAGGTTGTTGAAAATCCACTACCAAAGCCTAAAGACATTAATGCAAATCTGTCCAAGTGAAGTGGGGTATTGGCCTGAAGGTGAATTAGATTTTTCCCGGCCCGTATAAGTTATGTCATATGCAACATGCAACAAATGGGAAAAATCTCTGAACCGTAAGGCCAATGCCCCGCTACAGCCTACTCAATTTGGCTGAAATTGTTTCCTGATTAAGGCTAGCGGCGGCCGGACGTATAAACGTCCAGAAAAACACGTACCCCTTTTCCCACGGCATTCGCCGTCCTGAAAAAATTGAAGATGGGAAGCCGCAGACCGACATGCAGGATATTTTCCAGATCCGCAACCAGATCAACAACAGACCGCACCTTTCCCACACTCAAGGCAATGCCGTCAATCTGTTCGTTTACAGTTGCCGTCGTCTGTTTTACATTGCAAATGGCCTCTTCCAGATTTGTCAGGATCCCGGGAAGTTTTTGTTGCAGGACCTCCTGCGTCTGGGCAAGTGCCTTGACGATCTTCTGTACCTGGAACAAAAGCGGCGCTATGACGGCCGCGATAATAAAAACAGCGGCGCTCAGCAGAACAAGACTGATCTCAAGCATGATTTACCCCTAGGATGCTTTCTCCTCTTTGAATGCTTCGACACCGGCGTCAATAGCCTTTTTCAGGCGACTCTTGTTTTCCTCAAGGCTTTCCTTGCCCTTTTCGACGAATTCCGTCGTTTTGGCCTCTAAACCTTCCACTTTTTCCTTCGCCGCCATTTCCATCTTTTTGAGGCGATTCACGGCAGCTTCATAGGTGGCCTTACTTCGCTCCAGAGCCTGCTCATACTCCTCCTTTGCCTTGGCCAGCATCTCTTCAGCCTTTCTTCCGATCTCTTCGCGTGTCTCTTTACCGCTCTTTGGCGCATACAAAATGCCGATTACCGCACCGATCACCCCGCCAATCAACAAACCTTTCAGCAGATCTCCACCTCTTTCCGACATGATGCACCTCCTCGTATTCCATATTTTCATCTTCTTATTATTAAGGGAATAGCCATTTATCTGTCAAGGTTTTTCAGAAAAAATCAGAGGGAGGAGGTTCGTAAAACAAAACCGGACATTCGATGATTTCGAATGCCCGGTTTTCTCGTTAACGACATACGTACTTATGTTACTTTGCTGCCGGGGCTGCCGGGGCTGCCGGAGCGGCGGGTGCTGCGGGTGCTGCGCCGGGTGCTGCAGGTGCTGCGCCAGGTGCTGCAGGTGCTGCGCCAGGTGCTGCGGGTGCTGCGCCGGGTGCTGCGGGTGCTGCGGGCGCGGGAGCCTCTGTCTTAGCCGGAGCCGGTTTCTGCTCTTCGGCCTTCTTGCAGCCAACGACTGCAAATGAAAACGACACTACCAAAAGCAGCGAAAGAATGATAGCAAATGCCTTCCTCATTAACAAGTCACCTCCTTTCAAGTATTATCGACAACTTGGGATGAAACTTCATCACCTTTGTGAGAAGAGACCTTACGCTTTTTTTTTGCCTTGTCAAGATAAATTTAACATTATATAAGGTCCTTCGACAATATAATCCGAAAAATTCTAGGGGGAATGATGATTTTAGGAATCGATGTGGGGGGAACGCATACCGATGCGGTCCTGATCGAAAACTGTCGAATCATAAGAAAAGCAAAAGTACTGACAAACTCAAATAACATCATCGCTACCCTGGTCGAAGCCACTGCCGGTTTGTTTCAGAATATAAACCCTGAAAAATTAATTCGCGTTGTCTTGAGCACCACAATATCTACAAATGCTATCGTCCAGCATAAGACCAGACGCGTCGGCATGATAGTCGCAGGTGGTCCCGGCCTCTCCCCTTCACTTCTGCCGAGACAGGACGATATATGCTTTTTATCAGGATATGTTAACCATAGAGGCATAGAAATCACCGGCATTGATCATCACGAACTTGACACCAGCGTTGAAGCCTTTCTCCAGACGGGAATCGAACACCTGGGTGTCGTAGGGAAGTTTTCCACGAGAAATCCCACACAGGAGCAGAAAATAGGAGATGCCGTCAAAGGCCGATTCAAGCATGTTTCCTTGGGACACCGATTATCGGGTCACCTCAACTTCCGGCGCCGCATTTCGACAACGTATCTCAATGCAGCCGTATCGAGCCTTTATCGGCGTTTTGCCCTCTCCGTACTCGGGTTTGTCCGTGAACTGGGCATTCATGCCCCTATCTATATATTAAAAGCCGATGGCGGCACCATTGATATAGAAAAATCCATCGACTATCCCGCTCAAACCATCCTGTCCGGTCCGGCAGCAAGCATTATGGGCGTGTTGGGCCTGGTATGCTGTCAGGAGGACGCCATTGCCCTCGACATCGGCGGCACTACAACGGATATTGCGTTGTTCGCCGACGGAGTCCCCCTTCTGGAAGGCCTGGGTGTGACCATTCAAGGGCAGAAAACTCTCATCAGAGGCCTTCGGACCCGCTCCATCGGCGCTGGAGGCGACAGCCGTGTAAAATGGGAAGACGGACATCTCGTCATCGGACCTGAGCGGGAAGGACCCGCCGCCGCCTTCGGCGGTCCTTATCCTACGCCGACAGATGCCATGATTGCGCTGAATCTTACCGATATCGGCAATCGTGATCAGGCCGTGAATGCCTTGTCTCCCATTGCCTTGCAGATGAAATGCAGTGTGGAGGAAGCGGCAAGACAGATTTTTGATCAGATGTGCCGGGATATCACCCTTCAAGTTCAGGCTTTTATAAAAGAAATCAACGAACAGCCAGTCTATACGATCCATGAGATGCTGGAAGGCAAAAAGCTTCATCCGACACGCCTGTACATCGTTGGCGGCCCGGCAGCGGTCATGGCGGCCCCTTTGGGAAAACTCCTGACTTGCACACCCCATATCCCGGACCACGCAGAGGTGGCCAACGCCATTGGCGCCGCTCTCGCACGAACCACGGCGGAAATAACCATCCTGGCCGATACAGAGCGAAAGTTCCTTACTATTGCCGAGGAAGGTTGCGTCATGGCCATTCCCCCCCGTTTCACTAAAAATGACGCCATAGCCATCGGACAAGAAAAGCTCTATAAGAAGGCAGTGGACATGGGCGCAAAGGAAGAAGACCTCTGCATCGAGGTAGTCGAAGAACAGGAATTCAATATGATCAAGGATTTTTGCACAGCTGGGAAAAATATCCGTGTCAAGCTGCAGATCAAGCCCGGCCTGATCGCAGGCTACAATAGAGAGGGGGGCTTATGAAACAGCAGCAGAGAAAAACGGGATTGATCTTTTTCCCAGCCTTCGATTGGGCCATTTCGCCGAGCCATCCTGAGCGGGAAGAACGGCTTCTATATACACAGGATCAGGTATTTGAAGAAGGTCTTCTCGATCTGGACAATGTTGTGGAATTTAAACCAGGCCTGGCCACCTTAAATGATATTAACCGAATCCACATCTGCGTCCCCAATGCCCAAAGCGTTATCACCGAATCGCACCTTATCTCTGCAGGAGGGGCCATTACCGCCGCCGATAAAGTCCTGCGCGGAGAAGTGGATAACGCCTTTGCCCTAGTGAGGCCACCCGGCCATCACGCCATGCGGGTTGTACACGGGGCACGGGGATTCTGCAACGTCAATATCGAAGCCATTATGATTGAGTATATTCGCAAACACTTCGGGCCCAAGCGGATAGCAATCGTCGATACGGATTGCCATCATGGCGACGGCACCCAGGATATATACTGGCACGATCCCGACACCCTGTTCATTTCCATTCATCAGGACGGCCGTACGCTTTATCCCGGATCTGGCGCCATCGATGAATTCGGCGGCCCCAACGCGTTGGGGAAAACGATCAACATACCGCTGCCGCCCAGGACATCAGACGAAGGATTCCTGTATGTTCTCGATCACGTGATCCTTCCGATCCTGGATGAGTTCAAACCCGATCTGATCATCAACTCCGCAGGACAGGATAATCATTATTCCGATCCCATTACCAACATGCGGTTCAGCGCCCAGGGATACGCCCTGCTCAATGAAAAGCTGGCACCGGACATTGCCGTTCTGGAAGGTGGGTACTCCATCGAGAAGGCGCTACCCTATGTGAATGTGGGAATCATTCTCGCCATGGCGGGCCTCGATTACAGTCAGGTCCGGGAACCCGATTACGACACGGCAGACCGTCGCCAGTCGGAGGACATTACACAATATATCAAAGCGGTGTCTGCCCAGATATATGGCCAGTGGGAACAGCGGGACCGCCTGCGAGCCTCCCTGCTGGGAAAGGGTGATTATATAAAAAGGAATAAGCGAATCTATTATGATACGGACGGCATTTCGGAAATGCAGGAAGAAGCGGTCCGGATCTGTAAAGAATGCGGTGGTCTGGTCAAGATAGACTCCCGGGCTGACACGGGAAGTCATATCTATGCCATTGTCGTCCCCGGTCGGAGTTGCAGTCAGTGCCGCCGTGAAGGGGAGGATTGCTTCCAGAAAACCTCGAAAGGTCGATATAATCTTGTCTATTTCCAGGATCGTGACCGGGATATTTTCTTGGTAAAATGAAAGAGCTCGATATCTACGGCAACTTTTTGAATTAGCGTCTACTCCTGCATTTCTTGCGTAAACGTAGTCCTAAATCACCCCATCCCCCTCCTGACCTCCCCCTATAGATTAGCTGCGGCGGAGAGGCTCTGCTATTGATTGTCCCAAGAGCACGGGGTATTGGTCTTAAGGCGAATAGGATTTTTCCCGGCTCGTATCAGTGACGATATCCAAAGGAAAAAGTAGGGAAAAATCACCTGAGCCGGAAGGCCGATGCCCCGCTGCTCTCCACTCAATTCAAAAGAAATTTTGTGATTTCTCACCCTTGTGTCGTAAACGTGAATGTGCTATAGAATTTTGTTTATACCAAGTTGCCATGGGTTGACGACATGCAGTGGGTATGGCATGATATTATTGAAACAGCTTGGCGCCAGGAGCGAACCCTATGAAATACTTTTTATGCGTTTTGGGAATGGTTTTCATCATTGAAGGACTTCCGTACTTTGCCTTCCCGGAACGGATCAAGGCCTATCTTATGAAACTCATGGAGGTTCCCGACACAACTCTTCGGATTATGGGCTTTTTATCAATCGTGGCGGGCCTGATCATGGTCTATATCGGACGGGTGGAATGAAACTGTCCGCTTTTGATTACAATTTGCCTCCGGAGCGGATCGCTCAAGTTCCCCTGGATGAACGGGATACGTCCCGTATGATGATCATTGAAAGAGAATCGGGCCGCATCGAACACCGCTTTTTTTACGATCTGGATTCCTGCCTGCGCGAAGGCGATGTTCTGGTCTTCAACGATTCAAAGGTCATCCCGGCTAAATTGACCGGAACTAAAGAGACGGGGGGGACAGTGGAAATCCTGCTCCTTGCAAGAAGAGATGACAGGCGGGAGGCGACTTCGGCCATCTGGGACACCCTGTTGAAACCAGGCAAACGGGTCCGTATCGGAACGAGGATTCACTTCGGCGACTCGGGACAGGCGGAGGTCCTGGAAAGATTATCCGATAAAAAATGGCGTTTCGCTTTTACGACGCCGGGTTCCTTTGAAGCATTCCTTCACACCTGCGGCAAGGCGCCGCTGCCGCCATACATAAAGCGGAAAGGCGATGGGCAGGAAAACATCGATGACCTTGAAAAATATCAGACCATTTATGCCCGCGTACCGGGTTCCGTGGCAGCGCCGACGGCAGGCTTTCACTTTTCTTCCCGCGTTATTGCCCGGCTTGCCCGAAAAGGAATTCCCATGGTCCCCGTCACGCTACATGTCGGGTTCGGCACCTTCCTGCCCATTGAGGCCGAAGACGTGGAAGACCATCGCATGGAGGAAGAAGTGTTCGAAATGACGCCGGAGTCGGCAAACCGGATAAACGAAGCCCAAAGGGTGATCGCCGTCGGCACAACAGCAACGCGGGTACTTGAAACGCTGGCCGACGAAGAGGGCGTTATCCGGCCCGGAGTTGGAACGACAGCCCTGTTCATATATCCGGGCTACACATTCAAGCGGGTGAACGGCCTTTTGACCAATTTTCACCTTCCTAAATCGTCCCTTTTTCTCCTGGCCGCCGCCTTCGCCGGCTTGAACGCCCTGCAGCGGGCCTATCAAACAGCCGTCGAAAATCATTACCGATTCTACAGTTATGGGGACTGTACTCTTATCTTATGACAACTTTTAACTTTGAATGTCTTAAAAAGGACCCGGCGACGGAAGCCCGTCTGGGAAAGATCACGACAGCCCATGGCGAGATCCGGACACCAATCTTTATGCCCGTGGGCACTCAGGGAACAGTAAAGGCCCTCACACCGGAGATGTTGAAGGAGCTCGGCGCCCAGATCATCCTCAGCAACACCTATCATCTGTATCTGAGGCCCGGCCATGACCTCATCGCCCGCCTCGGCGGCCTTCACTCTTTTATGAACTGGCCCGGCCCGATCCTGACGGACAGCGGCGGCTACCAGATATTCAGCCTGGGCGATCTGAGAAAGATCACTGAAGAAGGCGCAAACTTCAAGTCCCACATCGACGGCTCCATGCATTTTCTGACACCGGAGAAAGCCGTCGAGATCCAACGGGCGCTGGGTTCGGACATCATGATGGTCCTGGACGAATGCACACCTTACCCGGCCACACCACGGGAGGCCCGTACATCCCTTGAACGGACCCTCCGCTGGGCCAGGCGGTGCAAAGACGCCATCCACGACGGAGACGGCGCCCTTTTCGGCATCGTTCAGGGCGGTATGTATCCCGATCTGCGAAGGGAAAGTATCGACGGACTGCTTTCTATAGGTTTTCCCGGTTACGCCCTGGGCGGCCTCAGCGTGGGAGAGCCCAAAGATCTCATGATGAAAACCACGCAAGAGACAGCCCCCCTCCTCCCCGCCGACAGTCCCCGGTATCTCATGGGTGTGGGCACACCGGCCGATATCGTGGCCTGTGTCGGATACGGAATCGACATGTTTGATTGCGTCATGCCGACCCGATGCGCAAGGAACGGATTATTATTTACAAATCATGAAAAGATTGTTATAAAGCACGCCCGTTACCGTGAAGATCACCAGCCTATTGATAGTTTCTGTGATTGCTACACTTGCAGACATTATTCACGGGCCTATTTGAGGCATCTGTATATGTCCGGAGAGATCCTGGCCATGATACTGAATACGGTCCATAATGTCCGGTTTTACCTCCATCTCATGGAAAGGATACGCGGGGCGATTGCTGAAGGCCGTTATGGAACCTTTCAGGAAGCATTTTTAAAACAAGAATATGAAATCCCTTGAAAGGAGGGAACAACATTGATCAATACGGCATATGCAATGGGAAACTTAGGGGGGGGAGGCGCCGCCGGGGGCGGAGTGGATTACGGTTTCATGATCGTCATGACGATCCTGTTTGCCATATTTTACTTTCTGCTCATCCGCCCGCAGCAGCAAAAGCAAAAAGAAGTTAAGGAGATGCTCGCCAATCTGGCCCATGGAGACACGGTGCTCACATCGGGAGGCATTCACGGCAAGATCGTCGCCATAACCGATACGGTTGTAACCCTTGAAATCGCCGAAAAGGTCCGGATCAAGGTGTCCAGAGGCTTTATCACGGCCGTCGTGCAAAAGGCGGGGAAAGAGTAATCCAAATACAAAGGGGCTTGTCTTTATGATTAAGAGTATAACGATTCGAACCATCATCGCGGCTATCGTCTGCCTGGCGGCGGTATTTTTCATTACGCCGTCCCTGACGTCGAACCTGCCGGATTTCTGGAAGAAACACCTTCCGGCGGAAAAAATTCCCTTGGGTCTTGACCTCCAGGGCGGAACCCATCTCGTTCTCGAAGTGGACACGAACAAGGCCGTTGAGGCCACGCTTCTCCGTACCGGTGAAAACTTGAAGGAGACGCTCATGGAAAACAAAGTGCGCTTCCGCTTCCTGGAAAAGACGGGAAATGTGAAGACCATCGCCTATGAGCTCCCCGACGGGCCGTCCAAAACAGCCTTTGAAAAGGTCTTGAAGGATCACTTTCCCGATATGGACATTGCCTCTTCGGAAACGAAGGAAGGCAAAGAGGTCATATACCTGAAAATAAAGGATCGCCGCGTCGAGGATATCAAAAAGAATGCCGTGGAACAGAGTCTGGAGACCATCCGTAACCGCGTCGACCAATTCGGCGTCACGGAACCGGAAATCATTCCCGAAGGTAATGACCGCATCGTCATCCAGTTGCCCGGCATCAAAGACACGGCCCGCGCCAAAAACCTCATAGGTAAAACGGCTCTGCTGGAATTCAAACTCGTCGACGAAGAACATTCCCTTGAAGAGGCCTTGCGTGGTAACGTTCCTGAAGGCGATATCGTAGCCTATGAAAGCAGGCTGGACCGTCAATCGGGCCGCCGGGCATCCATCCCCATCCTCCTGAAGAACAGGACAGTCCTGACGGGAAGCTCTCTGGAAAGCGCCAAGGTAGCCATCAGCGACCGTTTCGGCGAGCCTTATGTTTCCATCAAGTTTAACGCCCAGGGGGCTCAGGACTTTGAACGGATTACAGCGGAAAATGTGAAGAAGCGCATGGCCATTGTCCTTGACGGTGCCGTCTATTCGGCTCCCGTCATCCAGGAGAAGATATCCGGCGGCAATGCGCAGATATCTGGCTCCTTCACTACAGATGAGGCAAAGGATCTGGCCATCGTACTCCGGGCGGGCTCTCTGCCTGCACCCGTCAACATCCTGGAAGAAAGGACCGTCGGACCTTCGCTGGGACAGGATTCCATCGACAAGGGCGCCTGGTCGGCCATTATCGGCCTGATTGCCGTCGCCCTGTTTATGATGGTCTACTACAAGCTTTCAGGCGTCGTCGCAAACCTCGCCCTGATTCTCAATATGATCATCCTGCTCGGCTTCCTGGCCGCCTGCAGGGCCACGCTGACCCTGCCCGGCATCGCCGGTATCGTCCTGATCATCGGTATGTCCGTCGATGCAAACGTCCTGATCTTTGAACGGATCCGGGAGGAAGTCCGTAACGGAAAGACTGCGCGTGCCGCTGTAGAAACAGGCTACGCAAAAGCGTTCCTGACCATTCTGGATACGAACGTCAATGCGTTGATCGCTTCTCTGTTTCTCTTCGGCTTTGGTACGGGACCTGTGAAAGGCTTCGCCGTCACCCTGAGCGTCGGCATCGTGGCCAGTCTCTTTACGGCGGTTTTTGTCACGAGGATCATCTTCGATTATTTCGTCTGGAATAGAAAAATATCCACCATCAGCGTGTGATGATAAAGGGGAGAAAAAATGGAGCTTGTAAAACCTGGAATTAATATTAATTTTGTCGGAACGATGAAATGGTGCGTCATCTTTTCCGTCGTTCTCACAGCCCTTTGCTTTATATCCTTTTTCTGGCGGGGGTTCACCTACGGTATAGATTTCGCCGGGGGAACGCTGGTTCAGATCAAGTTTCACAAGGCCGTCCCTACAGATGATCTCCGGAAAGTCCTGACGGGAATCGGCATCAACGATGCGATCCTTCAGCCCTTCGGGACCAATGAAGTGGTTGTCCGGACTGCGGAATCGACCACGGATTTGAAGGGTCTCTCCGCACGCATGGAGGAGGTGTTTCAGAAGTCGTACGGCCCGGGATCGTTTGAAGTGCAGCGGGTCGAAGTAGTCGGCCCGAAGGTTGGGAAGGACCTGACGAAGAAGGCCATCCTCGCCGTTATCTTCTCCTGGATCGGGATGCTCATCTATATAGCCATCCGATTCGAATTGCGTTACGCTGTGGGCGGCATCATTGGCGTCATTCACGACGTTGTCGTCGTTTTGGGCATATTCTCCATCTTCCAGAAAGAATTCACACTGACCATCGTGGCCGCCCTGCTCACTATTATCGGTTATTCCATTCATGACACCATTGTTGTCTTCGACCGCGTCCGTGAAAATGTCCGCAAAGACGCAAAGAAGGATCTCGCCACAATCCTTAATGAAAGCATCAATCAAACCCTTAGCCGTACTATTCTTACATCCTTTACGGTAGCTCTCGTCGTGGCCATCCTTTATGTATTCGGCGGCGCCGTCATTAACGATTTTGCCTTTGCCCTTCTGGCAGGTGTTGTTTTCGGAACTTATTCGTCCGTCTTCATTGCCAGCCCTGTCGTCCTGGCATGGGAAAAATACTGGCCTTCACGGGCCAAAAGGAAGAAGTGAGTTGTCTCCCATTGAGATTGCGGGATTGACGCTTTTTATCATGGTCCTTTTTCTGGGCCTGTTTTCAATTGTCTTCGGTCTGCCGGGGACCATCGTCATTGTTTTGGATGTTTTGATATACGCGGCCATAACCGGTTTCGACCCCATCGGCCTTAAGGTTATTATTGTACTCATCTTGCTGGCCACCGCTGCAGAAGCCTTGGAATTTTATATCGGCATCACCGTTGCCCTGAGGTTCGGGTTATCCGTGCAAGCTTTCTGGGCATCCATCATGGGCGGCATCATCGGCGCTGCGGTCATGACGCCTCTTTTCTTTGGCCTGGGCACAGTTATGGGGACTTTCCTCGGCGGCTTTATAGGAGTCTTCGTTGTAGAAATCATCAGACAGAGCCGTTTGAAGCCTGCCTTCAGGGCGAGCTATGGCGCTGTCCTGGGCCGTGTCGCAGGTACGCTGACCAAGGGATTTCTGGCCACCGTCATGGTCGTCATTACCCTTACAAGCATCTATTCATAGGAAGAAGGACGAGTTTTCATGACAAAACAAAAATCGAAAGTTCAGGAATACGCCGAGGCAATTATTGTCGCCATCCTCATTGCATTTTTTATCCGGACGTTTGTGGTTCAGGCCTTCAAGATACCCTCCGGGTCCATGAAGCCAACACTCCTTATCGGCGATCACCTTCTGGTCAATAAATTCATTTACGGTGTGAAGATGCCCTACCTGCGAAATACCCTGATCCCCATCAAAGATCCCAAGCGAGGGGATATCGTCGTTTTCATCTATCCCGAAGACCGTTCGAAGGATTTCATCAAGCGTGTCATAGGTGTGGCCGGCGACACGATCGAGATTCGAAACAAGAAAATATTGCTGAATGGCAAACCCTTTGAGGATAAACACGGCGTTTATGTGGACAACACGATCATTATCCCCGGCAGTATTCAACCCAGGGACAATTTCGGACCTGTAACGGTGCCGCAGGGAAAGCTATTCGTCATGGGGGACAACAGGGACCAGAGCTATGACAGCCGCTTCTGGGGGTTTGTGGACCTAAAGGACGTCATGGGTAAAGCCTTCATCATATACTGGTCCAGAAACCATGATGAATACAAAGGATTCTGGAACTTTGTCCGCTGGGACCGCATCGGAACACTGTTGAATTAGCGCATGAAGACCAACATAACCGACCCCTTCGGGCCTTGCAGGCAGCCTATAAGAAGGGGTCGTTCTTCTACCGATTAGATAGGAAAGTAGTGTTGTATTGGCCTCCCGTTCCGGGAGATTTTTCTCTTCTTTCACCAGCAGATGACATCAGTTGCAATTAATAAATCGAGGAATCCCGATATGCGAAAACTCGCCTTATTTACTGCTGCCCTGCTTATTGTAATCCTTATCCCTTTTTCATCCTTCGCCCAAAAGAAGACCTTCATAAAGGAGTATTTCTATCAGGCAAGCGATGAGGACAGCAAAAACTCCAGCCGCGTAATTGCCATCCGGGAAGTCAAGAGGCTTCTCATGGAAGAGCTTGGCAGTTACCTGGAAAGCCACACCGAGGTCAGAAATTTTCAACTCACCCGTGATCAGGTAACCGCTATTACGGCAGGCATTACTTCTGCGGAGATCATGGATGAAAAATGGGACGGAAGGACCTACTGGCTGAAATCAAAGATAGTGGCCGATCCGGATGACGTGGCAAGGTCAATAGATTCCCTGCGGAGCGACCGGCAGAAAACAAAGGAACTGGAGGATCAAAAGAGACGATCGGAAGAACTGCTTAGAGAAAATGAAAGGCTTAGAAACCAGCTTGCAGAGGCTTCCCAGTCAAAACGCGAAGAATTAAAGGCGGTTTACGACTCCAATATCAAAAATCTCTCCGCGAGCGAGTGGTTTGAAAAGGGATACTCACTGCAAATAACCGGAAATTCCAATGAAGCCATTAGTGCGTACAATACCGCTATTGAGTTGAATCCGAAATATGCCGATGCCTATAATAACCGAGGGATTGCATATCATGTTCTCGGAAAATATGAGCGGGCAGTTAAGGATTATAATACCGCTATTGAGCTGAATTCGAAATATGCCGATGCCTACAATAACCGGGGAATCACATATCATGTTCTTGGAAAATATGAGCAGGCTATTAAGGATTACAATACCGCTATGGCGCTGAATCCGAAATATGCCGATGCCTGCAATAACCGGGGAATCACATATCATGTTCTTGGAAAATATGAGCAGGCTATTAAGGATTATAGTACCGCTATTGAGCTGAATTCAGAATATGCAGATGCCTATAATAACCGGGGGATTGCGTATGATGATCTTGGTAACAATAACCAGGCAATTAAGGATTTTAAAATGGCTGCCGGCCTGGGTAACAAGGACGCAAAGAATTGGTTGAAAAGAAATGGCATCAGTTGGTAATTCGGCATTACAATCCTTCGGGGTCCGGCCAAGCAGTGTCTTTTGATTTGAGGCAATTCTGGGGTCTCTTTGCACCTTGACAAGCCGCAAAGATTGCGTTATAGAACTTGGTTAAAAGCACAGGTTACACCCTTTTAATTAAATCCTGTGAGATTGAAAAGGGAACAAAAATGAAAAGCATATCAAAAAAACCGCGTATTCCAACCTTCCCATAAGACGGGAAGGTTTTTTTTTGCTCATTTCATGACCATGTCGAGGTTAAGATGGCACAAAAGAATCGTGTTGTGATGGATGAAGAAGGTATTGACAGGTCCCTGACCCGCATTGCCTACGAAATTCTGGAAAAAAACAAGGGGTTGGAGGAGTTGGTCTTAATCGGTATCCGCACGGGGGGCATTTATCTTGCCAATCGCCTTCGGCAGAAGATATCAGCCATCGAGGGCCATGACATCCCCATGGGTATTCTGGACATCACCCTTTACCGGGACGATCTGCTCACCAGCAGCAGGAAACCGCAGTTAGGAAGGACGGATATCCCCTTTTCGCTGGACGGCAGGAAGGTTGTTCTTGTCGACGACGTCCTCTTTACCGGCCGGACCATCCGCGCCGCCATGGACGCCCTCATCGATTTCGGACGGCCCAAACTGATCCAACTGGCTGTCCTCGTCGATCGCGGTCATCGTGAACTTCCCATCCGGGCCGATTTCGTCGGCAAGAATCTGCCATCTTCATTATGGGAAGCCGTCAGCGTCAATCTCATCGAAAAACAAGGCAGGGATGAAGTCCTCGTCGAACAGGACGATTAACATAAGGAATGCAGCTATGGCATTAGCAAGAAAAGATATTTTAGGCATCAAGGACATGTCCGTCGAGGAGATCAATCTCATCCTCGATACGGCGGACTCCTTCATCGAGGTTTCCACCCGGGAAATCAAGAAAGTTCCGACGCTTCGCGGGAAGATGGTCATCAATCTCTTTTACGAAGCCAGCACCCGGACCCGGACATCCTTTGAAATAGCGGGCAAGCGCCTCAGCGCCGATACAATCAATATCACCGCCTCAACCAGCAGCATCGTCAAGGGCGAAACCCTCCTGGATACGGCCAGAAACCTGGAGGCCATGAACCCGAACGTCATCATTATCCGTCACAGCGCTGCCGGGGCGCCCCACATGCTGGCCCGTATGGTGAAACCATCCATCATCAACGCCGGCGACGGCGCCCATGAACACCCGACCCAGGCCCTTCTGGACATGATGACGATCCGGACGAAGAAAGGCGCCATTTCAGGCCTCAACATCGCCATAGTGGGCGACATCGCCCACAGCCGGGTGGCCCGGTCCAACATCTACGGGCTGCAAAAAATGGGGGCCCGGGTGACCGTCGGCGGGCCGGCCACAATGCTGCCGCGGGACATCGACAAGATGGGTGTCCGTGTCTGCAGTTCTCTGGATGAAACCATCAGCGAAGCCGATGTGATCATCATGCTCCGCATACAGCTTGAACGGCAACATCAGAATATCTTTCCCTCCCTGCGGGAATACGCTCATCATTTCTGTCTTTCCCGGAAAAACATCACCCTGGCCCGAAAAGACGTTCTGGTCATGCACCCGGGACCGATCAACCGCGGCGTAGAAATTGCCACCGATGTCGCCGATGGGCCCTACTCCGTTATTCTCGATCAGGTCACTAACGGCGTCGCCATCCGCATGGCCCTGTTGTATCTGCTGACCGGAGGGAAACCATGACCGCTTCGGGAACAACACCGTATGCTGCTCTGCGCTTCTTTCTTCGTCATTGCGACGTGCGAAAAAGCACGCCTCATTCCTCAGAAATCGCACGCCTTGCCTCTGGTACTTTTCCCGAAGCGGTGCCCCCATTAGACCTATTTTATAATGACCGAGGTATTTCATCATGAAACTATTACTGCGAAGGGCAAGGGTCGTCGATCCATCACAGAGTCTTGACGGTGAGCTCGATATCCTGATTGAAGACGGTATCATCGCCCGGGTGGAAAAGGATATAAAACCCGGAAACACCGATGTCCATACCACGGACTTAAGGGGCATGGTCGTCACACCGGGCCTCATCGATTTGCACACCCACCTTCGGGAACCGGGGTTCGAATACAAGGAAACCGTGCAAACCGGCTCAGAAGCAGCATGCGCAGGCGGCTTTACTGCCATAGCCTGTATGGCCAACACAAATCCCGTCAACGACAACCGTTCCGTAACGGAATTCATCCGTCGCAAGGCCACCGAAACGAACCTGGTCCGCATCTATCCCGTGGCGGCCATTACATCAAAGCTTGAAGGAAAGACCCTGACGGAATTCTGGGACTTGAAGACCGCAGGCGCCGTCGCCCTGTCCGACGACGGTAAATCCGTCAAGGACAGCGCCCTCATGCGATGTGCTCTGGAATACGCCTACTCCCTCGATATGCCGGTCCTTTCCCACTGCGAGGATCCATACCTCTCCTCGGGCGGTGTCATGAACGAAGGCTTCATTTCAACAGAAACGGGCCTTCCGGGCATCCCGAGCATTGCCGAAGACATTATCGTCGCCCGGGACATTATGCTCTGCGGGTTTACACGGACGGCGATCCACATCGCCCACGTCAGCACCAAAGGGGCCATCCTCTATATCCGGGAAGCAAAGAAGCGTGGTGTCCGGGTAACGGCGGAAACGGCGCCTCATTATTTCTCCCTGACCGAAGAGGCCCTCACCGACTTCGACGTCAATGCCAAGGTCTATCCGCCTCTGCGGCGCAAGGAAGATGTGGCGGCGGTCAAAGAAGCTCTACGGGATGGAACTATCGACGCTATCGCCTCCGACCATGCCCCTCATGCATCCACGGATAAGGATGTGGAATTCGAATATGCCGCCACGGGCCTTATCGGCATGGAGACGTCCCTTGCCTTGAGCCTCCGCTTGGTGGAAGAAGGTGTCCTTTCCCTGGATCAGCTGATCATGAAAATGAGCACGGGTCCCGCTGCCATCCTCAAGGTCCAGGGCGGCACCTTGAAGCCGGGCAGCCCCGCCGATCTCACCGTTATTGACATGAACCGCACATGGACCGTCGACAAGGAGCAATTCCGTTCCAAAAGCCGGAACACGCCTTTTCATGGGTGGACCATGAAGGGAAAGGCCGTAATGACCATTATGGGAGGGGCCATTACTTTCAACGATCTGACGTCATGAGCTCAAAGACCACTCACAAGACCCCGGCCATTGTCTTGCGGGCCATCAATTACGGCGAATCGGACCGTATCGTAACCTTCTTCACGAGCGATTTCGGAAAGCTCAAGGGCATTGCCAAAGGGGCAAAAAACAGCCGGAGGCGCTTCGTCAACACATTGGATCCCTTCTGCCTGTCCCAGTTGATGTTCTCCCAGCGGAATCCGGACAGACTTGCCTTTCTCGAAGGTTGCGACATGGTCGAGCACTACGGCGATATCCGGTCTCATCTGGACAAAACCGTTTTTGCATCATACCTCGTAGAACTCGTCGATGCCTTTACCCCGGAAAGGAAAAAAAACATTGAGCTTTTTGAACTGCTCCATGACTTCCTGGGGCTGATAAACCGGACGGATACGCCCGCCGATATGGCCCGATTCTTTGAAATACGCCTGCTGAAACTTGTCGGCTATGATCCCGTGCTGGATCGATGCGTCGCCTGCCATGCCCCACTTTCATCGCCGGACGGCTACCATTTCCACTCCATGGCCGGCGGCCTGAAATGCCGCCACTGCTCTCCCGGCGAAGACGCCCGCCTGTCTATTTCGATGGGAACGGCAAAGACCCTTATTCTCGCTCGCGACATGCCTATCGACAAAATCGGACGCCTCGTCTTGTCCCGCCAGGCAGCCGCAGAAAGCCGCCGCATCCTTCACCGCTTCATCACCCACATCCTGGGCAAAGAGCTGAAGTCCCTCCGGGTTCTTGATCAGATTCACCAAATGGGGCTATAATCTCCATTATGAATAAAAAACGCCCTTCGGAATCAAAGCCACTTGGTTCTCAAAATGTTGTCAACTGCTTTGCCTGCCGCCATTTCTATATCACTTATGACCCCCAGTTCCCCTATGGATGCAGGGAGGCGGGATTTAAGTCCCGCGTCATTCCCAGCCGGGAAATGGCTACCCATTCCGGTCTGGAATGCCAACTTTTTACAGAAAAGCAAAAGCCCTGAATGAATGTTTTCGCTCTCATCAAAGGTTTTCAGGGCGGTTTTCAGGGCATGTGGAAGGCAGAATCGGAAGAGATACACCCCTGTCCGGCCGAAACTCTCATTTGACATAGCCAGAAGGAAGTTGTACCTTCAGCCCATATTACGTCTATGGAGGTAGTGCAATGGAATTATCAGACGCCATCGCTTCACGGCGAAGCATTCGTAAATTCAGGCAAGAGGATGTTTCGGCCGAGACCATCCGCCTTCTGCTGGATGCCGCAAGGCTCGCCCCCTCGGGATCAAACCTGCAGCCCGCGCGCTTCATCATCGCTCAATCACCTACCGCTAAAGAGGCCCTGAGCCGGTATACGCCTTATAAGTTTATCGCAAAGGCAGCAGTTATTTTTGTATGCTGTGCCGACCTGACGGCCATGACATCAAGAGATCGGCGTATCGGCGAACTGCTTCAGGAGGGAGTCTTCGAAGACGTGGACATGGATATGAATGATCCATCGGCTAACGCCAACCCCATTGTTGGAGAGGATGTGATCAAGTCATATCTTACCATGAATGTAGCCATTGCCGTAGAACACATTGTCCTTAAGGCCGTTGACCTGGGCCTGGGCAGTTGTTGGCTTGGAAGGTTTGATCGCGCAAAAGTGAAGCATTATCTGGAACTGGATGAAAGTATCCACCCCGTTGTTCTTCTTCCTGTGGGCTATCCCGACCAGTCCCCCAAGGCAAGACCGCGCTTTGATTTGGACAAATTCATTCTGAAGACAATCTGAATCAATGGTACGTTCCGAAAACTATCTTTCTCCTTTATTCCATGTTGGTGATTAAATCGGCCATGCAACTGCTGTAAGTTTACGCTTGTACCACCGGACCCTTTCCGCCACATCTTCAGCCTCCATAATGTCCCGAATGAGGGCCACCTTCGTCGCACCTTGGCCGATAAGAATATCCAGATTTGACATCCGGATGCCGCCAATGAAAAAGACGGGCTTTGATGCCATGGCAAGTACCGGGCAATATCCTTCCCCAGACGCATCAATTCAGGGCGGGTCATGTGTTTTTCCCGCATCTGGAGTATGTCTATTCCTCCTTCCACTGCTAGGCTGGCAATGGACAGTGGCGTCCGGCCGTTGCCCCATTCCCCCGTCAAGACCAGGTAGAGACTGCGGTCCATGATCTTGTTCGATTCGCCCATAAAAAAACCCCTTATGCCATAACGGTTTTGCATAAGGGGTTGTAATTCCTTCTCGCGTTCCCTACGCCGGCATGATCCGGATCAGGTAATGAGGGTCTTTCGCTTACTGCAAAACTCTCAGGCCGAAAACACGGCCTCCCCTTATGCTTTATGTATTGTTTGTCTAGCATATTCTCCACACCATATCAATCTTTCAACCGTTTTTCATATTGACACCCTCATGCCGTCATGTTATGCAACCATTGAATAAATCAGTTAATTCAAGAATAAAATCGTTATCTTTTATCAGGAGGACACGGTGACTTTTCAGGAATTGATCTTTGCCTTAGAAAAATATTGGGCAGCCCAAGGATGCCTGATCCAGCAGCCCTATGATCTCGAAGTCGGGGCCGGTACCTTCAATCCGGCGACATTTCTTCGATCTTTGGGGCCCGAACCCTGGAACGTGGCTTATGTGGAACCATCGCGGCGGCCCACGGACGGACGTTACGGCGAGAACCCCAACCGGCTGCAACACTATTATCAGTATCAGGTTATCATGAAACCGTCGCCCATGAATATTCAGGAATTGTACCTTGACTCCCTGAAGAGTTTCGGGATCGACCCTCTGGACCACGATATACGCTTCGTCGAGGACGATTGGGAATCACCGACGGTCGGCGCCTGGGGCCTCGGCTGGGAAGTCTGGCTCGACGGCATGGAGATCTCCCAGTTCACCTACTTTCAGCAGGTGGGGGGTATCGACCTTCGCCCCATCAGCGCGGAACTGACGTACGGCATTGAACGGATCGCCATGTATATTCAGGGCATCGATAATGTATACGACTTGCAGTGGAACGACCGTTTTACTTATGGCGATGTCCATCACCAGGGGGAGGTCGAATGGTCCACCTACAATTTTGAATACGCCGACGTGCCCATGCTGAGAAGCCTTTTTGACATGTATGAAAAAGAGGGGACTCGTGTCGCGGAACATGACCTGGTACTGCCCACTTATGACTGCTGCCTGAAATGTTCCCATACCTTCAATATGCTAAACGCCCGGGGGGCCATCAGCGTGGCCGAACGGACCAGCTACATCGGCAGGGTAAGAAATCTAGCCCGTTTGAGCGCCGAACTCTACATCAAGCAACGAGAAAAAATGGGCTATCCCCTCATGGAGAAATAATAATGAAAGAGTTGTTACTTGAAATCGGAACCGAAGAAATCCCCGCCGCCTTTCTGCCGAAAGCGATGAAGGACATGGAGGACATGATCCGCAAGGCTTTCGACAGTGGAAGAATTACCTATGATCACGTCACGGCCATGGCAACACCGCGCCGTCTTTGCCTGGCCGTTGCAAATGTTTCGGAGAAACAAGATGATCAAGTGATCGAAAAACTTGGACCGGCCAAGAAAGCCTCTTTCGACGATCAGGGAAATCCGTCTAAGGCGGCAATGGGTTTTGCCAGGGGTCAAGGGCTGGATATATCCGAACTGGAAACTGTCACCACCGAAAAGGGCGAATACCTGTGCGCCCGGAAAACCATCGCCGGCGTCAAAACAAAAACGCTCCTTCCGGAGATTCTCACACGTCTCATCACAGGCCTTTCTTTTAAGAAATCCATGCGCTGGTCGAACTTCGACATGCGTTTTGCAAGGCCGATTCATTGGATCGTTGCCCTCTTCGGCAATGACGTAGTTCCAATCCGCATCGAAAACATCGAAAGCGGCAATAAAAGCCACGGCCATCGTTTCTTGAGCCCCGTTTTCTTTGAGGTCTCAGGTCTTCAGGATTACCTTGAAAAGACGAAGGCCCACCATGTGATCGTCGATCCCGCGGAACGCCGGAAGATGATCATTGAACAAGCCGGCCGAATCGCCGGGACCGTCTCCGGGACACCCCTGCAAAACGACGACCTCCTTGAACAGGTCACATTTCTTGTCGAATACCCGGCGGCCGTGATCGGCAGCTTCGACGCCGAATATCTCAAGCTGCCTAAGGAAGTCCTGACGATTACCATGATGTCCCATCAGAAATACTTCCCTGTCATCGACAGCAAGGGTAATCTCCTGCCTTATTTCATCACCATCGCCAATACCTTGGCACGGGACCCTGCCGTCGTCGTCCGGGGCAATGAAAAAGTCATCCGGGCAAGACTCTCCGACGCCCGCTTTTTCTTCGAAGAAGACATGAAAATCCCTCTGGAACGCCGTGTCGAAAACTTGGGAAAGGTTGTTTATCATCGGCTCCTGGGTACGTCTTATGAAAAGGTCATGCGGTTCCGCGCCTTGGCGGACTATCTCGCTGAGCAGATCAACCCGGCCCTGAAAGAGAAGACGGACCGCGCCGCGTATCTTGCCAAAGCCGATCTGGACACGCAGATGGTGGGTGAGTTCTCCGAGCTACAGGGGATTATGGGCCGGGAATACGCCCGGTTGTCCGGGGAAGACCCCATTGTTGCCAAGGCGATCTATGAACACTACCTGCCTGTGGCGGCAGGCGGTGCCCTGCCCGAAACGGACGAAGGCTCCATTGTCAGTATGGCCGACAAATTGGATACTATTGTCGGGTTCTTCGGCGTAGGCTTAGTACCCACCGGCACTGCCGACCCCTATGCCCTGAGGAGACAGGCCCTGGGAATCATCAACATCATCCTCAACAAGGCCTATCCCCTGAAACTGGACGACATGATCGGCCAAAGCATTGCCATCCTGGGTGACAAGCGTCAACGTCCGGTTGAGGATATTCAGAAGGATGTCCTGGAGTTTTTCCGGGCCCGGTTCGAGAATCAGCTCCTCGCCCAGGGCCATACCTACGATGTCGTCGATGCCGTCCTGGCCCTCGGGATCTCCGATATACGCCGGGCCGTGAAAAAGATTGAATCCATGGAAACCTTCAAAGGCCATCCCGATTTTCAACCCCTGGCCATCGCCTTCAAGCGGGCGGGCAATATCATCAAATCCTTTACGGGCGGATCGGTGAATGAAGCTCTGTTCCAAACGGCTGAAGAAACTTCCCTTTACGGTGCCTTGCAGGATACCCGCCGGAAGGCCGTTGAGCTTCTTAAGAAAGACGATTATGAAGGGGCCTTGGTCGAGATGGCCCGTCTCAGGCAGCCCGTCGACGCCTTTTTCAACAGTGTCATGGTCATGGTTGACGATGAATCCGTTAAACATAACCGCATGTCCCTCCTAGCGGAAATTACAGGGATTTTCCACCAAGTGGCCGATTTTTCCAAGATCGTCACTGAAGGCTGAGGACGACGAACACTAAATGATAATACGTAATCGGTGAAAAGAAATGGTGGATCCAAGGCAAGACAAACAAATCAGCGAACTAGAAGATAAGCTACTCCTGCGGAAAAAACTGCAGGACATAACCAATCGGATTCATTCGGCGCAAAATACCAAACAAATTCTCGTCGATTTAAGAGACGGTATTCTCAATCTTTTCAACACCTATTATCTGACCATCTATGTCGTCGATCGGCCGAGAAACGAAATTTACTCCATGTTTCTGTCTCCAGCCGATAAACTAAACGAGATCCGTGTGCCGATAAGCAATAAAAGCATTGCCGGGTTTGTGGCCAACAGCGGTCAAGTACTTAACATTGCCGACGCTTATGATGAAAAAGAGCTGAAGTTTATCCATAGAGAACTCTCCTTCGATATCAGCTGGGACAAAAAGTCAGGCGTCAGAACCAGGGAGATTTTGTGCGCCCCCATCTATCACAACAGCAAGCTTATGGGCGTGATCCAGCTGTTGAACAAAAAGACGGGGACGGGTAGATTTTCTGAAGATGAACTCGGATTTGTACAGGAAATATCGGAAGTACTGGGTGTGGCGTTTTACAATCAGGAGCGGTATGCCCGCCGGCGGAAAACGCGCTTCGACTATCTCATAAGCCGCGATCTCCTTAAGGAAGAGGAACTGGACAGCGCCTGGGAGGAATCCCGGGAACAGAAGGAAACGATGGAACAGTTCCTGATGAAGAAATACAAAATCAGCAAGGATGATATCGGAAAATCCTTTGAAGAATTTTTCCGTTGTAAATTTATTCAGTTCAACGACCGTCTGCCCATTCCCGGCGATCTTTTGAAAAACCTCAAAAGGGATTATTTGCGGCGGGAATTATGGGTACCTATTGAAAAGATCGAAGGTAATATCCATATTCTCGTGGATGATCCCAATAACATCATCAAGCGGGATCAGATCGAAAGCCTCTTAAGGACGAAGGCCATAAAATACGATGTGGCCCTCCCGGAAGACATCATTAAATTCATCAACCATTTCTTTCAAACACCGGAAGATGAAACGTCCATTTCCGACATTCTAGGCAAGTTGGACGCCGAAGACACTGATGAAAACGATGTCGATGAGGGGGATATCGTCACCGAATCGGACAGCGTCATCATGCAGCTTGTCAACAAGATCATCAATGATGCCTTCAACCGGCGGACCTCGGATATTCACATCGAGCCCAATGTCGGCAAGAAAAACGTCGAGGTCCGCTTCCGTGTGGACGGCGACTGCGCCCTCTACCAGACCGTCCCTTTCAGCTATCGGGCCGCTCTCATCTCGAGGATCAAGATCATGTCGAATCTCGACATTACGGTCAAAAGAATGCCTCAGGACGGCAAGATCAAGTTCCGGCGCCCCGGAGGCGATGAAATCGAATTGCGCGTCGCTACAATACCCACTCAGGGCGGAGTCGAGGATGTGGTCATGCGTATCCTCGCCAAGGGTGAGACCTTGCCCTTGGAAGCCATGGGAATGCTAAAACGAAATTACGGCGAGCTTGTAAAGTCATGCGAAAAACCATATGGGATGATTCTCGTTGTGGGGCCCACGGGTTCCGGAAAAACGACAACGCTCCACGCGGCCCTGCACCACATCAACAAACCGGACAGGAAGATCTGGACGGCGGAAGATCCCGTGGAAATTACCCAGTACGGTCTGCGTCAGGTTCAGGTGCAGCCTAAAATCGGCTTTGACTTTGCCGCCGCCATGAGGGCTTTTCTTCGTGCTGACCCGGACGTCATTATGGTCGGTGAAATGCGTGATTTCGAAACAGCAAAAACAGGCGTCGAGGCATCCCTGACAGGCCATCTCGTCTTCAGCACCCTCCATACGAACAGTGCTCCGGAAACGATTACCCGTCTTTTGGATATGGGCATTGATCCCTTGAATTTCGCCGACGCCCTTCTGTCAATTTTAGCCCAGCGTCTCGTCCGGACCCTTTGCAAGAACTGTAAGGAACCATACCACCCGACACCGGAAGAATATGATGAAATAGTCGAGAGTTACGGTAAAGAAGATTTTGAAAAGCTCAACATTCAATACTCGAACGATATGACCCTCTACCGTCCGAAGGGTTGCGACATCTGCGACAAATCGGGATATAAGGGCCGAATAGGCATCCATGAACTCCTTGTAGCATCCGACAGCATCAAACGGTTGATCCAGAAACACGAGTCCGTCGAGGTTATCCGGGAAAATGCTATGAATGAAGGAATGACCACTCTGCTTCAAGACGGTATTCAAAAATCCCTTCAGGGCATAACGGACTTCAAGCAGGTCCGGAGGGTCTGCATCAAGTAAAACCGAAGAACAACCAGCAGAAGACTGAAGGCAAAAGGCCGACGTTAGTAAAGCGGTATTCTATTGCCTGTTTCCTGACGTCTTCCGCCTTATCGTTTTGGCTTTTTGTCTTCCAGACCATAGTTATACTATTCTTAATAATCGTAAAGCCTAGTTTCTCTATAGAATATTTTTCTACTTGACAGTTGAACTATATCTAGATACCATACGGATCAAGCAACGAAAGGAAGCAGTATGGCTATTCAATGTGCAACAAAGAGCAGGAAAGAGCGCATCATGGAAGCGGCATTATCTATCTTTGCCGAAAAAGGGTTCCAGGCGGCAACCATCTCCGAAATCAGCAAAGAAGCCGGTGTCTCGGAAGCCACCGTTTACGAACATTTCGGTACAAAGGAAGATCTGCTGCTGGCCATTCCCGAACAGATATCCAATGACGGATACGAGCAGATAGAACGGGTCCTTCCCTATATCCATGACACAGAGGGACGAATCAGGGTCATCATGCAAGGCTTGATACAGACCTACCAGACCAATCCCGACTACTCAGCCCTGATTTTGCTTCAGCTTCTGTCCAACAAACGATTCCGGCAGACGGAAGCCCATGCCGCTATACGACGCACGACCCATAGTTTGTTACAACGCATCAAGGAAGGCATCCAAGACGGAACTTTCAGGAAAGATACCAATCCTTACCTGATCCGTTCCATTCTGCTGGGAACCGTCGAGCATTTGTTTATTCATTGGCACATGAAAGGTAAACCGGAGAAAGAAGCGAATATCATGGATCTACTGAATCCATTTTTTGAAATTGTCATGAAAGGCATCAGGGCAAAAGATGAATCGTCCGACCAGATCATCCGGTTGAAGATTGAAGACATCGACTTCCTCAAGCAGGTCCTCCGACCTACAGGTAGCCCGGCAACTGAGGATTCCGAACCGGCCAAGACAAAGGAAAAGGACAAAAAAAGCCGCAAAAAAATGCCGGCTCAATGAAAGGAGTATTTCAATGTTTGATCTATCCAAGTTTTCTCTAAAGGATAAAGTAGCCATTATAACGGGAGGCAGCCGCGGCATCGGCCAAGGCATAGCCTATGGTTTTGCCAAGGCCGGCGCCAAGGTGGTCATCACCAGCCGCAAAGCCCAGGATCTCGAGGCTACGGCCGCCGAAATCAAAGCCTTCGGCGGAGAAGCGCTGGTCCTTCCCGCCCATCTGGGAAAGATGGATGAGATAAAGAAAGTCGTCAATACCGTCATCGATAAATACGGCCGGATCGACATCCTGGTCAATAACGCCGGTGCCAGTCCCTCCATGGGTACTGTCCTGGACTCCGACGAGCGCCTTTGGGACACGATCATGAACCTGAACTTGAAGGGACTGTATTTCCTCAGCCAGGCCTGCGCCAATATCATGAAGAACCAGGGCGGAGGTAAGATCATCAATGTGGCTTCCATTGACGGCTTCAAGCCGGAACCCTTCGTCAGCGTCTATTCCATATCCAAAGCGGGTGTCCGCATGATCACAAAGGCCTTTGCCGCAGAGCTGGCCCCTTACAACATCCAGGTGAACACCATCGCCCCCGGTCCCATCAGCACCAAGATGATGGATTCCCATTGGTGGAACCTGACGCCGGAAGAAGCAAAAAAAGCAAAGGAAGAACTCGAGAAGGCCCTGCCGATGCGCCGCATCGGCATTCCTGATGATATCGCCGGGGCGGCCATTTATCTAGCGTCCGAGGCATCCAGCTACACCACGGGAACTGAGATTATCATCGACGGCGCCGTACTACTGGCCAATATAAACCTTGCGGAGGGGCACTAAGAAGAGAAGCGCAATGAAGACATTAGAACATCTATTGGCTCCCATAAGTATAAAATCCATGGGTATACCGAACCGGGTCGTCATGCCGGCTATGGGAACTGCTCTCGGCAATGACGACAGCACGGTCAGCGAGGCAAACATCGCATACATGAAACGCCGGGCACAAAGCGGCGCCGGGCTCATTATCACGGAGATTACTGAAGTGCATCCTCTCGGCTCCGTCTCACCCAGATGCCTGGGAGTCTGGGATGACAAATTCATCCCGGGTCTGAGCCGGCTTGCCGAGACGGTCCATGCCCAGGGCAGCAAGATCGCCATGCAGCTTCACCATAGCGGCCGCGAAAACTACCTGCTGCAAAGGAAAAACAAAGCCATAGGGCCTTCAGCCATCCCGAGCTTTATCTTTGGTTTTCTGGGGGCGCCGCGTGAGATGACTCCGGAAGACATTGAGGAAGCCATCGCCGCTTTCGGCAGCGCGGCTATTCGTGCAAAAGCGGCCGGATTCGATGCCGTGGAACTTCATGGTGCGCATGGTTATCTGCTTATGCAGTTTCTATCCGCCCATTGTAATCAGCGAACTGATCAATACGGGGGCGACTTCCGGGGGCGTTCCCGCTTTATGATCGAGTGCCTTCGGGAGGTGCGCAGGCAAGTCGGTAAAGACTTCCCGATATCCATTCGTATTTCCGGCGAGGAATGTATCAGGAACGGCTATACGATTGCCGACATGCAGACTATCATCCCCGATCTGGTCAATGCCGGTGCGGATATCATCAACGTCTCCTTCGGCACCCACGGAAACCCCGATGTGAACATCGATACGCCGAACCCAAGCGCCCCTGTCGAATATGCCCCGGGCTTTAAGGCCCATCTAGCCCGAAAAATCAAAGAGGTGACCGATGTACCCATCATCTCCGTCGGACGCTATGTCGACCCTTATTCAATGGACGATGTGATCGCCCGGGGGGACGCCGACCTGATCGCCGTTGCGAGGCAACATTTGGCTGACCCGGATTTCCTAATAAACGCCAGGGAGGGACATCCGGAAGACACGCTTGAATGCCTGGCCTGCAATCAGGGATGCATTGAGCGCCTGTCTTTGGAACAGTTACCAATTCGCTGCGCCATTAATCCGGAAACCGGGCAGGAGTTGTTATACCCCGTTGGACCAGCAACAGTCAGCCACAACGTATGGGTTGCGGGCAGCGGCCCGGGCGGTTTGTCGGCGGCATTCGAAGCTGCACGGCTTGGTCATCGGGTCACAGTTCTCGAACAGGATAAAGATATAGGCGGGCAAATTAGGTATGCAGCCAAGGCACCCCATAAATCTGTCTACGGCAGATTCATCCGGACCCTCGCGGCAAAATGTGTAAAACAGGGTGTAGAGATCAAAACGGGCACGGAGGTCACGGAAACCATGATCGAGGCGGGTAAACCCGATGTCGTCATCCTGGCCATCGGCGCCGATAAATCCACCTGTCCGGCCGAAGGTATTAACACATCGGTGGTTTGCGACGCCTGGCAGATCCTGGATGGCGAAATAACACCCAAGGACCATGTCGTGGTCATCGGCGGAGGTCTGGTCGGCATGGAAACGGCTGATTTCCTCTGCGAAAGGGGCATCAAGGATATTACCCTGGTCGAGATGCTGCAAACTTCACCTGTTCAAGCACTGGCTGCACATGGATTTATGCTCCATAAGCGTTTGCGGGCAGCGGGCGTCAGGCTGATGTTCGGCACAACCGTAAAACTGATCGAAGCGGAGTCGGTTACTGTTACCAAGAACGGCGAAGAACGGAAACTCGAGCCTGTCAACCAGGTCATAGTTGCTGTCGGCGTCACCCCAAGAATGGCCCTTAAAGATATGCTTCAAGCGAAAGGTATTCGCCACTTCATCGTCGGCGACGCCATTGCCCCACGCAGGATTATCGAGGCAACAACTGAAGGGGCCAAAGCGGCCTGGGCGATCTGAATCAGCAAGCTGCTGAAAAACATCCATCCCGCGCTTTCGCGGGAAACCTCCCCCTGCACCCCCTCCAGAGGGGGACATGCCACTGCAAAATTTCCGGTTCCCTCCCCTTCAAGGGGAGGGTCAGGGTGGGATGGGGTTAAAATACTATCATTGTAAAATATCCGTCCCTACAGGAATGGTTCAGTACCCTCTTGAAAAACTCAAATGTCCAATCTCCAGCCAGTCCTTTAGGGCTGCAATAAACAGGCACAGGTCTGAAGCCCTGCACTACATTTCCCTCAATGAAAGAACCGAATCTAAATCATGCTTCAGCTTTTTGCGGTCCTTGAGACAGGGTATCTTTGAACAGTCTGCTAATGATTAAGAACGGGAGCTGTGCCTGCCGTCCCGTTTCTCCTCTGCCTGGATCAGGTCATACGTAATAGGCTCGGTCCCCATTTCGTGATCGAAATGCAGCAAGCTGATTTTGGAACTCGTTACATAGTTCCCTGTTCGTTTCGCTTCTTCGACAATTTTTTTAGCCTTATCAACACAATTAATAAAATCTGAAGGCGATAAGATGGTAGTAAACGTCGGTGCCATTGTATAAACACCCAGGCAGCGCTTCTTGAGCTCTTCCGTTTTCTTGATCGCCATTTCGAACAACAGGACAATACGATCCACATCCGACCGCCTCTTGTCTTCATGCGAAAAGTCCCAGATCAGCGCACCGACATAGAACAGGACATTGACATAGAAAGACGTTTCCGATACGGATTTCAAATAGGTATCAATAGCTTTCGTCATCCGCTCGTCCTGAAATTTCATATCGATATTGTTCTGGCCATCACGTCCCCTGGACCAACCGATCATCTCCATATTCATGTCGGCCGTCTTCAAATAGATCCCGTCCTTATCATCCATTACGATGTTTCCGTTCGTAAGGAACTCGGGATTCCCTTCAATAAGCCGCCGAAAGGCTACATAATGGATAAGCCAGAAGGTGCATCGCGGATCGGCACCTGAATGGGAGACGGCCATTCCTTTCTTCGCGTAATGCTCAGCCTGATGCAGGCAATCAAAAATGTCGATCTGCCTCTGCTCGATCTCGTCCGCACCAATCAATCCCTTCCTTAACATTTTTATTGTTTTGATTGCCCTGGCCCAATAGACGAGACTGTATTCTCCATAGAATTCCGCATAGTCCGGACAATTATCTTCGATAAACGCTCCATCGTAAATCGCCCGGTCATACAAACTGTCGATAAGTTCCACAGTGTTTGCACTATTTGCCAAAAACATGAAGTTACGCATCCGCATTGTCCGGGCAATACAATTAACGGGCTCCAGCGATAAAACATATGATAAAACGTGAACGGCCTCATGATTAAGACGTCGAAGCGTTAGAATATTAACCACTTCCAGCGACAAAATGACCTTCGGCGGATGCTGGCTGATAAGTGACAAGATGGGTACATTCTTCAAATCACCATCAAAGAGGTTATCCTTGAACTTAAGCACACTGTCATTTCTGACAGGCAAAAGTTCGAGGGCTCCTTTGGAAGCCGTATCGGTTTGTATGAGCGCGGGGGCGCTCTTGAAATACGGGAAACCCCAAAAGTGTTCAACCGCCCATATATTCGGGTGACCAAGGTTTTTATATATGATCCGGAGTTCGGCGCGCCCGGCGGTGGTGAAGACGAAGTGAGACATGCGGATCGGATGACTGGCTGGAAGCTCCGGACTCAGAAGATCTTTAATAGTAATGAACAGCTTTTCAAAGGGCCCGGCATCGATGGCAATGATGAAATGAATTTGGTCGTCATATAATGGGGATAACTGCCACGCAACGGTCATCTGGTAAGCCAGTGACATGGCGTCGCGAACGGCATCCGCATACGTCTGCGGGAAACCGGGGATATCCACCTTCAGGGGAAATTTTGCCAGACAGGTTGTGGCCAGATAATGCATCCGTTTATCATTCAAATAGACGATATTGAGATCCTTGATGCACTTGGGCAATTCATTACGAAGAAAATCGATAGCCCCGGCGTCAATGCTCTCGCCCATAAAGGCAAAGGCCACCAGAATCCCAGTGTTTTCATCCTCGGTGGCCTCCGATGACGTCCTGGGAAAGCTCAAAAGGGTCTTGTAGTTCAGGCACAACTCCGGCATTTTCATGTTCAGCCAGATGGACAGGAGCATCAGGGTATGATGTTTTTTCAGGGAATTTACATGAAAGTCCTGCTTCAACCTGGTAAAAAGAACCTCGTCAGGCACCAGATAACCCAGTTGCTTTGCCATGATCTTGAGTTCCGCCACGAGGCTCTTGACGGACGTTTGTTTCTTGATTGCCTTAACGAGTATATCAAAGGTGTATTCCGCCGACGGGCTAAGATCCTTGTATCGTTCACTACATCTGTTGATCAGCTCCCCGAACTCCCTTTCCGTCTTTTGGGTTATGAGTTCCTTTTGATAAGCGAGATCAATAAACCGGTCGATGATGGCCATGTTCTGGCTATCCGATCTGAAGTTCCTGAATTCCTCTATTGTTGGGAAAATGGACCAGATCGCCAAGGTTAAATTCTTTGATAACATATTATTAAGATTCATAAGGCCCCCCTTAAGGCAATACTATGAACATTCGATAAAGATGAATTGGATAACGGGCAAATATCAAGGTCAGGATTAAATATCAATACAATTTATTGCTGATATTTACTTTACGCCCATAGGGCCTGTCAGACATGAAATATAAATTAAAATCAAGGGGTCGATAAGACCCTTCCTTTTCATGCCAGCGTCTCGTCCATTTATCAAGCGATAAATTTATGGTTTAACAACTGCCAGGACCCTCCGGAGATCCGAAAAAAGGGCGAGGGAAAAACGCATCATGGCTGTGCTCATGGCCGGCGCCAGTTTGTCAGGTTCACCAAAGGCAAAAGGCTCTACGATACGGTATGTCTTCTGCAGAACAACCCGGCCTTCTTCCTGACTCATCAAATCTTCTACCGTGACATTCACCGAAAAAGCGGCGAGAGAGCGGTCCTTCTCATCGATCTCCAGGAATTCCGTAATCCGCCCATTGATGGCATAACGGGCCGACCCCATATCGTCGGGAGACAAAATTACCTTGAAGAAGCCGGCCTGATGCAAGTCCTTTAGCAACTTATCCTGAACCATATCGGCGGGTGCGCCGTTCCACCGATGAGTACGATAGGCCTGCCGGACGTAAGGTCCCGGACGGTAGATCATATCACGTCCCTGATAGTCATGATCGGCGGCAAACCGCTCAACCCGGATGGTACCATCGACGACCGGTTTTTGCTCCATGGCAGGCAATGTGTATTCAAGGGTATAATGTCTGATCGCCGGCGCAGAGGCCGCCCCGCTGAAGCAACCCGTCATCACAACGACTGCTAAGACAGCAAATATTTTATATCGTATCGGCGTCATTTTGTCTCCTCCCTGCGATCATCCCGAGGGGATGGATGGCTGAAAATCAGGTCTGAGGGGTTATACTGCAACCGCTCCAGAAGCTTTTCCAATCGATCCGAGTTTCGGCGTACATCCCTGAACAGAGCATCCATATTGCCCGCTACCCTTTGACTTCTTCGATCGAGTTTGTCAGTCAGGCGGCCGACTTTTTCACTCTGCTGGGCCAGCTTCATTTCCCGAATCTCCTCTTTCAAGGCAGTAATGAAGTGTTTCGCCTCCATAAGGCTCTGCTGGGCTTCGGCAAGGACCTGATTGATCTGGCCACTTGCGATAATCTTGTCCACTTTTTGCAGCGTCAGATCCAGGGAGGCGCCGGCCAATTCTAGATTCTGAACGGCACCGGTCAATTTTTTGCTGCCGAAAAACGTCTCAACGGATGTAGCCGCCTTTTTCGTCCGATCCGAAATGCCTTCGAAATCAACTAATCGCAGTCGCTCATAAACATCCACGAAACCTGTCATGATCTGCTTGATATCCGACGGACGGGATGCAATTACGGGATATTCCGTCTCGAAAGTCAATTTAGGCCCAAGGACTATTTCATGTTCCTGCCTGCGGTCGAGTTCGATAAAAACGATGCCCGTGATACCCGCTGATTTCAGTTGTGCCACGGAATCGTCCTTGATCACATCCTTGATCTGCAGTTTCATCACGACCTCCACAAGCCGGTTATCAGGAGCCACACGAATCTTCATGACCCTGCCCACGTCGACACCACGGTATTTGACCATTGAATCGACCTGAAGCCCCTGAACCGATTCATCGAAGTAAGCTACATAGACGGCGCCTTTCTCAAAATATTTCGAGGCCCCGATCCAGATGACAAAAGAGACGCCGATCAACACCCCGATTGTGACAAACAGGCCCAGCGCGAATTTTGACGTTTTTCTTGCCATGGCTAATCCCCTTTGCGGTTGAAGAAATGGTAGACCCGGGGATCTTCCTTGCACTGCCTCAAGACTTCCGGGCTACCCTCGGCAATGATCCCCTTTTCATCGCGATCAAGCATGATGACGCGGTGGGCAATACGGAAGATCAGATCCAGGTCATGGGTAACAATAATCATCGTTGTTTGCAAATCGTCATTGAGATACTTTATCAGGTCATAGAGTTCTGCTGACGTGACTGGGTCCAGACCGGCGGACGGTTCATCGCAAAACAGGATCGTCGGATCCATTGCCATGGCCCGGGCAAGACCGGCCCTTTTTTTCATCCCACCTGACAACTCCGAGGGATAGTGATTGTCGTACCCGCCCAGATTGACCATGGCAAGTTTCATCCCCACCACACGATCGATGAAGGCCTGGTCCAGGTCCGTATGCTCCAACAAGGGAAGGGCCACATTCTCGGCAAGGGTCATGGAGCCGATGAGGGCTCCTGATTGGAAGAGAACTCCAATGCCCATTCGTTCCCGATTCAGCTCGTCTTCATCGGCAGCCACGATATCCACATCATGGATCAAAACCCGCCCCTGATCGGCCTTATACAGGCCGATCATGTATTTCAGCAGCGTCGACTTCCCGCAGCCGCTGCCGTCGACAATGGTAAATATTTCTCCCTCGCGTACATGAAAATTGACGTCCCGGAGGATAATGTTATCACAGTAGGCGGCAACCAGATTTTCCACAGTAACAGCTTTTATCTCTTGCTTCGTCATGACGCGCCTGCCTAATGGATATAGTGAAGCAGGATGGCAAAAGCCGAATCTGCAATAATGATCAGAAATATGGCTGAGACGACGGCTGATGTTGTCGCTTCACCGACAGCCTCTGCACCGCCCAGAACTTGAAACCCGCGCTGACACCCGATCCCTGCGATAAGCGTCGCAAAAACACACGATTTGACGAGGCTTGTCACCAGATCGAACAGATCGAGACCTTCCAGAGATTGATGGACATAGGCATTGATGGTAAGGTCCAAACCGATGACGCCAACAAGCAATCCCCCCATGATTCCAAACAGCATGGCATAAAGTGTGAGTAGGGGCACAACGGCCATGGCGGCGATCACCTTGGGTACGGCAAGGAAACGGATAGGATCGAACCCCATCGTCGTTAATGCATCGACCTCTTCGTTGACCATCATCGTGCCGATCTCGGCGGCAAAGGCAGATCCCGAACGTCCGGCCACGATGATGGCCGTCATCATCGGCCCAAGTTCTTTTACGATGGCAATGCTTACGAGAGACGCCACATAGATGTTGGCGCCGAACTGCTTCAACTGAAGGGAAGACATAAAGGCCATGATTAAACCGATAAGAAGGCTGATCAGACCGACAATGGGCAATGCCTCGGCGCCGGCCTTTTTCATATAGAAGACCACATCGCCCCAGCGAATCGACCGAAGCTGAAAGAGGCTGGCTCCCAAAGCCGTCACCAGTTCTCCCAGAAAGGTCATGACGGACACGAAATCTCTGCCGAGCGAAAGGGCGCTTTCCCCGACTGCTTCAAAGAAGTTAGACGACCCCTTTCCTTCATGAAGGGGCGGAATCATTACGGCTAAGCCGGCGATGATCGCCAAAAGGCCCTCAATTTCCCGGCTTGCTCCTTCCAGGGCGAAGGGGATGCCTAGTTCGCGCACCCGCTCTTTCATCCGGATGAGGGCCAGGGCGCCGGCGCTGTCCAGATGCGACAGGCCGGCAATATCAACCGTCACGGACGAAGGTGCATCTTTTTCGAACAACTGGTGCCCGGCAATCAGAAAACTCTTCAGGGTTTCTACAACAAGGCGTCCCGAAAGGGTAAGCGTGACATTCCCTTCGGCAACGTCCGTCCGGCTCAGGGTAAAGTTGTTCTTTTTATCGGCATGCATGTGATCAGCCTTCCCTGTTTATTCGGCCCCGCTGTTTTTTCGTTCCTTTTGAATTGCCTTGCAATCGGTCCGCCACGGCAAGAACCGTATTGGCATAAATGTGGCTTCGATTGTAGGTCAAAATCACATTGTGGCGGCTTCCTCTGTCCATGCGGCATGTCCAGCCGTTCATACGTAAATAATTACCGATACTGTAGAGGGCATCCGGCGAGGAAAACAGATCCACATGACCCTTGTCTCCCGCATCTACACCATAGAGAAACACATTGGACGGCATGAATTGGCAAATACCGATAGCGCCGTAGACGGACCCGGGAATGGACAAGGGATCACCGCCGGTTTGCCTGGCATAGCGAATCAATGCTTTCAGTTCATTGTACGCCCAGTCGGACTTCTCCCGGCACCTGCCCCGGGCGTAATCATACGCTCCGGGCATGGACAATTCCTTTTTCAGGTGGTCCCGCACCATGTCCAGATCCCCGCACAGGGCCATACTGGCCAGGACATTAAATGCCTTGCGCGTTCCCGTGTTGCTGCCCAGACGGGTTTCGACCATGAGAATGGAAACGATCACCGTTTCAGGAACACAATATTGATTACGAATTTTCTCCAGAATAGCCCGATGCTCCGTATAGAATGCCCGGGCAAGGTTTATCGAAGCGGGCCTCAAATATCCCTTATGGACCTTCTTCGTCTTGAGACTCTGAAATGTAGCAGGATTTTGGTCCTTTGTGCGGATAAGGGTCCGCAGCTTTATCACCATGGGCGCCGGGTCGAATTGGACTTGGGAACGCAAAAAGAGGCTGCGCACATAGGCCTCGTCGAAACCGTCGGCAATCAGACGATCAACCAGAGGTGTCCAGTCTGCATGCGCACAACCGGGCGTGAAGAGGTAAAAGATGAAAGCGGCTACCCCCCAAATGAAAGACAGGTATAAGGCTTGGCGGCGGTGAAAAATAATGATTGGACCCTCCTTAGAGCTTGTCCCCCCCGAAACGATCCTTCCAGGCGCACAACCGGCTCAAAGCATCCAGGGGTGTCAGCTGCATAACATCCATATCTTTCAATTCGCTGATAATGCTATCCTCATCGGTAAAAAAAAGGCTGAGTTGTTCCTGACGGGGGGCCCGCGTTCCGCCTTTGCGGCTCCGCGATAACCTGGGCATACCCGATTGATCGAGTTCCCCGTTCTCCAGGTTGTGGAGGATCTCTTTGGCGCGGCCGATCACTTCGTCGGGAATGCCGGCGATCTTGGCCACCTGAATGCCGTAACTCCGGCTCGTCCCACCCTCCATGATCTTGCGGAGAAAAATAATCTTGTCCCCCCACTCCCGTACGGCAATATTGTAGTTTTTAACGCCTTCCCTGGTCGCCGCCAGCTCCAGAAGCTGATGATAATGGGTAGCAAAAAGGGTGCGGGCACCCAATGTCTTGGCACCGCTGATATACTCAGCCACGGCCCAGGCAATGCTGAGGCCGTCGAAGGTACTGGTCCCCCGGCCTACTTCATCGAGGATGATGAGACTCCTCGGAGTAGCGTTTTTCAGGATATTGGCTACCTCGTTCATCTCCACCATGAAGGTGCTCTGTCCACGGGATAGGTTGTCTGAAGCGCCAATACGGGTAAAAATCCTGTCAACAACGCCGATGGTCGCTTTCGCCGCCGGGACAAAACTCCCCATCTGGGCCATGATTGCAATAAGAGCTACTTGCCGGATAAATGTCGATTTACCGGCCATGTTGGGGCCCGTAATAACCAGGAAGCGATTGTCCTGTCCGTCGAGGCGGGTATCATTGGGTACAAAACGGTCGCCCTGAAGCAGCC
The DNA here is from genome assembly GCA_964645835.1 of uncultured Syntrophaceae bacterium. GTDB lineage: Bacteria > Desulfobacterota > Syntrophia > Syntrophales > UBA8958 > CAZBME01. The sequence continues at coordinate 127,928 of CAZYDG010000072.1, forward strand.
GTTCCACCACGGGATGGCGGCCGTCGACAATCTCAATGCCGTCACCGCCGTCAACAACGGGACAGCAGTATTGATACCGTTCCGCAACCTCCGCCAGCGTGGCCAGGGCGTCGAGATCGGCCAGGCAGGAAGCAGTCGTTTGAATCCGCCGGACCTCCCGGACAATTCGTTGCCTTACGGCAGTAAAGAGCTCATATTCCATCTGCCGTCTGCGCTCCTCGGCATTCAGGACGTCATGTTCATACTCTTTAAGGGCCTGATTGATATAACGCTCGGCATTGACGAGGGTCTGCTTGCGCACATAATCACCGGGAACGAGAGAAGCGTTGGCCTTGGTCACTTCGATGTAATAGCCAAAGACGCTGTTGAATCCCACCTTGAGAGACGGGATGCCCGTCCGCTTTTTCTCCTCGGCTTCAAGGGCCGCAATGCCTTTCTTGCCGTCCCGGGAAAGACCGATCAGGATGTCCAGCTCAGGGTTATAGCCCTCTCTGATCATACGGCCCTCACGAAGAGTGGCCGGTGGGTCCTCCGCAATGGATTGCCCGATCAGGTCACGTATATCGGCCATTTCGTCAATGCCCGCCGCAATAGCTGAGACAAGCGGCGAAGGTACAGGTTCGATCAAACGGCGAATTTCCGGCAACTGATCAAGAGAAAGCTTGAGAGCATTGAGATCCCGGGCGTTGGCGGTATCCATGGCAATTCGCGCCCCCAAACGTTCCAGATCATAGATGGCTGAAAGGACATGCCGCACGTTTTCCCGGAGGAGGTGGTTTTCCCGAAGTTCGTAGACAGCGCTCAGACGGGCCTTGATCCTGGTGGCATCGGCAAGAGGGTAATGAAGCCACCAACGCAGACGACGCCCGCCCATGGCCGTTACCGTTTCATCCAGGACATCCAGAAGTGAGCCTTTCTTCTTACCTTCCTGAATGGTGGCAAACAATTCGAGGGTTTGCTTGGCGATATCGTCGATAATCAGATATTCGCCGGTTCGGTATTCATCCAGGCGGTTAATATGGCCCAGATGGTCTTTCTGTGTCTCTTCGATATAGCGCAGGACCGCCCCAGCGGCAGCCATAACGGCTGGCCTGCGGTCCAGAGCAAGGCCCTCGATCGTCTCCTCGGCAAAATATCGCCTCACTCTCTGGCCCGAAGCGTCCTGATCAAAATAATCTTCAGAGAAACGGTTGATCCTGCATGAAGAACCCTCTCGAGCCCAGAGCCTCCTGAGGGCCGGTTCGTGAAAGTCATCGACAACAATGACCTCGCGGAAGTTCAGACCGGCAATCTCGGTATAAAAGTCTTTCTCATCGAATTCGGCCACACGGAATTCTCCCGTGGAGATATCGGCAAAGGCCAGGCCGTACCTTCCATCGGTAAAGAAAAGTGCCGCAAGAAAATTATTTTCCTTGGCATCCAGGTTATCGGGATCGACAACGAGCCCCGGTGTAACAACACGTATAACGTCTCGCTTCACAACCCCTTTGGCCTGTTTGGGGTCCTCCAGTTGTTCGCAGACGGCCACCTTGAATCCCTTTTCGATCATCCTGGCGATGTAGGATGACGCCGCATGATAGGGAAAACCACACAGGGGAATGCTGTCTGCCTTGTTCTTATTGCGGGTTGTCAGGGTAATATCGAGAACTTTCGATGCCGTAACGGCATCGTCAAAAAACATCTCATAGAAATCCCCCATGCGGAAAAAAAGGATACAATCGGCGTATTGGGATTTTAATTCTACATACTGTTTCATAGCCGGGGTCAGATCGGTTACTCCCATCGCCCGCCTCTGTTCTTATGCAATTCTATATAGTCTACCTTACCTGATTCATTAATGAATTTACTTAGAATCCAGTTCACGACGCTGATGATCACGGCGCCTAAAACTGCGGGCCAAAAACCGGTCACATCGAATCCCGGAATGACGCCGGCCGTCATTTTCAGGAGAAAGGCATTGATCAAAAATGTAAACAGCCCCAGGGTCAGGATATTCAGGGGCAGCGTCAGAAGCAGGAGGATCGGCTTGAGCAAGACATTGAGGATACCGAGAACGGCAGCAGCCGAAAGAACGGACACAAAACCGGTGATCCGGATACCATCTATCAAATGGGCGGCAAGCAGAATGGCCGCCGTCAGGATCAGCCACCGGATAAAAAGACCTTTCATTTCCCCCCTTCCTTAATTCAGAACACAGAAAAAACTATTCAAACAACTCGAATCTTTCTTTCTTGGCGTTACAGATCGGACATTCGTCGGGGAGCACCCCATCGGAGACGAATCCGCAAACCTTGCAGACATAATAGGAGGTCTGCCGTTCTTCCATGAAATGATTCATGGCCTCCTTGTAGAGTTTCGCGTGTATTTCCTCCACATCACGGCTCTGACTGAAATGCAGGACAGCGGCCCTGTTGCCCTCCGCTTCGGCCAGTTTGACGAACTGGTCATAGGCAACCTCTGCAATGTTCTGCTCCGATTCGAAACTAGCCGCCAGGTTTTCTTCCGTACTTTTGACTTCTCTCAAAAGGGTTAAGGCCCTCTTGCCATGAATCTCTTCGGAAAAGGCAATTACGGAAAAAAGCTTTTCCATTTGCGTATAGCCTTCCTGCCTTGCTTTTTCGGCATAAACCTTTAATCTCAGGGCCGCTTTCGCTTCTCCCGTGTAAGCCTGATGTAACGCATCCTTGATATCAGCCATCAAAATATACCCTTTCTTCAAACGAGTTATTCCGGCGAAAACTCATCCTTTCCGGAACCGCAAATAGGACAGACCCAATCATCGGGCAAATTTTCAAACGGCGTTCCCGCCGGCACTCCTCCATCCACATCACCTTCCGCCGGATCATAAACATAACCACAGATATTACAAACATATTTTTTCATCTAATATCCTCCCAAAAATATTTCGGTTCATTGCAGACTATTGAAAAACGTCCATCTGCTGCGTTGCACTGCAAGCTTCCCCGGCTTTCGCCGGGGCAGGCTACATCGGCGCACTTCTCTGTACGACTCATTCCTCAGCTTTTGCGCGTCTTGCATCTGGGCATCCCGGATCAGTTCCGGGACAAGCTTTTGAACAGCCTGCCAAAATCGAGTTTTTCAACAAGTAGACCTCACCACTTGAAACCAGGCCAGGCCGGGCTCTCTATCTTCTTCGGATAATCCAGGTCCGCCTGATCTTTATTGATATCATATCGTATATACTCATTGTCCTTGAAGAAATAGGCCTTCCCATTGCCCCAGTTTATCACGTCGTCGATACCATCTTTCCATATCATGCCCGGCCATGTCTTTTCATTGATGGGTTTAGGATAGCCGGAGTCGGCCCGGTCGGCAGCAATATCGTAGCGAATATATTCGCTGCCTTTAAAAAAATAGACTTTGCCATTGCCCCAATTGACGGCAGCGTCGATGCCCCCGGTCCAGATCATCCCCGGCCATGTCTTGTCGTTGATGGGCTTGGGAAATCCCGGATCGGCACGATCTGCGTTAATATCATACCGGACATATTCCTTGTCCTTGAAGAAGTATGCCTTGCCGTTGCCCCAGTTAACCACGGCATCGACTTCCGTCCAGGGAAGACCGGGCCAGGTCTGGCTGTTGACGGGTTTGGGATAACCAGGATCGGGCCGGTCCCCCAAGAGGTCGTCAGCCATGTTGGGACGAACGGTGTAACGCATAAATAGGCCGTCCTTAAAGAAGTAAGCCTTGCCGTTGCCCCAGTTTACTGAAGCACCGACCATCTTTTCGGGAGCATATTTCTCCGCCTGGGCAGGCACGGCTATGGTAATGGCAATAATGATCGCTAATAACAATACGCCTTGTTTTCCAAACGTTTTCATGGTCCCTCCCTCTATGACTTGATTTTCTGATGCAACATACGGGCAATCGATTCCCCAATGGCATAACATCCGGCCAATACCTCTCGATCCGGGACGTGTTTAACCCTGAGCACCTCTCCCACCGGCTCAATCTTCATTGACTGCATGATCTCCATAATCTGCCCGGCCGCCTCGCCGCTCCACCCGTAGGAACCGAAGGCGGCCCCGATCAGGTTGGCCGGGCGCAACCCTTTCAGGTAAGTCAAGATATCGGCCATTCCCGGCAGCATCTGATTATTCAATGTCGCAGACCCCGCTACAAAGGCCCCCGCGTCAAGGATTTCGTAGACCACATCGCTACGGTGAGAAGCGTCCATGGACATAACCTTTACTGTCACTCCTCCCGCCGTCATACCCTCACCGATGTGGCGGGCCATTAATTCTGTACTGTGCCACATTGTGCCATAAACAACCACGGCCTTGGCCGCAGGTTTCTGGGCCGCCCAACGGCCATAATTCTCGATGGCGCCCCCGATGTCCTTTCTCCAGACAGGGCCGTGATCGGGTGCCACCATCTTGATTGTCCATCCCGATGCCATGATCTTATCCGCCAATTTACCGATGAGATTCGCATAGGGCAGAAGTATATTGGCAAAGTATGTTGCCCCTTCATATTGGAGAACAGCGGGATCGATCTCATCGTCGAAACGCTCCGATGTCGCCAGGTGCATGCCGAAGGCATCCTGGGAAAAGAGGATATGATCCTCATGAAGGTATGAGATCATGCTGTCCGGCCAATGGAGCATTCGGGTCTCCATGAACGTGAGGTTCATATTGCCCAGGCTAATTGTCTGGCCGTCTTTGACCGGCGTGATCTCCGCACTGAAGTGGAAAAGCTCGCCTAGAGTCTTGGCGCCCATGGCCGAGGCGTAAACCTTTTCGGGTTTGACCAGATCGATTATCTCCCGCAAACATCCCGAATGATCCATCTCCGAATGGTTGGATACGATGATATCGATATCCGCCGGATTGACCACCGAGGCGATACGGGACAAGAGTTCTTCTCTAAATGGGGCTTTTACCGTATCTATGAGCGTAATCTTCTCCGCCATGATCAAATAGGCGTTATAAGTGCTCCCCCGTTTTGTCATGTATCCGTGAAAGTCGCGAATCGTCCAGTCGATTGCGCCAACCCAGAAAACCTTGTCTGTCAGTCTAACCGCTTTATAAATCACTTCCATAGCCTGCTGATGCCTCCACGGATATCAAAATTTAATAATGATGACCGCCGCTAGTTATGTTGATTATTACTACTTTTTCATTAGCATTCCACATACGGGATGTCAACCACGGAGCCTCTCCGTAATCCACCACCAAAATCCAAAAACTTTTATTTACATCTGACCAAGGGTAGCGGGGTATTGGTCTGGAGGCGAATAGGATTTTTCCCAACTCGTATCAATGATGTCATCTGCGAGATGAAAGAAGGGAAAAATCCCCTTGGGCTTTCTCCGACTCTTAGATTAAATGTTTTACTTGACATTAGACACAGTTGCTGAACCGGAAGGCCAATGCCTCGCTACCCTCCACTCAATTCGGTTCTAATCCGGTGGTGGCTTTGGGCCAGCCGCTTCCATAGAAGGTCTCACTGTCTCTCAGATTTTCCGCCCTTTTCTTCACCCCTGGAATCGGCTTTTTCACCTTCTTTCAGGGCATCTTTTTTCTCAACCGGCTTAGCAGCCGGCTGTTCAGCCTCCTTCTGCCATGTTTTAATTTGCTCTTCTAGCTTTTGGGTCACGTCGGGATTCGTTCCGGGAACAGCCATTTCATCAGCCTTCTCTTGCATCAGCTCTTCATATTCAGGGATAACGATGCCACGGCGGATCATGATTTGGTAGATTCTTTCCGCGCGGCCGTTTACATATTTGGAATCACCGACGGGGTTGAACTTCAGGGGATTGGGCAAAACAGCAGCCAGTTTTGCGCATTCGAGGGCTGTCAGCGCCGAGGCGGGCTTGCCGAAATAGCGATGGGCGGCAAGCTCGATCCCGAAGATGCCGTCACCCCATTCGGCCACATTGAGGTAGAGTTCGATGATCCGCTTCTTCGAAAGGTTTTGCTCGATTCTCCATGTCAGAATGGCTTCCTTGATTTTTCTCACCGGATTTTTTGATGGGGATAAATAAAGATTCTTGGCCAACTGCTGACTAATTGTGCTGCCGCCTGCTTTGAAGGTCTTTTTCTTGATATCTTTTTCCAGGGCTTTTTGCATGGCCTGAAAATCAAAACCCTCGTGCTTCCAGAATTTGTCGTCTTCGGCAATGAGGACGGCCTTGATAGCATAGGGAGAAATTTGAGGCAGATAAACCCATTTCTGCTGAATTTTTTTATTTTTGCCCTCTTCCTTCCACTGGGCTTCCCGATATTCCATGAAGGCCGTTTTTTTGGGATTGTTTCGCTTCAATTCAGAGACATCAGGAAAAACAAAATAATATGCGATATTGAGGACAAGCCCGACGGCAAGGACCGCCAAAGGGATAAATATAAATTTCTTCAACATTCCGTATAGTTCCTTTTTCAATTAAAAATATTTGATATGGAAACATATCCTATCTTCTGAAAATTTAAAAGCATTACGAATAATATCCACACTACACATAAAAAAAATTTTGACAGACCTGTTTTTTTTTTGTAGAAGGAACAGTCACTTTTTCTGTGTGCAGTGTGTCATCCATTTCCAAAATCTGTGCACCGTTAATAAATGGGGCAACCCCCGAAAACAAATCAGGAGGTACTCATGATGGAACGGCGGATTTTTCTGTGGATGGGACTGATAGTCCTGTTCTTTTCGCTGGGTCTCTGCGGACAAGGATTTGCAGAGATACAATACAAAGTTAAAAAAGGCGATACGCTGGCCAAAATTGCCAAGAAAAACGGCGTGTCTGTTCAGAGCCTTAAAGCGGCAAACGATCTCAGCGGCAATGCGCTTAAACTTAAGCAAACCCTGATCATTCCTAAAGAAGGCAAGAAATCTTCAGTAAAGAACGCCAAGGCATCCTCTGTAAAAGAAAACTGCTATGTAGTCAAAAAGGGCGATACGATTTACACGGTCGCAAAGAAAACCGGTATTTCCGTCGCTGAACTCAAGCGGATCAATCATCTCCGCGCCGGTAAGATCAGAAAAGGACAGAAGTTGGCTTTGATAACGCCAATGCCGAAGAAGGAAACGGCAAAGACAGGCAAGGCCGATGAATTTACCGATACCGACGACGATCCTGATGAACTTTCTGAAGAACTGCCGCCTGCAGCATTAACGGCGGATCTTAAAAAAGAAGTGGAAGGTTCGTCCGATCTGCTTGGTACATGGAAAAGTCCAGATGAGCGATCCCTCTTTGTTAAAGTAGCCAAAGGTTTTCTGGGCGCGCCCTACCGGTTCGGCGGATCATCCGTCAGGGGGCTCGATTGCTCTGCCTTTGTCATGAAGATATATCAGCTGTTCGATATCAGTCTGCCAAGAACGGCTCACGAACAGGCCCACATGGGCATGCGCGTCAACCGGGGAGAACTGCAGGAAGGAGACCTGGTGTTCTTCAATACCCGCAGGGCCTTCGGCCATGTCGGCATATACATCGGGAACAACCAGTTTGTCCATGCCTCCTCGGGTAAGCGTGAAAAACAAGTCAAGATAGACAGCCTGGACAAGCCTTATTATAACCAGCGATTCATCAAAGCCGTCCGCCTTAAGGATATCGAAAAAAGGGACGGCAACACCTAACAGGTTGCCATTCGATTTTGAGCAGTCTGATCAAAAATGTTCAGAAGCAAGGCACGCAAAAGTCGAGAGATGAGGCGTACATAGAAGTATGTTGAATGACGAAGCTTGCAGTGCAACCAGCAGATGGGCATTTTTCAACAGACTGTTAAGGCCATCAAATTCACATAGGGGGTTTATTAATATGCGCAAGTCCTTACCGCTCTTTGCAGTCGTTATATTTGCCTGCCTGGCAATCAGCGGATGCTACACAAAAGGCGAATATATGCAAAAATCTGCAGAAGCGGATGCGAAGACACAGGAACTGGCTGCTTTGCAGCAAAAATACACCGAATTGACGGCAGAAAAAGCAAAGCTTACAAATCAGCGGGATGAGCTTGATAAGCTCCTGAAGGTGGAATCGAACGCTATGTCCCGAGACATTATGGACCTCCGCAAGAAGAACGCCGAACTCCAGAAAGAGGTCGAGGCCCTGAGAGTGAAGGAAGTAATCATCCAGAAAGAAAGCAATACCTACCAGAACCTCGTGAAGGAAATGAAGGGCGAAATAGCCAATGGCCAGATCACGATTACGGAACTGAAGGGGAAACTGACCTTGGATGTGGTGGATAAGATACTGTTTGCATCCGGCGATGCCACTGTCAAGAAAGAAGGATTGGATGTTTTGAAGCGGGTCACCGACATCCTGAAAACGGTAAAAGACAAGGCGATCCGCATTGAGGGCCACACGGACAACAAGCCGATTCACACGGCTAAATTTCCATCAAACTGGGAGTTGTCGGCGGCTCGGGCCATCAATGTAACTAAATACCTTCAGCAGCAAAACGTTGACCCCGCGATCCTGTCCGCCGTAGCTTACGGCGAATTCAAACCTGTTGCCGATAACGCAACCGTGGAAGGAAGAGCTAAAAACCGCCGTATTGCTATTGTCCTGGTACCAAAGGATTAGCGCAAAAATATCGATATAAAAACAGAATTTAAAGTTTGGGGCACGGCTTGCCGTGCCCTTTTTATTATGATAAAAGGTGGAACATGGGTAAAACAATAACGGAAAAGATCATTGAAAATCATCTCATAACCGGCCGTGCCGCACCGGAAGAAGAAATCGGCATCCGCATCGACCAGACCCTGACCCAGGATGCGACGGGTACCATGGCCTATCTCCAGTTTGAAGCCATGAACATCCCAAGAGTACGCACTGAACTTTCCGTCAGTTATATCGATCACAACACGACCCAATTAGGTTTTGAAAACGCCGACGATCACCGATATCTCCAGAGCGTTGCCCGCAAGTACGGGCTCTATCTTTCGAGACCAGGAAACGGCATATGTCATCAGGTCCACTTGGAACGGTTCGGCAAGCCCGGGAAAACGCTGATCGGTTCGGACAGCCACACACCGACTTGCGGCGCCCTCGCCATGATGGCCATGGGGGCCGGCGGTCTTGACGTGGCCATGGCCATGGCCGGAGAACCTTTCTATCTCCGGTATCCGAAGATAATACGAATCAATCTTACGGGAAAGCTTTCGCCGTGGGTCAGCGCCAAGGATATCATTCTTCACGTCCTCAAGGTCTTTACAACAAAGGGGAATGTCGGCGCCATTTTTGAATACGGCGGTCCCGGCATCGGCACCCTCACCGTCCCGGAACGGGCAACTATTACCAATATGGGGGCCGAATGCGGTGTGACGACGTCCCTCTTCCCCAGCGATGAGATGACGCGGTGTTTTCTCAAGGCCCAGGAGAGAGAACAAGACTGGATCCCCCTGGAGGCCGACGATGACGCCCGCTACGACCGGATCATAGACATCGATCTTTCTACCCTCATCCCCTTGGCTGCCATGCCCCATAGCCCGGATCACATCAGTCCGATAAACGTCATTGGTCCCATCGCCGTAAATCAGGTCTGCATCGGCAGTTGCACGAATTCATCCTACAAGGATCTGGTTACGGTAGCAAAGATATTGAAAGGCCGGGTGGTCCATCCGGATGTCAGTTTTATCATCGCCCCCGGTTCGAGACAGGTCCTGGAAAACATCGCCCAAGAGGGATACCTGGCCGATCTCATCGCCTCGGGGGCCAGAATCATGGAAAACGCCTGTGGATTCTGCATCGGTAACGGCCAGAGTCCTTCGTCGGGCGCCGTATCCCTGCGGACTTCGAACCGTAATTTCTATGGCCGTTCGGGGACGAAGGATGCGAACGTTTATTTGGTCAGCCCGGAAACGGCGGCGGCAGCTGTTCTTACGGGACACATGACAGACCCGCGTGACCTGCCTATGCCTTATCCCAATGTCGCCATGCCCGGCCACTTTCTTATCGACGACCGGATGATCATTTCACCACCCGGTCCGGCAGAAGCGATCGATATTGACATCATCCGAGGGCCAAACATCGGCGCGCCGCCCCAGAATGCCGCCCTTCCCGCGGCAATCCACGGGGAAGTCACCATCCATCTGGGTGACAAGATTACAACGGACCATATCATTCCAGCAGGTGAGCGGATGAAATACCGTTCCAATATCGCCACTTATGCCCGGTACGTCTTCGAAGTTGTCGATGCCGGTTTTGCTGACCGGGCCATGGACGTCAAGGACCAGGGCCGGGCCAATGTTATTGTCGCCGGCTTGTCATACGGCCAGGGTTCGTCTCGGGAACATGCCGCAATCTGCCCCATGTATCTCGGCGTCAAGGCTGTCATCGCCAAGTCCTTCGAAAGGATCCACGCGGCCAATCTGATCAACTTCGGAATCCTCCCTCTTGTCTTTAAAGATCAGAACACCTATGACCGGATCCAACAGGGCGACCACATAGAAATTCCCGCCATTCGGGAGCGCATCGCCAGGGGAGAACATCTCGTTGTTCACAACAAAACCCAGGAAGATTCCTTTGAGGTCCAATGTGATCTCACGGTGAGACAACGGCAGATGATCCTGGCAGGCGGCGCCCTCAATCTATAATAAGAAGATTAAATGATACTCATTAGGAGATAAACCATGACGAAAGCGGCAAAAATCAAGGTGAAGACACCCCTTGTAGAGATGGACGGCGATGAAATGACGCGGGTCATGTGGCAGATGATCCGGGAGAAAATGATCCTGCCCTATCTCGATATCGCTCTGGACTACTACGACCTCCATGTCAAACACCGGGACGAAACGGATGACCGGGTCACGATCGATGCGGCGGAGGCTAATAAAAAATACGGCGTCAGCGTCAAGTGCGCCACGATCACCCCCACGGAGGATCGCGTCCGGGAATACAAGCTCAAAAAGCAGTGGAAGAGCCCCAATGCCACGATCCGGGCGGCCCTGGACGGCACCGTGTTCCGGGCACCGATCCTCGCGAAGAACATCAGACCCTTTATCAAAACGTGGAAGAAGCCCATCGTTATAGGCCGCCACGCCTACGGCGATGTTTACAACAACGTGGAAATGCGCGTCCCCTGTGCTGGCCGGACGGAAATTGTCTTTACGCCTGCCGACGGCGGCACGCCCTTGCGCCAGACCATCCACGAATTGACCGGACCGGGCATCATCCAGGGGATGCACAATACCGACACCTCCATCGAGAGTTTCGCCAAGGCCTGTTTCACTTACGCCTATGACCGGAAAATCGACCTGTGGTTCAGCACGAAAGACACCATCTCCAAGACTTACGATGCCCATTTCCGGTGTCTGTTTGATGCCGAATATGAAAAAAACTGGAAGGCGGCATTCGCCGAGGCGGGAATAGAGTACTTTTTCACTCTCATCGATGACGCCGTCGCCCGCATTGTCCGCTCCGAAGGGGGAATGCTCTGGGCGCTCAAGAATTATGACGGCGACGTCATGTCCGATATGATCGCCTCCGCGGCAGGAAGCCTCGCCATGATGACCTCAGTTCTCGTATCTCCCCACGGCTTTTTTCAATACGAGGCGGCCCACGGGACGGTTCAGAAGCACTATTACAAACACCTGAAAGGAGAAGAGACGTCATCCAATTGCATGGCTCTCCTCTTCGCCTGGACAGGCGGTTTGCGCAAACGTGGCGAGTTGGACGGGACCCCCGATGTCATGGCCTTTGCGGACAAGCTGGAAGCAGCTGCCCTGGAAACAATCGAAAGCGGCATCATGACGGGGGATCTGCTTCTTATTGCCGATCCGGATCCGAATAACCGCAAGGTCAACACGGAAGGATTTATCGACGCCATCGCAGGGAACCTGAAGAAGAAATTATGAGGACATGGTGATGAAGGCAAGACAAATCATCGACCTGAGCATTACCCTGGAAGGCGGACTGCCGTCCGACCCGCCCGCCATGATTCCAAATGTCGGCTATATCGATCATGGCATGGGTGTCGATCAGATGATGGCCTTCTTTCCGGGGATGAGGAAAGAGCAACTCCCTGACGGTCTCGGATGGGCTATTGAAACCGTGAGTCTGACCACGCACAGCGGGACCCATCTCGACGCCCCCTATCACTACCATCCCACCCAAGACGGTGGAAAAACATCTCTCACCATCGATGAGATCCCCTTAGCTTGGTGCATGAGTGACGGTGTCCTCCTCGATTTCCGCCACAAGGCCGATGGCGAGGCCATCACGGCATTGGACGTGGAAAAGGAGCTTCAGCGCATCGGCTATACCCTCAAGCCTCTTGATATAGTACTGGTTCAGACCGGCGCCGACTCGGCCTGGGGAACTCGGCAATATCTCAGTAAAGGCGGCGGCATGACACGGGAAAGCACCCTCTACCTGACGGAGCGGGGGGTTCGCGTCGCAGGCATCGATGCCTGGAGCTGGGACCGGCCACTGCCCTATCTCAACCAGGACTTCATGGAAAACGGGGACCCCAAGGTAATCTGGGAGGCTCATTTCGCCGGCATAGACATCGGCTACTGCCATATGGAAAAGATGGCGAATCTCTCCGCCATCGGCCGCCCTTTCGGTTTCACGGTCTGCTGCTTTCCCGTAAAGATCAAAAGGGCCTCGGCGGGTTGGTGCCGGCCTGTCGCCATTATTGAACAGTGATGCACAAGCCCAATATCAAAGACATGTCGCTCGAGGAGATCGAGGCGTTTATCACCGACCTGGGAAAGGAAAAATACCGGGCCCGCCAGATAATGAAGTGGATATATCAGTCAGGCGCCCAGTCCTTTGAAGAGATGACGACCCTGGCCCGGGATTTCCGGCTTCATCTTGCAGAGCTCGCCCTGATCCGGGACCCGGAGATTGTAAAGACACAAACCTCGGCCGATACAACCAAAAAGGTTCTTTTTAAGCTCCATGACGGGCTTTTTATCGAAAGCGTCCTCATACCCAGGAAGAATCACTGGACGGCTTGTCTTTCCACCCAGGCAGGCTGCCGGATGGGGTGCCGTTTCTGCTTTACGGGGTCCCTTGGGTTCAAGCGCAATCTTGAGCCGTCGGAAATCACGGGACAGATTATCCAGATGCGCCTCCACACCCCGGAAGGACCGAACATCAAGAACATCGTCCTCATGGGCATGGGCGAGCCCCTCTCCAATTACAACAACACGGTCAAGGCCATCCGGAACCTCACGGAAGACCACGGCATGGGGTTTTCCAACCGCCGGATCACCGTCTCGACGAGCGGCCTGGCCCCGCAGATCATCCAATTGGGAAAGGATATCTGTGTGAATCTCGCCATATCCCTGAATGCGCCGAACGACAAGAAACGCAACCAGGTCATGCCCGTCAATAAAAAATATCCCATCGACATCCTCCTTGCCGCCTGCAAGGACTATCCCATGCCGGGCCGCCGCATGTTAACCTTCGAATACATCCTCATGGCAGGTTTCAACGATTCGCCGCAGGATGCCGTGGAAGTGGCCACCCTGCTCCGCCCCCTGCGCTGCAAGTTCAACCTCATCGCCTTCAACGAATATCCCGGCTCGCCTTTCAAAACCCCGTCACGAGAGGCTATCCGGACGTTTCAGCAGGTCTTGCTTGATCACAACTACACCGCCGTCCTGCGCGCCAGCCGTGGTGGCGATATCCTGGCCGCCTGTGGACAGCTGAGCGGCCAGGAAGAAACATAGCACGGATAACGAATCCGTCATAACGGGCTTCTCTTTTAAATGAATATCAGTTTTTAGCATGAGAACCTTTCCTTCCCGTATTCAGTACCCTTGCAAATCTGAATTATTTGCAGATCATATATAAAATTGATAAACAAGACAGGATTGTTTTTTTCAGCCGTCAACTCTTGTATAGGTCCGAACACATTATGCAAGATCATAAGGAGAAAAATTGCATGACAGATTCTCTTCCCCCGAAAAAAAAATGGAATCTCAGCTTGTGGCTCCGTTTCTGGTCTATCGCTCGACTCTACTGGGTTTCGGATGAAAAAGGGAAGGCATGGGGATTTCTAATGCTCATGATCGTCCTGCTCATATCCTTTACCGGTATGGGCGTTGTCATCAATTATGCCTTCGGCTCATTCATGACCGCCTTGACAGAAAAACAGATCGACAATTTCTATCATCAGGCCCTGATTCTCCTTGCCGTTCTGATCGTGGCAACCCCGGTCAGTGCATTCTATGAATATATATCCAGCAAGTTGGGAATCAACTGGCGGCAGTGGCTCACAAGCCACTTTCTGGCCCGTTACTTTGGTAACCGCGCTTATTATGACATCAACTCGGACAAAAACATCGATAATCCTGATCAGCGTATCAGCCAGGACATCGAATATTTCACCGTAACAAGCCTTCGGTTCTTCGCTGTTGTCTTGTCGTCCATCAGCCAGCTCATCGCCTTCTCGGCCATCTTATGGAGCATTTCCACCATGCTTATGGCTGTACTGCTTGTTTATGCCGCTCTAGGCACACTTATCACGCTGTGGTTCGGTAAAAAACTGGTCTTTCTTAATTTCCAGCAATTGCGCAAAGAGGCGGATTTCCGTTACGGCATGGTCCATATCCGGAACAATGCCGAATCCATAGCCTTCTATCATGGAGAAGAACGGGAATCGAAGGCCGTAAAACGGCGTTTTGCCAATGTGGTCGAAAACTTCAACAGCCTGATTCTCTGGCAACGGAACCTGAGCTTCGTGACCAGCGGTTACCAGTATTTGATCCAGCTTCTGCCGTATGTCGTCGTAGCCCGGCTTTTCTTTGCCGGCAAGATCGCCTTCGGCGTGGTCAGCCAAGGGGCCCTGGCCTTTATGCAGGTGCTGAATGCCATTTCCATCGTCATTACGCGATTCGAAGATCTGACAAAATTCACTGCCGCCATCAACCGGCTCCATGCTTTTTACGAAGCCCTCCAACATGATGAACAATCATTGCCGGAAAACTCGCGCATTGAAATCGTCCGCGACAACCGACTGGCCATGGAACACCTGACAGTGCAAACGCCCGATTACCGGCGAACTCTTGTGCAAAACCTATCTTTTGACCTTCAATCCGGCCAGGGCCTGGTCATTGTGGGGCCGAGCGGTACAGGCAAGAGTTCCGTTCTCCGCGCCATCGCCGGGCTCTGGAATGCAGGATCGGGGAAAATCGTTCGTCCGGAGCGTGAGCAAATGCTGTTTCTGCCGCAGCTTCCCTACATGGTTCTGGGCACGCTGCGGGATCAGCTCTTATATCCAAAAATGAACGCCGATATAAGCGAAGAACGTATGCGAGAGGTCTTAAAACAGGTCAATCTGGCTGACTTACCGGAAAAAGTTGGCGGCTTTGATACGGAACTGGACTGGGCCGATGTCCTGTCCCTGGGAGAACAGCAGCGAATGGCCTTTGCACGCCTCATGCTGGTCCAGCCACGCTATGCCGTCCTCGACGAGGCCACAAGCGCCCTTGACCTGGAGAACGAGGCTCGTCTTTATGAATACCTGCGCCGGACAACAAGCATTTTTATCAGCGTCGGCCATCGCGCAAGCCTGCTGCCCTACCACGACAAGGTGCTTGAACTCTTGGGTGATCAGAGCTGGCAGATCAGGACCGTACCCCATTGAGGGTTTAAATGATAACCGTTATTAGGGAGCTTAGATGAAACCTTCAGGCATCGTCACATTGACAACCGATTTCGGAACCATCGATCCCTTCGCAGGGCAGATGAAGGGCGCCATACTATTCGTACACCCTCAGGCTGTCATCATCGATATTACCCACCAAATCACCGCCCATGACATACTTGAAGGCAGTTTTGTCCTGGCCTCTTCTTTTTCCTATTTCCCGGCCGGAACGATTCATGTGGCCGTTGTCGATCCCGGTGTGGGGTCCAGCCGGCGGGGAATCGCGGTTCAATCAGGGGGACATGTCTTCGTAGGCCCTGATAACGGTATCTTTTCCGGGATTTTTTCTCAATTGGGAATGGAACGGGCTGTTCACATCACCAACCAACAATATACACGGACAATGACCGGGGTCACATTTCACGGGCGGGACATATTCGCCCCCGTCGCCGCCTGGCTTGCCCGGGGCATCGATATGACGGTTCTCGGACCTGTTGTGGAGGATTTGGTGCGTTTGGAATCAATAAAACCGGAGATATTTGGGAACAGGATATCCGGCCAGGTTGTCTATGTTGATACTTTTGGAAATGCAATCACGAACATCGGCAAAAACCTCAGCGACGATGTCAACAAAATCGTCTCCGACATCCGGATAAAAAAGAGACGGGTAACGATGGCTTCCCATTACGAGGCGGCAACCGGCAAAACCCTGAACGCCCTTTTCAATAGTTCGGGACATCTGGAAATCTTTGTCAACAAAGGCCGAGCCGCCGATTTATATGGAATCAGAAGAGGTGATAAGGTATCGATTTCCTTATCACCTCTCCAAGGCAATCCATTATCGGGCCAGTAGCTCCACATGCCCTCCGAAAAGGGACCGTACTTATCTCTTCTTGTGCCTGCTCTTCTTGATGCGTTTATCGTACTTGTGTTTACTGATCTTTTTTCGACGTTTCTTTACGACACTCCCCATAATTCACCTTGATTTGTTGAGATGTTGTTCCACTTCGTAAGCGTGGGTCTATAACACGATGACCTTTGCTAATCAACATATTTTTCATAAAAAAGGCAGAGAAAATACTCTGCCCTTTATCCCGAAGAGAAACATCATGCAATCGGGCTCGGCTTGAAGAAAGTTTAATAATCAAAGGCGTCCTTCAGCCGGCATCGGATTCACATCCCGCAAGGAACGATTTGTCTATGCCGCATTGGCCTTCAATTGTTCGATCATATCTTTCATAAAGGCCTCTCTCAGCTTAAGTTCTCTACGGAAATTCCGGTCATCCGTTTTGGCGATCTCGATGCGCAAGGCAGGATAGTATCTTTCGAGGACTTCCAGAAGTTGCCTTTCCTGTTCCTGGGTCATTACTAAACTGGACATGGTCGCCCTCCTTTCCTCCTCTTTCAAATTTCCAATCTTTTCGATTCATTAACCCATTAACTTTTCCTTGGTAGCTCCGACGGGGTAAATGGGGAAAATTTCAAAGGACAGGATATCCAGCCAGGCGGCCCGAGCGGCGATTAATCCTTTGGCATCCGTCTTCACGGCATATATTGTCCGGCATCCCTGAATATCGTAGAACTCTGAGATAACCTCCACGTCCTCAGGCCAATCCCATGTAACCCTTCGTACTCTGACTTCTTTTTCATCCCTTGGGTCCCATGTGCAGATCATCATGAAATACATAATCACACCTCCTGCTTTCCCATGGTTCTTATCGTAGGAGTGATTGCGCCATATATGGGCCTCCGGGGGATTACACAATTCCCCGGAGGCCATTACAGCGGTAATTTCAGGATCTTTTGATTTTTCCGATTCTTGAACATCATACACCTCCCGGCCGGTCCCTAGCCTTGCAGCAAATTTGTTTTCACATGCGGATCGATGATCTGAGTAATAATCAACATCATACGAAACGACCACGGAGCGATACGGCCATTCTCTCTTTTAAATATAATTTAACCAGTTTGAAGGTGGTGTCAACCTGATGCCCCTTCACGCGATAACTAGTTAATACAAATATTTACGTAATATACGTCCAAAGGACTCGATCGACTAAGAGCTGGGTATTGGTCTGAAAGTGAATCGGATTTTTCCCGATTGGTATCCGCAATGTCATCTGCACGAAGTAATCATGGGAAAAATCCTCTGAACCGAAAGGCCATGCCCAGCTATTCTCTCTACTCAATTGGCGAGAATGGCGGAACGGATTTGGTTCCTCATTCTTCATTCCGGCCTCATTCCGGATTGACACAGAACCATATCACATGATAATTCAACAAATCACACGGTCACCCCGCACCATATAAAAAACATCTCCGAAAAGGAAGCGAGCCATCCAATGACCCTTCGTTCCATAATTGGAAATCGCCCTAAGAATATGATCCGTAAATTCAATATCATTGGCCTGCTGGTCGTTGTCCTCCCCGTTTTGACCATCATTTATATATTTCAGCAATACAACATCCTCCTGGATTATTCCCACTACATACTCTTTGCCATGGCTCTCCTGCTGATCCTCGCCGGCTTGTCAATCCTGCGTTATGTCTTTGAAGGCGTGCAAATGATGGTTGAATTCATCAAGAAGGTCAATCAGGGATCCGGCGCTATCGAAAAGGACGTTTCGGATCTGGGCAAGATATCGGTCATGTTCTCGAATCTTCTGGAACGTTTCGAACGGTCTACGGATGAACTCAATCAACGCATTATCGAACTGAACTCGATCCGGGAAATGACGGATGTGGCCAAAACCACCCTCAATGTAGATGAACTGCTCAAATTGGTTCTGGAGAAGGCCATGCAGGCCGTAGGCGTCAGAAACGGCTCCGTGTACATTGTTGATGCTTCGGAAGCAGAAGGTCTTCGTTTCATCGCGGCCAAGCCGGAAGTCGTCCGGAGCGACGACGAAAAGGGGCATGAGGACTACAGCCTCATCAAACACGTCATTGCCGGCGGCAGGTCCCTCATCATCGAAGACATCGAAAGCGATCCCCGGACACAAAGGCCCAACAACCCTAAATACGGCGCCCCTTCTTTCATCAGCATGCCAATTTGCAGCAATGAGCACATAATTGCCGTCCTGAACCTTTCAAACAAAGAAAAAGGCGGGCTATTTTCCGAAAGTGACGAACGGATCCTGTCCATCATGCTGGGTGAAATCGGCTTTGCCCTGGAAAATGCAGTCCTTCATTTGAAGGTCAAGGAACAACTAGCTGAAATAACAGATCAAAACTCCAGATTGGAACAGGAAATCCAGGAACGAAAGAAGGCTGACGAACGCCTGCAGAAGGTCAACACTGAACTTCAGGAAGCAAACACAAATTTAACCAAGGCTTACGAATGGATGCGCAATAACCGTGATCAGCTGAGGAAACACTTTTTCAAAGAGGAAATCGGGTTCCTTGTCGATAGAGAAGGAGTTATTCAGAGCATTACGGAAAGGGCGCTTAAATACATGGACAAATCACGTTTGGAGCTCATCAAGGCTAACTTTATCGACCTCTTGGATGAAGAGAACCGCAAAGACTTTAAAGATGAACTTCGACAGGCTTGGCTTGGTATAACTCGCAACACCCAAGTCGTCCTGACGCGCTCGGCCGAAGGGGACAAGACCTTTGAGGCCACCCTGACCCGATTCACCTCCGAAAGTAAAAGGGAAATGCTGATCATCCTTAGATAATGCCCGCTGCCAATTTTCTTGCCTTTTTTTAAAATCATTTGTTGACATCTACTACATATTGTGGTCTATAAGAAAAATAAACACTGCATGTTGTATCCCACATCTTTAGACCCCATACCACGACGACGATGGAGAAAAGCGAATGAAAAAAAAGAGTTCCATTTCCACAATGCCTATGTTGACACAAAATGCCCTTACAGTATTGGAGAGGCGCTACCTGAAACGAGATCAGGAAGGTGCGGTACTGGAAACACCGACCGATATGTTCAAGCGCGTCGCCGCCACGATTGCCGCAGCTGACCGGAAGTTCGAAAAAAAGGCCGATACGAAATCCTTGGAAGAGCAATTCTACAACATGATGGCACATTTGGAATTCTTACCCAATTCTCCTACGTTAATGAACGCCGGCCGCGAACTCGGTCAGCTATCGGCATGCTTTGTCCTGCCTGTTGGCGATTCCATGGAGGAAATCTTCGATGCCGTAAAATACACGGCCCTGATCCATAAATCCGGCGGGGGCACGGGCTTTTCCTTTTCCAGTCTTCGGCCCGCTAATGATGTGGTACTGACGACAACGGGAATCTCAAGCGGCCCCATCTCATTTATGCGTGTCTTCGACGTGGCCACGGAAACCATCAAACAGGGCGGTACGAGACGCGGCGCTAATATGGGTATTCTGCGGGTCGATCATCCGGACATCATGAATTTCATCATGTGCAAAGCCGATAAGAACCAGTTGAACAATTTCAACATCTCCGTCGGCCTGACGGAGGTCTTCATGATGGCCGTTGAAGGGGACGAGAATTACGATCTCATTAATCCCAGAAACGGCAAGATCGCTGGAACGCTCAACGCACGGAAGGTCTTCAACCGCATCGTCACCCAGGCATGGGAAAACGGTGAGCCGGGGATCGTTTTCCTTGACCGCCTGAACCGGGACAATCCGACACCCCATGTCGGCGCCATCGAATCGACCAACCCCTGCGGCGAACAACCCCTGCTGCCTTATGAATCATGTAATCTGGGGTCCATCAACTTGGGCTCCATGGTCAAGAACGGACAAGTCGACTGGAACCGCCTGAAAGAGGTGACTCATCTGGCTGTGCATTTTCTCGACAACGTCGTGGAAGTCAATCAATATCCCCTCGACCAGATCAGAAAGATGACCCTGGGGAATCGTAAGATCGGTCTGGGCATCATGGGTTGGGCGGATATGCTGATACTCCTCGGCATTCCCTACAACTCAAAGGAGGCATTGACCCTCGCCCAGGAGATAATGCAGTTCATACATGACGAAGGCCACACCGCATCGCGGGAACTCGCCAGGCAACGGGGCGCCTTTCCGAATTTCAAGGGTTCCGTATACGACCAGCGCGGTGAGGCGCCCATCCGCAATGCAACGATTACGACCATTGCCCCGACGGGCACGATTTCCATCCTTGCCAATGCCTCGTCAGGCGTGGAGCCCCTGTTTGCCGTCTCCTACGTTCGCCAGGTCATGGATGACGATATTCTGGTCGAGGTCAACCCGCGTTTCGAAGCTATCGCCAGGGAACAGGGATTTTATACACTCGCGCTGATGCAACGCATCGCCCAACACGGAACCATCCGGGACATTGACGAGATCCCCGAAGACATCCGGAAGCTGTTCGTCACGGCTCATGACATCACCCCCGACGTGCATATCGAAATGCAGGCCGCCTTTCAAAAGTTCACGGACAATGCCGTGAGCAAAACGGTTAACTTTCCAAACGACACAACTATCGATGAAGTCGCCAAGGTGTACCATCTCGCCTACACGATGGGATGCAAAGGGGTCACGATCTATCGCGACGGCTCTCGTGACAAACAGGTCCTGTCGACCGGGAAAAAGGAAGAACAGCCGGCAAGGGTGACGGCAGACACGGACAGGAAAGTCGTCAAACGCGAGCGTCCCAAGGTCCTGAAAGGCTGGACCTATCAGATGCGCACCGGTTGCGGCCCTCTTTATGTAACCGTCAACGAGGATCCGACCGGTCTTTTCGAATTGTTTACCACAATGGGGAAAGCGGGAGGATGCGCGGCATCGCAGAGCGAGGCTATCGGCCGCATGGTATCACTGGCATGGCGAAGCGGTGTGAAGGCAAAACAAGTCATTAAGCAACTCCAAGGCATCTCCTGTCATTCGCCGTACGGATTCGGTGAAAACAAGATCCTATCCTGCGCCGACGCCGTGGCCAATGCCATCCAGTCCCACCTGGCGGAAAACGGAGAAGAGATTTGCAACGAAAAAACCGCCTTCGTCAAGGGCGCCTGCCCGGATTGCGGCGGCATTGTAGAGCACGAAGGCGGCTGTGCCGTCTGCCGTCTTTGCGGCTACAGTGAGTGCTCATAACAATTACTGCAAGACTCGATTATTGGCAAACTCGAAGTGATGATAGTCCTTGAATGATTCAAACAGGCCGCCCCACCGCCAGCCCCGGCGCAGAAATTCCTGAACGACCGGGCTTTCGGCGGTCAGAACCCCCTTTCCGCCGGGCTCATAACAGGCCTTTAGCGGACTGACGCGCCCATCGGCGTAGACGACAGGGTTGACCAAAGGATTGATATCTACAGCAAGCCCCAGCGCATGAGCGGATAGCCTGGCCGTTCCTGCGATGAAGCGGTAATTGAAGGCCGATGTGTTGTTGTCAGCCATGGAGGCATCGTCGGACCAGCCGTACCGGACAATGGGAACGATCCGGCCGATGGGAAATTCCCACGCAGCCATAAGACCGAATAAATCGGCTATATCCCGTTGAATATCTTTGTGAACTACAAGTTGCCCTTCGTGGAGCCTGTTGTCAAAACTGACATAGGGTACGGCAATAAGGCAGAGGTGTTCTATCAAAGAGGAAGGGGCACCGGTTCCGGCAATGGCCTCTTCGAAGGTCATGGGCTTATTTTCGCATGGCGACAAGTGCATCGATCAAGCCTCTCACGGTTTTCTCATCGGCAGAGACATCTTCAAAGATATCGATCAATTGCTTCCAGTCCAATTCCATAAAGTCCCTTTCACGAGTCGATACGACCAGGCCACCCATTTCGACCGCCCCAGGCGTCACGGCTCGTGCGTCATCCCCTTGCCGGAAGAAAACATCAGGGCGATGCTTGCGGCGGGGAAAGATCCAAACACGCCAGCGGCCATCGGCAAAAGCCGCGATTATGTTCACCATGGCCTCCGCTTCGCCACCCTCAATCACCTTCAAGATCATCATAACCGCCGTGATCGCTGATGCCAGGGCCTCCAGCTGATCCCCTTCCAGAAGCAGATAACGCCTGCCCGGACGGAAAGATATAAAAAAGGAAACACCGGCTATCGGGGTTTCAATTGCTTCAGCGGTGTTTGCATCATCATGTTCGACGGGAATCGCACCTGAAGGCGATGCCTGGAAATGGAGATGATCAGGAGCCGATGCTCCGCATCGAGGACCATTGTAAAAGACAGAAAACCGGGGACTTAAATCCCTTGCCAATGCCAGAAAGTCTCTTGCGTTTTCTCCCATGTCTTGTAGCAAATGGCGGCAATGAACAATCGTCAAGTGGGGTGTGAAGATAGGGTAGGGATTACAGAGGATTTCAAAGTCATTGTGATACATAATAGCGGCCTGCTCGGAGGGACGTTGATCGGAGCATAGGAAACAGGGACGTTTCGCGATGGAAGCAGCATCTGTTTCCGCCATGACACTTTTGACTCGACCTGGATTGAATTGGAGCGTGAAAATAAATCCATCGCCCTTGATATCCCGCTGCCTGGCGCCTTTAAGCCTCCCGTAAGCCTCATTCATCCCCGGCCAGGTGGCTATTTGCCGGTCGAACAATGTCTGGCATAATTCAGAAAGCGGTGTTTGCACCCGCACATTGTCATATGACGCGAATAACCTCTTATCCAAGACAGATCACCTTTTTCCGTTTATTCCTCATCTTTTTCCCGCTTCCGGTTCATTTTTTCTTGCGGGCCCGATTCATTTTCATCCGGGCAAGGATCTCCATGGTCCGGAGTTTGTCTTTATAGGCATCAAACCGGTTGGCCGTCTCGATGGACAAGGCGGCATCCGTGTTCCCCGTCCAGCGGCGGCAAAAATAGAGGCTGTCGTAAATCCGTCCGATCCGGTATTCCCGGCTGAGGCGCAGGGCCACGGCATAGTCCTCTCCATAACTGACGTTGGGAAAACCGATCCGCCGGATCAGATCCGTCCGGAAGGCCCGAGGAGCCCCAAGGCCGTTAATCCGCAAGGCATTATTGCGGCCATTCTCGTCTGTCCACTCCCGATGATCGATCAAGCCCGGCGGAATCACTTCGAGGCGCTCGTTGACGATGGTATAGGAACCGATAACCATGGCTGTCTCCCCCCCATGATGGAAGGCGTCAACAATCCGTTCCAGGACACCGGTATGGCCGTACAGGTCGTCCGAATCGAGCTGAACGGCATAACGGCCGCAAAACGGCGACCTTACGGCCTCATTCCAACAGCCGCCGATACCCAGATCGGTTCTTCCTGGAATAATGTGTTTAACCCGATCATGCCGTTTCGCCAACTTATCGAGGATTTCTGTCGTACCGTCAGAGGAGTGGTTGTCCACTACTATGATATTGAAGGGGAAATCCGTGTGCTGGCCAAGAGCGCTTTCCACGGCCTCAGCTATGGTCCTGGCCCGGTTGCGGACAGGTATGATGACGCTTGCCGTGACGGGAAAGGTCTCACGGCATGGGGGCAGATTCCGGAAGACCGGCTCCAGATAGGCCCCCAGCCGTTTGAGATGATCCGTTGCCACCTGCTCCATCTCCACCTGGTATGAACGGTTCCTGGGGTCTACATAAGCGAAATGGCCATCGATAGGAAGCGCTGCGCCAATGTCCCCAACGACCGGAGCGGAGAGGCACTCGGGAAGATGAAACAGTTCACCCGCAGCGGAGGCCTTGAGACGCAAGTCATAGAGACCTGCATGGCGGACATCCGGAATATCGCCGTATTTGCAAATACATCGCCGTAAGAGGGGAATGTTGAAGAAAAGGAGAGGTCCGAAATCAAAACTGTCCCGGATCGAGCCTACCTGATAGTCATTGACGGGGTGACCCGCATAATCACCATATACCATGGGAGCACCCGAAGACTCGGCAACCTCGACAAACCGATCCAGAGCGTCTGGGACCGGCCGACCCTTAACACACGGCTGAACCAACAGGAGATATCTCGACCGGGTCTCCCCTATGATCCGGCGAATGGTCATGCCCGACGAAGGAGCGTCTGTCGCCATGACACAGACAGAGGGCCGCGCCATGCCGGAAGGTATGGCGCGGCCCTCTGTCTCCGCCATGACCAGTATTTTTTCGATTAAGGGAGACCCCGCATAGGGCTCCATCATCCGCTCAAAGAGCCCTTCGCAGGTCCACGGCAACGCAACGGTGATCATGCTATTTTGCCGTCACCTTTTTCAACTGCTGCTGAAATTCCGAACCCGTGAAGAACTTTTCGATCACATCGGAAAGAACGCCATTAAGCTGGCTTTCAAGCTGACCTGCGAGCTTCTCCGTCGAGGTCGAGACGTCGGTAAGAGAAGCGCTGCCTTCGACGGAGGTTTTATAGACCGTCTTTTTCGCCGCGCCATCGGCCAACGTGAAGCCAAGATTGATGATCGCCGAATACTTCTTGACGGGACTTAGGGTCTGGGAATCATCACAGATGATCTCCAGCTTGTTGATGGTCCCGCCGATGACAATGTCGCCCCAGTTAGCCCCGATGGTTTCATCCCGAAGATCCCAGTTGGGCCGGACGCCGGAGACTGAATAGCCTGCTTTGTACAGGTAGTCCCGCATGCCTGCAGCGACGGCTTCCTTGGCCATGACGGTTTTCGGCAGGACAAAAACTTTTTGACCATCAGGCATCAGGACATAGCCCAATTTACGCGGGTCATCAATGGTCCGGCTATCGATAAAATTGGCTACCGTGAATACCTTTTTCTTCACGGCGGCGTCAGGTGCAGCCGGGACCTTCGTCGGGGTGTAACGGATATCGATAGTGTAAAGGGGTGTATTTGCACATCCAGTCAGGGCAAGCAGGCCAAACAATAAAGAAAACAAAATCAGACATTGAAATTGCCGCCGGTTGACACTTAAGGAAACTCTGTTCATGGGAAGTACTCCTTTCAAAAAAGCTTTATTGCCCGTTAGAGGTTTATGACGCTCTACATCCAGACATCGCAGTGTGTCAAGACAAATGGGCCAATCGGGCAATCATGGCGGATCGGGAACACCGCAGGGCCACCTCGTGAAGAATGGGCAGGTTTACCGCCTTAGCCGTGACAGCCAGAAGATTCGCCAAGCCGGGCGCCATATGGCCAAGAAACGCCTTGCGGCCTTTCTTGAGCCCCAAAAAGCCATAGGCTCCCAAGGCCTGCATTAGCCGCTGGGCCGCCGCGTCCCTGAAACGATCCAAAAAAGCTGACCAGTCCATCCTCACTCTCGACAAGTCATTATAGCAGGCCAAGAGATCCGTTCGCTCGTCTTCGGTCATGGTCACATAGGGGTCGTACAGGAGCGAGCCGATATCGTAGAAAGGATTCCCCATTCGCATCCCCTGGAAATCGATGAGAACGGGATCGCCAAAACGGAGCATGATGTTCTGGGACTGAAAATCCCGGTGGATCAGCGTGAACGGTACAGCCAAAAGGCGTGCTGCCAAGGCGTCCAATTCGGCCTCCAGGGCTTTTGCCTCACCTTTGTGCCACGACATGCCGCAGACACCGTCCACGAAATTATTCCGGAAATAATCCCGTTCCCATCGGTACAAGGCCTCATCAAAACCCTCCATGAGTGGGATATCGGACACAGGAAAGACCATCGGATCATAGGCATGAAGACGACTGATTGCGGACAGGGTTTTCCGGTACAAATCCCGCCGCACGGGCCAGGGGTCAAACCGGTGAGACCACAGGTCGTCATCACCCAGATCTTCCATGGCAATAAAGCCTTTCGTCATTTCATGGCCGAGGATCGCCGGTACGGCTACGCCGATTGAATGCAGAAACCCGTTAATCGTCACAAAATAGGTGTTTTCTTTCTTCTCACGGCTATAATGCATGACCATGGCACGGCCATTAGCCCAAATAAGACGGTAAAAGGTTCGATCCGATCCGCCGCGGACGACAGGCGTCGCCGTTACGGCAACCGAATCGGGAATCGCCATGACCGTTATGGCCCAACGGATTAGCTCATCCATTGTCACTTTTCATTGATCTTTTCATACGCCTCCGGGGAACCGATGTCGTCCCATTCTCCTTCGTCGATAATGACGCCTCCTACTGCGCCAGGCTGCTCTCTGACCATGTCGATAAAGATGGACACAATATCCTGTTTGCCGCCTGCCTCCAGACGGCGCAAAAAAAACCGGCTCACGATGTAAATCCCCGTAAAAAGACAATGGATCTGCGCCTTAGCCCCCAAGACAAACCGGAAATCACAGATGGCCCCCCGGCTGTCGAGACTCACGTTTCTGGGTGCCCCCGTGCTTCGCAGGGCGAGGGTCACCTCTTTCCCTCCTGCCATATGGCCTTCCAGAAGCCGTTTCAGGGGAAGATCTGTCATGATGTCGCCGTTATAAACCCATATCACCTCGTCACCGGTCAGAAGATCCTCAATATTCTTAAGTCCGCCTCCCGTATTAAGAAGGACGGGTTCATGGCGAAAGATGATGGGCTTTCCCCGCCACTCCCCTTTGGGAAATATTTCACTATATCGCTGAGCCTGATGGTGCGTATTGACAATAAACCGTTTGACGCCGGCCTCCAGGAGGTGGTCCATGGCATATGTTATTATTGGCCGCCCCGCGACAGGAAGAAGGGGTTTGGGGCAAGTCTCCGTCAAGGGCAGCATGCGGGTCCCTAAACCGGCACCCAGAATAAATGCCGTTTCAATTGTCCGATTGATGTCCGTCATAGCCTCCCCTTATCACACAATAATGAAAGACTGAAGGCTGAAGACTATTTTTTCCGCATTAGAAGCGAAACCATTGACTTAAGCACTATATTAGAGGATATTACAGCAGCACTTCGCATACAGTATTCTTTGCGTGTTGCCTGATCGAGAGAAGCTATGGATAAATAATAATCATTTTGGTAAAAGATAATCTGGGTTGCGCAGCCACGATAAGACCCATCGGGACATTACCTGAAACACTGGCCATATACGATCGTATAACAGGAGACGACACATGAGGTTTACATCCATTCTGCAGGAAAAAGAATCGGAAGCGGCAGCCTTTATGAAACGTAAAAAGGTTCTCGTTGTTGACGATTTCGTCAATTTCCGAATCACCATGAGAAACATGCTTGCAACACTGGGTGTCGAACATCCCGACGAAGCCTACAACGGCGAAGACGCGGTCCGGAAAATGGCGGCTAAAAGATTTGACGTCGTTTTCTGCGATTACAACCTCGGCACCGGCAAAGATGGTCAACAGGTCATGGAAGAGGCCAGAGAGAGACATCTTATCGGATATTCGACGGCCTTCATGATGGTGACGGCGGAAAATACCATAGACATGATCATGGGCGTGGCAGAGTACGAACCCGACGATTACCTCGTTAAACCCTTTACGAAGCAAACCCTGGAAAAAAAGATCATCACCATTTTCGAAAAAAAGGAAACTCTTACAGACGTCATTAAGGCCATGGACGATTTCGACTATCAAAAGGCCCTGACCCTCTGCAACGAGAAAATTGCAGGAACTCCGAAACATCTCGCGGAACTCTTCAGGCTCAAAGGAGAGATCCTGATCCGGATCGGCGATTACAGCAAGGCGGAACAGTATTTCAAGGAAATAGCCACCAAGGGGAAGCTCCCCTGGACGATGCTCGGTATGGGAAAATGCCGGTATATGATCGGCGATTATGAAAAAGCCCAATACATCTTTGAAGAGCTGATAAGAACCAACGACAAGATCATGGCTGCTTATGATTGGCTAACCAAAACCCAGGAGAAACTGGGCAACAACTCAGATGCCCAAAGGACGCTCATGAAGGCAGTCGCCTTGTCACCCAAGGCCCTTGTGCGGCAAAAGGAGTTGGGTGATTTGGCCCATCGCAACGGTGATCTCCGCACAGCGGAAGCCGTTTATCATATCGTCGTGAAACGGGGCAAGAATTCCTATTACAAAAAACCTTCGGATTATACAACCCTCGCCAAAATCCTGGCCGAAGAAAATGCTCACAAAAACAGCCTCACCGTTCTAGGAGACGCAGCGAAGGAGTTTGGGGATAATCCTCAGGCGGCTTTGGAAATCGCCCTTACGGAAAGTATGGTCTATACAAAGATGAACAGGCCGGAAGATGCCCGAAAATCGATCAACAAGGTCATGAAAACCATCCGCAGTTCCAATGCCGACGTGTCACCGGATGTGGAGATCGATCTGGCCCGGGCCCTGATTCTAAATGGCGAAGAAGAAAAAGGGAAGGAACTCGTGCGTCGCCTGGTACAAAGCAATCACGAGAATAACGCCCTGATCGGACAAGCTAAAACCATGTTCGAAGAAATCGGAAAGGCGGACGAGGGCCGGGCGCTCTTGGATACGGCCGTTCAGGAAGTCATCAATCTTAATAACCAGGGCGTCAAACTGGTCCAGCAGGGTGATCTTGAGACGGCTCGGATTTACTTCGAATCGGCGGTCAACAAGCTTCCGGGCAACAAGATCATCAATGCCAATGCCGCTTACGCCTTTATGCTCTATATGAAAAAAAACAAAGCAGAACCCGAACTGCTGAAAAAGACCAGGGATAATCTGGAACAGGTCTACAATCTGGACCCCAATTATGCCGATCTCCCCCGTCTGCTCGCCATTTATCGGGAATTCACAAAGGAGCCCCTACCATGGCTGACATCCACTCTATAAATTTCTCGGATATACTGGCTTCCACCGTCCATGACACAAAAAACTCACTGGGTTTGCTCTACAATACCCTCGATGAGATGGTCGGCAAATGCCGAAAAAAGAAATGCGCTGGTCA
The DNA here is from genome assembly GCA_964645835.1 of uncultured Syntrophaceae bacterium. GTDB lineage: Bacteria > Desulfobacterota > Syntrophia > Syntrophales > UBA8958 > CAZBME01. Next base: position 157,185 of record CAZYDG010000072.1, read on the forward strand.
AAACGACCTTTTTATGCTCCAATATGAGATCCGCCGTCTCAATCACAACTTCATCCGTCTCTTGGCCATATACAAAGCCAGGCAATCCTCATTTAGCGTCTCCATTGATTACCATAATGTCTACGACTGCCTTGAGGAATCCATTGTGGAGAACTTGCCCCTCCTCCAATCGCGCGGGATCGAGATCGACCTGTTGTGCCCTACGGACCTGTTCTGGGCCTTTGACAAAGCGTTGATCCTGGGCATTCTGGATAACGTCCTCAACAACGCCTATCGCTATACCAAGGACAAACTGAAATTAACGGCGGAAGTGCAGGACGAATACCTCGTCGTTCGTTTTGAGGACAACGGATCGGGATACCCGGCGGAGCTTATGATGGACAGCCGCAATACGGACGGTATCGGCAAGGAAGTCTCTTTTTTGACAGGAAGCACAGGCCTGGGTCTGTACTTTTCCACGCTTGTCGCCGGTGCCCATACGCGTGACGGCCGAAAAGGATACATCAAAACCGAAAATGGCGGCGCATACGGCGGGGGCGTTTTTTCATTGTACCTGCCCTGACGGGAAACTGTTTCATAATCCCGTTTTGTCATTGCGAGTTACCGCAGGGAACGCGGCAATCCCCATGATGTCCATTAGTTGAGAGATTGCTTCGGTCACTGCAATTCCTCCGTTTGCCATTGTGACACCATCTCGAATAATCAGTTTTTTAGTGACTACTATAAATTGATAATACTTGACAGCTAAAGCCTCCCTCTATACCACACCGTTTCGTGTCCCCAGAAGTCGTCAAACGGTTGCCACCCAACCTTCAGTAAAACCGTTTCAGCGCAGCCGCCGGGAAATAGTGGCGCAGGATAGCCTCTGCGGAAAATCCCCGGTCGGCCATGACGGCAGCGCCGATCTGACAGAGTCCCACACCGTGGCCCCAACCGGCCCCATCGATGGTAAAGCTGACCGGCATCCCCGAGGCGTCCCGGTCAACAGAAACTACAAAGGCGCTGCTGTATAAATGGCTCTCCGAAAGCCAACGGCGAATCTCCAATTCTTTCCCCACGACCACCGTTTGCTTCGATCCCACGATTTTCAGACGGATGATGCGGCCCGACGATCCCCGTTCCAGTGGAATAAGATCATGGAGCGTCCCGAAATCTATGGCTGACTTCCTCTTCAGAAGGTCTTCGAGAGTTTCCCGTGCATATCGGACCTCCCACCGGAAAAAATCCGTCGTTTCCCGGTCGAAATCGGGAAGGATTCGTGCCAGAAGCCGGGCATCCGCCGCATTGCAATAGGCCGGTGGACGGGAGAATATCCAGGCGCGGGCCTCTTCTTCCGTTGTGATGGGTCGGAAGGGTTCCGGGGCATCGGAAATGGACGTCAAATAGGGTATGGGTCGATCTTCCCAGGCATTTTCAAAATTTTCCGTCAGACCTCCGCATGCCTTGTAGTAGCGGGCATCGCAGACCTGATCGCCATACGTGAGAAAGATGCCCCGCGTGGCAGCAACGGCATGTGCCGCCTGCCCTCCCGTCATGCGCGTTACACCCTGATAGCGCTGGCAGTGGTCGTCGGCACAGACATGGAAGTGCCGGTGATCCTCCCCATACCAGCGGATGATTTCACCGTCCCGGACTGATTCCTGCCTTCCTGACGGCGAGATGGCAGCGGTCTGATCAAGGCGTTCCAGCATGGCCGCAAGCCAACTTCGGGAGGCGATGGCATGGGCCTTCAGGAATTCATGGGGGGCCTCGCCATTCATTTCCGATGAGACGACGCTCGTCAAATAGTCCTCGAGCAACAGTTCATTTATGGCCATGAGCGTTCCATCGTCACCGGCCTTCATAATGAGATTCCCCGTGAAGGTCTGCCGTTCCTTTCTTTCCCAATGGAAATGGACACCAATAGTGACATCTTCCAGGGAGAACGTGGCGTTATCGGTCGTACGGCATGATACGCCATCTATGCATACGATAGTTTCCGTTCCCACGGAAAGGATGACACCCTCCTCTTGTATATAGGCCCGGAAAGAACCGGCCTGCACGGAACGGCCCAGAATATCGAAAGGCCCGTTGAAGGTACCACGAATCTCTATCCGGCCCTCCACAATACCGACATGGATGATCGGTTCTTTATCAATCATTTTGCTTCGATGCCTCCCAAAGGGCATCCATCTCTGCAAGCGTCGCACCGGCAAGGTCCTTTCTGGCAGTCTGGAGCCCCTTTTCCACAAATGTAAAGCGTTTGATGAATTTGGCAATAGTCCCCCGAAGGGCATCTTCCGCCGTCACATGGATAAAACGAGACAAATTGACAACGGAAAACAGCAAATCGCCGATTTCCTCCCGAAGGGCCTTCGGATCGCCACCCTGCATGGCATGACGCAATTCTCCGATTTCCTCTTCGATCTTCTCCAGGACCTGATCGGCGCTCTCCCAGTCAAAACCGACTGTCGAGGCCCGCTTCGTCACCTCCTCGGCCTGGGAAAGGGCAGGAAGGGACCGGGAAATACCGTCAAAAAGTGTCGACGTAGTCTTGATTTTCTTTTCCACTCTGGCCTTGATTTCATCCCAGTTCGCCTTGATATCCGCCACACCCTCAACCTTCGTGTCCCCGAAGACATGGGGGTGGCGACGGATCATTTTTGCCATGATCTCCCGTATAACATGGGACATTTCGAATTCGCCCCGTTCTTCGGCCATAACGACAAGAAAAAGGATCTGAAACAAGAGATCCCCTAACTCCTCGCGGACATGGGCCGGAGATGCTTCGTCCACAGCATCCGCCACCTCATAAGCCTCGGAAAGAAGATATTTCACAAGGTCCCGGTCCGTCTGCGCCCGATCCCAGGGGCAGCCATCGGGGGCACGCAATGTCCGGATCAACTGGAGGAGGCCTTCCAGTTTGCCGTCTTGGTTCAACAAATCATCATGCATGATTTAACCTGTTTATTAAACAATCTTCCTCTTTTTCAGGCTGATCCGATGGCAGGCAGTACCGGGGATCCATATGTTAAAGCCCCAACCGGTCGGAGATATCTTTCATGGCCTCCAGGGCGATGGGAACAAATTCATCCAGGGTAAGACCGATCTTTTCACATTCCAGGATGTTTTCCCGGCTGACAGAGGCGGCAAAGGCTTTTTCCTTCATCCGTTTGATCACCGATTTCGGCTTAACGGAGGCCAGCTTCTTGTCGGGATAGACCATGGCCGTAGCCGTGATAAGGCCTGTTACGGTTTCCCCAGCCGCCAGGGCATGATGGAATACCGATGATCTCTCTTTTCCTGCCGCCATCTCGTTGTGCATTAAGATCGCATCGACTACATCATCTTCAACGCCTTTTTCCATCAACAACTTCGCCGCCGTGCGTCCGTGAACATTTAAGTCGCCGCCGACCATTTCGATATCCACATCATGGAGAAGGCCCGCCAATGCCCATTTTGCTTCATCCTGGCCCAGCCTGCGGGCAAGGGCCGCCATTACGGCCTCCGAGGCATAGGAATGAGCCAGCATCCTTTCATTTTTTATATGTTCCCGAAGCAGGTTATCCGCTTCATCCCGTGACATCAGCATGTTCGATCCTCCTGCATTTTATTGTCCAAATTGTGATACCTTTATTAATAGTATCAAATTATGAAATGTCGGCATAGAGTTTTCTGATTGCATCGAGAGGATTACCGGCAGGCTGTTCAAAAACGCCTGGACGTTTTTCATACCAAGTTGCATTCAAAAGGATATCGAGGCGGCAAGGAAGAGGCGACGCAGGCGTATTTTTTATACGTCGAGGAGCCGATGACGAAGCCAACAAAGATAGCCGAATGAAGGCAGCTTGGTATCAGCCTGATAATGCTGACCAATGCCCCTGCCAGTCGTAATACTCCAGCCCCGAAAAGCGCTTCTTATAGTCGTAGAACGAGGCTTCTTGATAGGCGTAGCCGTGATAGAGGAAGTTCATACCGGCTTCCCGGCAAAAGGCGATCTCACGAAGTAGCAGATGGATGCCGAGACTCCGTTTCGGGTCGGCCGTATCATAGATGGAATATACGGCCGACGCTGCTTTCATGCCCATATCCAGAAAGCCCGCACCGATGAGCTTTTCATCGTGAAACAGGCAGCACTCCAGCGTATGGCAGGGAATTGTGGCTGGACTGGAAGAGATGAAATCACAAAGATCGCCGGGTATGTTTTCCGTAAACCTCTGCTTGTGAATCTCGAAAAGGCGGTATTTCTCCTCATCAACAAAGGCATCCCGAAAAACAACGTGCAGGTCTCTATTTCTGGCCATATTCCGTTTCTGGCTTTTCGATAGGCTAAATCGCCGCAGATCGATCCGGAGGGGGATGACATGGACCGTTTCTTGGCCGTGAACGGATGTGTCGTAACGGAAGAACAAAGTCCCGAAGTGGCGAAAGCCTGCGAACCACAACAGATCCATCTCGGCGGGTTTGACGCTCAGGCATTCGAAAGCCTCGTTGATCATGGCACTGGCATCTTTCGGTCGGCGTCGATGCGTTACATCTCCCTATTTCCCTCTAGCCGTCAGGATCTTGTTCCATTCGCTCAGCTGGTCCTTGTAGTCTTCCGCCAACGCTTTATAGTCCCCATCGATGGCGATCGAGATGATCTTATCCCTGGCCACAATGCTGTTGACCACATCCTGGTCCGATGAGTCGATAACAGCACCAAAAATGGAATGCTTATTATTCAGCCACGGCGTCGGCACATGGGTTATGAAAAACTGGCTGCCGTTCGTATTGGGTCCCGCATTGGCCATGGAGAGGATGCCGGGTTTGTCGTGCTTCAGGTCCGGTGAAAATTCATCGCGAAAATCATACCCCGGCCCTCCCGTACCGCTTCCAATAGGACAGCCGCCCTGAATCATAAAATCCGGAATCACCCGATGAAAGATCAGGCCGTTATAGTATCCTCTCATGGCCAGATTGACAAAATTAAGAACTGTCAATGGGGCTTTGTCGGGGAAAAGCTCAAGCCGTATATCCCCTTTTGAGGTATGGATCGTTGCCGTTAATGATGGGTAGGCCATTCTTATCTCCTTTACCAGATAATTTTCTTTGATCTAATGGAATTTTTATAAAGAGCAAGGCTTAACCCTGTCCTGCTCCACCTATGAAGCATAATTTACTGTATTTGCACCGGCGTCGGCTGATCTGTCGTATTCCCGTTGCCCAACTGCCCATTACTGTTATTACCCCAGGCCCACATGGCGCCGTTCTTTTTGCGGACGATCGTGTTTTTATAGCCCGTAGCCACCGTCATCAAGTTGCCTAATCCGGCCACCTGCGCGGGCAGCAGCCGTGATACGGTTGTACCGTCGCCGAGCTGTCCCTTGCTGTTGTTTCCCCAGGTCCAGACCGTACCGTCGCCCTTGACTGCCGCAGAATGGTCGTCACCCGCTGCAATGCTCAACATGGATGTCAACCCGCTCACCTGGACCGCAGCAGTTCGGTCCGTTGTCGTCCCGTCACCAAGTTCTCCATTTACGTTACTTCCCCAGGCCCAAACCTTGCCGTCAATTGTTAGGGCCATCGCATGGGCAGTCCCCTTGCCGGTCACATGATCATGTCCGGCAGAAATGGCCGTAACGCCACTCAGGGGTATTAATCCCGTTGATGTAAGAGCCTGGACCTGAACGGCATATGGCGAATCATTCGATGTATTATATGTAGGGGGTGTAGTTCCGTCACCATCACCCAATTGACCACTATAGTTGCTTCCCCAGGTCCAAATTGTGCCGTCATTCCGTAGGGCCATGGAGAACTGATGGCCTGCGGCGACGGCTACGATACCCGTAAGAATCGTTCCCGGCCCGGTCAAAACCTGAACAGGCAACGATTCATCAACGATCGTGCCGTCTCCCAACTGGCCGTTGCTATTGCTCCCCCAGGCCCAAACCGTCCCATCGACCATTGCAGAGAGCGTGTGAGCGTTACCCGCGGCAATGGCCACTGACCCCGTCAATATGGGTCCCAACTGCGTCAGGACCTGAACAGGCAACGGTTCATCTTCACCGCTTAGCCCGTTGCCCAATTGGCCGTTACTGTTGCTCCCCCAAGCCCAGATCGTCCCAAATGCAAGAGCTACCGTATGCTCGTCACCGGCGGCGACGGACGACATCAACGTCATATTGGGCAAAACATAGGGCGTCAGTTCATTGCCGCTTGTTGTTCCATCACCGATTTGACCATGATTGTTGTTTCCCCATGTCGAGAGCGTCAAAAGGTTGCTCATATAAACCGTATGGAGCGTTGTTGAAATGATGCCGACACTGGTGCCGATAAAGTTGGCCGTTCCGTCGGCGCCGCTCATGGTTACGGTATAAGCCGGCGGACTGAAATTGTATCCGGCAAAGGTCGCAGTCAATACGTAAGTGCCGTCATCAAGGCTGCTGAAGAGGTAGTGCCCGTTCGTATCCGTTACTGCCGATCGGGAAGTACTACCACTTATGGTAATGGTGACACCGGCAAGGGGCAAGCCGTTTTCCGTTACATTCCCCGAAAGGTCCCGCGGCGTCGGCGAACTGCTGGTGAAGCCACCGCCGCTACATCCCATGACCAACAGCAATAACAGCAGGCTTATCCAGAAACCGTATCCTGCCGATAAAAGACCGGCCTTTTCTATCCTTATCATCATGTATCTCCCAATTATGATCAGACTTTCAGATTGCGGTGGGAAGTATATGGAGAGAGTATCCGCAAGTCAACCATTTGTTTCCGATTTGTTTCTGATTTATTTCGATATCACTTTTTATACCGCGTCGGATCGGCGACATGGGCTTCCTGAAAGCCTTTACGCCGGAGAATGCAACTGTCGCAAAGGCCACAGGCCTCTCCCATCGGTGAAGGGTCATAACAACTGTGCGTCATACCGTAATCAACGTCCAATTCAACTCCGGTCCTGATGATATCCGCCTTCGTCATGGCAATTAAGGGAACCCTGATATTGATTGCCTGTTGACCTTCGACGGCGGCCTTGACGGCCAGATTCGCCAGACGTGAGAAAGCTTCGATGAATTCGGGACGGCAATCAGGATAACCGCTGTAGTCTACGGCATTGACGCCGATAAAGATATCGGACGCTTTCATCACTTCCGCCCACGCCAAGGCATATGAGAGAAAAATCGTGTTGCGGGCCGGGACATAAGTGACGGGGATGCCGTGGGCCATTTCGTGGCCACTGCGGCCTTTGGGAACATCAATATCATCCATCAAAGCCGATCCGCCGATCAGACGCATATCAATGTTCATCACGAGATGCCTTGCGGCCCCGAAATAATCAGCTACCCGCCGTGCCGCATCAAGCTCGAAGGCGTGCCGCTGCCCGTAATGGAAGCTTAGGCTGTATAGTTCATAACCTTCCGCCTTGGCCATGGCCATGACAGTCGTCGAATCAATGCCGCCGCTGGATAAAACAATGGCCTTTTTACTTTCCATGGTTTGTCATACTCCCCTTCGCAGCTATAATACCCCAAAAAGCTGTCCAAAATCGAGTTTTTCAACAGTCTGTTTTATCCGCCCCCCATATAACCTTATGCAACTGACACTGCAGCCGGACGTCAAGCCTGTCCGCCAGGATCCATCCTGCCAGCTCTTCGAGGGCCAAGCGGCCGTGAACAGCGGAAAACAAGGGCGGCGCAGCATTTAGGCGGCGATTTGCCCAGGACGCCAGAATTTTCTTTGCATAATCGTAATCTCTCCGGTCGGCAATCACAAACTTGATTTCATCCTTTTCCGTCAGGTGATGGAGGTTCTCATCGAGAAATGAGCCATCTTCGCCGCTCCCCGGTAATTTTACATCCATGATGCGGACACATCGTTCGTCGACAAGGCGGATGTCACGGCTGCCGTTGGTTTCCATTAAAACAGCGAAGCCTTCATCCAAAAGAGTCCGGATAAGGACCGGCGTCTCCTCTTGAAGGAGTGGTTCACCGCCCGTGATTTCCACCAGTGAACACGAAAACGACCGTATTTGCGCCTTGATGTCTTGAATTTCAAGCCACTGCCCATCTTCGTAAGCATACGCCGTATCACAATAAAAACAACGGAGATTGCAACCCGTCAGGCGCACGAAAACACAAGGCCTGCCCGCATAGGATGATTCGCCCTGAATGCTGTGGAATATCTCGTTAACCTTGAGCGGCAATTATTCCTCCCAGTAGAAGACACCCGCATTGGGCGTCTCGGACACCTTGATCTTCGACACCCGTATACCGTCCGTATTGATTCGCCGGCACAATTCCTCGTAGAGATACCGGGCAATATTCTCGGACGTGGGATTGATATTACAGAATTGCGGGAGCTCACTAATATTGACATGGTCCAGATCCTGGAGGACCTCCCTGACATGGTCCTTTATGACCCGGAAATCGATGCCGATGCCGATATCGTTAAGTTTGCTGCAACGAATATACACTTGGATAATCCAGTTATGGCCGTGCAACCGGGCACAGTCCCCAGGATAATCCCTTAAAGCATGGGCGGCGGAAAAATGGGTTTCAATATAGAGTTCATAAACACCGGGCATGGCGATTCCTTTCGATATTTCGCAATAACATGCCCGAAATAACACAGATCATCCGTTGTGACAATGAATTCCAGATCCCCAAATCCAGGTGAATTGGATTTTTCCCGGTCCATATCAGTAATGTCATCTGCAACATACAAAAATGGGAAAAATCTCTGAACCGAAAGACCAATACTCTGCTGCCATCCATTCGATTTTACAGATATTTGGTGGCGGTTTACGGGATGCATAAAAAACAGACCGACATTGAGGTATATTTTAGGCATATTTTATTGACAACGGAGCGCCTTTATCCTATTTTACCGCTCCTTGTAAAGGAATGGATACAGAAATACCATAAGGATAACGAATATGAACTTTGAAGCGCCGACACTCGTTCATGGCTACACGAATAAAATTCTTGCCATCGACATTGGAAATCACACCATCGAAGCCTGGGATCTGGAGCCAGAAGTAAGGAACTTCTTTACCGGCGGCCGCGGACTGGGACTATACATGCTTCACAAGGCACTGAGCGCCAAGACGAAGGCGCACGATCAGGAAAATGCGCTCATCCTGGCCCCGGGCCCTCTGGGCGGCATCCCACAGTTCCCCGGAACCAGCAAGTGCATGGCCATCGCCCTTTCACCATTGACGGGCATTCCAGGCGTATCTAATTTCGGGGGCCATTTCGGCGCCTATCTTAAATACGCCGGATTCGACGCCCTTCAGATAACCGGAAAGTCCGAAAAAGACATCATCATCGTCATAAACGGGTTTAAGCGGTTAGTATCGATTATGGACGCCCCGGCCATCGACGAAGTCTTCGACATGGAAAGAAACATCATTGAAACGTTCACTGGCGAAGGCTATGAAAAAAAGAACATCGTCTTCATATCGACAGGGATCGGCGCCGCTAACACCACTTACGGGTGCATCAACAGCCACTACTACGACGCCACCAAACCAGTAAACGGCGACAAGGGACTTTACCGGACGAAACAGGCGGGCCGCACGGGCCTGGGCTCCGTCATGATGGACAAGAAGCTCCGTGCCGTCGTTATCCTGAGCGAATTTCCCAAGGGCGACAATCCATATGGAGCGGCTGACTGGAACAAGGTTAAACAATCGGGTACGAGGCTCGGCAAGGTTGTCAAGGAAGTGGATCCGGGATCGCTTCGCATGTCCCGCAAGGGCTCAGCAGGGCTCATCTCTTTCATGAACAAGGCCGAATACCAATCCTTGCCCGTCCATAACTACCAACTGGGCACCGATCCGCGGGCAACCGAAATCTGCGGGAAATCTTATGAGGAAAAGCTTTTCGAGCACCGGGGCATGGACGGATGTTTTCCGGGCTGCAACCTCCAGTGCACTAAGGGTGGCTGGGTTACCCTGAAAAGCGGCGCCCATCAGGGAACCAAGGTATGGGTCGACGGCCCCGAATACGAAACCGCTGCCGGTTTCGGCTCCAATATAGGCATGTGGAATCCCGAATTCATCATGGAGGCAAACTGGCATTGTGACAACTACGGCATCGACACAATCACGACTGCCGTTATCATGGCCTTTCTGATGGAATGTCATCAGCGCGGGTATCTGACGAAGGAAGATATGGACGGTCTGGATCTGTCCTGGGGTCACGAAGAAGCTGCCCTGGAATTCATCCATCGCCTGGCATACCCGGAGACGGCATTCATGAAAACGGTGGCGCATGGAATGACCCCCCTTATCAGTTACGCTGCAAACCAGTTTAAGCTTAGAACCGGCAATAATGGCGCCCAGAAGGCAATTGAGACTTTTGCCATGCAAACCAAGGGTCTCCCTTTCTCGCTGTATCGAACGCACCGGTCTCTATCCATGCAGGGTTCCTACGCCGCAGCCAGTGACATCGGGGCGCACCACGCGGCGGCCTGGTTGATTAAAGTCGACCTCCTCGGCGCCTTCCCAACCTTTCAGGACAAGGCCCGGGCCTTGATTTCATACCCGCGGGTCCGTCTGGGCAATGACAACATGGGCTTATGCAAGCTGCCCTGGGTTGATGTCTTCAATCCTGATTCGGAAAGGACAACCCATCACGATAAATTCATCAATCCTGCCACTCAGGAATTATATGCCGATTTCTACAATGGCATGCTGGGCACAAATATGACCTGGGAAGAGATTTTCGAGCGTACTGACAGGGACATTAACCTGCAACGGGTCATGAATTCCATGGTCTACGGCAACAAGACAGGCGAACAGGACTGGATCCCCGACCGGGCCATAGGACCCACGGACGATGTCCTTTATGAGGCGGAGGAGGCCTATTGCGACAAGGATCTCTTGAGACTCTCGGGAAAGGCACCGTACGAGCTGCAAGCTATGGATACCAAGCAGAAACGGGAACTGCTGCTCACACTGCGGAAACAGGAATTGAAGAAACTGATCGGCATCTATTATCAGGAACGGAGCTGGACACCATCGGGAATACCGAAGGTCCAAACCCTCAAAGACCTTGGATTATGGCCTTATCTGACGGAAGAGGCAAAAGTGATCGTCTCAGGCTTGTCCTGAAATTTCTCTCTTTATCCGAAAAGGGGAACATGCATCATGTCAGAAAAACCGGTGGGACCACTCCCGAAAAACGCCATGGAGGCTCAAGGCCTTTTAATCAAAGCTTTTCATGAGCACTGCGGCGACAGCGCATTACCAGCAATTAAGGATATCCTGGGCCGCCAAGGTTGCGCCCTGGGCCTGAGGGCCGGGAAAAAACTGCCCGATAATCGGCTGTCGACCGTCGCAGAGGCTTTTTTCAAAAACTTCGATCCATCGATCGTCCATGTCGTTTCCATTTCGGATGAAAAATTCCATATCCAGGGATCGAAATGCCCCTTCGGTCTTGAAAACACATCCAGGATTCTTTGTGAGGCCGTAATGGCCATCGACCGGGAATATTTTCTAGCGGCAACGGACGGAAAAGCGAGCATGGAGATTCTCCAGACCAGGGCCGCGGGGGATCAGGTCTGCGAAATGGTCTGTACAATAAAGACAACGTAATTACCTATTGCAAAAAAAGCATGGAAGAGGCGGCGTATACAGAAATACGCCAGCGCCGCGTCTTCCGCTGGAATCACTTCGATACTTCGATGAACTCCAAGTAAGAAACGGCCGCTTCGCCTGTGTTGTCCGAATCGTTCATGATGGCAAGGCTGGCTGTCTGCGGCGGGGATTTTCCGAAAGCCTTTTCATAATCCTTGATGATATGAACCGCTTCATCCCGCCACCGGCCAACATTTGCGGGGCCTTTCTCCAGGGCCACAATCCGGGCCCTGTCCGTGAAGGGGCTGGCGATCACATCGGCTGCATGGGGATTGCTTGCCCAAACATAATTCAATGTGCTGTGAGGCGGGTATTTGCCGTAAATGGCCTTCAGAGCGCCATATTGGATTCTTTCCCCCAGCCCCGCCTTTTCCGGATCATAGAGGAATGCCACATAGACCCGGATGGGATAATCATCTCCGCTCTTAACGGTTCCGTCTATGTTCCGGTAGACGTTATTTACCTTCCAGCGCCAGCGCAAGCGAGGATACTCATAAGGGTTGAAGGTCTTCCGGGAAACGAGAGCCGATGCAGATCCCTGGCTAGACGCCTTAAGGACGGTTTTCCCGCTCTCCGGCACAATAGCATAAGTTGAATGACGTTTGATCTTGGGAAAGGTCAGAGGTTCCCACTGCTGAAGATCGTGAAAATCATCCCGAATAACAACCCGCTGCTCGGCAAAGGCTGTATTCAAACAAGCCAGGCATATCAAAAATCCCACGAAGATTAACATCCTATTCATACTCTCATGGCCTTATAATCTCCATCAAAAAAGATCGTCGCCGCCTTTATGGCCCTTGAAACGCCTGTAAACCAAGGGGATCATCGATACAACAATAATGAGAACGGCACCGATGACAAGGGCCGGAGAAATCCTCCCCCGGACAAGATCCAGAAGAGAACTGGAGAAGACGATATAGGCCACTGTCGCCGGTATCATACCGAAAAATGAGGCAACGGCATATGGGAAAAACCGGACTTTGGTCAGTCCAAAGGCATAGTTCAGAAGATTGAAGGGGAAAACCGGTATCAGGCGCGTAAAGACCACAACCTTCCAGCCTTGAGTCTCAACAGCCTTATCGAGACGGCGCCAGCGTGGACTATGGATCTTTTTTTCAACCCAGTCCCGGGCAATATAACGGGACACAATAAAAGCCAGGCAGGCGCCCATGGTAGCCCCCGTAATCGTATAGATCACTCCCCAGAAAGGACCGAACAGGACACCGCCCATAATCGTGATTGGCAGTCCCGGCAGCATGAATACAGGAGCAACGGCATAAATCAGTATATACACGGCAGGGGCGAACAGACTATAGCTTTCGATCAGTTGCCGCAGGGTTTCTCCCTCAAGATATCGGGTCGCACCGGAAAGGCGCATAGAGACGATAATCGCGGCCAGTGCAACCAGCAAGAAGATGCGTTTTCCCATGACACTCTTCTTAGCACTCTCCGCTCCCGTATATGTTCGTTCCCGTGAGATGGCTGTATCGATCGTCTTCCGGAGGCGCCTTTTCAAAAGAAGCCGGTTCAAATAGGTCCGGGGAGATTTGGCAACGGCCGTGTTACCCGCCATGGTTCCCTTGGGATCGCACAGTAGATCGACGATATGAGACGCAGGCGTTATGAGGTCGAGATTGCCCGCACATCCGGCACAGTAGGTCACGATCCTGCGGCCTTGGGCTTCTTCCTTCCGGGCGGACGCCCAGGCATCAGCCAACCGGGGTGACAGACAGACGACGGACCCGCCCCCGCCGCAGCAGAGCGTTTCTTTGCCGCGATGGATCATTTCTTCCACGGTAAGTCCCAGGCCTTCCACAAGACGACGGACAGCATCATGGACAGGTGCGGTAAAACGTAAGGCGCAGGGATCGTGAATTGTTACGGCTCCCCGAACCGCATCTCCTGTCGGATCAGCAATTGTCACGAGGGTCTCATAGATCGTTTCAATGGCAAGGCCCTCGCCGTACGCCTTAAAGATCATATAGCAATTCGGACAGGCAACGAGGACCTTCCGGATGCCATTTTCCACCAAATAGTGGTTCATCTCCCGGAACATAGCCTGAAAATAGGCTTGGCGGCCCAGATCGTGGGAGATTTTGAGACAGCAATCCAGGACGATGCCCAGGGTAGGGACGGATTGCCTCAATAAGCCATAGAGCTTCAGCGTTGCTTGCGGGCGGGTTCCCGCCAGGGCACAACCGGGAAACAATACCGTATCGCACCCCGGCGGAAGGCCATACCAGGTAAAAAGACGTGAGACGCCGCGCTTCTCGTAGGCGAGCAGGCCGCTGTGCTCGGCAAAATCATCAGGCTCCCGCCGGACTTTCTCGCGCCTCATCTCCAGGAAAAGCTTATCGGGACGAAGCCCCACGGGGCAGACAGCGGCACAAAGACCGCAGAGACTGCATTCGAAAGGGAGGTGCTCATTTTTTGCATTATCCGGTTCAAAAGCATCGGCAATGGTCTTGGGCGTCCCGTAATTTTGCAGAAAAACACAACTCTTTTGGCAGGCGGGGCACTCGATACACTGTGTCGAAATATCATCGAGCCTGTCTTTCAGTGACTCATCCATACGGTCAAGAGAGTTAATATCCCTTATTTAACTTTTTCGATGGGGTATTCCGCCTCATCCCAGGCCTTGATTCCGCCGGGATGGCGATAAACGTTTTTATACCCTAATTTGACTGCCCACATAGCCCCGTTATGACTCCGGGTGCATTTCACGAACCCGCAATAAAAAACAATGATGCGGTTCTTATCCGGCCCGAGTAGCCTCACCAGGGCATCCTTCGTCTTGTCGTCAAGTTTAGACATTTCGGGGATGGGAAACTCCATCTGAACGGCTCCCGGCACATGCTGCTTCTTATAGCTCGCCTCATACGGCATAGTGTCCACAATCAACATTGGCCTTTTCTGATCCTGCCAACCTTTTAGTTCTTCCGTCGTCACCAGCTTATAACCGCCCCGGTCCACCTCCTTGGCAAACGTAACGGCGATCTTTTCCGTCTCCAGTTCTTTTGCCCCCCAAGCTGCGAGAGCCGAACCCGACAACCCAAAGACCAGCAACATCGCTATCGTAATTCCCATCAAATCTTTTTGCAATCTCATTATTCTTTCTCCCTTTCCTTGTAATATGTTTCAACCGTTGCGAAAGGACGGCCAAAAATACGTTTGAAGATATTCCCACCTCTTTTCCTATAGCCTGACAGATATAGGTAAGGCACGACAAGGCCCAAAAGGACAAGATCACGGTAAAAGGCCAACCAGAGACCGGACTGCTTATTCAGTTCTTCCACCCCGAAACAGCCGCAATCGACATTCAGATCGCCTGCAATCCCATAGCCCAGGACAAAGACAAACATTACCAAAAGCGCCGCAATACCATGAAGCCCCCAGGCCAGATCAAAGATCAGGGCAAGGCCCGCCAGGGTTTCGATAAGGGGCAACCCTATGGCAAGGACCGGAAGAAGTGCCTCAGGCACCAAATCGTAAGAAGAGATGGTCACCGTAAAAACCTTGGGGTGAAGGAGCTTGCTTCCGCCGCCATAGATGAACAAAAAGGCCAGCCCAATCCTCAGCGCCCCATAAAGCCATGGAGTATCCATTTTTTTTACAAAATGCTTAAATAACATATAGAGCCTTTTCTCTTATTTCTAAGTGAACAGACTCTATATGTCAAATTCAAATGAGTTATAATATGCAGGAAATATAGGGCTTTTGAATGGCTGAATTTATTGATTCGGTGTCACAATGTTGAACCAGGGATTAAACTTATCCAATAATGACATTAGTTCCATAATTTTAAGCTTATTCCCCTCGATGACAATTTCCTTGGAGCGAAGCTTGGATTCTATTATGCTCTTAACATTGGGGGTGTTGTATATAATATCATTCCATGCGTCCCTCTTGAGAGTAATAGTTGTATCGGCATCCTTCGCCTGTTTACCTGCCGTATGGAACAGTGTGGCGTGTTGCAGGGTCAAAATATATTGCTCTTTCGTATCCGTGAAGTTCCAATTAACTTTGATGTGCCTACCCGACGCCTTCGGGCCGTTCAAGCGGATAGCCATATAATCAAAGATCATGTCGATGGTCATTGCCTTCAAAACGTCAGCACTCACCAAGGTCATCGGGATAGGCTTAACTCCATTGCGCAGTTCCTGAGCGCCGGTGAGATAGAAATTCCGCCATGGACCTGATTCCGATTGATAACCGAGCTGCTCAAGCGCATCCGCCTGAAGTTCTCTTGCCTCTTTGTTATTGGGATCTGCAAAAACTACGCGGTTTGTTATTTCAGCCACCCAACGATAGTCTCCTTTTTCGAAGTCCTTTTTTGCTTTTGCAAGAACGGCTTTAGCACCGCCCATAAATTCAACATATCTTTTACTCGCATCAGCTGGAGGATAGGGATTCAGATTAGCCGGATTACCATCGAACCACCCGATGTATTTCTGATAAACCGCTTTGGTGTTATGACTCAGCGAGCCATAATAGCCATGATTATACCATTCCTTTTGAAGTTCATCGGGAAGAGTCATCTTTTCTGCAATCTCGTTCATCGTATAGCCTTCGTTGGCCATCCGTAACGTCTGATCGTGGATGTACCTGTAAAGATGCGACTGCTTGCTCATCCAGGAAATGATATTTTCCTTCCCCCATTTGGGCCAGTGATGAGAGATGAAGACAACATCAGTCTTGTCGCCGAATAGTTCGACCGCCTCGTCCAGAAAATAACTCCATGCTTTTGCATCGCGGATTTGGGCACCCCGAAGCGTATAAAGATTATGCATGGTGTGGTTGCAGTTCTCAGCCATGCAGAGGGCTCTGAATTGCGGGATGTAAAAGTTCATTTCCGTCGGCGCTTCCGTACCGGGTGTGAATTGGAAAATAATTTTAATGCCGTCAACAGTCATCTCCGTACCGGTTTTAGATATGGTGTCTGTCGGCGGAATAAGCGTTACCGACCCTAATGAGTTTGTTTTCCCGAGACCTGCATCCACCTGCCCTCTCGGGCTTTTATGCAGAAGGGCTCCATACATGTAAAGAGCGCGTCTCCCCATGGCGTTTCCCGCAGCGACATTTTCGCTCACCGCATGCTCAAGAAAACCTTGCGAGGCAATGATTTTAACCTTCCCCGCCTTGACATCCATCTCGGAGACAATCCCTTTAACGCCCGCATAGTGATCTATATGGCTGTGCGTATAAATCACCGCCACAACCGGTTTACTGCCGACGTTCCGGCAGAGTAGATCAAAGGCCGCTTTCACCGTTTCTGCTGAAACAAGAGGATCTACAACTATGTATCCCGTATCGCCCACAATGAAGCTGATATTGGAAATATCGTAACCTCGAACCTGGTAGATGCGTTCCGTTACCTTGAAGAGTCCGTGGATGTTGTTAAGCCGGGCCTGACGCCACAAGCTGCTATTAACGGTATCCGGCGCCCCGCTTTCCGCATTCAGAAATGAATACTGATCCAAGTTCCATACGACTTTGCCCTGATCGTCACGGATGATGGTGCTGGGGAGACGGGCGATGAAACCTCTCTGAGCATCCTCAAAATCCTGTTTGTCTTTGAATGGAAGAGATTCATTGAGCTTTTCATTCGCTTTTTTTGTAAAAGATGATGGCTCCTTCGGCTCTGTAGCATGCAGGAAACGTATATTGATCAAACCAAAAGCACAAACGAGTGTAATTAATAGACTCGTAATGATAAACCTTTTCATTCTCATGGTCATCCTCCCCGTTATTAGTAACATTCTATCCTACTACCATTGAAAATTTCCTTTGGCAATATTCATTCGCTTTCATATTATTCAAGATATATGATAACTATTATAAAATCTTTACGACATCGGCTTTAAAGCGGACTTTGATCAAGATTCAAGAATAAAGGCTTAAAAAGGGGGAACCATGAAAAAGATTGTCGCCATTCTGCTGGCACTTTCTATGTTGGTTGCGGGACAAGCAATTGCGCAGGACAAAGTCACAAAACCAACCGATGAACAGCTAAAAAAAATATTGTCTGATTTTGATCAGTATGCGGCCAAAGCAAGGGCCGATTGGAAGATTCCCGGTATGGCCATCGGGATAGTTCAGAATGACAGGCTCATCTTTGCCAAAGGCTTTGGTGTCAAAACCGTGGGTGGCGATGACCCTGTTACGAAAAATACCGTTTTCCAGATCGGTTCGACTTCAAAAGCCTTCACGGCAACCCTTTCTGCGATGCTTGTGGACGAAGGTAAATTAAAGTGGGGAGATAAAGTTATCGATCACCTGGCGGACTTCAGGATGTATGATCCCTGGGTAACCAGGGAATTCCAGGTCGTCGATTTGATGTCTCAGCGCAGCGGCCTGCCTCCCTATGCCGCGGATGCACTTTACATCGTAGGTTTTGACCGCCCTTATATAAAAAAAGTGCTCCGTCATATAAAGCCGGTAACCAGCTTCCGCACCACCTATGCTTATCAAAACGGCCTGTGGCTGGTGGCAGCTGATATTATCGAGAAATATACCGGAAAGACCTGGGAGCAGGCGCTTAAGGCGCGTATTTTTGAACCCCTGGGAATGTCTGATTCATCGGCGGATAAGCAATCTTTCGTGAATGCCAAAGACGTCTCTTCATTGCATGCGCTTGAAGGAGACAAGGTCACCGCTTTACCTGTGAATTGAGAGTTTCTTGACTGGAGCTACACAGCTGGTCCGGCAGGATCGATAAATTCAAATATTGTCGATATGGCGAAATGGCTGACCTTTCAGATGAATGACGGAAAGATTAAGGATAAGCAGTTGGTTTCGGTTGCTAATCTGCAGGTCATCCGTTCACCGAAAACCATTATCCAGTTGGGAAGCGAAGCGCATAAAAATGTTTTTTATTGTTTAGGCTGGATATACATGGAACACTCACCGTATCCAATTGTCTGGCATAATGGCGGAACCGCCATGAAAACCATGGTGGCCTATATTCCCGAACAAAAAATCGGGATCGTCATTCTTTCAAATTATGTGACAGAACTCCCTGAACTGCTGGCTTTCAGGTTTTTTGATCAGTATTCCGGCAAGCCGGTCAAGGATTTAAGCTCAGAATCATTGGCCAAATTGGAAAAAATGAAGAAGGAAGAAAAAACCAAAAACCCTTTGGCACCTAAAAACCCAATAATGGCTATGCCCCTGGAAAAATACGTTGGAGATTATTCTAACGAAATTTATGGCAAGATAAGCATTTCCCTTGTTGATGGAAAATTGACAATCCTGATCGGGCCTAAAAAAGCCAAGATAGCTCTCCAGCACTGGATTAAGGATATTTTTTCTACGCGGTGGCTGGGTGAAGGCCTTGGCGCTGAATCCGGATTTGCAACTTTTCAGGTCGATCCTAAAGGCAAAGTCATGGGTGTAACTCTCGATTCTCTGAATCAGGATGATGAACTGGGGATTTTTAAGCGCGAAGAAGACTCCGTAAATAAATCTTGAATAGACAATAAAAATGATAAATTCAAAAAGATTGGGTTGAAAATCAGCTTATTAGGTTGTTGAAAAACTCGATTTTGCACAGGCTGTCGATTGACTAGGCTTGCAGCGCAAAACAGCAGACGCCGTCCCCACGAAAGCGTGGGATGGAGTTTTTTCAACAGCCTGTTATTCGAGGGGCCTCATCTCGATATAATCGACCTTACATGCAAGGGACTCAGCGATTCTATCCTGATCCACCTTCGCAAACCTCAGGCAGACCCCACAGTCTGAGCTGATCGATTTAGGAACAGGAATCAGCTTAAAGGGAACATCCTCTTGCTTAAGGACTTTCTCCGCCATAAGGGCATAAGATACTGACTGGAATAAAACAACCCAGTATGTTTCCCCGGTCATCAGGTTCGCACCATTCGTTGTTTAACGTCCTGTAACGCAATGACGACTATCGTTCTTCCTTATTGTAATTTCTGATAAATTCCAAAAACACCTGATGGTGCCTCATAAAACTCGCATTCCTTCGATAGATCAGATAAATGGGCCTTTCAATCTGCCAGTCTTCGACTGCAACCTCTCGAAGGAGTCCCATCTTCAGTTCTCTCTGGACTGCACGTGTGGATAGGACGGATATTCCCAACTCTTCCAGCACGGCTTCCTTGATCGCCTCCGAACTGCCCAGTTCCGCGACGATTTTAAAGTTTGCCAAATCGAGATTGATTTTCTCCTTTAAGAAACGCTCTAATGTTGCCCTCGTACCGGAACCTTTTTCGCGGAGGACCATAGGTTCTTTCATCAGATCATTTACGGAAACAGGCCGGCCGTTTGCCAAAGGATGGTCGGCATGAGCGACAACAGCCAGTCGATCCATCCAAATCGGTTCAACTTCCAGCTTCCCGTGAGATGGCTTTCTTCCGATAAAACCCATCTCCCGCTCATTGGCTTCTATGGTTTCCAGGACCTCTTGGCTATCTGCGTTATGGATATAAACCATGATCTGTGGATAAACCTTCCGGAAAGAGCTCAGGATTCGGGGAAGGATGTATGTCGACGGGATCGAGCTTGCCGCAATAGAGATATCACCCCCTTCGTTTTCATAGAGACGCATGATACGATCACCTGTCTCATCCCGTGATTTCAATATTTTCCGAGCGTAGTCGCACAGGATTTTACCTTCAGCAGTAAGGGTCACACCAGATCGTCCACGAATCGCAATCGGTGCGTCGAGAATTTCTTCTACATTCTGAATATGTTTGGTTAAAGATGGTTGAGAAAGGTTCATCTTCTTTGCGGCACGGCTGAATGTCCCTTCAGCCGTCAAGGCAACGAGGGCCTCCAACTGCTGCAATGTAATATTTTTTAAATCATCCTTTTTCATAGCTTTGACCTATCTTCCCTTTTCTTTTTGCTTTCCTGGCTGTACTTTGGATGTATGAATACCTTATCAGCAAACGCTTGTTCACTCTATAAATTATATCTATAACATAATCTTTTCAACGTCAAGAATATATTCTTAGCTTATATTCAAAAGAAGATCTGAAGTAACTAGGACATAACAGCTATTTCAGATAATGAAGTGAATTATTATCCTGAAGGAGAGGGGATTTATTCTTAACATCTATTATATTTAAGAATAATCGCAAAATAAATTACATTCTGGGATTATTAATTTCATGAATATCGATATGTCACTTACATATCCCAAAGCCATCATATCGTCTATTTTGCAACGACCCCTTTTTACGACTTGACACTACGTCATTAATTGATTAGCCTGACAGCCTGCGATAATTAATGAAGAGATGAGGCGTAAGGTATTTTATGAAGAAGATTCCTATCACAAAGGCGAGGTTCGACAAACTGAAAAAAGAGCTTGATCATTTAAAAACAGTGGCCGTACCGGAAAATATCCGTGATATTGAAGAGGCCAGAGCCCACGGTGATCTTTCGGAAAACGCCGAATATACGGCCGCTAAAGAGAAACAATCTTTTATCCATGGTCGCATTCAAGAGCTTGAGAACAGCCTTGCAACATCGAATATTATCGATCTGAGCAATCTGACGACAGATAAAGTTGTATTTGGATCTTCTGTGGTAATCGAGGATATTAATACGGGAAGCGGCATCACCTACCAACTCCTTGGCCCTTATGAATCTGATATAAGCTGCAATAGGATTTCAGTCACATCACCCATCGGCAAGGCCCTTATTGGCAAATGTGTTGGTGAAGAGGTTCGAGTCAACACACCGGGAGGTATCAGAGAATTCGAAATTGTAGATATCTTCATCGATAAAACACCTTGAAAGAATCACCCCAATAATCATAATTAACTGGTTTCAAAAAGGCAAACAGTTATAATTCCTGTTCTGGTTTCAAGGTGTCGAGGAAGAGGCGACTTGAGGCATATACAGAAACAGGTTGAGGAGCCAATTTTGAACCCAACGAAACTAGTGCGTTGAGTTTAGAATGAAAATTAAACAACAAAAGCCGCGGCATCCCCGGATGCTGCGGCTTTTGTTATCGTACTATTTATAAAACCAGGCGTCAGCCCTTTTCTGCTACGCGCAGTCTCGTTTCGGCCATAACTAGAGCCAGGCGTGTCTTTTCATAGTCCGGATCTTCCTTGGCCAATTTAGCAAGTTTAGCCTCCGCTTCCGCCTTGGCCTTTGCCGCCCGATCCTTGTCTATCATTGACGCCGTTTCCGCCGATTCTACCAGAACGGTGACCTTGCTCGGTAATACTTCCGCATAGCCAGTATTCACGGCATAGCAGGTTCTCTTGTTGTCCTTCGAGAAGCTCAACTCTCCAATCTCAATGGACGACAACAGCGAGGCATGTCCTCTCAAAACGCCAAATTCACCTTCCGTACCCGGTATCGTCACTTCCTCGACTTGTTCGCTGAAAGCCAACTTATCCGGAGTAACGATTTCCAACAACAATTCATCAGCCATATGATTTCCTCCGGCTATTCAGACAGCCTCTTTGCTTTTTCCAGAACTTCTTCAATACCGCCGACCATGTAGAAGGCCTGCTCGGGCAAATCATCGTGTTTACCATCCAGAATCTCTCCAAATGCCTTAACTGTATCCGGCACGGAGACAAACTTTCCGTCAACGCCTGTAAACTGTGCAGCAACGAAGAACGGCTGCGACAGGAATCGCTGAATCTTTCTGGCACGGCTAACCGTCAACTTGTCTTCCTCGGAGAGTTCATCCATACCGAGAATAGCGATGATATCCTGAAGATCCCGATACTTCTGCAACGTTACCTGTACCCTCCGAGCGACCTGATAATGCTCCATTCCAACGACGTTGGGATCAAGGATTCTTGATGTTGAATCCAAGGGGTCCACGGCGGGATAGATACCAAGTTCTGCGATGGGGCGTGACAAAACGACCGTTCCATCCAGATGGGCAAAGGTCGTGGCCGGTGCCGGGTCCGTCAAGTCGTCGGCAGGAACATACACGCATTGAACAGCGGTGATCGATCCCTTTGTCGTCGACGTGATTCTTTCCTGAAGACCACCCAAGTCTGTGGCCAGCGTCGGTTGGTAACCAACGGCAGAAGGCATACGCCCAAGAAGGGCCGAAACCTCCGAACCTGCCTGAGTGAAACGGAAGATGTTATCGACGAACAGAAGAACGTCCTGTCCTTCCACATCTCTGAAGTATTCAGCCGCAGCCAGAGCGGTTAGGGAAACTCTCGCACGGGCTCCGGGGGGCTCCGTCATCTGACCGTAAATCAGCGCGGCCTGTTTGATAACGCCCGATTCGAGCATTTCACGATAAAGATCGTTTCCTTCACGTGTTCTTTCACCAACGCCTGCAAACACGGAGATACCGCCGTGGTGCATAGCAATATTATGAATCATCTCCATCATGACGACTGTTTTACCGACGCCAGCGCCGCCGAACATACCCATCTTACCGCCTCGGGGGAAAGGTACGAGAAGATCGATAACCTTGACACCCGTCTCCAAGACATGCACCGATGTATCCTGTTCCAAAAAGGTAGGAGCCTCACGATGGATGGGCATCATGTTTGTCTGATCTATGGGACCGAGGCCATCCACAGGACGTCCTACGACGTTCATGATTCTGCCTAGGCCAGCCTTACCGACGGGGACCATAATCGGCGCACCGGTATCCTTCACGCTCATACCCCGGACTAAACCGTCCGTCGTATCCATGGCGATACATCTGACTACGTTATCACCCAAATGCTGGGCAACCTCGACAACCAGATTGTCTTCCTGGTCATTGATCGCGGGATTGGTAATAAGAATCGAATTCAAGATTTCTGGAAGCTGACCTTCCGGAAACTCTGCGTCTACGACCGGCCCTATGACCTGTACAATCTTCCCTATACTCATACCCATCTCCTTAATAGTGGTTATTTTTTATCCCTTAGCCAAGGCTTCCGTACCACCGACAATATCCATCAATTCTGCCGTGATGGCTGATTGTCTTGCCTTGTTGTATTTCAATGATAACGATCCGATCATTTCATCGCAATTCCGGGTCGCATTATCCATAGCTGCCATTCTTGCCCCGTTCTCACCGGCAGACGTCTCCAAAAGGGCTCTAAAAAGCAGAACACGAACGTACATGGGCAGCAGCCGATCAAGAAGTATCTCATCCGAAGGCTCATATATATACTCAATGCGTTTCTCAGGGTCCGCAGCCTCCTCTGAACCGATAGACGGCAGAGGAAATAGCCTTACGACCGCCGGCCTTTGGACTGATACGTTCTTGAACTCATTATAAATGAGATAAAGCTCATCATACTCTTCCTTAATGAAGGCCGGAATTATATCATGGGAAATCTTTACGGCGAGACTCATGTCGAATTTTCCGAGCTGATCGACTTGTTCATGATGTAAATTCGCCTTTTTCCTGAAATAATCCCTTCCTTTGCGGCCAACCGGAACGAGAGAGACATCAAGGCCTTCCGATATCTTTGTCTTCACAAACCGTTCTGTTGCCTTCATGATGTTCGTATTGAAACCGCCACAGAGCCCACGATCCGATGACATGACAACAACCCAGATCTTCTTGGGGGGCCGAACGGCAAGGAGCGGATGAGACAGCGCGTCCACTCTCAGCGCCAGACTGTTTAAGACTTCCATGAATTTTCCGGCGTAGGGGCGGAAATTCTCCATGCGCGTCTGCGCATTTTTGAACTTCGATGCAGCCACCATATTCATGGCCCTGGTTATCTGCTTGGTTTTCGTAACGGCGACGATCTGCCGTTTAATGTCCTTTAGTGCGGCCATTAAAACCTACTCCCTTTTCTAATAAAATAATACATCTATATTTAGTATATCCCCTTATCCTGCAAAGGTAGCTTCAAATTCCGTCATGACATCCTTCAACTTCTTCTCAAGATCAGGACTGATAATCTGCTTTTCATCGATTTCTTTGAGGACTTCAGCATACTTGCCTTTTACAAAGGAAAGGAGTTGAGCTTCGTAATCTTTGAGTTTTTCGACTTCATGTCTATCCAAGAACCCTTTTGCACCGGCAAACAGGATTAGGACTTCTTCGGCCAGCGACATGGGCTGGAACTGCGGCTGTTTCAAAATTTCAACAAGACGAACACCACGATCAAGCTGGGCCTGCGTTGATTTGTCCAAGTCGCTTCCGAACGATGCGAAGGCAGCCAGTTCGCGGAACTGGGCGAGATCGAGTTTAAGAGTTCCCGCCACCTGCTTCATGGCCTTTACCTGCGCGGCGCCACCGACGCGGGAGACGGAAATACCGACATTGATGGCCGGGCGGACACCGGAGTAGAAAAGACTCGGCTCCAAAAAGACCTGCCCATCCGTAATGGAAATAACGTTTGTGGGAATGTATGCCGACACGTCACCGGCCTGCGTCTCGATAACCGGAAGGGCCGTGAGCGAACCTCCACCCAGGTCCGCGCTAACACGGGCTGCACGCTCGAGAAGACGGGAATGGTTGTAGAAAATATCTCCGGGATAGGCCTCGCGTCCCGGCGGTCTTCGAAGAAGAAGTGAAATCTGCCGATAGGCCACAGCTTGCTTGGAAAGATCATCATAGACGATCAAGGCATCCTGACCACGATCACGGAAGTACTCGCCGATGCTGCATCCAGCGAATGCGGCAACGTACTGAAGGGTTGCAGGTTCACTGGCGCTGGCGGAAACAACGCACGTATAGGACAATGCATCGTGCTTCCTGAGGTTCTCAACGATCTGGGCCACCGTCGACTTCTTCTGTCCGATGGCAACGTAGATACACTTGATCCCCGTGGTCTTCTGACGGATGATGGCATCGATGCAGATAGCAGTCTTCCCGATCTGGCGGTCGCCGATGACGAGTTCGCGCTGGCCGCGGCCAATAGGCGTCATGGCATCGACGGCTTTGAGGCCTGTATACATGGGCTGATTAACGGGCTGCCGCTGAATAACGCCGGGGGCGATCATTTCGATACGCCGGAATTCCGAGGTCTCAATGGGTCCCTTACCGTCGATGGGCGCACCCGTCGCATCGATAACGCGTCCGAGAACGGCCTCGCCGACTGGAACCTGTGCGATCTTGCCTGTACGTTTGACGATATCGCCTTCTTTAATATGGGTAACTTCACCCAAAACGGCAACACCGACATTATCCCTTTCAAGGTTCAAAACCATGCCCAGGATGCCGCCGGGAAATTCAAGCAACTCCATGGCCATTGCATTCTGGACACCGTAAACTCTGGCAATACCGTCACCAACGGAAAGTACTGTCCCTGTTTCACTAATATCCAGTTTTTTCTCATAATCCTTGATTTGTTTGGATATGATTTGACTGATTTCTTCTGCCCTAATTGTATCCATGCGCTATACTTCCTCCCCTAAGAGATTCCTTATATTATTCAGTTGGGTCTTTATACTATTATCATAGAGGGTGTCCCCAACGCTGACGACTATGCCGCCGAGCAAGGATTGATCCTCTGTTACAGTCATCTGGACCTGCTTTCCCGTTTGCGCTTCCAAACCATCATGGAGTCCCTTCTCCAATTCCGGCGACAAGGCAAAGGCGGTTTTCACACTGACCCTCACTGTCTTTAGGGCCTCGTCCATCATCTCTCGATAGGATTCGACGATGTCTGCAAGGATGACAATCCGCTGTTTGTCAGCCAGAAGCTTCAAAAAGTTCGCCGTAACCCCGGAGATATTCGTTTTAGCCATAATAGACTCAACGACGGATTTTTTTTCCATCTGGTCAAATATGGGATTGGCCAAAAATCCTCTTAAATCCTCATTCCCCTCAACGATGGAGGAGAAACCGCTTAGCTCCCGATAATAGTTTTCGAGTTGCTTTTCCTCGACGGCAATCTCAAAAAACGCCCGGGCATATCGTTTGGCAATCGTGCTTCCGGTCAATGTTTAATCACCACCTTATCCAAATAGTCTCGAACCATATTGTCATGATCCTGAGCCGTAATGCTTCTCTTCAAAATTTCTTCCGCCATTTGCACAGAAAGTTGCACGGCCTCTTGTCTTAGCTGTTGGCTTGCACCCTTGAATTCCTGTTCCATGCGGGCCTTCGTATCTTCTTCAATTTTAGCAGCCGCCTTCTTGGCATCCTCGATGATCTTTTCCTTCTCGACCATGCCCTGGGCCTTGATCATCTCGACAATGCCATCGATTTCGATAGTGGCTTTCTCCAACTTGGCTTCGTATTCCTTATATTTTTTGTTCGCTTCTTCTTTCGCGACCTCGGCTTCATCCAGTGAGGTCTTGATGTCTACACGTCTGCCGCTGAAGAATTCCTTGATTTTCTTGGCCAGGAACCACCAAAGGAAACCGACCAGAATAGTAAAATTCATCATTCGCCAGGCAAAGTCTTTCCACTCGGCCATGCCGGGGCCGTGGTGCGCGCCGCCTTCACTGGATGCAAACGCTGCCGCCGCCGTCAGCAGTACCGCCGCCAAAGCAAGCAGGATGGACTTCGCCGTTTGTCTGGAACAAACTTTTTTCATTGAAGACTCCTTCCCAACACTTTTTCCGCAATTTCCGCCGATATCTTCTGAGACTGGCCTTTCAGGATCTGCCTCGCCGCATCGACTTCTTTGGAAACCCGACCCTGAAATTCCGCTAGCATGGCGGGAATTTTACTTCTCTTCTCGTCGACAATCGCCTTGGCCTGGTCCGCAGCATCCTTCAAAATTTCGGATTTCACGCCGACAGCATTTTGTTTTGCCTGACGGAGCTTCTCTTCATACTCCAGTACCTTCTGCTCGGCCGTTGCATTGAGACGCTTGATCTCTTCATCGGAATCCAGCAGAATCTTTTTTCTCTTCTCAATAATCGAGAGGATCGGTTTGTAAAGAAGCATGTTAAGGATCGCCATCAGAACGAGAAAATTGACAATCTGAATGAAAATGGTAGAATCTAAACTTATCACGGTTGAACCTCACGAAAAATATAAATAATGTTTACAAAAAAAACCGAATGAAGCAGGTGCGCTTCATCCGGTTTTCATTTCTCGGACAACTCAATACCAGGGTAAACTATTACTTGATCATAGTGTGTGCCGGTTAATAACAGACGCACATCAAAACAATGACCATGATTCAAATGCACAGACAATGAAAATTCCTCCAATCCACATAGAGCGCGGTCTACTAATCATAAGAAGCCGGGCTTGTCAAGCACTTTTTGCCCTGCTCCCAAACAATACAAAAATAATTAGCAGGTTGTTGAAAAACTCGATTTTGGGCAGGCTGTCCAAAAATACCCAGATGCAAGACGCGCAAAAGCTGAGGAATGAGGCGCACATAGAAAACGAAGCTTGCAGCGCAACGCAGCAGATGGGCGTTTTTCAACAGCCTGCTTCCGAATTTAGCGTTGCAGAATATAGCGCCGGGTACTAATATTCATCAGAAGACCAATTCCGGTCATAAGGACAACGATGGCGGAACCACCATAGCTCAAAAACGGCAAGGGTACGCCGACAACGGGAAGAATGCCCAGAACCATCCCCATATTGATAAAAACTCCACAAAAAAGTAGCATGGTAATACCATAGGCGATCAGGGTCCCGAGATAGTCTCTGGAGTGCATGGCAATTTTGAGACCCCAGAGGATAAGAATCAAAAACATGGAAATCAGAATTAAGCCCCCCAGAAAGCCCCATTCCTCGGCAAAGACCGAAAAAACGAAGTCCGTCTGCTGTTCCGGTAAAAACTTCAGTTGTGTCTGCGTTCCCTTCAAATAGCCTTTCCCCAAAAAACCACCGGAGCCAACTGCTATCATCGACTGTATGATATGGTATCCGGCGCCGAGAGGGTCCCGTTCGGGACTGAAGAACATCAGAATACGATCCTTCTGATAATCACGCATAAAATGCCAGGCGACTGGCATCATGACCAGGGCACCGACACTTGCAACGAGAATGGCCTGGAGACGAATACCGACAAAAAGGACAAAGACGCAAAAGATCAGAAAATGCATAAGGGCAGTACCCAGATCGGGTTGCCGGATAATCAAAACAAAGGGGAGAATCATTATAAAGAAAGGTATCCACAAGTCTTTCAGATCGTAGCCTCCACTGGCCCGGTGATCATTAAAATAGCGGGCCAAGGCGAGAATCAGCGTCAATTTTGATATTTCCGATGGCTGAAAAGAAAAGCCGCCGATAGCAAACCAGCGTTGTGATCCATGGGTCGTGAAACCGTAAATGGCTACGACAATCAGCAGCAGCAAAGACGCCCCATAAAGGACATAGACGTACTGGTTGATGACCCTGTAATCCACGAAAAAGGCCATGATCATAAAAAGCAGGCCGATCATGATCCATTGCATCTGCTTAATATATAAAGGAGAATGTTTAGCAGACACTAAACTGAAGCCGGTGCTGTAAATATTCATGACGCCGATGGCGCATATACCCAGCACCAGGATCAATAAAGTCCAATCAAAATTCAAGAACAATTGCCTATCAAACTTGAGCATTGCAACATCTCCGTACCGTCAGGATTCTTCCTCTTCTTCAATAGCCTCCTGTTCCTGAGGAATCAGGGGCTGCTGTGTGGATTTCACTGCCGCCGGAGGCTTGCCGGCATCCTTTTTGTTTTGAAAATAGGCGTCTATGACCTTTCTGGCCACAGGGGCCGCAGCCGATCCACCATGGCCTGCATTTTCCATAATGACCGCCACGGCGATCTCAGGCTGCTTGAAGGGGGCAAAGCAAACGAAGAGGGCATGATCCCGAAATCTGGCAGAAACGATCTTGAGTTTTCGTGCTTTATCTTCCGAAGGCAATCCGATAACCTGTGCTGTCCCCGTTTTACCGGCAACATCGGCCTCAGGACGCCGCAATGCGCCCCCCGTGCCGCCGCCTTCGTTGACAACCCCCCACAGACCGGAATTAATCTGGGCGATCGTTTCCGGACGAAAACCAAGAATGCTCCTCTTTTCCGCCGGAAATTCCTTCACAACCTTGCCATCCACAGCCTCGATCTGTTTGATGAGCCGGGAACGGAAAACGGTCCCCCCGTTGGCCAGGGCACTGTATGCCGATACGAGTTGCAGGGGCGTAACGAGGTCAAAACCCTGCCCAATGGCGATGGGAATCGTCTCTCCCGGTTGCCACGGTTCTTTCATCCTCGCCAGTTTCCATTGCCTGGTAGGCACGAGACCCGGTTTCTCACGGGGCAAATCCAATCCCGTTACGCTGCCGAAGCCCAGTCGTTGGGCATAAACGGCCATCCTGTCGACGCCTAGCATCTTGCCCAGATTATAAAAATAGACATCGCAAGACTCCACAAGGGCGCGGTGCAGGCTGACCCAACCGTGGCCATGTTTTTGCCAGCACCGGTAGGTCCTGTTCCCCAGAGTGAAGGCGCCGTTGCAGAAGAATTTCGTATCCTCTTTTATGAGGCCTTCTTCCAGGGCAGCGGCGGCAGCAACGATCTTGTAAGTCGATCCGGGGGGGTACTGACCTGATACAGCGCGGTTCTCCATGGGATGGAGGAGATTCTTTGATAATTTCTCCCATTCCTTGGTCGTAATGCCTCCGTTAAACAGATTGGGGTCAAAGGATGGCGAACTGACAAGGGCAAGAATCGATCCATCCCTGGGATCCATAACCACAACGGCGCCCGGTCTGCCCTCGACGGCCGCCCACGCTGCCTCCTGTAGCCTGGCATCAATGGTCAGCATAACATTATAACCCGCTACGGGTTCCACCCGCCCCAAGGCCTTGACCACCTTGCCGATAACGTTGACTTCCACCTGTTCGGCGCCGCTCTTACCGCCAAGATAGGCATCCAGGTATTTCTCAATGCCATATTTGCCAACCGTATCACCGGGGGAAAGATCATCCATGTCATTCTTATCCAGTTCTTCCTGGCTGACCTCCCCGGTGTAACCAATCACCTGGGCAAGCATCTCCCCTGAAACGTATTTCCGCACCGGCACGACTTCAGCGACAACACCCGGTAAATCCAGGGCATGTGTTTCGATGACGGCGAGCTTATCTCGACTGATATTCTTTTCTATCCTTATGGGAACAAATGGCTGAACACGGCCCGTCGGTACGATATCCGTCACCAACGTTAACCCCCGTTCTGCGTAAAAACGTTCGATCTTTTCGAGGATGGCGCCAACCTGACCGGCACGGTTGGGAACATAGATCAGATCAAAGGCCGGTTGATTATCGACGAGAACCTGTCGGCGGCTGTCCATGATCAGTCCGCGCAGAGGCTTGATCTTTCTCAGGCGGACGCTGTTATTCTCCGATCGCAATTGAAATTCGTCCCCTCTGATGATCTGAAGATACATCATACGGATACCGACTACGATCAGGGCGATCAAGACGACCCAGAAGAGGTATTTGAAACGTCTTCTCAGATCGACGGCATCATGCTCGCCTAGGCGACCGCGCATTTCCACCATAGAGATTACCAAACCTGTCGAAAAATTTAAAAAGGAAGGGACTTACAGCGCTCGCAACGGTCAATTGGGGAAGAAAGAAACGAAACGTATCATAGAAAAGATGGTTCCCGTAAATCAGATAGTTCAGAACGACGATCAATATTCCTTCCAGAATACCGCTAACGAAGGTCATGAAGACGACAAAACCCGGACTTTCGCCATATACCCGTGGAGAAATAAGAAACGACGTCGAAAAGAGCAGGAAATAGATCAAGGTATAAAACCCGGAGATGGCCCCCGTAATGCAATCCATCATAAAGCCCAGCAGCAAGGCCAGTATGCCGCCTTTCATCATCTCCAGACGAAATCCGGCATAGACAACCAATATCAAGGATAACTCCACTGTGATGCTATTGAAGAAGAGGACACCCGGCACGGAATGCTGGAAAACTACAAACAACATGAGAAAAATGGGCAGCACCGCATAATAGATCATTTTTCGGGCTCCGGTTTTAACAACAGAACGAGGACCTCTTCAAGCCGCGCAAAATCTACGACGGGTGCAACATCAATCTTCTGGAAAAGACTGGAGTCCTTCTTATCCGCCCGTGTCACAACACCCAGCATCAACCCTTTGGGAAATGTTGCGGCTAGCCCCGAAGAAAGAACTACATCGCCGGCTTTGACATCTTCCGTCTTGGCCACGTACTTAAGGGCACAACCAGAAACGCCTGCGCCCTGCAGAATGCCCTGAATGCGGGATGATTGAATCAGACCATCTATATTGCTGTTGGTGTCCGTTACAAGTAGAATGCGGGAGACATGCCACGATGTTTCAATAACACGTCCGACAACCCCCTGATCGTTAATCACGGGAAGATCCTTTCTCACACCGTGGGCTGTCCCTTTGTTGATCAAAATCGTTTTCAGGACGGATTTCTGATCGCTGCCGATGACCCTGGCAGGAACAGTAGTATAACCCAATCCGGATTGAAGTCCGAGAAGTTTCTGCAAGCGCAGGCTCTCATGGTACCCTTCGCGATACTGAACCAACTGGTTGATTAATTGATCGTTTTCTTTTTTTAGACGACGATTCTCATCTCCCAAACCGATCATAAAGATGTATCGGTACCATGCCTGATGAACGGCGTGAATGGGTGTCCGGAAGAAATAATCCAAGGGCGCCGACGTCTCAAGGACAAGCCTTCTCATTATACCGCTGTCATAGGGATGCCTGGCACTGTATGAGAGCAGCGCGATGACCACAGCGACCACAACGGATATTATAATGACAGGTCGATTTTTTTTTGAAAGCAACATGCCATACCCGGATAGCCACAGGGCTTCAAATTTGTGATATTAATTATTCTATCGCCGCCTATTCCCCAGGTAAGGCATGCAAACAAGTCCCCGTCAGGTATGGCGCGACATGTCCTATACATCAAACCTGAAGGGTCACTTCCTTCAGAACATCCAGTTGATCCAAGGCCATCCCGGCGCCTCTGGCAACAGTAGACAGGGGATCGTCGGCAATAGTAACGGGCAATCCCGTCTCCTCTCGGATCAGGATATCAAGATTTCGCAACAGGGCGCCACCGCCCGTCAGCATGATGCCCCGGTCGACGATATCACCGGCCAGTTCGGGAGGCGCGTTTTCCAGGGCGTCCTTCACGGTGTCTACGATCAGGCTGATCGGTTCGGCAATGGCCTCCCGCACCTCTTCCGAGTTGATTTCGATGATCTTCGGAATACCGGAGATCAGATCCCGCCCTTTCACCTCCACAGTTCGCAATTCCTGGTCCGGATAGGCGCAGCCGATGGTCGTCTTTATGATTTCGCCCGTCCGTTCACCGATGAGCAGGCTATATTTGCGTTTCATATACTGGACGATTTCCTCGTCGATCTTGTCGCCGGCTACACGCAGAGACTTGGCATAGACAATGCCGGACAGTGAAATGACGGCCACTTCAGTCGTTCCACCGCCAATATCTACAACCATGGAACTCGTTGGTTCCGTAATTGGCAGCCCGGCCCCGATGGCGGCGGCCATGGGTTCCTCAATTAAATAGATCTCACGGGCGCCGGCCGATTCGACGGTTTCACGAACAGCCCGTTTTTCCACCTGTGTAATCCCGGAAGGCACCGATACGATAATGCGTGGACGAACAAGAGTCCTTCGGTTATGAACGCTCAGGATAAAATGTCGGAGCATGGCCTCCGTAATGTCGAAATCGGCGATGACCCCGTCCCTCATAGGCCGGATCGCCATAATATTCCCTGGCGTACGGCCAACCATTCTCTTGGCTTCGGCTCCGACGGCGAGGACTTTCTTGATCCCCTTGGAATCCATATGCACAGCAACGACGGAGGGCTCACTCAAAACGATACCCTTTCCCTTAACGTAAACAAGGGTATTGGCCGTTCCCAGATCGATGGCCAGATCATTGGAAAACTTCCCCAGAATAAAATCAAACAGCACGGTCATTCCTCCTGAATTTACGGGGAGTTGTGAGCCCTCTCCCCTTGATCGTAAATGAATGTCACCCCCTATAGCCTATTTCTCAACCCTAAGCAACGCTTTTTTAAAATCCATTTGCTTTTTTCAGCTGCATGTAATACTAATGCCGACTTAAAATTGAATGGAATAAGGAAAAAGGCCATGCTTGATTTGATGCGGCAACATGCTAAAAATTGGATGATGAAGGCCATCCTGGGCATCATTATTATCGTTTTCGTCTTTTACTTCGGTTCGACAAGCGGAAGAAACAAGGCGGACGCCCTCGTAACAATCGATGGAAAAACCATCAGCAGGATGGAATTCGATAAACAATATCAGGATATCATCGAGATGTACCGCCAGCGTTTCGGCGGCCGCCTGACGGACGAGATGATAAAAGCCCTGAAGCTCAAAGAACAGGTCATGGACAAGATCGTCTATGAAGCCATATTGATCAAGAAGGCTCAAGAACTTCATATCAATGTGTCGGATGAGGAATTAAAGTCCATCATTGCCTCGACACCCGCATTTCAAAGAAACGGCGTCTTTGACGAAAAGCTCTATCAGCAAATGCTGCGCTATAACCGCATGAAGCCGGAAGACTTTGAGATCGCTCAGAAGAAAAACCTCCTCGTCACCAAGTTGGAAGACTTGCTTCAGGACGGCATTACCGTGACGGATCAGGAAATTTACAATTTCTATAGAATCACCAATGAAAAGATTAACCTGTCATGGACGCGGATTCTCGTCAAAGATATGCAGAAGGACATTCGGCCTCAGGCAGCCGATCTCGAAAAGTTCTTGAAGGAAAACAGCGCCGACTTCCGCATCCCCGAGCAGATCCGGATACAATACGCATTTTTTGCTCCCTCGGCCTATGCGGGAAGGGTGCAGGTATCCGACGAGGAGGTGCAGGAGGCCTATAACCGCTTCAAAGCCAAAGCGGGCAAAACAGACAAGGTCCAGCCCCTGTCCTCAGTGAGAGACAAGCTGGTAGGTGAGATCAAACACAGCAAGGGCATGCGCATAGCTTACGAAGAGGCGAAAAAGGCCCACGACGTTATCTACCAGCAGAACAATTTCGACGCCTATGCGGCCCAGAATCATTTATCCATCGCAAGCACAGGCTTCTTCAGCGTCAAGAATCCGCCTGCCGATTTCAAGCCGGTTAATGACTTTGCAAAAATCGCCTTTGCCTTGCAGAAAGACGACATCAGCAACATCCTGTCCTCCGAAAATGGCTATTATCTCATCAGACTGGCCGAAAAAAAGGCAGCCTACACACCGGCGGTAAAAGACATTGAACCTGAATTGCGCAGAAAATATGCCGAACTTGAATCGCGCCGTCTGGCCAAACAGATGGCGGATCGTCTTCTGGAACGGATGAAAAAAGGGGAGTCTCTGAATAAAATAGCGGCAGAACAAAAACTCACCGTAAGCGAGACAGGTTTCTTCCGTCCTTCTACACCGCCCTCCCAGCTTGGAACGTCTCCGGAATTGCAACGTGCCCTGTTTCAACTTTCCAGCCAGAAGCCTTACGCCGATCAGGTATTCGAGGCGGACGGCGCCTTTGTCCTGATCGAGTTCAAACAGAAGGAACAGGGCGACGACAGCGATTTTGCCAAGCAGAAAGACAGCTTGCGGAATACCCTGTTAAAGATCAAACGGGGCGAGGCCATCCAGTCCTGGATGGAAAGCGTTAAGGCCGAAATGATTAAAGACGGACGGATAAAGTATCATAAAGATTTAAAAGAGATTTAGGCTGACGAATGAAGGCTGAAAGTGATGATCACTTTCGGCCTTTTTCTTTTGTATTGCGCTGCCTCGGCTGTGCTTTGTCGTCGGCGATTGACGCCGGATTAATTAAAAAGCAAGACAAGGGTAAAACACAATCCATCCCCATAACCCAAAGGCTTTGATCGAGTAAGCCGAGAAAAGCTGGGTATTGGTCTGAATGTGAATTGGATTTTTTCCGACCCCCATCAGCAATGTCATCTGCATCATACAAAAATGGGAAAAATCCCTGAGCCGGAAGACCAATACCCAGCTTCTCTCCATTCGATTTGGTTGAAATTTGGCGGTGGGTTACGGAAAATAAAAGCGGCGCCTCGGCGCCGCATTCCAAAATATAGCCAGCAGGAAAACGCGTAATTATCCGGGTCCTATTCGAATACGTACCTTATTTACCTAAACAATGTGATTTCCCATGGCCGCGGCCGTTCGTGTCTTCCCTTACCAGTTTTCCGCCTTCAAATTCCAGGACATAGATAAAGTCTCCTTCTCCACAATTATAGGACCACTGTTCGACCTTCTTGGATGACTTACTGTGGTTTCTATTGCCCTGATCGCTGGTATAAACGTCCTTGGACCCAACTTTTTCCTTGTACGTCGGTTTCCCACATTCCATAATGACCCGCGATTTCGTATCGCCGGCACTTATGACGTTTTCACCACAGCGGAAGGCCAAGGCGTTGGAGGCAAAGAAACAAAGACCTGCAGTCAGAAAAAAGATACAAAACGGGAAACGGATTAAATAAGGCTTCATGTGCTTTTTACTCCTTTATGGTTTTTGGTAAAGATTATTTTTTATTATGTAGTCACACACGGGATCGGACGTCAAATAAGTTATTGACCGGCCTTCCCGTATCCACTCGCGGATCTTGCGGGAAGCGATATCCAGAAAAGTGACGTTACGGAAATAGATATAAAAGCCAGTTGGACCTCTAAAGCCATCTTTTTCCTGGTCATAGACAAATTGCGAGGCGAATTCATGATCAAGAATCCTGTCCAGCCCGACGTTTTCATAGCCCGGCCGGGTCATGACGATGAAATGGCACATGAGCAGAAGCTTCTCCCATTCCCGCCACGTCCGTATGGCATGAAAAGCATCTTGTCCCACGATAAAATACAATTCCAGGTCATGGGGATTTTCCATTAGGATGTGCTCAACCGTTTCGACGGAATAGGAAGCGCCTTCCCGTTTGTTCTCCACATCGGAAAACGAAAAGGACGGGTTGCTTTCGATAGCCAGCTTGACCATCCGCTCCCGGTGATAAAACGGTGTAATCTCTCCATGGAGTTTATGGGGAGGCCTCGATG
The DNA here is from genome assembly GCA_964645835.1 of uncultured Syntrophaceae bacterium. Classification (GTDB taxonomy): domain Bacteria; phylum Desulfobacterota; class Syntrophia; order Syntrophales; family UBA8958; genus CAZBME01. Next base: position 193,727 of record CAZYDG010000072.1, read on the forward strand.
CGGGAATGAAGATGATACGGTTCAGGTTGAACATCTCCAGGATTTCCTCGGCGCACCGCAAGTGTCCTATATGAATGGGGTCAAATGTCCCTCCAAATAGTCCCCATTTCATTCACGCACCTGCCCGTTTCCATAAATAATAAACTTGGCTGTCGTCAATTCTTCCAGACCCATGGGGCCAAAGGCGTGGAGCTTTGTTGTACTGATTCCGATCTCGGCGCCGAGGCCCAGTTCGAAACCGTCACTAAACCGAGTGGAGGCATTGACGAGGACTGTCGAGGACTGAACTTCGTTCAGAAACCGCTGGGCCCGTCCGTAATTTTCCGTGACGATCGATTCCGTATGGAGGGACCCGTATTTTTCGATATGGGCCATGGCCTCATCAATGTCTTTGACCACCCGAACGGCCAGAATGAGATCCAGATATTCTTCATACCAGTCCGCTTCCGTCGCCGCGTGGACATCTTTCAGGATGGCCCGGGTCTCATCGCATCCTCTGAGGGAAACGCCGACCGCCTGAAAGCGGCTTGCCACCGCAGGCAGGAAAGACGGCGCAATCTTCTTGTGGACCAGCAGGGTCTCCATGGCATTGCAAACGCCCGGCCGTTGGGCCTTGGCGTTCAGGCAGATCCGAACGGCCATATCCAGATCGGCGCTTTCGTCGACAAAGATATGGCAGACGCCTTTATAGTGCTTGATGACAGGGATCTTGGAGTCACGGACGACTGCCCGGATCAAGTCTTCACCGCCACGGGGGATTATAACGTCCACATATTCTTCAAGCTGCAGAAGTTCGTAGACGGCCTCGCGGTCTGTTGTGGGGATAACCTGGATGGCCGCCTCGGGAAGGCCTGTTTCCTTGAGGACGCTGCACAAAATCTCTGCTATGGCAAGGTTCGAGTGGATCGCCTCGGAACCGCCTCTTAGAATGACGGCATTCCCCGATTTAAGGCACAGGGCTGCCGCATCAGCCGTTACATTGGGACGAGATTCGTAGATAATTCCGATCACACCCAGAGGAATACGCATCCGGCCAACAAGAAGGCCGTTGGGACGTCGCCACATGGAAGACACCTTGCCTATGGGATCGGGTAGTGCCGCAACTTCCGCCATGCCCTTGGCAATCCCGGCCAGGGTAGATTCTTTCAATGTCAGACGATCGATCATTGCTGCCGGAAGGCCCGTTTGCCGGGCAGCGGCTAGATCTTTCTCGTTCTCAGCCATTAGATAGTCCGATTGGCTCAACATGGTTTCACCCATAGCCTTAAGGGCATTGTTCTTTATATCTGTCGGAATACGGGAAAGAACGGCAGCTGCACTTTTGGCTTTCTGCGCTATTTCCAGGACATCTGATTTGATTGTCATCAAAATACCTCCTAATATGATAATCAGCATTTACCGCCGAATATGATTTGACAAAAATCCCCTTGAACAGGTATTACCCCTCCACGGCACATCATCCATTAATCCGTGTATGGGAATCTCTTACCCCACCGGTCATTAGCAGTACCTATGGCATCGTGTCAAGGCCAAATTGTACAAGGATGTCATGGACTTGATTAAACACAATTCCCATAAGAAAGGATAGGGGGAGACACAAAGGGCAAAATGACGGCAATGTCATCATCTCATGATTTGCGAATCAAGGCCGGCAAAAGGGCCTATGCCATGATCCAGGACGGCGGGTTTTCGTTTGACAGAATTACGAGTTTCTTCGGTCCTGCAACGGGTCCCCGGTGGCTTATCGCAAGTGGCTTCGATATGAGCCTTATGAAAAGCGGCCTGTTGGGGCGCAACTGGCCCGTTTTGCTCGTCGGCGCTTCGGCGGGCTCCTGGCGTTTCGCCGCCTGGATGCAGCCCGAGGCAGAGAAGAGTTATCAGTCCCTCATGGATGCCTATATAACGACCACTTATTCAAGAAAAGACACCCCGGAAACCATTAAACAATCCCTGGAAGTGATCATCAACAAGGCTATCGAAAACGACGCCCTGCCTTTCGCCCTCGCCAACCGGAGATATCGCCTGGCGATTATCACCGCCCGGGCCAAGCATCTGACTGCCGCCAGGAGAAAGTGGCTTCAGGGTATCGGTTTCGGGCTCTGTTTTGTCATGAATGCTGTTCATCGCTCCCTTCTTTATCGATTCACGGAAAACGTCGTGTTTTATTCCGGACCCAACCCCCCTGCTTTCACCCTCAAGCCCGGCTTTAAAGGCCGGCATGTACCCTTGTCCACAGTCAACTTCAAAGCCGCTCTTGTGGCATCCGGCTCTATTCCCCTGATCGTAAGGGGTGTTGATGACATCTACGGCGCGCCAACCGGCGTATACCGCGACGGCGGACTGACGGACTACCATCTGACAAGGGCCTATGGTTCAGGTGAACAGGATTTGACCCTCCTCTTTCTACACCAGGAGCGGATTATCCCTGGATGGCTTGACAAACGCCTGACGAAACGCCAGCCGCCACCGGAGGCCCTGGAAAACGTGCTCATGGTCTATCCCTCGGACAACCTGATCGCCAGATTGCCCAACAGTAAAGTGCCGGACCGGGAAGATTTCAAGACCTTCATGGATGATCCGGGTACACGGATCCAAAACTGGCACAAGGCCGCCGCTCAGTGCTCTCATCTGGGGGAGGTCTTTCTGGAAATAGCGGAGAGTAGCAAACTCCGGGAGGTCGTGGACAGGCTATAATTTTGCCATCGGTTAATTACCGTTCATTAGCAGGCTGTTGAAAAACGTCCATCTGCTGCGTTGCGCTGCAAGCCTCCCCGGCCTTCGCCGGGGCAGGCTACATCGACGTATTTCTATGTACGCTGTCCCCCGCTGGCGGGGGTGCAGGGGGTGGTTGCCTCGACTTTTGCGCGCCTTGCATCTGAACATTTTTGAACAGCCTGCACAAAATCGAGTTTTTCAACAACCTGTTAGGTAACCTCATGGAACATCTCTCTGACTTTCTGAAGCACTGTACTCTTTGCCCCCGGAAATGTGGCATCAACCGGACAGAGGGCAATACGGGTTTCTGCGGCCTCACAGACCGCCTGGTCATCGATTGCGCCCTCCCCCACCTGGGTGAAGAGCCGCCACTGTCCGGGCGCCACGGATCGGGAACCATCTTCTTTTCTTCCTGCAATCTGCGCTGCATCTTTTGCCAGAATTACCAGATCAGTCACACTGTAACGGGCATGGCCATGACATCCGCTGAGCTGGCCCAGGTCATGCTCGATCTTCAGGAAGAAAAATGCCATAATATCAACCTTGTCACACCGACGCCCCAGATCCCCATGATCATGGAAGGCTTCCACCTGGCCCGTGCAAAGGGCCTCCACATTCCTCTGGTTTATAATTGCAGCGGCTATGAAGATCCCGACATTATCCGTCGCCTTCAAGGAGACATAGATATCTACATGCCTGATTTCAAATACGGCTCCGATGAAGTGGCCTACCGATGCTCGGGTGTGAAAGGCTATGTCGCGTCCGCCGCATCTGCCTTGGAAGAAATGGCACGCCAGGTCGGTGATGGCCTGGAAATGGATGATGACCTCGCCACACGGGGCCTCCTCATTCGCCATCTCGTCATGCCGGGCATGGTCAAAAACAGCCTTTCAGCCCTTTCAATCATCCGTTCCCGCCTTTCCCGTAACGTAACCCTCAGCATCATGTCTCAATACACGCCCATTGCATCCGTCAAAAACGACCCCCTCCTAAGCCGAAGAGTCACGTTTGATGAATATGAAGCTGTCGTTGATGGAGCAATGACCTTGGGTTTCGAAAACATTTTTATCCAGGAAGTGGACGACCGGCACCTAGCTCCCGATTTTGACTAGGAAAAGCCTTTCACATGGGGACAAGAGGAAAATGAGATCTAACCGATTGTTGGAAAACTTGATTTCGGGCAGCTATTCAAAAAGGTTCAGAGGCAAGGCGCACAAAAGCTGAGTGATAATGTAGCTTCAGCCCTTTTCTTGAAGCAAATGTAGCGCAGGGCTTCAGCCCTGTGTTTATCTATTGCAGCCCTGAAGGGCTGGGCTACAGGCTGAGCGCAGCAGACATATCCCCCTCTGGAGGGGGTGCAGTGGGAGGTTATCCGCGAAAGTACGGGATGGACGTTTTTCGACAGCCCGCTTATTCGTTATTTGTGAACCTGACCACATCCGATTGCGTTTGGTCAAAATAAACAAGCCGCACCGTGACAACTTTGACCTTGGTCGGAATTTTTATATAAACAGGCACATCCGCAGTCAGATCGGCGGTGCCGACACCTTTGTGCGCCGGAAACTTGAACTCCCTGTCCGGGTTTTCCGTGTCCAACCCATAGTAAATCCTGCTTATGCCGCCGCGCCACGACATCAGATGGGTAAAATAGATCAGGGTCCTGCCGTCGAACTCCCGAAATGAAATCCAGCTGGTCCTGGTCGTCTCCAGGATGCTCTTGTCGCCCCGTGCCGCCTCGGCGCCAGGATCAAGCATGAAATCCCACGGCCCCATTTCCCGTCCCTGGCGATCCAGGTACTTCACCCATAATTTAAGAGGCTTGCCCGTAAAGGGAAAACTCACGTACGTGACCGGCATGGGCTTTCCCGTCTGGGGATGCATCATCTGGGAATGACCCGTACTTTTAAAAGATTTTTCCTCATCCAGGCGGTAAAAGACCTCAATCGCAGGTTCGGCAATGATCATCGTCGCCATCCAACCGGCATTCGACTTCATCCAGCTCACGCTGACCGGCTTCTCCATGAGGGCGGCCGGGGTTGCTTTAAGCTCGGCCAGACGTCTCTCCGCATCGGCCAAATACTCGGCCACAAGGGCCTTGTCGATGAACCACCGCACAAAATGCCCGGCCTGGTTTGCGGCCAGAAACTTTTCCAGGTATTCCTTTTCCCGGCGCTTGTCCTCCATGCCCCGGCCGGGCAGCCTCGCCTCGGAATACTCCCTGGACAATTCATAATAGACCGGGCCGAAGTCAGGGTTTTTGCGGGCAAACGCCTCAAGTCCACGCACTCTGGCTTCACGGTCCTGCAAAAATAAGGAAACGAAAGGGGTGACAAAGCTCTTGCCCTGCTTTCCGATGTATTCATAAACCTCGCGCGCCCCTTCGCGGCCCTCCTGAACCTTCAAAAACGTCTGGAAACGAACGTGGGGGTCGATAAAATCCAGATCGAAACGAAAATACGCCATGTATGCCCTGCGGGCGTTGCCATAGTCGCCTCGCAACTCATAGACACGGGCATTGTTGTAAAATTCTTCCGGTGTCCTGGGCGACGGGATGATTCCACCCTGCCGGGCTAATTCCTCAAAGCCCCTGCTGATCTTATCCAAAGAAAGGGCCATCTTTTCCTGCGACTTCTCAATGCGCGCCGTGGACTGCTTGATCTCGGCGATATCGCGGGCAATGGCCGCAAACTTGGCGTCAAGAAGACGGCCCACATCTTCAAGCTCGGCGGTTACCTCGCGAAACGCTGCGGAAAGATCCTTTTCTGCACGTCTATCCGGTGATTTCAGCAAGGCGGTGTTTTTATCTTCAAGCGCATGAACACGATCCAGCAGTTCCCGCTCGCGGACCTTGAGCTTCTTGATTTCATCCAGACTGCCCCGATCCGCAAGCAATGCCTTGACGCGCGCTTCCATGACTGCAGTGTCCACCTCCACCCTGGCCGTGACCTCGATACCGAACAGATCACCCTCCATGATGTTTTTCCGTGTCGTGATCTCGGTCTTCAGAAGCCCGGCGGCCAGGGCAAACACATCGTCAACGGCTACAGCAGAATCGCGGACCAGGGTCATGGATTCCAGATAGGTGCCGGCTTGCTCCAGGGCTTCGCGCTTTGCCTTGGCTACAGCAGCCACGGTGGCATTATCCGGAGACTGCCCACCACCGAAAAGCTGTCGTACAGTCATGGTATAGGTTTTGATCTCGGCAAACGACACCGAACAAGAAACCATGACCATTAAAACTGCAAGAAACAAGGCTTTGCGCATATTTACTCTCATTCTCCATTATCCCCACAGAATCAAGCCCGTCTCCAGCTTTGACGCCAAACGGGGATTATAAGGCAGGACCCGAATACCGTAACTGTAATTGCCATTTTGCCGGACCACATAATTGACGCCATATGTGATCACTCCGTCGGGCGCCTTCGAGATCTTCTCCAGACGAACGCTTTCGGGCTCGCCGACGAATCCGCCATGATCCCCCTGGCCGATCATCATCTCCACATAAATCTCCTCCTCCAACATCTTCCCCGGATCGATGCGGACGCTCACCGTCAACGGCAGATCAACCATTACCGTATCGCCGTGAATGCCGTCAACGATAACTTCAACGAGTTTCAGGGAAGAAAAGCGCATGGGGATCTTGTACTTCCATTCAGCGATCTCTTTGGCAAGCTGATAGGCGTTACTAGTCAAGGTCCATTCCCGTTGGGCCGTCGGTTCGTACATCTCGTGCAGATATTCCGTTAACATCCGGTCCGTGTTGAAAATGGGCGCCAGGGTCTGCATGGACCTCTTAATCATGGCGGTCCATTTCTCCGGTACGCCGGAGGCATCCCGCTCATAGAAAAGAGGAACAACTGTATTTTCGATGAGGTTATAAAGTGACTGGGCATCTTCGCCGTCGGAGTTACCCACCTCTTCCTTATAACCTTTTCTCACGGGACCGATGGTCCAACCGTTCATGCCATCATAACCCTCTACCCACCAACCGTCGGATATGCTCAGATTAAGGACTCCGTTGACGACCACCTTCTCGCCGCTCGTACCGCTGGCTTCCAGGGGGCGGCGCGGATTGTTCAGCCACACATCGACACCCTGGACCAAATGACGGGCAATGCGGATGTCATAGTTTTCCAGGAAGAATATCTTCCCTTGAAAGCGTTCATCGCGGCAGACACGGATGACCTTTTCTATCAGGTCCTTTCCCATGCTGTCATTCGGATGGGCCTTGCCGGCGAATACAATCTGCACAGGCCGGCTGGGATGATTGACGATGCGGTCGAGACGATTCAAATCCGTCAGGATCAGATCGGCCCGTTTGTAGGGGGCAAACCGTCGGGCAAATCCGATCAGGAGAGCCGCCGGGTTGAGCTTGGAAAAAAACTCCTCACGCCACATCCGGGGCCCTTCGTATTTACCCCAATGTTGCGCGACATTGTCACGGATCAGATCCATGGTTTTTTGCTTCAACTCATAGCGGACACGCCAAAGAAGGGTGTCGGGAATATCCTGGACCCGTGTCCATCGTTCGGTATCGGTGAGGTTCTTTTCCCATTCTATGCCCAGATAGGCATCCAGGAGAGATCGCATCCTTGGGGCGATAAACGACAGGAAATGGGCACCGTTTGTAACATGGCGAATGGGGATGTCCGAATCATCGAACCCCTTCCATACATCGCGCCACATACGGCGGGACAGCTGGCCGTGGACGAGACTCACGGCATTGCTTCGATAAGTCAGCTTGAAGGCGAGAATATTCATGAAGAAGGTTTTCTCGTCTCCTCCCTCCCGGCGCCCCAAATCCCAGAACTGAGCCCAGGTCATGCCGGACCGCTTGATGAAACCGGAGAAATAATACTCCATGAGATCCCGTGAAAACCGCTCATTCCCCGCCTCGACAGGGGTATGGGTCGTAAACACGCCTCTGTTGCGAACAACCTCGGCGGCCTCCTCAAATGACAATCCCTCCTCGATCATGAAAGATTCAATCCGTTCCAGGATCAGAAAGGCCGAGTGGCCTTCGTTGATGTGATAGACCCGGGGCTTGATCCCCAGTTTCTTCAGGAGCCGGACTCCGCCGATGCCCAGGAGAATCTCCTGTTCGATACGGGTTTTCTGATCGGCACTATACAGACGGGCTGTAATGGTCCTGTCCTGCGGTGTATTCCTCGGCACATCCGCATCGAGAAGGTATAAGGAAACGCGGCCCACTTTCACTTCCCAGATGTTGGCAAAAAGGGTGCGGCCCGGCAGGTCGATGGAAATCTGAACCTCGATGCTCCGGTCGTCCTGGACGATCTGGACAGGCATACAGGAGAAATCATTTTCGGGATAATCCTCAGTCTGCCGGCCATCCTTATCGATGACCTGCTTGAAAAAACCGTTCTTATAAAGGAGACCTACGGCGACCAGAGGAATCCCCAGGTCGCTTGCCGTCTTCAGATGATCCCCCGACAGGGTCCCAAGGCCGCCGGAATAAATGGGCAGGCATTCATGGAATCCATATTCGGCGGAAAAATAGGCGACTGGCGAACTCCAGCGGAGTTCCGGTGCAATGGGAATCTTCTTCCGGGGACCACGCTCTCCCATATAGTCGTCAAAACGCTGTAAAACCATTTTATAGAGGTCCAGGTAACTATCGTTTTCCGCCGCTTCCTGCAGCGTTTCGGGCGATACGGTCTCCAGCATCCGGACGGGATTATTGCCCATTTCAGACCAGAGTTTGAGATCCAGTGTGGCATACAGGTCGAGGGCCTTCGGATTCCAGGTCCACCACAGGTTATAGGCCAGTTCCCGGAGACGCGAAAGCCCTTCGGGAAGATTGGCCACGGCCGTAAAAGACCGGAAATGGGGTTGGGTGGAAACGGTTCCCGCAAAGATGTGCCGCGAAGTCAATCGGTCATCAGCCACGGGTTTTTCCGTCACGCGCTTCCTGGCCATAGCCTCCGCCCGGTCATAGGCCTGGATATAGGCAGCATAGAAGGACGTCCAGTTCGCCTCCTGAGCCACCTGCCGGGCTTTTCGACGCCGTTTGTCCATTTCATCCGCGGGCCATGACAGGAAATCCTGTAAGATCCGGTAGAGTTGATCTTCAATCGATGCAATTGGTTGACCTCGTCGCTTCAGGACAAGAATACCGCTATTCTCGCCCAAGGTATTCAGGGTCCAGATACCGAAACCGGCCTGGTCCGTCGTCACCGTCGGTACGGCATAAGCGGCGCTCTCCAGGGGGGTATAGCCCCACGGTTCATAATATGACGGGAAAACGCCCAGATCACATCCTGCCAGGGCCTCATAATAGGACAGGTTTATCAGGCCATCATGGCCGTTGAGGTAAGCGGGAATGAAGATGATATGAACCCGGTTCTGGGGAAGGTTCATCAATCCCAGTCGGCTACAAGTCTGAAGTATCGGATCTGAGGCCTCGTACATCAGGCGATGCGTCGCGATAGGGGCTCCGGTAGATTCAACCTTGGTAAAGCTGCCACGAAGGGCCGGAATCAGATCCGTATGACCGCCAAGGACGAATAGGAAAGCCAGGACGGGCGTGTCGCCGACGGCCTCCTTGTCCAGGCGGGACAAGGCGCTGAGAAAAACGTCCAACCCTTTATTATGGTACTCGTAACGCCCGGAGATGACGATAATCTTCGTCTCCTTCGGCACATCCTGACGCAGGAATCTGGCCGCTGCGGCCAGAAGACGCTCGCGGGAAGCCGCCGCCAGAGCCCGGTCGGTCATGTCGGGGATCGCCTCCATGTCAAGACCGTTGGGTGTGACCAAATCAGCGTCGCGTCCCAGAAAGTTCTTTGCTTCGGCGGCGGTTATTTCACTAACCGTTGTGAAGCAGTCGGCCTCCCGGGCAGAGGCCGCTTCAAGGGAATATTTTGCCGTTACATTGTGGGCACTCGCCTCCCGCTGGGGGGCAATGCGCTCCATCATGGCATAGATATCCATACCCGACCCGGCCAGCGCCCGGCCCAGAACCGTCGCATGGGTCGTAAAAACCGTCCCGATTTCCGGAAGGTTCTTCTTTAGGTAAAGGAGGCCCGCCCCTGTCATCCACTCGTGAAATTGGGCAACAGCCGGTAGATTGTGGGGCCGCACGCACAGATTGTACATCGTCTCGATCACCTCACCGCAGGCGAAACTGAACATGACAGGATCACGGTAATCCTCTCCCCCGGCGATGGAATCAACGCCGAAAGACTCCCACAATCGGAAGAGCACCTGATCCCGGTCGAACTTCTTACCCGCCGATACGAGGATGACTTTGGGTTCACCGGCTATCTTCCAACGTCCGAAACGGCAAGGAAGCTCCTTAATAGCCGTCCCTTCACGAACCTTGGCCCAGCAGGGTTCATCCGTTTCTTCAAAGTCGATGTTTGTTTTGAGGTCCGGTCCCAGCAGGATGTACCGGTCGCCGTAGGCCTTTATGGCTTCCCGAAGCTTGCTCGTTATCACTGTGTAGATGCCGCCGACCTTGTTGCAGACCTCCCAACTTACCTCAAAGAGATAACCTTGCCGTTGATCCGTCATACCCTGCCCTCCTTCGTCACGTTCGGTTGACCTGCCGCGAAAAATCGTCCAGAATGTTCATATAATTAATATAGGCATCATAGGGGGAAGCATAGGGGTTGAAGTATTTGTGGACATCCCCGTCCGCAAACCATTTGGTGCACATATAATAGAAGTGGTCCGATGTCTGAAGCATCCGCCAGATACCCAGCAAGTTCTCATCGCGGCAGGCCAGGACGGCCTTCTCCATACCATACAGAGTGGAGGCGGCATCTTTCTGCATATCGTTGCCCAGCCAGGCGGACAGATTCCGCTCCGTATCTGCCCAGGATACAATTTCCGCCACATCGAGTTCACATGCAGGGGCAATACGGGCCGCCGCCTCTGCCGGTGTCAGGAATTCAAACTCGGGGCGTTGTAAGACTGCTGCCGGCAGCTTTTCAAGAAATTCAAAGATACCTGTGTCTTGCCACTGATGCTCTCCGAAGGTTTCATAGTCCATAAAGAGGTTGACTAAGCCGTTGTCGCTTCCTTGCTGATGGACCCAATGGGCGAACTTCTCCGCCGTCAGGGGATAGCCCGACCAATCCCTTCTGGAAAAACGAAAGGAAACATCATCGGAAAGCCGGTAGTGACGAAGGAGGAGCCTTAAGCGGTCGCAGCCTGCAGGCCGGTAAACGGCACACGGGGTTCGTGATCCGAGAATCTCATTCGCTCCCTCGGCAAGAATCACTTCATAGCCCATTCCTTCTGCCTCCCGGGCGAGATCGTTGTTATAGACCAGTTCCGTGTACCGGAACGTGACGGGGATTTTTCCGAAGAGGTTCTTCATCCTTTCGCGGTGAAGAGCGACCTGGACACGGAATTCATCGCGGGAGTACAGAAAGGCCAGGGAGTGGCAATCCGTCTCGCCCAGAAACTCGACACACCCTGTATCGGCCAAACGCTGAAAACTCAGGAGCACATCGGGACGATATGCCAGGAGTTGATCGATGAGGATTCCCGTCAGGGAAAACGCAAAATGGAATCGCCCTCCATAACGCCTGATCAACTCATAAAGGCAGGCATTGGCGGGAAGATAGCATTTATCCGCCACCTTGTTCAGTATCTGCCGATTAGTCACCTCATCATCGTAGCGGTGAACCTTCCCGATATCAAAATAGGTGTAACGCCGGAGGCGGCGCGGCTGATGAACCTGGAAATACAGACAGACGGCCGGCATGGAATTCAGCCCCCTTCCAGCGCAAGCACATGCTGATAAACGGCGGCGATTTTGACTGCGGCCTTTTCCCACAAGATTGATCGAAGTTCTTCCCTAGCCTGGCGAACCATTTCCCCCGCCAAAGGAGGATATTTCAGGATGGCGATCATTTTGTTGGCCAACTCGTCGACATCCCAGAAATCCACCGTCAAGGCATGATGCAGGACTTCCGAGACGCCCGACTGTTTCGAGATAATGACCGGCACATCGTACATCATGGCCTCCAGGGGCGATATCCCAAAGGGCTCGGAGACAGACGGCATAACATACAAATCACTCCGGGCAAACATCCGCTCGACCTCATCACCCCGGAGGAACCCCGTAAAATGGAACCGCTTGCCGATTTCAAGTTCGGCGACTTTCTCGACTATCTGGGGCATCATATCACCCGCACCGGCCATGACAAAGGTTACATCGGGCATCTCCTGCAAAACCCTCCGGGCCGCCTCGACAAAATATTCCGGTCCCTTCTGAACAGTGATACGCCCTAGAAACAGGACCACCTTTTCATCAGCATTCCGTTCTGCACGATGGGCTGCTACCCCCTCCCGGCGGGTCACAGCATTATGGATGACGGTGATTTTGTGCGACGGAATACCGTAGCGATTCACGATCATCTCTTTCGTATAGTGACTCACGGCAATAACGGCGTCGGCAGCCTCCATGCCGCGTTTTTCCACATCATATATGACCTGGTCGATATGATCGCCATTACGGTCGAACTCCAAGGCGTGGATGTGCAGGACAAAAGGCTTGCCGCTGGCTTCCCTGGCCGCAAGACCCGCCGGAACGGCCATCCAATCGTGCCCATGGATCACATCAAAATTTTCACGGGCGGCAATGACAGCCCCTGCCCGGCTATAGCGGTAGACCTCTGCCATGAGGTTTTCACCATATCCCCCTGAAACTGCGAGAAAGCTATCAGGTGGATATGGATCTCGCCGGACTGATAAACTGCCGTTTATATAAGGACGAAGGGATGAGACAATGGATGCGAAATCAATCCGCCCGGCAAGTGATCCCTCGTAGGGGCTATCCATCAGTGGAATAGTCGCCGTTGACAGGACACGAACGGGTGAGTCCGTCTCTGTAACTTCCTGACCGGGATGAGGCATGACAAAGAGGATGTCATACCCCATCCCGGTCAGGGCTCGTGTCATACCATCGCAGGCCGTGCCCAAGCCTCCGCTTATGTGGGGAGGGAACTCCCACCCGAACATCAGGATTCTCATCGCTCATTGCTCCTTTCCAGGCAATTGGAAAACCTGGACCAATCATCATTGGGAAAACGCCCTTATCCAAAGGGGAAATCAGGTTTTGGGGAATCCCTAAGCAAAGACAATATCGGTTCGCTTTTCACATCCTGCGATCTTTGAATTTATAAGTTTAACAGAAGCGGCGACAAAAAACAACCGACCCACGAGTCCCCGAATTGCCTCAAATTAAATGTTACCGAAGGAGGTGAATAAAAAGGATCGTTGACTCATAATTCGATATTACCGAATACCGCCATTTCTATGGAGGTTGAATATGAGTCCGCAATCGAAAAAAGAATACACCGAAGC
>CAZYDG010000073.1:0-10495 GCA_964645835.1 uncultured Syntrophaceae bacterium
CGAGCTGCTTCCTCTTCGGTCAACCGACTCTCGTTCCACTCCGAATATACCTCTTCAAATCGCATCCTCCGGATCTCCTGTAGCATCTCCGTCTGTCGCATCGATCACCTCCATAGGTGATCTTAACAAACCGGACAGATCACGTACTCCCAACAGAAATGTATTATATATTGCCGCTTCCCGTAATTTATGTTATAGTACTTCCGTACTCTGCATAGTAATCAGAGGGAAAAATGGTAAAAGTCGAAGAAGAATCATTAGGCTGTTATCTGAAAAGGGAAAGGGAGGCCAGAGGTATTACGGCCGACCAACTCTCCAAGAGGGCTGGCATCAGTGAGGCATTGATCCGGTCCATTGAAGACGATCGTTTTCCCCAACCCGAGTACATCCTTGGTTATCTGAAACTCTACAGCAACCACCTGGATCTTGATCATCAGGAGGTTTTGAGACGGGCTGATCAAACAGCCGCCCGGTTACAACACTTAAGGGCTGATCACCCAACAACACCCGAATTTCGTTTTAACTCCCCCTTACTCACGGCAAGGAATACGGGAATGGGCAGCTTCCATCATCCGGATCGGATGGTAAAGCAGATTGTTTTTTTCTTTTTTTTCGTCCTTGTTGCATCGATTTTATTTTTCATCCCGTCGGAATACAAAGGTCCCAAGGCTATGCGTCCACCGGATTTAAACTCGCCACACGCGGCAGGCGTTGGCTCCGCGCCCATTACCTTGCCACCGGTTGAGCCGGGAACCGCAGTCCCTCCTGCAACAGCAACCGCACCGGTTACACCGGCGGTCTCTGATGCAACGTCCACACCGGGCGTCACAAATGCGCCTGCCGTTGGCGCTGCTTCGGCTGTCGCCGTAAAACCCGCACCAGTCCTGGAGAACAAGCTAGTCAGGGTTGTCGGCAATCAGGACAGCAAGCGATACCATCTGCCGGGTATGCGCTACTATGATCAGGTCCAGGCACATCACCGGGTTATCTTCAATTCTGAAGACGAGGCCATTGAGGCGGGTTATCACAAGGCCCCACGCTAAGACATAATCCCAATTCTAAATCAAAGATCTATCGTTATCTTCTCGTCATTATTACGAAAATAGAATCTTTTTCGGCTGGATTGCCGGATCAAGTCCGACAATGACGGATAGGAAGGTTTTCATTCCCATGAAAACGGGAATCCAGGAATTTTTAGTAATGCATCGGAAGTGATGCTGGATTATCCGGTCAAGCCGGATAATGACGGATAGGAAGGGAGTCTAGTGAAAAGTAAAAGCTTCCATCGCCTCACGAATCAGCAATTCTTCACTTCCCTTGTATTTCGGTGACATGTGAAAAAGAACGAGCCGTTTGACGCCGGCCATGCGGGCGATCGTACCGGCCTGCTCCGCCGTCAGGTGATATTTACGTGCCGCCTTTTCGTGATCCTCCTGTAGAAAAGTTCCCTCGATAAACAATATTTCCGCCCCCTCGACAAGTTCGACAATCTTCCGGATATTTTCGGCACTGTAAAGTACATCCGTAACATAAGCAATTCGGTGCCCGGACGTCATCTTGACAACACGCTCTTTAAGCGTGCCCAGGGGAATAAACCGCTCGACCACCCGTCCGTCCCCGGCCTTCCACCAAACCCTGCAAGCCTCGTCATCCCCGCTTCCCCGGAGGATATAATCCTTCAGATCGTTGAGCCACGGACCAGTGGGCAATCCCATATCCTGAAGGGCATTCTTTTTGATGTTAAGGCGCTCATGCTCTTCAAAGCAAAAGGCAAGGCAAGGGATCTTATGGTCCAGGCAGGCTGCTTTCACATAAAACTGGCTGTTTTCCATAAGAATCCCATGAAATGAATTACCGCCGGGTTGCGGTTCACGAAGGAAACCCGTCCGACATTGAAAGACGGCGGTTTGCAAGCGGTTGTTCCCATCGATCTCCGTGACGGTGAGGGCAAAATCGTTGGTATACTCGTTTACCAAATTCCATGTATATGACTGAAGCCGGTGCTCGACGTTCCCAATGAATCCGGCAGGGCCGAAAATGGCAATCCGGCGGTTTCGACCCAGGCAAAGACGGACAAGGTGATCGAACCCGACGAAATGATCCATATGGGTATGGGACACGAAGATGTATTCAATTTTCAGTATCTTTCGGGGAGCCAGGGCATGGAGATCGCCCAGGTCAAACAGAACGGCCTGACGCCGGTGCTTGAATTCCAGATATACTCCGGGGTCGTCGATAGGGCTATTGATCAGACTGGCATTGTACAGGATCATGGTTTAAGCTCAGAGAATCCTTGATCTTGATGATCGTCCGGCCGATCAGACAGTCAAAACAATCCTCTTCTGAAACCGACGATTCGGCATGATCAGCACGAAAATCCACCGCCTCCACAGGAGCGGAAAAGACATTCCGCAGCATGTCCAGCGTTTCTTGACGGCGTGACGCGACACCGGCCGCCGCACCATAGGCGTCCCCCGTTTGTTCGTGGGCGCCGAAATCGTCGACGATTAAGATCCGGCCGATAGATGGCAGATGGAGACGAGCCTTGATAATCTCCCAGAACCCCCGCTCTGCCTTGTGGACCCCGAGATCGGCCGAATTGGCGACGATTATACGGCCATGAAGAGTTTCGGATTCCGGCAGATCAGGCAACGACACGCCTTTAATTCCGCACTTGTTCAGATGAGCGATAATGGCCGCCGTGGCCTCGCTATAATGGTCCGTTGCGATGAGTTTGACAGCCTCCGGGAGCGTATCCAGCCACTGCAAGAAAGGAATCCAGCGGGGATCGATGGTGGAATAGGTCATATAACGCCGGACGAAACAATCAGCCGCCACATGAATCATCCGCTGGTCCGGCCTGATTGCCGCCTCCCGGAGATGCTCCCCGATGTGTTTCTCCAAAAGGAAGGTATACCCTGCTGATGTCGTGCTCCCCTCTGCCCAAGTGGGATTGACGAGTTCGTTCCAGAAAATATCGACCGAGTCGATGCCGAAAACGGTCAGGCCGCAGGCATCAAGTTCTTTCATCAAATGTTCGGGACGTCCGAAACGGGGCGCCTGAAGGCTCAAGGTACCCGAATAATCGAAGATGATCAGGCTGGCCGGCGCCATAAATGAACCGCTTACCGGGAACGCCGGTCGAGGGCGGAAGCGATGATGTTCCGGAGATCCCGACTTGCCGACAGGGGATCGGGGGCGGCACACACGGCGGAAACGACAGCAATGCTGTCGGCGCCGGCAAATATGACATCCTCCGCGTTGGTTCGATTCAAGCCGCCGATCCCTACAAGGGGATGTTTGGAGAAAGCGCGGATCCGCGCCAGACCATCCAGGCCCCACATGCCCTTGGTGTCGGTCTTCGTAGGTGTGTCGAAAACGGGGCTGACGCCGATATAATCCACATCCAGACTCTGGGCCTCTTCCACATCGCCCCACGTCTCTACGGACAGGCCGATAATGGCCCGCGGCCCCATGAGCCTGCGGGCAACAGCATAGGGCATGTCATCCTGGCCGATGTGCACGCCGTCCGCCTCCGACGCCAGGGCCACATCGACACGGTCGTTGATAATAAGGGGTACTCCGTAGGGAGCAAGAATGGCCTTGACGGCCAGTGCCTCTTCGATAAAAAAACGGGTCGAGACCGCCTTTTCCCTGAGTTGGATGCAGGTGGCGCCACCCTTGACCGCCTCATGGATGACGGCCTTTAAATCGCGGCCCCGGCAGAGTTCCCGGTCCGTTACCAGATAAAGACCCTTGCAATCAAACATAATGATGTCCCGTTCAGTGCGTGCGGTCGTCCACTTTCAACAGACAGTCGATGTCCCGTTCAGTCAGATTGTAAAGCGCATCTAAAAAATGGACTTGGAGTGTACCAGGTCCGGCCGCTTTTCCTACACTCAATTCACCGGCAATGCCCATAACAGCCATAGCCTGGACCGCCGCCATGACGCTGTCCGAAGAGACCGCCGCAAAAGCGCCGCAAAGGGCGGTCGCCGTGCAACCGAGGCCCGTCACCCTCGTCATCATGGGATGTCCGTTCATGATCCTAACCACATTGTCACCAACGATATAATCCGTTTCCCCACTGACGCAAACGACGCTTCCGCAGGCTTGGCGCAAGGCCTGGGCGGCCACCAGGGCCTGATCCGATGAGGCCAAACTGTCGACACCTTTCGTCTTGATTTCGTCCGACACAAGGGCCATGATCTCCGAAGCGTTCCCCCGGATGATCGTGGGCGGTACGGCATCAATCAATTCCTGTGCCATTTGCGTTCGGTAGGGCGTAGCCCCGGCGCCCACAGGGTCGAACACAAGAGGAATCCCCCGCTTCTGTGCATGAAGGGCGGCCTTGAACATGGACCGAATCCATGCGTCGCTCAAAGTGCCGATATTTATGACCAGGGCCGAAGCGATATTGACCATGTCCCTGATTTCGTTTTCCGCATGGGCCATGACGGGCGATGCCCCTAATGCGAGGAGGGCGTTGGCCGTGTTGTTCATAACCACATAGTTGGTAATGTTGTGGACAACTGGGGCTTGATCGCGAACGGCACAAACGCCGGTCCAGATGTCTTTTGCTGTTGGTGTCATTAATTCATGTCTCCGATATCTAATTTTCAATACTTGCTACAGAACTATTTTAATGGACGGGTGGCACTTCAGGCACTCGTAAATATCCTTCCGATGGCCTTCGCTCTCGACGGACAGTTCAACATTGAAGCAGTGGTACTTACCCTTTTCACTGGATCGCGAATGAGATATCCTGTAGCCCCGGTCCCGTATGATCTCACCTACGGCTCGCCGCATGCTGTCCGCGTCAGGCCCGATGATCTTATAAACCCATCGGCATGGGTATTCCAGTTGAAGTTTTCGCTTGTCATCTTCCGGCATGGGTTGCCTCTCTTTCCCTGCTCACTCTACCGATAGTCTTCCCGGACGGGTGAGAAAAAATCCACAATATAGCATGCCGTCAAGGCCGTTGCGCTATGGGTTGTATGAGGGGGAATGACGACGGCATCGCCCGGCTCGACAATCTTTTTTTCGCCCCCTACGGTCATTTCGAAGGTTCCCCGGATAATGGTCGTGATTTGTTCATGGGGATGGCTGTGTTCGGGTAAGGAAGCCCCGGCGTCTACATCCCAGAAAGACACGGTCATATGCTCCCCATGGTGCATTCGGGCACGGAAACCCGGAATCATTAGCCGCTGCGTCAAGTCGGGAATATGAATGAAGGGCATCGTTTTGCTTACCTCCTACCGGCATGCTGTTGAAAAACGTCCATCCCGCGCTTTCGCGGGAACCTCCCCCTGCACCCCTTCCAGAGGGGGACAACCCTGTAGTCCAGCCCTTTAGGGCTGCAATAAGCAGACACAGGGCCGAAGCCCTGCGCTACATCACTTCAAAAAAGAACCGAAGCTGCATTATTCCTCAGCTTTGCGCGCCTTGCATATGGGCATTTTTTAAAAGCCTGCAAAGTCATGTTTTTCAAGACGGACTTATTATACCATGAGTGTCCTTGAGAAGACAGGGCTTTTCGGGAAAGGCGACAGACTCCGGACAAGGAGCTGATAAGGGTTGATTTACAAATCGTTTTGTGAAATTATTCAGTAAAACTTCGTAAGCGGCAAGCTGGTTTCATATCTGAGGTTTTTTCGGGCGGTTGAGGAAAATTCCTTTGACAAAATCTATGGATTTAAGGCTATAGGAGACAAGTAAGTGCTGATCGTAATGCATCGCAAAGCAACCCAGAAACAGATCGGCGCAGTTCTGGCCACTGTGGAGAGAATGGGGTTGCAGGCCTCGCCCATTCCGGGAAGCGAAAGAATGGCCATCGGTGTTCTGGGAAATAAAGGATATGTGGATGATGTGAACATTCGTGATCTTCCGGGCGTAAAAGACATTATTCATGTCTCTAAACCCTACAAAATGGTATCCCGTGATTTTCACCCCCGGGTGACGATTATCCGTGTCGCGGGGATAGAAATCGGCGAAGGCAAACGCCCTGTTATCATTGCCGGTCCCTGCGCCGTGGAAAGTGAAGAGCAGATTCTTAAAACGGCGCGAGCGGTAAAGGCCGCCGGTGCCGAATTTCTGCGTGGCGGCGCCTTCAAGCCGAGGACAGGCCCCCATACCTTTCAGGGGTTGCGTGAAGACGGCCTGAAGCTTCTGGCCCTGGCGAAGCGCGAAACGGGCCTGCCTGTCGTGACAGAGATCATGACCATCGAAAATGTGGATCTCGTGTGTTCCTACGCCGATATCCTCCAGGTCGGCGCCCGCAATATGCAGAATTTCGACCTCCTTCGGGAACTTGGGCGTATACGGAAACCGGTCCTGTTGAAGCGGGGAATGAGCGCCACTATTGAAGAATTTCTTGCAGCCGCCGAATATATTCTCTCCGAGGGCAATCCCAACGTCATTCTCTGCGAACGCGGGATCAGGACCTTCGAAACGGCCACCCGCAACAGTCTTGACCTATCCGTCGTTCCCCTTATCAAAGAACTGTCCCATCTGCCCATTATGGTAGATCCCTCCCATGCCACAGGCAAAAGAAGCCTCGTGCCTCCCATGGCAAAAGCTGCGCTTGTGGCAGGCGCCCACGGCATCATGCTGGAAGTCCATCCCGAACCGGAAAAGGCTCTCTCCGACGGCCCCCAGTCGCTTACGATCCCCGGTTTTGAAGCACTGATGGGCGACATCAAGAAATTGAAGTTATTTCTCGGTCATTAGAAGAGATTGCTCATATTCAGTAT
Organism: uncultured Syntrophaceae bacterium; assembly: GCA_964645835.1. Classification (GTDB taxonomy): domain Bacteria; phylum Desulfobacterota; class Syntrophia; order Syntrophales; family UBA8958; genus CAZBME01. Next base: position 6,753 of record CAZYDG010000073.1, read on the forward strand.
CAATTAGTGATGGTTTTCTTCTCGGAAGGTCTCCATGGAATGGTTGATTGTCACTATAGTTGTCTTTGTATTTTTCGTGGCCTGTCTGCTTTATTTTTCCAGCAGAACATCGCCTGCGGACAGGGTCAAGCCGGCAAGGAGGCGTGCTGACACCTCTCGCGTTATGCCGAAACCGCAGTCGTTTACGACGAAAGAAACCCAGCCGCAACCAGCCGCCGATATCGATATGATTGATCAAGGCCTGCCGCAACTTCTGGATGGCCTGAAAGATCAGATTCAAACCCGAATGGCGCCTTTGTTTCCATCTGAAGAAAATTGGGAAGGAATCGAAAAAACGAAACCGTTAAATTATGAAGATGTCGGCCGTCCCATCCTCGATACCGTCATGGGGCATATTGATGCCATCCATAACTTCCGATCCACCCATCAGCGTCTGCAACAAATACTGAACGATCCGGCGCTGAATGTCGTTTCCGCTCTGTCATCCGTCATCACTTCCGATCCTGTTCTCTCAGCAAAGGTGTTGAAAATTGTCAATTCCGCTTATTTTGGAAGAGCGCAGAAGGTGAATTCCATCGGCCATGCCCTGTTTCTCCTAGGGATGGTTCAACTTCGCGAAATTCTTTACCGGGACGGCCTGCTGGAAATAATGAAAGTAAACGATCCTCGGAAAGACGAGCTTATCGGCATTTTTTGGCAACATGCCACCATCACTTCCATCTGCGCGTCCCACCTCCGCATCCTCTTCCCCGGCCTGGATCAGGGAACCCTTTTTACAACCGGACTGATCCATGACGTAGGCAAACTCATTCTGGTCAGAATGTCCGATGGGACCGACTACACGCCCCAATCGACCATCCTGGATGAAGATCGTATTTTTGGCGTCAACCATGCCGTCATTGGCCGGATGGCCCTTGAAAAATGGGGGTTCTCGGATATGATGACATCCGTTGTGACCAACCACCACAGCCCATCTCATGCGGCGCTGGGCGCTATGAAGCTATCGGGCGAGGCTCCTCAATATCTGATGGCCTTGTTTCTGGCAAATCAGTTGGCGAAGATGATTCAGCCCGGGGACAATTATCTGCCTGTGGCGCCCCTCCATCCATCCTATCATTTCCTGATCCATCGGGAGGCTTTCAATAAAGCTGCCCTGGACAGCAAACTTCTCAATCAGGTAAGCAAGTCGGAGGTGTTTATTACATGACAGGCATCAGCAGACTGCTTAAAAACGCCCGTCTGCTGCGTTGCGCTGCAAGCCCCGTCAATCGACGTACTCCTATGTACGTCTCTTTCCTCAGCTTTTGCGCGCCTTGCATCCGGACATTTTTGAACAGCCTGACAAGATCGAGTTTTTCAGCAGTCTGCTAAAGGGCTGGACTACAGGCTAACGCAACAGACGTGTCCCCCTCGGGAAGGGGCGCAGGGGGCGGTTTCCGCGAAAGCGCAGGATGGACGTTTTTCAACAGCCTAGGCATAGGTCCGTTTATTGGTCCTGTAGCAACTGCCCGTCTTTTTTTTGGCAAAGCTTTTCATTTCTGATGCGACGCTCGTCACTTCTCCGAAATGGGTAAAGACGCCAGCCTCGGTCGTGGCAATTCCGATAGAGATACCCATGATAGGATATTTTTGGGCATGTCCCTCCCGGCTTTTTGACTGGATGCATCCCTTCTCCCGGTCATCGGGATCATAAAAGGAAGGAACGATTTGGTCGAAGGCGTCTATCAGCTCCTGGCATGCCTCCTCGATAAATGACGGGTCCATGATGCAAATGAAATCGTCGCCGCCGACATGGCCGATGAAAGTATTGCGGCTTGATTTGTTCCGGACGATGTTCAGCATAAGGCGGCCTGTAATCTTGATAACCTCGTCGCCGCGGCTGAATCCGTACTTGTCATTGAAAGGCTTGAAATAATCGAGATCCGCATAAGCAAGAGCGAAAGGAATTCCCTGGTCGAGGCGGTCCTGGATCTGGCGATTGATGGAGATGTTGCCGGGCAGCCTCGTTAAGGGATTGACCTCGACAATCCTTGCGGAACGGGCGGCGCAGAGTTGAACCCTGCTGCGCAAATCGCTCTGAATATCCTGAGGCCGGATGTAATCCTCGGCAGGTAGGACGGTCCAATCGGGTAATAGTTCCTCCTCTCCCAGAATGACCAGAACCGGAAGATGGGCAAAAAGGGGGTCTTCCTTCAAGGTGTACAACAGGCTGGCATCGTCACGGTTGCCTTGCATATCAACGATCAACAGGTTGGGGATGTCGTTATAGATTGTGTCGAAGGCGGAACGCAGGTGAGAAACAACAATTATCTCTCCCAATCCAGCCAATATTTCTTGGATAGTGTTCGCTATGTTCGTATCGGAAGATATGACCAGTATCGTACCGGACATTAGCCTCCTTCACGCGCGGCTGAAGCGCCGTCTTCCAAGTGGGTGAGAATGTCTTTGATATCGCTGTCGGAAAGGCTCAAACGCTTCCATGCATCGGGGTTAACAGCGGGGACAACAAGATCGCCTGCATATCCGATTCCCTTGGCCTTCACAAGAACGTCCGCCACATGGACAATTGCTGTTTCCATGGGTGACTCTTTGGAGAGATTAGGCTGATGGTGGTAGCGGATAGCGTTACAAAGGCTGGGCGGGAAATGCCACTTTTGGACCAGGATGTGGCCTATTTCCGCATGAGAAGCCATGAAGTAGCGCGATTCGGTCTCGAAGATGGTTTTCCCTTCCGATTCGGCCTCACGGGAGGCATTTTCAAAGGATTCCGGATAGAGCAACATGAGGCACGTCTTGCCGATATCGTGCAGAAGTCCACATATGGAAACCTCCTCGGGCTCCTTGAGGCCTTTTATTTGCGCGATCTGGCGACAGGCCATGGCGCAACCCATGGAATGATCCCACAGGCCAATCATTGTCTTTTCCATCAGTTCAAAGACGGAAACACCGAGAAGAAGCCCTTTGATGACATTCAAACCCAGGAGCATCGTCGCGTGGGAAACCGATGAGATGCGGCCCGGAAAACCGTAAGCGGCCGAATTGACCATTCTGAGGATCTTGGAGGTCAGGGCCGGATCGTTTGAGATAAGGCGGCCGAGTTCGTCAAGGCTGATGCGTGGCTTTTCAAGCATAATGGAGACGCGCCGGAGCGTGGCCGGAACGGTCGGCAATGCGCTGATGGCTTCAACTTGGGTGCGTAGCGTTTGGAGATTAATCTTATCCGGCATATAGACCTACAATGTGTTCTTTGACCAGTTTTTTGATATCGCTCATATGGGGTTTGTCCATGACGCCGCGAAATCTTTCGTCCAGGCACGCTAAGGCTTCTTCTATCGGGATCGGCTGTTCTGCCGGACCATCGATGAATATCTGATCAACACCCATATCTTCGATTCTGGAGATCCATGTTGCAGTGAGGACCGTACCCTCTCCCAGAACCACCATACTCCCTTTCATCAAGGGCTTTGCCAATATCATACCGGGCTGGAGATGATCAACGGATATACTAGGCATGACTGCAATCCTTTCTACTGTTATCCTCACTTCAATTTAACACCTGATATTAGCAAGAACGACTGCAAAAAGCCATGACGAAATGCATGCTCGAATTGCCTCAAATTAAATGTTACCGAAGGAGGTGAATAAAAAGGATCGTTGACTCATAATTCGATATTACCGAATACCGCCATTTCTATGGAGGTTGAATATGAGTCCGCAATCGAAAAAAGAATACACCGAAGCCA
>CAZYDG010000074.1:0-45246 GCA_964645835.1 uncultured Syntrophaceae bacterium
CCCATTCCTGCTAAGAAAGGCTATGGAAAAGAAACTCAAAACGATCTTCTCACACATCAAACCGGGGTAACTTTCTTTATGAGGCAACGTTACCTCTTGTCACTACACTTTCGGTAACATTTTAATCTGAGGCAACGGGGCACAAGAACGGCCATTGTGGTATAGAGACATTTTATAAACGTCAGCCACTGTCATGCTAACGCATTTTTCTATACTTGCCGCCTGTGAAACGGCTTACATGAAGTGGAGGTTCCTGCATGAGGGTTTCGAGGATGAATATTCAGACGATCAACCCATGTCGGTTTACGATGCGGCTGATAGCCACATTTGTTTTATGCCTGCTGACCCTGATTTTTCTCGCACCGTCACCTGCTGTATCGCAGGAGCAAGTACCCGTAAAACGTCCGAAAATTGGTCTGGTCCTGTCCGGCGGCGGCGCGCGGGGCATCGCCCATATAGGTGTACTCAAGGTACTGGAAGATATGAGGATACCTATTTCCTGCATTACCGGCACAAGCATGGGCGCCATAGTAGGCGGCCTCTATGCGGCTGGGGCCTCCCCTGATGAGTTGGAAAAGCTTGTCACGGGCATGCCCTGGAATGAGGCCTTCAAAGACAAACCTTCAATTGATCAGCTCTCCTTTCGGCGCAAGGAAGACGTCCAGAATTATAAGATCGACCTGAATCTCGGTTATGGCGACGGCAAGCTGAAATCGGCAAAGGGATTTGTCCAGGGGCAGAACCTGAACATTCTTTTAAAAAAACTCCTCATCCATACGGCATCCATTCACGATTTCGATAATTTGCATATCCCCTTCCGCGCCGTGGCGGCGGATATCGAAACGGGTGATGCGGTCGTCATCGGGAGGGGAGACCTGGCAACGGCTATTCGGGCCAGCATGTCCATTCCCGGTTTCTTCGCCCCGACGGAGATCAACGGCCGGATGCTTGTGGACGGCGGAATCGCCAACAATCTGCCCATGAATGTGGCCAGGGACATGGGGGCGGATATCCTGATCATCGTAGATATCGGAACACCGCTACGGTCACGCGAAAATCTCGCCTCCATGGCCAGCATTACCGCCCAGGTAATGACCATCCTTATCCAGCGTAATGTAGCCGCCCAACTCAACACGCTCAAAACCGATGACATCTTGATCCAGCCGAACCTGGGCAACGTTGGAACGACCGATTTCTCGCACACCCAAAAGGCAATGGATATCGGCCGGGCAGCGGCGGAAAAGCTCAGAGATCGTTTGGTGAACCTTTCCGTTCCAACAGCCGATTATAACCGTTATCTGGCCCAGCAACGGCAGGTTCCCCAAGAACTGCCCGTTATCGATTATGTAAAGGTCGAAAAGACCAAATCGCAACTTTCAGATAAGGTCCTGGCTTCACAGGTTCATATCAAGGCCGGTGAAAAACTGGATCTGAAAAAACTGGATGAAGACGTAACACGACTCTACGGTCTTGACACGTTCGAACGGGTCAATTTCCGCCTGGAAGAGAAAGACAAAAAAAAGGGCCTTATTTACGAACCGGTTGAAAAGTCATGGGGCCCAACCTATATCCGCTTCGCGCTAAGCTGGGCCGACAATTTTCAAGGTGAAAATACCTATACCATGGGAGCCAGCATCACCCAGACTCAGATCAATGCCATGGGCGGCGAATGGCGCAACCGGTTTCAACTGGGCGACCGGCCTCGCGTCTTTACGGAGTTTTATCAGCCTCTCGATTTCGCAACCCACTACTTCATTGCCCCACAAGCGTATTATGAGGAACGCAATATCAATCTATACAGAACACCGGGCAAGGGGGAAATAACATCCCAATATCGCGTCAAACAGGCCATGGCCGGCCTGGACATAGGACGTGAATTCGGAAACTGGGGAGAAATCCGCATGGGCATCAGGCGGGGTTACGGCGCTACGAGGGTCAATATCGGCGATCCATCCTTCGGTTCTGACAGCTACAATGTCGGCGGACTCTTTTCTTCTTTTTCCGTCAACACGCTGGACAACTTTAATTTCCCACTGAAGGGCTCAACCTTTGATATCTCCGTCCTTACATCCCTCGAGGAATTGGGAGCCGATGCAAAGGCCAACACCATGTATCTCGAATGGCTGACCGCAAAAACCTGGGGGAAATATACTGTCATCCCCGGTATCAGCTACTCAGGCGCCTTCGGCGGGGATGCACAGATACAGAACGCCCAGACTATCGGCGGCTTTTTCAATCTCTCGGGCTACATGCCGGATGAACTGTCCGGGCAATACACCGGTCTCATACGGCTGATCTGCTATCGCAATATGGGCAATTACGGACTAGGTGATATCAACGCCCAAGTCTACCTGGGCTTTTCCGCCGAAGCGGGAAATGCCTGGCAGAATCGTTCAGACATCACGACCGGGTCCCTGATATATGCGGGCAGCGTATTCATCGGCGCCAATACCTTCATCGGTCCGGCCTATCTCATTTATGGGTTCGCCGAAGGTGGTCATCAGGCTATAGGACTCTTGCTCGGCCAGCGCTTTTAGGCTGTTGAAAAATGCCCATATGCTGCGTTGCACTGCAAGCCTCATCAGTCAGCATACTTCAATGTATGCCTCCTTCCTCGGCTTTTGCGCGCCTTGCCTCTGAGCATTTTTGAACAGCCTACCTGAGAATTTCCCTCTGCCTACCAGACAAACACCGATAACCTCTCGCGCTTCTCTCCCATTTCATATTCAGACACAGCCTGATTGTTTAATAAACCACAATACCTTAGAATCCCCTCACGTTATGGAACACTTGATCTGAAAAGAGTCGGCGCAAAGGTTAATCAGGATCAAGGAAAAGAAAGCATCGAAGTGGTTCACAGGGTTCAGGCCCGAAGAATGAATCGTCCTCGGCTTTCAACGCCCGTACGGGCTGTACATATAGGAGACCGGAGAGAGACAAAAGTCGCCTTTACCGTTTATGATGTCTTGCCTGTCTCTCTCGTCATTCCTGAAGGATGGACTCTTATCCTTCAGGAATGACAGACTCCAAATGCTTTATTGCAGCATATCAACAAAACCGAAGATGTCGCTTGATACAACCAAAACCCCGGCACACGTTAAGCTGGGGTTTTTTGGTTTTCTTGACACGTAGCGGGTCAAATGTTAGGAAATTCATCTCCGTCCATCCCATAACCGGTTAAAACAACCTGCACACACGGGTATCGGCTCAAGGCGGAATTCCAGACCAAGGATGATATAAACACCGTTATGACACGTCATGACCTGGTCCGCATACTCGATGAGATCGCCCTCATGCTAGAGATGAAGGGGGAAAATCCCTTCAAGGCCAAGGCATACGAACACGCGGCGCGGATGATCGAAACCCTGGAAGATGATCCTGACGATCTTGTCGCCACGGGAAAATTAGCGTCTATCAAAGGCATCGGCGAGGCCCTCAACAAGAAGATAACCGAACTGGTCACCACAGGCCACCTACCCTACTATGAAGACCTGAAGGCCTCCATCCCGCCGGGCCATTTTGAAATGCTTAAGATACCCGGCCTGGGGCCCAGGAAGATCATCGCCCTTTACAACAATCTGGGCATCGAAACTATCGGAGAACTGGAATACGCCTGCCTCGAAAACCGTCTCGTGGATCTTAAGGGTTTCGGAAAGAAGACGCAGGACAATATCCTGAATGGTATCGTACATGTCAAACGCTACAAAGACAAACGCCTGTTTGCCGACGTCATCCCTGTGGCAGAAGCCATAGTTCGATCCCTGAGCAACCATGACGCCGTTCGGAATATAAGCCTTGCCGGTTCCCTGCGCCGGGGTAATGAAGTGGTCAAGGACATCGATATCCTCGCTGCATCGGATAATCCCCTTGGACTGGCTGACACATTTGTTGCCCTGCCGGACGTGGAGTCGATCATCGCCAAGGGCGACACGAAGGTCAGCGTCATTCTTTCATCGGGCACGAACTCGGATCTGCGTATCGTCTCCCCGGAGGAATTTCCCTATGCCCTCCATCACTTTACAGGGAGCAGGGAACATAATACGGCCATGCGGGGACGGGCAAAAAAGATGGGGATGAAAATGAACGAGTACGGCCTCTTCTCCGAAGCCGGCTTCATCGCCTGCGACAGTGAGCAGGCTATCTTCCGCGCCCTTGGACTTGACTATATCCCCCCCGAACTCCGGGAAAACATGGGAGAAATCGAAGCCGCCGAAAATCATACCCTACCTGATCTCTTGAAATTGGGAGACATCCGGGGTGTTTTTCACATCCACACCCAGTACAGCGACGGCGCCGAAACACTGGATTCGATCGTTAGAGAGGCAAAGAACATGGGCTATGAGTACATCGGCATCAGCGATCACAGCCGGTCCGCTGCCTATGCCGGAGGTCTGTCAGTCGATGATATCAAACGGCAACACGCCCAGATCGATGCGCTAAACGAGAAAGTGGCTCCTTTCCGCATTTTCAAGGGCATCGAGTCGGATATCCAGCCCGGCGGCGCACTCGATTACGACGAAGAGACCCTTTCGACCTTTGATTTTGTCATTGCCGCCGTCCATTCCAATTTCGCCATGACAGAAGCGGCCATGACAGAACGAATCATGACCGCTCTCTCCCACCCATATACGACCATGCTCGCCCATCCCACGGGAAGGCTTCTCCTGGCGCGGGAGCCATATAGCGTCAACATGCAGCGGATTATTGATCATGCTGCTGCCATGGAAAAGATCATCGAATTGAACGCCAATCCCCTTCGGCTTGACCTGGACTGGCGCCTGATCATCCAGGCTAAAAAAAAGGGCGTGAAGATTGCCATCAACCCCGATATTCATCAGCTCAACGGTTTCAAGCATATGGCCATAGGCGTCCAGATTGCCCGGAAGGGTTGGCTTTCTCCTGACGATTGCATCAACTGCCTGACTGTTCGTCAAATCGATTCTCTCATGAAGGAACACCGTCAACCCGGCGCAGCGGACCGGTGAGGAGTACCATCCGGTGATTGCCCGACATCCCTGGGTTGCATTCCCCCTGTTTTTTTTCCGCCGCAAGCTTCTTCACCGCTCGATCCCCCTCTTGGCCAGTTTTAAACTGACCTACCGGTGCAACCTGACCTGTCTTGCCTGCTCGTTTCACCGGCGTGCCAAAGAAGAAAATGCGCACATGAAATGGCAGACGGCAACGGCGGCCCTCGACGCATTGCACAGGTCTGGGGTCCGGATCGTCGTATTCGAGGGCGGAGAGCCCCTCCTCTGGCGCGACGGCCCTTACGATATCAACGACCTCATTGAGTACGCCAAAAAGCGTTTTTCAAAGGTGGCCGCAACAACGAATGGAACTTATCCACTTAATGTAAAGAGCCATATCTTGTGGGTCAGCCTGGACGGGCTCAAGAACACCCATGACTACCTCCGGTCCCGTTCCTTCGACAAGGTGTGGTCCAATCTCCTGGCCTCCGGGCATCGCCGTCTCTTTGTTCATTTCACGATCAACCGGGAAAACAGGCACGACGTAAGGCCCCTTCTGGAGAAACTCAAGGGCGTTAAGGCTGTTTCCGGCATGACTGTCCAGCTCTTCTACCCCTACAATCAGGGCGAGACGCCTCTTGCATTACGTCGCGGAACGAAAGGCAGTTTTGGAAGAAGTAATAGCCCTCAAAAAGGAGGGTTTACCCATTCTCAACTCCACAAGTCGGCTGAAAGCATTGATTGATAACCAATGGCACTGCCATGATGATATCCTCGTCAATGTCGATCCCGACGGAACAATTACGCAAGGCTGCTACGTAAAGAGCCGCGGCCGGATCCACTGCGAGTCCTGCGGTTTTTCACCCGTTTCGGAAGCCTCGGGAGCCCTGGACCTCATCCCCGGCTCGATCATGGCAGGATGGCGGATATTTATGAGGTAATGGGCTGAATGATGAAAGGCTGTTCAAAAGCTTGTCCCGGACCTGATCCGGGGTGCCCAAATGCAAGGCGAGCAAAAGCTGAAGAATGAGCATCGGGGACATGTTCCGGAAGCCCGAAGGGATCGGAACGTGTCCCCGGAAAAGCCATTGATGAAGTTTGCAGCGCAACGCAGCAGATGGACGTTTTTCAACAGCTTGTTTATTTCGGTGGCCTAATCATGAAGGCAATTATCATAGCGGCGAAGATCAATAACGCACAGGCTAAAATGGCCCAGCGATAGGTCCCCGTTTCATCTTAGAGATATCCTGCCAAAGGAGGACTGATTGCACTGGCAACAGTCATGATGGGCATTATCCAGCCGACGATACGCGAATAGTGGACCTTTCCGAAATAGGCGCCAACATATTCGGCATGAGTACCATGGCGCCGCCGACGCCGAGCCCTGCCAGGATCGAGTAAAGATAAACGAAGCCGATCCCCTGCGCGTACAGGAGCGCCACAAGCCCCAATCCCATTAAGCCGAAGAAAAAACCCGCCAGACGGTGTCCCTCATACCGCATACCCAGGATGCCGCCAAGCAGCCTGCCTATGATGCTCATCCCCAACATAAGGCCAAGGGCAGTGGCCGATACCATGGGGGTGTGATGAAGGTCTTGAAGATAAGCCACCTGATGGGTTGTCAGGAGATTGGTTGCAAACAGTATAACTGAAAACACGGCTGTAATCATCCATAAAGCGCGTGTCCGCAAGGCCTCACCTACTGTCCAGTCTCTCGCCGTGCTATACACAGGCCCGGATTTAGACGGACGAATGGTGGCTTGGCCGTCCGCTTCGCCATTACCGTTTATGACCTGACCGTAATCCTCGGGACGGTTGCGAATGATGAGCCCTCCCGCTATAACCGTCAATAAAAGATGGACAGCTGCAAGGATGGCCCAGGCCCAGCGCCACCCGAACGTTAAGATAATGGCACTGATGAAGGGGGGCATAACAAATCCGCCCACGCCGCAGGAGGCAAACAGGAGGCCCATGGCCAGGGATCTTTTTTGGGTAAACCAGTAATTTATAACCGATGTCAGGGGGATGAATTCGCCGAAGGCAATGCCGATAGAGGCAAGAATTCCGAAAAAGAAATAGACCTGCCAGAGGTCTGAAACCTGGGACATGCCCAAGAGCCCTATGGTGGCAGCCATGTTTCCAAGAAGGATATTATTTTTTGCACCGAAACGGGAGATAGTGATCCCAGCCATTGGACTCAGCATGCCGCTGAGGATGAGAAATACCGTGTAAGGTCCTGAAAAGGCCGTCCGGCTCCAATGAAAAGCATCGCTCATGGATGGCAGGAAGACTCCGTAGGTGTAAGTAATATCGCCGCACAAACCCGCATAGACAAGCATGAGTCCTGTAAGGTTCTTCCATCCATAAAATGATGATTGATTCAACCGTTATTACCTCACGCAAACATAAATGGGCATGGAGGTTAGTTGGATGATCCGGTTTTATCTTCATCCTCAGAAAATTCAGGATAGAGTTTATTCATACACTCAGGGCAAATACCGTGGGAGAATTGAGCTTCCGTATGCCTGGACACATAGGATTCGACCTGCTGCCAGTATCCTTTGTCATCTCGAATTTTTTTACATTGGGCACAGATGGGTATGATGCCTTTTAATGTTTTGATTTGTTCAAAAGCGTTTTGCAGTTCTCCAATTAACCGCTCACGTTCTGTTTCTGCCTGTTTGCGCTCGGTTATATCAATGAATGAACAGACAATTTTTTGACTTGTCGGAATCATTGCCACGGAAATCAAGGAATGTCGAATCTCGCCATCCTTGCGGTAGAACGTGAACTCATAGCTGTCGGGGGCGCTCTTCGGATCGATGAGCCTCTGCCGGTTGTATTCTTTCAATCTCTCCATATCTTCCGGCGGTATCTGGTTCGTCCAGCTCTTTCCGACAACATCCTTTTCCTCGAAAAGACCTATTTTTAAGTATTCTTTATTGACCATTGATATTGTCGTGTCCTTCTCAATGATCGCCATTGCTGCCGAACTGTTTTCAAAAATGGTTCGGAATTTCTCCTCGCTCTCCCGAAGCGCCTCCTCTACCCTCTTGCGTATACTGATATCTCTCACGGTTTCGAGAAAGAACGGTTTCCCCTCAATTATTAACTTACTGGCGCTGACTTCAACATCTATTATCGAACCATCTTTACGACGGTGCAATGTTTCATACGTGTGGCGACCTTTTTTATCCAGCCGTTCAATCTCCTGCTCAATCGCCGCCTGGGATGAGGCATCCCTTAACACGCTGATATTCATTCCGATCATTTCCTCGCGGGTATACCCGTATGTTTGAAGTGCGCTTTCGTTCACTTCTGCCAGCCTCCAGTGCTCATCCATCATGACAATGACATCGCTGGCGTCCTGGGTGATGATTTCATAGCGAGTAAGCAAGGATTGACGCCGCAGTTCCGATTCATAGAGAGCCCGGAATGACTCAGCCTCGCGTTTACGCCATAGAAACCAGAGAACTGCCCCGGCAAGACAAATCATGATTAAGCTTATCACCACGATCATCCATGACTGTCTATGCATCGATGAATAGATTTCATCCGTATCAATCTTGGATACCATATACATATCGGTGCCGCTAACAGCGCGAATGGCGGAAAGGACAGGTACGCCTCGATAATCGATCCCCTCGAAAACGCCTTCACGTCCCAGTGCCGCCATAGAAGCAGGTAATTTATCCGTCGATAAAGGTAAGGTAAATTTGAGGGCTGTGTCCTTCCGGTGACGCAATTCGTTCAAAAACAGGACATTGTCACCTTCACGGCGAACCAGCAGGGTTTCGGCGGTATGACTGGGTGTCGGCCAGGACTGAATAAGGGGGAAAAATTCCCGCTCTGGATTTGTCCGCAATATCATGATGCCAATCGGCGCCTTCTTCCCATTGTTTGAAAGATAAAGCGGGATGAAGATATCCGAACGCATGATTTTTCTAACTTCACCCCAGCGAAGAGGGGAAAAAACAATCTCTCCCTCTCTCATAGCCCTATCGGCAAAGTCAGCCGCCTCTTTGCCGATAGCACGGACATTATGTCCGGCGGCAAGTCGCACCCGCTTCTTGAGATCGAGGAGAACGAGATCATCGTAACCATGGCTGCTTGAGATCGATTTCATCCAGTCGCGTATTTCGTTTTCATTTTCCGCTGAAGGATTTTGATAATACAGCCCGATAAGGCGCATCAGAGGAACGGTTTTTTGAATAACCATCGCATCCTCAAGTCTCTCGTGGCGCCAGGAGACAATTTGCCGTACTTTAAAATCATTGACGGCGGAAATCATTTCGCTCTGTTGACTTTTGACCAGCAGTTCCTGATTTTTATAAAAGATATAGCTTGCGATGATGATGGTTGCGGAAATAAAAAGGAATACGACGAAGATGCCCAGGGGATAAGGTGGCTTGCTCTTAAAGGTTTGCTCATGTCCTTTCGCCATAATGAAGCGTTCCCCCAGTCTGAGATAATCTATTATAAAAGAAAAGAGGGAAAGGTGACATATCTATTTTCCGTTTAGGGTTTTATTACTCCGATATTTGTGAATGATCCAAAGGATTACTCCGATTGCAGATATTGCCAGAATGACGTGGAGTTCGTATTTCTTGACATCCTTGACAAAGCCTTCCACTGCGTACCCAAAGAAATAGCCTCCTGCCGCAATCGCTATTGACCATACGACCGCACCGATTGCGTTGAGTATTGAAAACCGGGCAACATTCACCTGTCTATCCAGACCAATGACGAAGGGCGTCATAATACGCATGCCATAGACAAACCTGAAACCAAGCATGATCAGGGTACGGTAACGCTCAATGACCTTATGAACCCTGTCAACGCGTCTTCTCCATTTGGGATGTTTACTCAGTACCTCTTGGCCTTTGAAGTATCCAATATAAAAATACAGTTGATCTCCGGTAAAGCTGCCGATAAACGCCACCATCATTACGGTGGATAAATTAAGCAATCCCAGTTTTGCTAAAAGCCCGCCGATAATCAATATGGTTTCGCCTTCAAGAAAAGTCCCGATAAACAATGCCCAATAACCATAAGACCTGACAAGATATTCAATATGTTCAATGGAGGTCATATCATTAATATTCTGTCATTATCTTATTCTTTCTTATCATCGATCTTCTTGGGCTCTGGAGTCACTTCTGGTTTTTCATCCGGCTCCGCCATGGTCTTTTTAAAATCTTTTATTGCTTTGCCGATTGAGCTTCCCATTTCCGGAATTTTACCGGGACCAAAAATAATCAAAACGATAACCAGGATGACTATAAGATGCATCGGTTGAAAAAGACCTTCAAACATTTTTCGACCTCCTAACAAGTCGTTGATAGATTCTTTTCATTTCTCATCTCTGTCAGAAATCCAACAGATGGACTTCAAAAATAAGAATCGAATCAGGCGGGATAGGCCCGATGCCCATTTCACCATAACCCAGATGAGGGGGAATAATAAGGATGCGCTTTTCCCCCTTCTTCATAGACATAAATGCCTCATCCCAACCCTTGATCACCCGGCCGACCCCGACGGGAAATTGCAAGGGTTTTCCCCGTTCTATGGAACTGTCGAATTTCGTTCCGTTAAGCAATCTACCCGTATAATGAACACTGACGGTTGTTCCCCGGCTTGGCGTTTTTTCACCGGCACCTTCTGCCAGAATAACATACATCAGACCGGAAGGCATCAGAATGGCTTGGGGATATTTCTCCTTGATCAGGGCCGCATCGCGTGCATTCATCTTTTTCCGCCCTTGAGCGATGAACTGTTCCACTTCGGATCGCAGCTTGTCGAAGGAAGCCTGATCGGCCTTAAATGCCTTGGCTTTGTCTCCGATACGGATAATTTCTATCGTCTTGATGATATCCCCTGCCTGAATGGCATTAACGACGGATTGTCCTTCAATAGTCCGCCCAAATACCGTATGTTTTCCATCCAGCCAGGGTGTCTGGACATGGGTAATGAAGAACTGACTCCCGTTTGTCCCTGGACCGGAATTTGCCATGGATAATATGCCGGGGCCATCATGCTTGAGGGCAGGGTCGATCTCGTCGGGGAATTTATAACCGGGCCCGCCACTCCCATCTCCCGCCGGGTCTCCACCTTGAATCATAAAATTTGGGATAACACGATGGAAAGTCAGACCGTCATAAAAGCGAATATCTTTACCGCGGTTCGATGCCTTGGTCCCCTCGGCCAGACCGACGAAATTGGTCACGGTGAGAGGCGTTTTCTCAAATTCCAGTTTGACGAGTATATCGCCTTTGTTCGTTATAATCTTTGCGTAAAGACCATCTGCAAGCTTCATATTCTCACCGGCTGCGATCAGCCCTGATGTATCGGTAAGAAGAAAAAGTAAGAATAAACAGACAAGCCATCTCATCTTCTTCATGCGGTTTCTCCTTAATAATGTTTCAAAATATTATTACAGTATGGAGGAGCGGCATAGCCGCCTCTTCTTACCCTCGTTATTAAGCATAAACAATTGAGGATGGCAAATCCTAAATACTGTTATGCAGGGTCTGCCGGCATCAGCCTTGAATGGACGAACGTGATATGCCCGCGCAGGACATAGAATTGATCTGCAAATGAGGCCGGTACTTTCATCCTGTTCACGGCTTCCTCGATGTTATCAAGTTTTTCTATAAGTTCTCGGCGCCGGTCAGGTTCGATTGGGGTTAAAAGATTCTGCTCAATAATCATCAGCTCACGATACCATCTAAAAAGACGGGACTTAAAACGCCACCGGTATATGAAAGGGATAAGACGCAGCCCGGGCAGCAGCAGGATGATCATGGGGACAAATACCACAATAATACGATTCACAAGACTGGCCAGCCAAAAGGGAAGATATCGATAGAAGAAGCTCCTGCCCGATTTATAGAAGCGGCTTGCATCACTGCTTATACGTATCTCCTGTTCGATGGGCGCGGGAAATTCGCCCTTTTGTCTTAGAAGGCCCGGACCCGAGTGCACCTGCTGGGCTGTTTCAATCAGTAGATCAGAGAGGGCGGGATGCAGATCTTCCCAGGCAATCAGTTCAACTGTCGGAGCAATCAAAGAGATATCATGCGCAGGGGTGCCTTTCCCAAAATCTATGGAACCTTTCGGAAGGGTGATCTTGCTGAGGTAGGCAATGCGGCGTGTGTAGGCCTCAGCCTGCACAAAATCGAAGAGGGTGATGCCGGGTGTATGCAAGAGTTGGCGGATCAACGCGGATGAGACAGAATCTCCCATAAGGAAGACCACATCAACCGTACCGTTTAAAATCGCTTTTGCAGCCTTATCGGAGTCCATCTCAAGCAGTTTTGTCGAACCGCCCGGCTCTATGCCGTTAGCTGCCAACAGGGCAAGCGAAAGGACGTGAGTCCCGCTTCCTACTTCGCCAATCGCTATGCGTTGGCCGGCCATTTGCGAAAGACGTTCAATACTTGCACCATTTCTATAAAAAACAAAAAGCGGTTCATAGGCAATACTGCCCAGCGATACAAGGTTGTCCGTCTTGATGCCTTTATTCACGCCGCCCTGAACAAATCCAACATCAATCTTTGACGAAGAATCGGCCAGTCGCTTGATATTGTCGACGGAGCCTTCAGAAGGAATTATTTTCAGGGTTACACCGTTTCGCTTAAGTATCCTGGCATATTTCTCGGCATTTCTCTCGAACATGCTGTCCTTCGGACCACTTATCATAGTAATGGTACCAGGTGGCGCAAGATGGAAAAACAAAAATATGCCCAGCACAACAATCACGGATATCATTATGATTGTCAATGATGCTGCAACTTGCCCGAGACCAAATGTCTCTGTTAAAATAGAAGGAAGCCTCTTGATGCTTGCTTTTATATCCATATTGCCGGCCGATACCTCAATTACTTGACTCTTGCTGTACATTCAATATTGCCAACGTGCCGCTGTTGCATAATGGGCTGCCCCGGCAATTAAGATAACATGACATCAATTACAATAATTTCGTCTATTTGTTCAAGTACCTGTTCACCCTGTTGACCGCATCTGTCTGGAGATTATAGTAGCACAAGCGTTTCAGCCGTCGTCCAGATCGACGGATTTATAACACGTCCCACCAAGCCAAACAAGACGGGATTGATGCCGACAACTGTGGGAGCCTCTGTATTCCACAAAATGATCATCCCCGTATCATCGGTACAAATCGAGGTACTATTTCCACATGCCGCAAAAAGTATGAAAACCAACAAAAATTACCGTCATTAATGCCAGATTCTTCATTGTGTAGATTTTGCGTCTCCTTTACTATCATCTGTCTTGCCCAGTGGAGCAATCTGCATATCCCGTTTTAATCGGTCGGCGAACAGGCCTGCCAGGATCTTGTAGGCATTCTCGAAATCGGAAATCGACTTCCCGAATTCATACTTTGTAAAACCCAGCAGGGATGCCGCCCGGCTTTCCTGGCCCACCTCCGTCGGCACCTTGATTCCGGCCGCAAGGGCTGCGCCCCACAGGAGTTTCGGCTCTTCTGCAGAGAACATGTCAATCGTTATGCCGTTCGGCCCCTTGCTGCTGTCGGAATAATAAAGCTCGTACTTACCGGAAAGGGCGCTTTCATCCATGTACATATGGTTATCGATAATGAGGATGGCGTCCGCACCTAAGGCCTTGGCCAGTTTTTGCAAGCGGGCTGCTTTTTCAATGTGATGGGGTTTGAAACTGACGAGGGGCGGCTTGATAAAAGCCAGCGCATTGATACTCTTGAGACCTCCGGCTGAAGCAGATGATGTCCAACCCATCGATGGGGCAAAGGGAGAGCTCACCACCCCTTCCTTCTTTTCCAGTTCCAGCATATCATAGGCGGCATTGGCGGCCACCTCCTGCGGTTCCAAGACCTTAATCTCACGAGCAATCAAGGCATCCCGGAAATCATTGTATATGAGGTCGGAAAATTTCTTCATATCTTCCGGTTTTATACCTTCCTTTTCACGAGAGACATTGGCAAGCGCCGTGATCCCAAGACCGATACTTCTCTTGGCATATAGATTCGCATCGAAGCTGATGATGGCAACCTTACCGAGCTTCTTCAGCGCCGTGGCATCTACTAAGGGTACCACCGGCTCCTTATCGGATTTCTTGGGTTGCGTCAATTCTGCCCACTTCATTTGCGCGGGGCTGAAGGTGATGGATTTTTCAATGAATGTCTGTTTATCAACGTCCGTTTTCGGTAGTTGCAGTAATTTCAGCGGTCCAAAGGCCACGAGCATACTGCACAGAATCAAAAGGAGTCCTAGAGCCTTCGTCTTTGAGTCTCGCTTACCATTTTGAACTTTCATTAACATATCCTCGCTTTCCACATGACTAATCTCCAGAAAAACACTGGAGTCTTTCTTACATTCTAATGATGGATTTTCCCGGTGCTGTTGTCAAATTATAATATTATCCCCATAGTCGGGTCTTTCCATTCACGGGCTCACCAAAAAAAGTGCCGGGGTTGGAAAACCCCGGCACTTAGCAGGTAACGGCCTTTCCTTGCTACGGAAACAAGGCCTGCATCCTTGCCTTCATGGCAGGACTCAATTGTTTGAATAGTTGCGCATTGTACGATGCGTTGAACGGAACCTTGTTTGTCGGCAGCTTGGACAGATCGACAAACTGGATCGTCAGATCCTTGTAGGTGTCCTTATCAGTGGGAATGCCGGGGGTGCCCTGTGCCCGGCTCGGGTCCATAGTTGGAAGGGCGATAGATGTGTTCGGTTGCACATCATAGTTTACACTGTTGCCGATTACTGCTGTGTTCTGGACAATCTGTTGCGCCGCAATCGCATACTTGCGTGATGTTGCCGCCGGTGTACCTTCCGCAACGGCCGGATCAACGTTAACCGTCTCGATTGAAATAGTATAGTCACTGTTCAAATAAATCTCGAACGTGCGAAACTGTTGGGGGAAATCATGCAGCGATGATGTTTCCACCTGCCAGAATCCTTTTTCAGGGTCTGTTGCATGGGGAAATCCCTTGACGACATTGACATGACGATGTCCGGATATCCACATCAGAACGTTCTGCGTGTTCCAGAGGGCATTGACCAATCCTACGATGTCTACGGCATTCTGAGTCGTTGTCGATGGATCACCGAGTTTAGTCGTATCATTCTTGTTACCGCCCAGCCACCATTCGGTCTCATTTGCTATATTACTGACAGCGATCGGAATATGGGCGGCAATGATCATCAACTGATTGGCAGCCTTGCCGGCAGCAAGTTCAGCCTGAAGCCATGCCCAGCGGATTGGATCAAGAAATCCGTGGCCGTGAATATCCACGGAACCGTCATCTTCATTTTGCGTGTCGTCGAGAACGATTATTTTCAGCGGTATATTTGACTTGGGCACAAAGCTGTAGCAGGCAAACCCGGCAGGTTTGGAGGGATCGACCAGACCAAAACCATGACCCGCCGGACTGCTTGTTGAATTGAAGAATTCCGAAATCCATTCCGTTTTCATGAGCGCTCGGCGATTGGGATCGGCTGCGACTTTAGGCGGCGTGCTGTAGTTTCCAATTGGCCCTAAATCGATTATACTGCCGGATAGTTTTGAACCATCGATGACCCCTCCGTAATACTTTGTCAAGGTAGGATCTACCAGGTTTCGATTGCTGAACATTGCCGGAAAGGTCTTGGGATCGGGAATGAGCAGTTCTTTCGGTACCGACCAGACCGTATCGCTGATGTAGGTATTGCCGAGGGGGACATTCGGGTCGGCATAGACAGGAAACGAACCGATCATGAAATGATCATGGTTGCCGAGTGCCTGATAGAGTGGGATCGACGGATCGAGACCAGCGGCCTTAAACGGCATCTGATAGTCAACGGTATCAGCGCCGATATGAGCGCCGGAACTTGGGGTAATGACCTTTCCGTCAATGATATCGATGTACCACCTGAGTTCATTGTACAAACTGCTATTGCACGCATCCCCCAGGGAGATGAAGAAATCAAAGGGATCTTTTTTGTGCAGGGCATTCACCGTCTGGATGGCGGCATCAAAAACGTGCGGTGTGTACACCATGATCGGCGAGTAGATGGACGTATTCTGTCCGGAGAAACCCGGATTCCCTTGCTGGAGATAAATCAGCTGGTTTGGCGCTTCCTTGTCCGTAAGATGAATATCGGACATGGAAACAAAGTTCAGGAATCTGGTTTTCTTAGTGACGGATGCCGGATCATAGCCCTTTGGCATGATGTCCGTCCGCTTAATAATCGGGAGCGGCGCTCCGAATGCCCAGGCGCCATAGCCTAAGCTGTCATAAGCGGAAACCTGGCTCAGTTTATCCCAGGTAAGTGCAGTTCCGCCATTCGGGCTTTTGGGCGGGTCAGCTGGATTGGGCATCACACCAGGAGTGGGAACTGCGGAAGCAGGAGTATACGGAAAGGAGATCATCCTCTCGGTTGTTTTAACTACCGTAGAATCAATCGGGTATTGCAGGATCTGTGTACCACCGCCGCCGCCGCCGTTGCCGCTACAGCCATAACCGAATGTTCCCAGGGATATAAAAGCTGCCGTTCCGACGGAATATTTAATGAAATCCCGCCGCGTCACTTTTCCCCATTTTTTCTGTTCGTCATTCTTATTCAGTTCCTGCTTACTCATTTTTTCTCCTTTCAAACGATCGAATATATATTTCCTTTTACGTTATAGGCCAAGAGCAGTATCCATACATGAAGTGCAGCATGATCTATGCCAGGCGTATCATCATTTTCGATCATGTATATTTTAAAATTGAAATGACATGGAAGCACGTCAAATGACGAGGTTTGCGACTGTGTACCCTGACCGGGACAGGAGTCAGGCCGGCAGCGGTTTTGCAGTGAGAATAGCCTCTCGTCCGAATATTCCGGACAATGTCCTATAATCCCGGAATAATCCGGGAATCCCGGATGTGATATCTCTAATAAAATAGGGATATCACATAATCAATTAGTACTCCCGGCCCATTGGATTGAAATGATTTGAAAATCCCCTCAGAGTTCAATCCGGATGGCCGGGCTGAGGTGTTTTCATCAGGTGCTTCATCTTTGGAGAGGAGGATATGCGTCAATAACCTGCCGACTCGCCAAATACCTTGACATCCAGGCAAACGGATCATAAAAGTGAAGATGATATTCTGAAAAGAGAATTATGGCAAATCCTACTCCAAGGCCCTTGCGCATTGCCCAAATCAACTCTTGGCAGCATCCCGGCACAAGGGACGCCGAAATTCATTTTGAGCGCATGGAACCTCATCAACAAATCGTCCACTTCAACCGCGAACGTGCCACATCCCGGGTTTGCTTCGCTATCAGCACAAGTTACTTGATGCTCTACGAGACCATCCCAAAAATCATGGATGGCCATAAACATTCGCTGCCGGATCAGCCATGAGAATTCCGTTTTTCTGTTCCTATATCCCCGTTGATATTCTCGAAGCCATGGGCCATGAGGTCATCGACATCTCCCTATTCAATGGAAAAACCTATGGCGATGACTATAACTGCTCCCTCCACGACAATATCTGTTCATACGCCAATTACCTTTTGCGCAAAATTCTCGAAGGCGATAAGGCCTTTGATTGGATTATCGTGCCCAATGCCTGTGACGCTATGAAAAAGCTCCACATCTCCCTGTCATACTCGGGTAAGATACCCTCCTTTCTTATCGATCTGCCACGGCGTATGGCCCCGGAAAGTGCCATGTTTCTGGCACACCAATACAAGTCACTTCTGGACATCATCGCGCCCAACCTGCAAGAGATGGATATCCTGGCCCGCCTTCATCATAAAAAGCCTGCCCGGATGCCGGCAGCCGATATGGGATTCAAAGGCACATGGGACCTGTTTTCCACTGTCATCGGTATTGCTGGGGCTACTTATACACCGTCCCTGTATCGGGCTGCGCTCGACGAATACAATTCTCAAGCCCTGTTTCTCCGGCATTGCGGCTACGGTGTGGTCCATGGCCAGAAGAGAGAACAGCCAAAGTCGCTGAAGCTGACCGAACAGCTTTTCTTCATGGCAATGGATTCCCTGGGCCATACTCTTTGCCCCCGCTCAGACAGAGGCGCCATGGCCGATTACATCGTCGCCGAAACGAATGCCAATGGACTTTCGGTACTGATTCTTACGTCCCTCAAATTCTGTAACTTCTACGCCTTTGAATTTGAGAGAATCCGACGGCGTCTTCCACCCGACTTTCCGATTCTCAATATCGAAAACGACTTTTCCGCAGAAAACGACGGACGAAACAAGACAAGAATAGAGGCCTTTATGGAGCAAATCCATTCACGCACAGGCGCAGGCCGAACATGGAGCGGACAGTCATCTGACCGCGGCAAGCCGGGCGGAAAGGCATCCTGACCATGTCAACGACGGACCGTCACCTTCACCGGCTGATTTACCGCGCCATGATGGGCAAGGGACGTCATTTACCTCCGGCATCGGCCTTTCGAATGACCCGTCTTTGGGCCGGCCTCACTTCCTTCCATAAGGCGCCCTCTATCCGTCTTCTGGAACGGGAATACCTGTCCTGCTTCATAGAAGGATTGACACCGGAAAATGGCGTCTGGACATCAATCTTTGTCCCCACAGAGCTTCTTTACGCCTTTGGTCTCGCGCCTCTGTGCCTGGAGGGATTGTCGGCGTTAACGGCAGGCATGGGCATCGCCCATGATTTCCTGGGAAGGCACGGCACTCATTTCATTCCCGCCACGATGTGCAACTTCCACCGCCTTGGCATCGATCTGGCCAAGTCCGGTCTTTTGCCCAGGCCCCGGTTTATTCTGGCCTCGTCGGCCCTTTGCGACGGGAACTTGAATACCTTCCGCCATATCGCCGAAGAGACGGACACTCCTTTTTTCTTCCTGGACATTCCTCACAATGACAATGAGGCGGGCAGGGCTTATCTTACCTCCCAACTGGAGGCGTTGATCGCCTTCATAGAACGGATCATCGGCCGCCCCCTGAACAGCATCCGCCTTGAAGAGGCCGCCAACCATCTAAAAGTGAGCAGCAAGCTCATGGACACTATCTACAAAAAACGCTGCCGCCTCACGCGCAATATCTTTCATGGCCATGAGATGATCGATTTCATGCTCGCTATGAACATCATGGCCGGGTCGTCCAGGCTTGTATCCATCTGCCGGGCTATCGACCGGGACATCGACGATGGAAGTGTTTACAATCACACCTTACCAAAAGAGCTACCGAAGGATGCGGTCCGTATCGTTTGGTCCCACATCGCCCCCACTTTCCAATACAGCGACATCTGGCCTGCAATCGATGACGGAATAAGTTCCAAGATTGTCATGGAGGAATGCACACGCGTCCCCGTCATAGATACCTCCAATTCCCTGGCACAAATCGTCTCACGCCTCATCAACATCCCCGGCAACGAACCCATGAAGCGCCGGTTGCAGCTTCTGGAGACGATTTGCGATGATTCCGGAGCCGACGGCATCGTCCATTTTTCCAACTGGGGCTGCCAACAGGCCACAGGCGCCGCACCTATCATGCAGCACTACTTTGCCGAGATGGGTATCCCCTTTCTGAATATCAACGGCAATTGTGCGGATCGGACAAGCTGCGGCTCCGAACAGCACAAGACCCGCTATAGCGCATTCCTCAAAGCGATTGCCGCAAAAAAATCCGGAAGGCGTTTGATAAGCGATTAATGTAGCTTTCAAGTGAGCTCAAGACAAAGAAAACTTCGGAACCAATGCCACCAATGCGCGCAACCACTGATTTTTCCATAAATGATTTTCTTAAAGATTTTATTCTCACGACCGGCCTCTTCTTGTTCGTGATCGTCTGCTGCCATTCGGCATATGCGGAATCATATCATCGACTTGCGACAAATCATTTCAATATCAAATATGTGGGCACGGAAGAAAAACTGGCCAAACATATTTCCATTATGGCGGAAGAAGTCAGACAAAGGGTTGTAGCCGATATCGGATACGAATTCACGGACAGAATCACGATTGTCCTGGCGCCTTCTATTGAAGAGTTTCAGAATGTTCAACCGGGAAAGGAGTCGATTCCTCCCTGGGCATCGGCGGTGGCCTATCCCGAGCGTAACTTGATCATCTTGAGGTCTCCCGGAGCCGTGAAAGGGGGACGTCTCGATTACGAAAAGGTGTTCACTCACGAATTTACCCATATCATCATGGGAAGGGTCCTGGAGGGGCGGGAAGCGCCTACCTGGCTTTCAGAAGGATTTGCCATGTACGAATCGTCAGAGTGGCATTTTGAAAGAATGGCCGGTTTGACAAAAGCGTTTCTGACCAAGCGTGTGATTCCGCTCAAAAGACTGACCACGAATTTCCCTGTTGATGCCGAAGAAGCAGAGATCGCTTATGCGGAAAGCTTCATGTTTGTATCTTTTCTGATCAATAAATTCGGTCACAAGGCGTTTCAGCAATTCCTCAGGAACTACGCCGCAGATGGCAATCTCAGCGGCGCATTGACGAAGATGTCCGGCATGCACCCAGTTACATTAGAGAATGAATGGCTTGATTACATGGAGTTGAGGGTTTCATGGATACCCTTGATCACCAGCGCGACAACTTTCTGGTTTGTCATCACGCTTATCTTTATTTACGGATATTACCGAAAGCGGAGAATTGCCCGGAAAACCCTTCAGGTATGGGAAGAGGAGGAACGGGAAAACGACGCCCCTCCCTAGCAGATTCTTGAAACTTGATTTTGGGCAGGCTGAAGGAAAATCCACCCAACCTTCCTTTGTCAAAGGAGGGATTCATTTCAGTCCCCCTTTGGAAAAGGGGAATTCAGGGGGGATTTTCCTAGACCAAAATAACGTAGCACAAAAGCTGAGGAAGGATGTAGATTCCGTTCTTTCCTTAAAGCAATTGTAGCGCAGGGCTTCAGCCCTGTCCTGTCTATTGCAGCCCTAAAGGGCTGGACTACAGGCTAAACGCAAAAGACGTGTCCTCTTTGGAGGGGATTCAGGGGAAGGTTCCCCCACGAAAGCGCATCTGGACGTTTTTTCAACAGCTTGCGGCTGCGATGAAGTCGGACATTATCTGCAAAACCTTCTCGGTTTGCTCCTGATGCGGTGAATGGCCGCAATCTTCTATTAGAACCGCTTCCGTATTGCCCGCAGATTTTGAAACGATTGATTCTACTTGCCGGTCGGACCCATATTGATCCTGACGGCCCTGGATCGCAAGAACAGAACAGTCAATTGATGGCAATAAGTATTCAATATTCCAATATTTAAACCATTTGCTAAGCCAGGTTCCCGCCCATGCGTTAAAAATGGCGTCTGTTTTCTCGCCATGATATTTTGAAAGGCTGCTAAGGTGTCCTTTTTCGTAAGCCTCTTCTGCAGCCTCTATCCCTCTTATGGTTTCCGGCTCAACGAAAACATGCGCCGCCTCGGTGATAATTGCTTTTAGAAGTGCAGGTTTTTCGGAACCAAAAATAAGACTTATGCTTCCGCCATCCGAATGCCCGATTAATATGAAGGGGGTATTGGGAATGACGCCTTCGATGACCCCGGGCAACTCAATGAGCGCATAATCATGCATATAATGGATCGTCCGGGTACGGCTCAAAGGCGACGATTGTCCATAGCCAAGCCGGTCATAGACCAAACCCGGACATTTGGTCTTGTGACAAAGCCGATCCGGGTAATCTTTCCACATGGCGGTACAACCAAGCCCTTCATGGAGGAAGATCAGGCAGGGATTATTATTATTGCCTTCGATTAATCGGTAATATATTTTTTTGTTGACGTTTAATTGCAGATAGCTCATCTTAAAATCATCATAACATAGACTATCTGCTTCCAAAAGAGAAACATTGCGTGATTACGCGCGAATACATAAGGAAATTAAAAAATGAAAACTATTGATCCCGGGCAATATGGAAACATCGTTTTTTTTACCGGCGCAGGAATGTCCGCTGAGAGCGGCGTTCCCACTTATCGGGGGCATGGCGGCGTCTGGAGCCAGTACAACTGGGAGGAGTATGCCTGTCAGGATGCCTTTGACGACAATCCGGAGAAGGTTCTGAAGTTCCATGAATTGAGGCGTGCAGCGGTGCTCGCTTGCAAACCCCACGCCGGACATGGGGCAATCGCCGCGTTGGAAAAGAAACACCCACGGGTGACGGTCGTGACGCAGAATATTGACGGGATGCATCAGCGAGCGGGAAACCGGAATGTCATCGAACTGCATGGAAGCCTCTGGCGCTTGAGGTGCGCCAAAGACGGTCTATCAGAGGATATAGGCGAAACATACAAAAGCTACCGTTGTGAAAATTGCGGGAACTGGCTGAGACCGGATATAATATGGTTTGGTGATATGCTCAATTCAGCTGTCATGAACGAGGCCATCGCAGCGATTCAAAGCTGTGATCTTTTTGTGAGCATCGGGACTTCCGGTGTTGTCTACCCAGCGGCCGGTTTTCCGCGATTCGCCAAGGAAAACAACGCCCGCTGTATTGAGATCAACCCCGAGGCTAACGAAATGTCGTCTCTTTATGACGAGGCAATCCGGGATACGGCTAGCAAGGCTTTGGTGGAACTATTCAGGTGAACTGCAGCAAGCTGTTGAAAAACGTCCATCTGCTGTGTTGCGCTGCAAGCTTCGTCAATCGACGTACTTCTTTATATACGCTGTCCCCCGCTGGCGGGGGTGCAGGGGGTGGTTGCCTCAGCTTTTGCGCGCCTTGCATCTGGGCATTTTTGAACAGCCCGCCCATAATCGAGTTCTTCAACAAGTTCTTATTCGTCTCGCGGAATAAACTCCATTTCAAATCGCTGCTCGTTGACCTCTGTGCCCCACTGAGCCCCCATTTGTTGCTCGACAAGTCTGAAGCCAGCCTTTTCGTAAAGGTGCCGCGCGGTGTTGAGGCCTTCAAACGTACACAAGTAGACACGCTCATAGCCAGTATCACGACAGAATCCGATGGCGGCATTCATCAGTATCTTGCCGATGCCCTTCCCCCTTAACGCATCAGACACGATAAACCAGCGCAAATGCGCTCCCTGCTCTTCGGCGTGGAGTCCATCGATCGCAATCGAACCTTCTATGCGCCCTTCCTGCATCGCAACCCAGAAGCCGTCACGCCGTTGATCATATCGCCCAAGGAACGCCGCCAGTTCAGTGGCGACCCTTGCCTCAAAAAAAAGGCTGAAACTCCAATGCCGATGATAGTATGTACCGTGAAGTTCGGCCACCCGCCCGATAGAACCGGGAACGTATCCCTTGACGATCTCAATATCCGCCATAGAACAACTCCGCCTGAAACAGGCTTGCATCGTATATAAACCTATCATGTAACATCATATTTTTCGCGCCACTTTCGTCATGCCGGACTTGATCCGGCATCCAGTCCCGATTCTCTGGATTCCAGCCTTCGCCGGAATGACAGATGCGCAGCAAGCCGCGGGGTATTAGACCCGAAACAAATAAACGTTACATGGTACTACGATTGATGCTCAAACCAGTTTCCAGCCTGTGAGATTGAGTATCTTTATACCAAACAGGTTTTGGACTCCGACTGTAAGGGGAAAGGGTGATTCGAAACCATTCGGCAAGTATACTTGAACCTTATTCACGATGGACATACTATAATCTCCAGCGTTTTTAGGTATGCCCCGCCCCACGGACGGGCCAAGATTGACTCGCCCTCAACAGAGACCTGCACGTCCTGTTGAGAACAGGTACAAAGCCCCGCCCTTTGTCAGCAAGTAGTCACGTGCTTTATCGGTGATGGTAAGCATCGCCTTATTTTCTTTCATAATTCATTACCCTGGTGCTGAGAAAGCAGGGCCGTTAATCGACCAGCATGAGACAATAAAGATTCTGGGTTTCTGTCTTCTCCTTCAACGTCTGGATGAAGAAGCCGTTGTTCCGTGCCGTCTGAAATACGTCGATCCCGCATGACTCCATGGACGGTCTCGCCTTGCCCGGAAAGTTACAGTTTGCATCTTTTATTTTAGCACATTCCTTACAAATGGGGCAAGGACCCGCCAGATATACAAATGCCTTGTAATAGCCATCTTTGAAGATCTCACCTTCCAAGGCAACCAGCATATCGAAAAGACCGACGTTTTTCTTGCCTCGTTCCGGTGTCCTGGGCGCTTCGATATGAAAAAGGATGGCGCGGGAATAACTGTCCAGGACATCCCGCGTCTCACGAGGTGTCGGTGTCGACGGAGGACAGCAATGGCTGACCCTGTATGGACAGCCGAACAGGCATTTCATCCTGACCCATGGCGCCGTGACAACGGTACCCGGATGGATGACCTTCGCATGGGTAAACCCTGCATTTATCGCCTTCTCGCAATACTTATCCAAATCTGAAGTTTGCATATCGCTATCTCCTCCCGTAAAATTCGAAACAGTATCTGTGTAACTTTACATAGTCATTAAAATAACTCAAGAATAGATTAGTCTCCGCCACCATCCGTTTGATTCGGCTGAAACTTGATGGTGGATTATGGGGCACTTTCCCTGTTGTGCAGGTCTTGGCCGCGTGTCAAAAAGAAAAGGAAAACGATATTTACGACAATCAATACCAGCAGGCAGCCTGAACAGAGATAAACAGCCCCCAGCGACCAACGTGCAGAAATCCACCCCACCAGATAGACCGCCAGCGCCCCCACTCCGAAGATAAGAATTGCCGCCAGACCATAACCGGTACTCCGCCACTTTGGCGGTGTCAGCTTGGCAATCAGGCTGTTTTCGACTGGCTGAATACCCAGGGCAAAGAAAACGTAGACGCCCGCAGCGACAACAAGGAGCTGATCACTGAGGAAAGCCATGAGGAGTGCGAGAGGCATCATCATGGCATTAAAAAAAATATAGAGCCTCTTCAGTTCATGGCGGTCAGCGATCTTCCCTCCCCAGAGTTGACCAAATATACCGGCTACATAGATGAAAGATGTCAGAGTGGCTGCGGCCATCGTGGTCGTGGCCGCCACCGTCGGGATACTCAGCAAATCATGTAACTGATGCGCGAGGAATCCCGCCTTTAATTCCAGGTAAGCGGGAAGTGCGACAATATTGATTCGATAGACCAAGCCGCCAAGCGTGACGATCCAGAAAAAAAGAACCACGCTTCCTATCCCAAATTTTATGTTATTTCCTGTAGAACTAGTAACCGGCGCCATTTTGATGTGGTGCGGTTCATCGATCTTCACAAACAGCATCGCCACCCCCCACAGAAGACTCAAAATGCCCATCACCCAATAGACCATTCTCCAGCCGGCAAGCCAGTTCAAGATCCCCACCATGAAAGCCCCGGCAATAAGCCCAACTGTTCCCGCCACGCTGAAAATCCCCAGTGCCGACCCCCTGTTTTTGGCACCAAGAGAAATTAAGCCCATACCGGCCGGATGGCAGATACAGCAGAACATTCCAATGACGGCAAGGGACCACATGATTCCTGCAGATGTCGATGAGAGGGCCGTGAGGAAAGAACCGGCGGCGCAGCCGAAAAACCCGATCATCAGCGTAAGATGGTTGTTGAATCGGTCGGCGAAAATACCCCACGGCAGTGCAAAAATCCCGAACATGACATACATGGGGAATCCCAGCGCAAGGACTTCTTTCAGGTTAATCCCCAGAGATAAGGTCAGCGGAATGGCCAAGGCCGGGAAGGCGATCTCATAAAAGTGAAAAAGAAAATGGGATGCGATAGGAAAGAGAACGATCTTATTTTCGTTTGTCATGCAAGAATCTTTACCACATATTGATGGATATTTACTATGAACTTTACCGTCCCAAATCCACTACCAAAACCAGATTGTCACGTTCCCTGCGGGAATTCGCAATGACAAAACGGGATTGGGGCACAGCTTCCAAGAGAAGCTTGGTATTGGTCTGGAGGTGAATAGGATTTTTCCTACTCGTATTAGTTGTGTCATTTGCAGGATGAAACAGAGGAAAAACCCCCTGAGCCGGAAGGCCAATGCCACGCTTCTCTTGGCTATATTTGGCTGATATTTGGCGGTGGATTAAGGGTGTTCGTATATTTTCATTTCTTCTTCCTTTCGCAGGACCCTGAGGCCGCCTTCGGCAAGCGCTGTCATTTCGTCCTCGCCGGGATAGATGTAGACAGGAGCCAGAAACCGGACCCGCTCTTTGATCCAGTCCGTAAGCATGAGGGAATGGGTCAGTCCACCGGTCAAGATGATCCCCTCAATCCGCCCTTTCAGGACAACAGCCATGGCGCCGATGTCCTTGGCGATCTGATAAGCCATCGCTTCGTAAATAAGCTTTGCATTATCGTCACCTTCCCTGATCATGGCTTCCACTTTCTGGGCGTCCGTCGTGCCTAAATAGGATGCAAGACCGCCTTGCCCCACCAGCCGCCCTTGGACCTGCTTCTTGTCCAGCGTCCCCGAAAAGGCAAGATCGAGGAGGTCCATTGTGGGAAGCGCACCGGCACGCTCCGGCGTGAAAGGTCCTTCGGCAAGGCCGTGGGTGCAATCAACGACACGTCCCCGTTTATGGGCGCCAATGGTAACACCGCCGCCCAGATGGGCTACAACAACGTTTATTTCCTCATATTTTTTTTCAATTGAGGCAGCATACTTTCTGGCGGCCATTTTCTGATTCAATGCATGGAAACCGCTTTTGCGCTCAATTTCAGAGATACCGGAAATCCGGGCCAGGGGCTCGAACTCGTCAGTGCTCGGGGGATCGATGATCATGACGGGCATGCCGAATTTTTTTGAAAATTCCAACGCCATGGCAGGTCCCAACGCCGAAGGGTGTTTCCCGTATTTTCCGGTCAGGAGATCCCGGCACATGCTCTCGTTTATTTGATAGGCCCCGGCAGGCGCCGGTTTGCCCAAGCCGCCGCGGCTGACCACCATATCCATCCCGTCCAGACTAATCCCATTTTTCTTCAGGAACTTCATCACACCTTCCTTACGCAGGGGCAGCTGCTCCTCCAAAGAGGGAAAAACAGCCAGCTCTTCGGCGCGGTATTGGATATTTTCAAGGGCAATGACGTCTTTACCGCGGAAACAGGCTACCTTTGTCGAGGTTGATCCCACATTGATAATGAGCAAGCTGTGTTCTTCATCCATTGCATTCTCCTCTCCTGCCAAGCAGGCATGCCAGGGCGATTTCTACCATCCGGTTTTCAGCGGAAACAAAGGGAAGATTGAAAATCACGGGCTTGGTTGTTCCCATGACCACGCCTGTCGTCTGCATTCTGCCAAAAAATACCAGGGCCTCGGCCAAAAGATGGCCCGTATCGATTTCAGGAACGAGATAAATATCAACGTTTCCCGTCACGACGCTTTGAAGCCCTTTGCGTTTTGCCGCAACCTGACTCAGGGCGCAATCGATATCAAGCGGTCCCTCTACAATAGCCTTGCCGAACTGCCCGCGCTCCGCCATTTTGGAGAGGATCGCGGCATCCAGTGTCGAAGGAATTCCGGGATTTACCTGCTCGATAGCGGCCAGGGCCGCTGTCTTCGGTGTCTCCACACCCAAAATACGGGCAAGGTTGAGGGCATTTATAAGGATCTGTTGTTTTTCAATGAGACTGGGAAAGTTATTGATAAAGGTATCCGTCACCAGGATCAACTTTTCCCGTTTCAAAAGGGGAAAAACTGAGACGCTGCTGATGATCCCGCCCTTGGGCAAAAGTCCCAGCTCTTTGTCGCAAACGGCATCTAAAAGTTCCCTCGGAGAGGCGCCACCCTGCATAAGGATGTCGCCAGCGCTGCTGCGAACAGCCGTCAGCGCTCTTCCCAGGACTTTCTGCGGATCATTTTCTTCGATAAGTTCGAATTTTCCCGCTGCCAACGGCGATCCGCCGATCAGCTCTCGCAGTTTTTTTTCATCTCCGGCAAAACAGGGAAAGATCAGCCCGGCAACAGATGCATCGGTCAAAAGGGAGAGATCCGCAGCGGTGGGATTGGGGACAACAAGCTTTTTAACCCCGTCCTTTTTTGCCGCTTCCAGAATATCCTTGAATGAATTTATCATTTCATGGCACCTCCTTTTCCATACGATCGGCCAGGACGACACTCATGGCAATCTGTTGCACGATATTGTCGCTGAAGTCGGATCGGGCGGGGATGCAGACCGGTCCCCGGGATGTAGCGACCAGAGAACTCCGGGTCACATCGAGAAAAAAATCGAGCTTGCAGATGATATTGCCCGTGTCGAGACAGGGAACGAGGAGGATGTGGGGCATTCCTTCACCGCTGATGCGACTGTAATCCACCCGGCGATCCCGGCCTCCCAGGAAGATATCGGTAAAGGAAGTCGCCGCCACGATCTCGCAGGACCCGAAATCTCCGGCCGCGGCGGCCGCTTGCAGCGCCTCATAATCTTCATACGACGTCAGTTTCCCGCCCAATTCCCTTTGGCCCGACAGGACGGCGACCTTCGGCCGGGGATATCCCAGGAGGTGGTAAACAAAGACGGCGTTCTTGATGATCTCCCTCTTGGCTTTGAGATCGGGTTTAATATTGACCCCCGTATCAGTGAAGGCTACAAGATGATCGATTCCGGGTACCTCCCAGAATGTCACCACACTCACCGTCATGCCGGAACCCGTTTTTGCCTCCTGGCGGATTATGGATCGATAGATATAGGAGGTTGGAATCTGGCCCTTGCCGGCGATGGGCGCTTCCCCGGAAAAGAGCATCCCGATCCCCAGATCGGAAATACCCTGAAGCTCACTGCCGGGAATTTTTTGGAATGGATCGAGATTGAAAGCAACCTTATCCGCCACTTGGGTGATCTTCTTGTCGTTCCCGATAAGAACGGGTTCGATGTAGCCCAGCTCCCAGCTTTTCTTGACCGCCAGCATGAACTCTTCATCTTCGGGAGCAAGAACAGCCATTCTTTTTGGCCCTTTCTCCCCTGCCAGTCTTGCAAAATCACTCAATGATCTGATCATTACCCGTCCTCCTCCGTAACAGGTGTGACAATTCCCCAGTATCAGTGTATGGAAACAATTATATATTGACTCGAAAAAAAGTGTATTATAGTTTTTTTAAAATGAAAAATATATTATTCATCTCAATTTGATATTTTTTAGGTATCAAATGGAATTAAGACACCTGACCTATTTTATTGCCGTTGCCGAAGAATTGCATTTCAGCCGGGCTGCGAAAAGACTGAATATTTCTCAGCCTCCCCTTAGCCAGCAGATCAGGCAGTTGGAAGAGGAAATTGGCGTCCGATTATTCAATCGAACCAAAAGGCGCGTGGAAATCACTCCGGCGGGGCTAGTGTTTCTCGCCGAATCCCGCCGGATAATATCCATGTCGGAAGAAGCGGTGCGCAGAACAATCCGTGCCGATAAAGGAGAGATCGGACATCTTGCCGTGGGCTTTATCGGGTCCGCCAATTACAGTGTGCTGCCTCAGGTCATACGCGAGTTCCGGAGGCGATTTCAGGATGTGGAACTATCACTGACGGAAATGAATACCAGCCAGCAGCTTGAGGCCTTCCACGACGGACGGATTCAGGTGGGCTTCCTGCGCCCGCCCCAGGGCATTGAAGATAAGGGGGTATCGGTAGAGCCGGTCTTTCGTGAACCTCTTGTGGCGGTCATGCCACGGAATCACCCCTTGCAGGGGGAAAACGCCCTGTCGCTGCGCTTGTTGTCGAAAGAATCTTTCATAATGATTCCTAGACAGCGGGGTCCCGGTTTCTTCGATTACATCATCGCCCTCTGTCAGCATGAAGGTTTCAGTCCATATATCGTCCTGGAAGCATCGCAATTCCACACGATAATCGGCCTCGTGGCTGCGGAAATCGGCATTGCGATAATGCCCGCCTCAATGCAGCGCTCAGGCTTTGAGGGAGTAGGTTTCAGAACGATTGCGGGAGGAGCGGAAACGGTCCTCAACATGGCCTGGGTTACCAACAATCAATCAAAGGTCCTAAAGAATTTTCTCGACGTGGCGAGAGACGTCGTCCGCACTCTTATCTCCTGAATGACATGTCTTCTATACTCACTACCCCCTGCCCCCGCCAGCGGGGGACATCCCCTGAACCCTCTTTGAAGCAATATCTTAATTCATTTTCCCTGTCATTTCGAGCGCAGGTGAGAAATCTTAGTATCTGGAATTACTGAACGTAAAGGTCCCTCAAATACTTCGGAATGACAATTCGTTAATTGGGGCACAGTCTCTTTGGCAAAAGAGTTTCTCATTAAGAGTAGCGGGGCATTGGGCTGAAGGCGAATTGGATTTTTCCCGCTCCCATCAGTCATGTCGTCTGCACGTACAAGAAGGGAAAAATCCCTGAGACGGAAGGCCGATGTCCCGCTAATTCCCACTTGATTCGGCAAGATGCAGCGGGGCGTTGGGCTGAAGGCGAATTGGATTTTTCCCGCTCGCATCAGTCATGTCGTCTGCACGTACAAGAAGGGAAAAATCCCCTGAGACGGAAGGCCGATGCCCTGCTAATCGCCACTCGATTCGGCAAGATGCAGCCGGGCGTTGGGCTGAAGGCGAATTGGATTTTTCCCGCTCGCATCGGTCATGTCATCTGCACGTACAAGAAGGGAAAAATCCCCTGAGACGGAAGGCCGATGCCCTGCTGGATCTCCATTGGATTCGACTGAAATTTGGTCGTGGCTTTGATCTCGCATCACTTGCCAATATTCTTTCAACATGCCCGAATCTATACACGGATCGCCGGCAACGACATTTCGATGATCAAGCCCCCATCTTCAGCATTTGCTGCCCTGATAGCCCCTCCGTGCAGCCGGACGGCAGCCTCCGTAATGGCCAGACCGAGACCAGAACCGCCCGTCTCCCTTTCCCGGCCCTTACCGACACGGTAAAATGGTTTAAACAAATGGGGAAGGAATGCTACAGGTACGCCCGGCCCATGGTCCCTGATCGTAAGAAGGGCTTGCAAATGATTCTCTTCCTGCACGCAGCGAAGAGATACTTCCACGGCGCTGCCCTCTCCGGTATAGCGAACGGCGTTTCTTGCTACGTTATCAATCGCCCGTCGCAACAGGTCCTCGTCCCCCGCCACGAGGCATGCCTCCATACAGATGATGTTGACTTCCCGATTCATGCTTTTGGCTTCAAAGTCGGCATCGTCAACGATCTCCCGGATCAGTTCCGTCAGATCTATGGTTGTTTTTTCCATGACGGAGATCCCCGTCTCGATACGGTTTAATGTCAGAAGATGTCCGATCATATCATTGAGCCTCCCGGATTCCATCTCGATTCTGTCAAGAGATTTGACAAGCTCAGGCTTTGCATCCCGCCGACAAAGTTCGAGCGCCACATTGAGGCGTGCCAGCGGGGAACGAAGCTCGTGAGAAATGTCTCTCAACAGGGTCCGTTGGGAAGTCAAGAGGGATTCGATCCGCTCTGCCATGATGTCGAAATCCTGCGCCAAGCGGGACATCTCGTCTTTTCTCCTCCCCATTGACGGGCCGACGCGAGTCGACAGTTCGCCAGCGGCAAGGCGGCGGGCGGCGGCCCCAATATTCAGAATGGGTGCCGTCAAATAAAGAGCCAGGAAATAACAGATAATGCCCGAGACCGCCAGGACCACGAGCAGCCTGCCCACCTTCAAAATCCAGGGATCCCGGTCGCCTGGTGGAGGCGGCGGCAACCTGGGAGGGGCTTGTGCGACAATGGCGTAGCGTTTACCATCTGCGCCAATGACCCTCCATGCCGCCATCCCCTCACCCCCGTGAGATTCCTGACGGGCGCTGCCGGTTTTCATGGCGAGATCCGCAAGCTGCCTTGCACCCTGCGTCTCCGGCCCGCCGCTAAACTCATTGCCCTTTTCATCAAAAAAATTGGCTTGGAGACCTGTATCCTGCTGCAGATTAACGGCAAATTTCTTGAGGGATGAAACGCCCTCATGCTCCAGAATCCACGCGAACGCCTGTCCATGAATGGGATGCCGGGGGGAATGAAAGGGACCTGTCTCGGTAAGCCAATCCAGTGTCAATACGGCCCCAATCATGAAAAGTGTCGTCAGCCAGAAGGCTAGGCAGATTTTAATAAAAAGACTATTCCTGAATATGCTCTTCACTATTCCTCCGCCGCCACGAATCTTCGGATTTTGAAATGCCCGGCAGGAGATAAATATAGCCGGCGCCGCGGATGGATTTGATCCTCTCACGACCATCGTCTTCCGGTCCGAGTTTTTTGCGGAGCTTGCTGATGTGTACATCAATACTCCGGTCATAAGGCGTCAAAGGGCGGCCGAGCACTGTTCTTGTCAATTCGTCACGTGTTACGATGTTACCCGCTTTGAACAGTAGCGCTTCCAGGAGGGCGAATTCGACAGAAGTCAGATCGACGGATTCACCGGCACACAAAACCATGCGAGTGCCCATATCCATTTCCACATTTCCCACGCGATGGTGGATGGATGTCATCCTTGCGGGTGCGTACCCCACATCCCGGTTTGTGCGCCGGAGAATGGCCCGGAGACGGGCGACAAGTTCTCGCGGGTTAAAAGGCTTGGGAAGGTAATCGTCCGCTCCTAATTCCAGACCGATAATTCGATCGATATCATCGCCTCTCGCAGTGAGCATTAGAAACGGGGTGTTTATACGATGCCGCAGCCGTTTGAGTACATCGAAACCGTCACATTCTCCCGGCAGCATCGCATCGAGCACGACAGCACTGTATGATCCGTCCAGGGCCATCTCCGTCCCTTTCTCCCCGTCGTGGACGGCGTCTACCGTGAACCCTTCCCGGCTCAGATATTCGTCCAATAGTTCGCACAGAACCCTGTCGTCATCGACCACCAGGATACGTTCTGCTTTACCTTCCATCTATTTCTCCAAAGGGAATGTTTTGCCGCTTCATCTGCGTCAATCGGAATAATATGCCATCAATCACACACGCGAACAATCTTCCATACCACAGAACAACTTGGCTCGCTGTTAAGAATTGTAAAGCAGCCGACCAATCGCATTTGCAAAACCATCCAGGCGGATGTCCTTCCCGCCATCCCTGGAGGGACTCCAGGATCGCTTTGACAGGTTTACCGATGTCTCTCATCGGTAAACATTTGTAAAGGCAAATGGTTTTACCTTTTTTACAGCTTCCTGTGGCATACCGCTTGCTCATAGGTTTTATCAGGCACGGCCCATAAAAAACATCCATTAAAACAAAGAAAGGAGATGGCCATGGTAAGTGGAATCAGCAGCAGCTCAAATGTCTCACTCTCGGAGATGAGACAGAAAATGTTCAACCGTATCGATACAAATGGAGACGGGTCCATCGACAAAACCGAATTGACCACGGCGATGCCGAAGAATGCATCGAGCCTCGTCGATGAAATTTTCAGCAAGGTGGACAGCAATCAGGACAGTATGTTCAGTCAGCTCGAATCGTCTTCCGCCCTGGCTAAACTAGGACAGGAGATGAAGAGCGGCGGCGCCGGCATGTCGGGTATCCAGGGAGCAAATCTTCCCCCGCCACCGGAAAAGGTGTTTGACACGGCAGATACCAACAAGGATGGCGAGGTCACCAAAGATGAGCTATCAGCTGTCCTGGGATCTCAAGGCGACGACATTGATAAAATATTCAACACCGTCGACAGCGATGGCGACGGCGTCATTTCCCGCGCAGAAGACGAAGCCTTCCGTAAAAAAATGCCGGGACAGATGAATCAGGACGACGCCTCCGGCGGAAACCTGAATGGTATCAGCAGCACAAGTCAAAACTGGCAATTGGAAATGTTCAGCGCCTTGATGAACAACTTCTCGGCAGGTGTTTCAGCCGCATCAACTGCATCGACCTCTGTTTACGCATAATGACGCGGATAGCCGGCGGGTAGATGCCGCTTATGCCGGATTATCGCACAGGCCATGCCCAACGAGGCCGCTTCGCCAAGAATGGAGGCGGCCTCGTTATTACGGCCCATGCCCGAAAACAAGCTCAGCAGCCACTATTAAGTTGTACTGGTAATTGAATAATGAGCCCTCTTGTGCTATTTTTAATGATATAAGAGTGGTAAATGTCCGCTCATAGTACTAGTTATTTGAAGGCGGTTTCGCAGCGTATTCAGGTTAATTGGGGACACACAGATGGAGCTTATAAGCAGTGGAGATGTTTATCACCCGAAAAGATTCTTCAGTTTGACCTTTTTCTTTTCCTGGATTTTATTTTTTGCCGCAGCCTATTCGAGCCACCACAATACTTCGGAATCAATAATTTATCTTTTTTTCAGTCTTGCGGTAATGACACCGGCATTGGTCACGTTCTATATGATTTGGGGTTCCGGGAACCCTGCTCTTAAAAAGGACTTTTGGGGACGGCTTCTGGGGCTGAGATTGTTACGATTGAAATTCGTTTTGTTTGCCATTGCACTTATGCCTGTAACAATCATAGCGGCCACCTTGCTTTCGATACCGGCAGGCGAATCCAGTGAGCAGTTTCGACTGTCTTCCGCCTTTTTCACGCTGAATGATTCTCCTGTCCTTGTATTGCTCGTGGCCATGCTTTTTGCTCCGACATTTGAGGAAATTGCGTGGAAAGGATACGGGATCGATAGTCTGCTTTCCCAGGGAGGAAGTGTGTTCAACGCGACCATGCGATTCGGCGTGCTCTGGACGATTTGGCATCTTCCGCTCTTCTTTATCAAGAATTATTATCATTATTCCGTGATGCAGGCAAACGTGTGGTTCGGGCTAAACATCATCTTGAGTATCCTGCCGATTGCCTTTCTGAGCAGCTGGCTGTTTTTTAAATCTGATAGAAGCATCCTGATTGCAATACTGTTTCATGCGGCAATTAATATCTCGATGTCGGTTCTGAATACCGGACAAATTGCCAAGTGCTTTGTCACTTTGATTCTATATGTTATCATCGTTGCTTTGATCGTTTCCGACAGACCGTTTTGGCTGGAAAATCATCGGGGCGATAATGCGGTCAGGTCTTGAAATAATTCATTACTTCGGCAAAACTATCTATCTGATAATAGTCATTCCCGCAGAGGCGGGAATCCATTGCAATGACCGGATGCCGGATCAAGTCCGGCATGACGATCTTTGACATGTTTAATTGCCGGCTTTGGGCAGCTTCTTCAATTCCTGAATGAGTTTCGGCACTACATCATAGACGTCGCCGACAATGCCAAGGTCTGCTGCGCTGAAAATAGGGGCATTTTCATCCTTATTGATGGCACAGATGACTTTAGCGTTACGGATACCGGTAATATGCTGGATCTGTCCGGAAACACCGAGTCCGATATAGACATCCGGCTTTACCTGAACACCGGAAAGGCCGATGCAAAGCTCATCCGGCAACCAGTGGAGTTCCTCGGAAATAGGTCTCGTGCAGCCTATCTCGCCGCCCATAACCTCAGCAAGGTCTCTAGCCAATGCCAGGTCCTCTTTCTTTTCAATACCTCTTCCCACACATACGACGACCTTCGCTTCCGTTATATCCCGTCCTTCCCTTTCTTTTGCCTTTCTCTCCAAAACCTTGACTGCCGACACCGGCGGCGTCGGCAGCTCCCGGATCTGTCCCTCCCTTGCACTCACCACTTCAGCCGGATCGAAGAACCTGGGAGGAACAGTGACCATGACGGGCCGTGAGGAACAGGTGAGCTTCTGCACTGCCGCCCCGCCATAGGCCAGCCGCTCCATTTCAAGAACCCGGTCCTGTTCATTATAAGTCAGTGTCGTACAACTGCTGCAAAGACCGGTATTCAGGCGGGCTGCGATACGGGCAGCCAGGTCCTTGCCCCTTGACGTAGCAGCGATCAAGAAAAGATCGGGGTCTGCCTTCCTTGCTTCATCGGCAATAACCGGCACATAGGCATCCAGGGACTGATCTTCGGACAGGGATGCCAGAAGCAGGACCTCATCCGCTCCGCGGGAAATATATTCTCCTGCATGCGCCTGATCCTGTGAGAGCAATGCGGTCAATTTCGACCCCATCTTTGCTGCCAGACTCTGTCCTATATTAAGAAGCTCCAGGGTTTGTTCCCGGTTTTCAGCAAAAATCCAGACACCAGCCATAATTCGTTTCCTCCTATCCGATAACCCCTTTTTTCTTGAGCGTGTCCACAAACCGGCTGATCTCCGCCGCATCGGTTCCGAATTTTTCGGAATTCCGTTCCGTACTCGACGCTGTTATTCTGAGATTATGCAGGTGAGCATCATTCACAGCCGTTAATTCATCCTTGCGGATCGTTACAACAGGCTTCCTGGAAGCCATTAGAGTATCTTTGACGCCCGGAATCCTGGGCGTGTTGATCTCGGGCAGAACCGTTACGACCACCGGCATGGGGGCCTTGACGACCTCCACACCCTCTTCCACCCTGCGCTCCGCAATCACATGGTCCCCTTCGACACTGAGCTTTCGGACAAAGGAAATAGAAGGGATTCCCATATTCTCAGCCAGGCGGGGCCCGATCTGCTGGGCATAGAGGTCGCCCGAGCCTTCCCCGCAGATGATCAGATCGCACGGAACACGTGACCGAATCACCTCCGCAAGGATAGCCGCCGTCTGGGACGGCTCCAGTTGGTTAAACGATGCATCACTTATGAAATAGGCTTGATCGGCCCCCCGCGAGAGCGCATCTTTAACACCTTTCGTCGCCTCGGGCACACCGACGGTTATCGCAACGATGCTTCCCCCCAGGGCGTCCCTCAGATGGACCGCTTCTTCGATGGCGTTGCGGTCATAATCACTTATCTTATAGTCTACGGACGAGAAGTCCAGGTCGCCGGACGACCCTCGTCGAATATATGCTTCGTCAACTACCCATTTGAAGCAGGTTACAATCACGGGCATGGCCTGTCACCTCAATTTATCGTGGTACCGGAGTTTCTCCGGCATCAATATCAACGCCGGAGAAGTCCGTCTACATTTATTTATCGCAGGACGTTTCCAGAGATCACCATGCGCTGGGCTTCCGAGGAACCTTCGTAGATTTCGGTGATCTTGGCATCGCGCATCAGCCGCTCCACTTTCTGGCCTTTCATGTAGCCATATCCGCCATGAATCTGGACTGCTTTGATCGTATGATGCATGGCCTTTTCGGCAGCGAAAAGCTTCGCCATGGAAGCTTCCTTGCTGAAAGGCAGCTTCTGATCCTTGAGCCATGCCGCATGGTATGTAAGAAAACGGGCGGCGTTGAGATCGGTGGCCATGTCGGCAATCATCCAGGAAATGGCCTGCTGCCTTGAAATGGGACCGCCAAACTGAACCCTTTCCTTGGAGTATTTGATAGATTCGTCCAGCGCCGCCTGGAGAATGCCGACGGACTGGGCGGCAATGCCCACCCGGCCATGATCAAATCCGGTCATGGCCAGCGGCATTCCTCCACCTTCCTGCCCCAGCAGATTCTCTTTCGGCACACGGCAGTCTTTGAAAACCACTTCGGATGTCTGGGATGAGCGGAGCCCCATTTTTTTAAAATGCTCTCCCGGTTTCAATCCGGGTGTTCCCTTGGGAATTATGAAGGCGCTCATGCCTTTTCGTCCCGCTGATTTATCGGTCCAGCAGAAGGTGAGGTACGTATCCGCCAGGGGACCGTTGGAGATGAAGGTTTTAGTTCCGTTAAGGACATAGTCATCGC
This sequence comes from uncultured Syntrophaceae bacterium, assembly GCA_964645835.1. Lineage (GTDB taxonomy): Bacteria > Desulfobacterota > Syntrophia > Syntrophales > UBA8958 > CAZBME01. The sequence goes on from CAZYDG010000074.1 coordinate 37,507, forward strand.
CATCGCTCACGGCGGTTGTCGTGGCCGCCATGACATCGGTGCCCGCCCCCGGCTCGGTCAGGACGAAAGCACCCATATGCTGACCTTTGGCCAGAGGAATCAGATATTTTTTCTTCTGTTCTTCATTGCCGAATAGATTGATCAGCATACAGGCGATGCCGACATGAATCGATACGGTAAATCCGGTGGACGCGCAAGACCGCGAAAGCTCTTCCACAGCGATAATGTGGGTCAGATAATCTGCACCGGCGCCCCCGTACTGCTGAGGTATGGGAATGCCCATCCAGTCGCCTTCCGCAAGCTTCTGGAATAATTCCGCCGGGTGGCGGCTGTTCTCATCGATCTCCACCGCGATGGGGTCCACATACTTCACGGCAAATTCCCGCATGTTCTTGCGAATCAGTTCCTGTTCTTCCGACAATCTAAAATCCATAACAGCCCTCCTTTGATTTTATTTTAAGGCAATAGGTAATGCCCTGACACTTTCTCCCGCTTATCGTTTTACCTGTTACCCGAAACGATACTGCACACCTGTTCCCCCTTCCGGGTAATTCCATTCCAGCACCTCTGTACCGCAGGCCAGACGGCAGGTGCCGCATTCGAGGCATCCGTCGATGGTCAATGTGACTTCTCCCTTATCGTTCTCGCTATAAAGACCCGCCGGGCAGATGCGCACCGCTGTCTTTAGCTGAATGTCCTTTTCCATACCTGGCTTGATTTTGATGTGTGGCTCCCTGGCAGGCTTGAAGACATCGAGCCCCAGCTTGGCCTTCAATTCCATTGCATCATTCATAGCTTCATGACCCCTTTTGCGTCCTGGAATATATTCCACATCTCCCGCAGGGATGCATATTTCCGTAACGTTGGATAAAGTTTCTCCTTGGCGCCTTCCGGCACGGCGTAGATATCCCTGAAGATTGAGCCGATTTGTTCCGGATAATGATTGAAGAAACGCGGATTATTCACAACGTCGGGTGCTTCCCTGAAATTTTCAAAATCCTTCAGGACAAAGCTTTCCTTAAGCAAGGTCTTGTAGATGGAGAGTGCCGCGCTGCCGTAATCACCGGCTTCCTTCGCTTTGCGTACCGCCTGGGCGGCGTAATACCCTGAAGCGAGAGCGTACTCCATGCCTCTGACCGTAAAGCCGACATTCAAAGCGAGTCCGGCGGCGTCTCCCGCGACAATGATCCCGTTTCCATACAGGGAACCGAGCGCTTTATATCCCCCTTCGGGAATAAGATGGGCAGCGTATTCAACAGTGTTTCCATCCTTGATCAGGCACGAAATTTCCGGGCGTCTCTTAAATGCATCGAGTAGTGCAGGCACTTCAATTGCGGTCTGGTCATCCCGGATATCCTCGATGCCGACGACAATGCCCAGGCTGATACTCTCTTTGTTCGTATAGAGAAATCCGCCCCCAAACTTGCCTTTCGTAACATCGCCCACATACAGGCGGGCCGCACCTTCGTTGCCTGCCAGGTTGAAACGGGCGTTGATCATCTCCGGATCGAGGGCGATGACTTCCTTGATCCCTACCGCATAGTCGTGAGGCGAACCGGGGTCACGGAGACCGGCCTTCTCGGATACGAGAGACATTACTCCATCGCAGGCAATCACCACGTCCGCACGCAACTCATCGCCTCCTGCCATGACGCCGGCCACCTGATCATTCTCTTTGATTATTTCGTCCACTCTGATCTTGGGCAGCAGCATCGCACCCTTTTCTTCAACCCGTTCCGACAACCAGCGGTCGAATTTTGAACGCAGCACACTGTAGCTCTGATGAGGTTCCCGGCGCAGTTCGTCACCTGTGTAATCGATAGTCAGGGAACGCTCTCCGGCCATCATGGTGATTCCCTCATGCGCAATGAAGCGCTCCAGGGGCGCATTATCCCACAGTTCCGGGAATAAGTTGCGAACGGGGTTTACATAGAGGCGGCCGCCGGACACATTCTTGGCGCCGGGATAATCACCCTTCTCCAGCACCAGCACCTCCTGACCCTCCCCGGCCAGGGTGTATGCAGCAGCCAAGCCGGCCAGACCGGCCCCGACGATGATTACATCGAACTTTTCCATAGGCCCTCGGTAAAATTATTCAGTCTGCTCAAGATCGAGTATATTAACAACTGATAGTCCCATGCTTCCCTTTGGAAAAAGAGAAACGAGGGGGATTCTTATATAAATACTTTAGGGGATAAGCTTTGCAAATAATCAATTAACGCATTGATGCATCGATTCAAACCGGCCTCCGATTTTTCCGTGCCATATATGACGGACGCCCCAAGCATGCCGGAGAAGATCATCTCGGTGACGGATTCGGTATTGACATCCTCCCGGATCTCGCCCGATTCCTTTCCCTGGTCCAAAAGCCTTTTTATCATTGCCTTAAGCTGTATAAAGCCATCATTCAATGCATTTGAAAAAGGGGCGTTTTGATCATCCAGCTCGACGGACAGTGTTACGAAAATGCAGCCTCCCGGAAATGTCTCGCTATCCGTCAAATATCGATCGCGATAATTCTCCAAGAGTTTTTTCACCTTGGCCACAGGTTGTTCGATCTTGTCCAGACCGCTCAAATTCCTTTGTCGCCATATTTTGCGGGCCTCGCTCAAAACTGCGTAAAAAATATCGTCCTTGCTTTTGAAATGGTTGTACAGCCCTCCCTTCGATGTTTTTGCTTCCCGCATGATATCTTGAGTGGATGTACTGAGAAAACCTTTCAAAGAAAAGAGTTTTATCGATTCATGAACAATTCTTTCTTTAAGTGTGACAGAATTTTCCATTTTTGCCTATAGATAAAAAAGGGGAGACCGGTCGGTCTTTGATAAAGACCAAGTAACATGTCGACTGTACGATGTCAAGAATTTTTATAATAGACAGGCCCTTAAGATTAATGTAGATTTTAAGTTCATCCCTTTGTCGTTCCGGTGAAAACCGGAATCCAGTCTTCCAGTAAGTTCTGGATACCGGCCTTCGCCGGTATGACGGGAATGGCAACTTTTTACGGAACCATCAATTAAACGACATGGAGAACATATGCGGCAGAAGCTTATCGACAAAATGAAAGATACCTTCGGCGACGATACAAAGAGGATAGATCACGCTTTTGCGGTCCTCGAACTTGCAGAGAAAATCCAGGCGGCTGAGGGAGGCGACCTCATGATCGTCCAGGCCGCTGCTATCCTCCACGATATAGGCATCCAGGAGGCGTATAGAAAATACGGATCCACAGCAGGTGTACACCAGGAGATCGAGGGTCCGCCGATTGCAGACACTATTATGAAATCGCTGGGCATCGACGAGGAGGCCCGACGGCACGTCTGCCTGATCGTCGGCAGTCACCATAGCGGCGACAAAATAGACACACCGGAGTTTCGCTGTATCTGGGACGCGGATTGGATCGTCAACCTGAACGCCGATTACGCAGAATGGCCCTTGGAAAAAAAGCAGCACATCATCAATAAGCGTTTCCGTACGGAGACGGGAAAACGAATTGCCCGGACGAACCTTGGTGTTTGTTGAAATCATTTTGCAGAAAAGGAAAGGAGAAATAGCAATGAAGAAATTCATATTTATCTGTTTGTGTATCGGCTTTCTTTTCATGAGTAGCAGTATGGTAAATGCATCGGATCAATTACTGATCATCTACAATGATGGAACATCTCAGGCCGTAAATCTAAAAAAATCGGTTCACAGTATAAAAAGTATCAACTTCCAGGGAGGTAACATGGCATCCGCTCAGGGCGCGATTACCGTTGTTGCCGGCACATACGGTAAAAATTGCGGAGCGCCTCATGGGAATAAGACGGAACATTTGGCCGGCGCCTGCAATAGCCGTACACAGTGCGAATATGTCATTAATTATCAGGTAATCGGCGATCCTGCTGTCGGTTGCGGGAAAGACTATGTGGCCGAATGGCGTTGCGGAGGAGATACAACCATTCATCAGGCTTCAGCGGCCCCCGAAGCCGGGTTTAATAAAAAGATCCTGCTTACATGTCAATAGTAGATGTATTGACAATCATTTTACCAAGAGGGAATAAAATGAAAACATGGCTTGTAATTCTTGCATTGGTACTTACCGGTTGTGCAAATAATCCAGGAATCGTTTCTCCCGAAAAGGACACCTACCAGATAGTAAAGAGAAACCCGCAATTTGGTTTCGAACGGGCTGAGGAATTGAAGAAAGATGCGTATCGCGAGGCAAATGATTTTTGCGCGAAACTGAATAAGAAAATGGAAACTGTGAGTTTCGAGATATCAGATGTCGGAATGTTAACACCAGGCAGCGTTTCACTTCAATTCCGGTGTGTGCGTAACGTCACAACGAAATGAACAAGAGGGAATCACGGGCCATCGTGCCGCCAATGGTTTTCATGAATACGCGGTTCCCTTATTGTCATTGCCGGATCCTCAATCTAGTCGAGAACAGGCTTGATCCGACAATCCAGCAATACTTCATAAATACGCTTTAAAACCTCTGGATTCCCGTTTTCCCGGGAATCTTTCATGCCCCGTCTGCCGCCACGTGGGCATGAAAATAAGGATTAGACTGTAGGGTGGATGAAGCGAAGTGCATCCACCATTCGCCGGTGGAACCGCTTAGCTTGTTCCACCCTACAAAGATTCTATTTTCGTAGTAATGATCTGGATATGCACGCTTGCATTTCTGATCGCTCTCTTGACATACCTTCTCAACTACTTATATTGAATTTAATATGGCATTGCGATGGAGGAATGGACATGCTCTTCGATCAATTGAAAATCCGCGAAATTATGCTTCGGAATCGCATCGTTGTCTCACCGATGTGCCAGTATTCAAGTGAAGACGGTTATGCAAACGATTGGCACCTCGTGCACCTGGGCAGCCGCGCTGTGGGCGGGGCGGCTCTCGTCATGACCGAGGCCACTGCTTTGGAATCCCGCGGCCGGATCAGCCCACAGGACTTGGGGATCTGGAAGGACGACCATATTACAACGCTCCGCCGCATTACCAGATTCATCGAAGATCAGGGAGCTGTCGCAGGAATTCAGTTGGCTCATGCGGGTCGCAAGGCATCCACATCCCGGCCATGGGAAGGGGATAAGAGCCTTGATGCAGCCCATGGCGGATGGAAACCTGTCGGACCGAGCGCACTACCCTTTTCACCTGCCCATCCTATCCCTCACGTGCTGACACAGCAAGAGATAGGAGATATCGTAATAGCCCTTTGCCGATGCCGCCAGGAGGGCATATGAGGCCGGCTTCAAGGTCCTGGAGGTCCATGCGGCACATGGTTATCTCATCCATGAATTCCTCTCGCCCATATCCAATACGCGCACCGATGAGTATGGCGGCTCCTTCCCTAACCGGCTCCGTCTGCTTCGTGATGTCGTTCGGGCGATATGGAAAGTATGGCCGGATAACCTTCCGATTTTTGTCAGAATCTCCGCTACGGACTGGCTGGAGCCGGAAGGCTGGGAAATAGAGCAGTCCGTAGTGCTGGCACGCGAGCTCAAACAGGAGGGTGTCTCTCTGATCGATTGTTCATCAGCGAATATTGTACCCCATGCCAAAGTACCTGCCGGACCAGGGTATCAAGTCGGATTCTCGGAACGCATTCGCAAAGAAACAGGGATCATGACAAGTGCATTGGGATTTATTGTCTCACCGCATCAAGCCGAGACAATCCTGAGAACCGGTCAGGCTGATGTTATTGTAATTGCCAGGCAATTCCTGCGCGATCCTTACTGGGCGCTAAATGCTGCAAAAGAACTGGCCATTGCAACCCCTTGGCCAAATCAGTATAAACGTGCGGAACCGGTTATCCGGCAATAGCAGGCTGTTGAAAAACGTTCATCCAACGCTTCCGCGGGTACCCTCCCCCTGCATCGCCGAGACTGTGTCGTAATTCAAATATTTTCTACATTCGACTTGCCGTAGTCCAGACTTTCAGGCCTGCGGTTTTGATTTAAGATACTAAAATTACAAAATATTTTCAGAACTGAAGTCCTGCGCTACAGTCGAATCGATTAGAGAAGCCCTAATTGCAACAAAGTCTCCCCTCCAGGGGGACAGTTCATTTTCCTTCGCTGGCGGGGATTGTGTCCCGAAGTTTCCAGAAAAAGGAAGGCTCTCCAAAGGATGTACCTTATTGAAGAGCCTTCCATAGTTTAACAGATTCCTGAAGAATTAATCTTAATGCTAATTACTGAAAACTGCGGTAACTCTTCTGTTCTTCTGCTTACCTTCTTTAGTTTTATTGCTGGCAATGGGATTTTTGGGGCCGTAACCGACTGCTTTGAGACGTGAACTGTCAATCCCAAATTTATCTACAAGGTATGCCTTTATACTGTCGGCGCGCCGCTGAGACAATTTAATATTAGCTGCTTCTTTACCGACATTGTCAGTGTGTCCTTCGATAGTCGCTGTAACTGAAGTGTTACTCTTCATGTAATCGGCAACTCTCTTAATTTCATTATAATACTTTGGTTTGATATTCGCCTTGTTTGTATCGAATTCCACATTCAAGGTTATTGTGCTCGGTTCTTTTTTCGCGACCGGTTCCGGTTTAGGTTCTTCCTTAACGACCGGAGCAGCCTGCTGGGCCTGCCGTTCAACTTTTTTAACCTGCATGGTTTCTAAAAATATCTTCTCAACAAAAACAGCCATGCCTTCAGGAGAAGAAATACTGTCACCTGTGAACATGAATCCGCATTCGCCGGCGTCAGCTATCTGCTGCATCATTTTCCTGCCGGCAGCATTGTCACCGATGTGTACTGTATAGATACAAACACGGTCACCATAAGCACTCTTCAACCTCCGAGCGGCGACAACCGGCGTGAACTGCTCCATGTCTTCGCCATCGCTAAAGGCAATGACGGCCATCTTGCCTGATTGAGATTTCAAATCATCACGTGCTCCGTCAAGCGCGGTATCCATGGGGCTGAGGCCGTTTCCTGAAAGTGGATCGATAACCTGCTTCAAATCAGCTCTTTTGAAGTCTGTAGGACCATAGAGAAGCTGAGAAGTGTCGGGACCCAAAAGCTTAAGCTGACCGAAAGCTCTCAAAGCGGAGATTAATTTAATGTTGGGTATTGTATCGCTCATCAATGAAACCAGCGCTTTTTCCTGACCCATTTTTGTACCGCTCTTGTAAATATCGTTCATGGACATTGTTGAATCGAAAAGAACTTCAAAGACATCGGCTTTTTGTGTTAACTGGCCGGATGCTATCTTGGGGTTGAGATCTATTGGCGTTATTACGGGGATTGCCTTTTGTGTCGCACATCCAATGAATAAGAAAACAGAAGCTACCAGGACAAGTATTTCCACCCACAAAAAGCTTTTTCTCTTCATGTCATTCCTCCTTCATGTGTCTGTTGAACTGCGGTTTATGATTTCTATACGGCAGAGCAAAGTAACTATGCCCTTGATACCTTGTTTATCAACTTTTTTATATAATGCGAAATCAGGCAACTCTCAATATGTTGCAGATCTTTTTTTGTATGAATAACAAGATAATAATTGATAGATAACAGGCGGTGCTTGATAACGACTTGCCTTTGTGGAACGAGATTATAATGAATAGGCTGCTTTGTGTCAATGGAAAAGACCCCAACGAATTGCCTCAAATTAAATGTTACCGAAGGAGGTGAATAAAAAGGATCGTTGACTCATAATTCGATATTACCGAATACCGCCATTTCTATGGAGGTTGAATATGAGTCCGCAATCGAAAAAAGAATACACCGAAGCCA
>CAZYDG010000075.1:0-48750 GCA_964645835.1 uncultured Syntrophaceae bacterium
TAACTCCACGACAAGAACCACGAACGAGGAAAGCGAACATCCGCCGCTCACCTCCTGCTCTTAAATGACCCTCCATTCAAGAACAGTAAAAGCGGACAATTCATTTGCTACAAAACCGGACAAGTCTATTTACTCTCGACAACTCCCGCCGTTCATCTTGACCCCTTGTTTCATTTCATAATAGCCTATTGATATGATCTCTACAGATAAACAGCAGGTTATCGTCGTCGGGGCCGGGGCAAGCGGCATGATGGCAGCGGGCGCCGCAGCGGCATCCGGGGCACGGGTTATTATCCTGGAAAAAATGTCCCGGCCGGGAGAAAAGCTCCATATTACGGGGAAAACACGTTGCAACGTGACAAACAGCAGGGAGTTGAAGGCGTTTATCGCCATGTTCGGGCCCAACGGATCATTCCTGTACCGGGCTTTTCATACCTTCTTTCGCGATGAGCTGACGGACTTTTTACATCACCAGGGAGTGGAAATGAAGACGGAACGGGGTGGCCGTATTTTCCCCGTATCCGATCAGGCAGCGGATGTTGTTGATGCCTTTGTCCGCTATTTGGACCAACATGACGTGGTCTTGAAGACCCAGGTCCGGGTAACAGGGATGCGGGTCGAAGACGGCCGGGTCTTGGGGGTCGATACGGACACGGGGTTTGTCCCGGCTGGGGCTGTCATCATCGCTACGGGCGGCTCAACGTGGCCGGGGACCGGTTCTTCCGGTGACGGCTACCGGATGGCCGGGAAAGTCGGCCACAAAGTCACAAAGCTGAGGCCTGCCCTCGTACCTCTGATCGTACACGAGATCGATCTCGCAAAATCCATGCAGGGTATCGCCCTTCGCAACGTGCGCCTCACAGCTTTCGGGTGCCTGAAGGAGGATATTGATCCCCTGCTCACGCCGACGACGGACATCGGTCGCGGCATTGCCGGAAAGCGTCCGCGCAAACCCGTCATTGAAAGCCGTTTCGGGGAGATGATGTTCACCCATTTCGGGATTGGCGGTCCCGTCACGCTCCTTCTAAGTCTGGCCGTCGTCGATGCCCTGGAAAACGGGCCTGTTTCCGTGTCCATCGATCTCAAACCCGCCATGACGAGGGAACAGCTCCATCAGCGCATTCAAGGCGATCTCGACCGTTACGGGAAGCGAAGCTGGCGGCGTATCATGGAAGGATTATTGCCGTCGGGGATGATCGAGGCCTTTTGCACCCTCTCCGGCATCGATCCGGAAAAACCGGCCCACCAGATTAGCGGGACGGAACGTGGCAAAGCCGTATCACTATTGAAGTCCCTATGCTTTCAGGTCAAGTCACCCCTACCCATGTCATCGGCTATCGTGACGGCAGGAGGCGTCTCCTTAAACGAGATCGATCCCCGGACCATGGAATCCCTAAAGATTTCGGGACTCTTCTTTTGCGGCGAGGTCCTCGATCTGGACGCCGACACAGGGGGCTACAATCTCCAGGCCGCCTTTTCCACGGGTTATGTGGCGGGGCAAGCGGCGGCGGCATATATCAGGGAAGACCTTTAACCCATAAAGGAACTTTTTGGAGGTGATAAAGCCATGAACACCATCGGGGACATTATGGCATCGAAAAGTGTTGCCGTCATCGGAGCATCCTGGGACTCGACCAAATCTGGATCCCAGCTGCTTCAGGTTTTGCAAAATGTCGGTTTTAAAGGGAGAATTACCGGGGTGAACCCACAGGAGGGAGAGGTCTTTGGCGTACCGCTGTATCGTAAAATTGATGACATTCCCTTTGATGTCGATCTGGCCGTGCTTCTCATACCGCCGGCTGCCGTACCTGCGGCGTTGAACGATTGCGTCCGAAAGGGCGTAAAGGGTGTTGTTATTTCTTCCGAGGGTTTTGCCGAAACAGGTTCCCAGGGCGCTCAATATCAGGAGGAAATCCGCAAGATCCTCAAGGAATCGGGGATGCGTGGCATCGGTCCCAACACGCTGGGGATTGTTAATACCGAGACGAAGCTCACTTCCTCCCATTTTTCCAACATTCAGATGCTTCAACCCGGTTCCATAGGATTGATCGCCCAGTCGGGTATCTTTGTCGGAGCCCTTCTGCGTTATCTCAGCTCCTTCGACGGTCTCCGGATCTCCAAGGGTCTGGGCCTGGGCAACAAGGTCGATATTGATGAATCAGACGCCTTGGCCTATCTCATGGATGATGAACAGACCAAAATCATCGGCATGTATCTGGAGGATATCCGGGACGGCCGGCGATTTATGGACGTCTGCCGTCGTGCCGTCGCACGGAAACCGGTGTTGATTGTCAAGGGCGGCAGAACCCAGGAGGGAGCCGCGACAAGCGCGTCCCATACTGCAAGCCTCGCCGTCGCCGACACCCTGTTTGACGGCGCCATGCGGCAGGCTGGCGTCTTGCGCATGACCGGCATCGACGAACTCATCTGGACCATCAGGGGCTTCTTGACCATGCCTCTGCCCAACGGGCCGTCTCTGGCTTTTGTGACCTATAGCGGCGCCCAGGCCATTATGAGCATCGACACGGCCATGGAAGAAGGCCTGACCATAGCCCGCTTCGGCAGCGCGTCGCGTGAGCAAATCGGCCGTGTCATATCAATGCCGTCGAAATTGAAGAACCCTATTGATTTCTTCCCGGATATGGTGGCTCACGGTTTTGAAAAGACGTCTATCGAGATCCTGAATGCCCTCATGGATGATGATAATGTTCATGGCATCGTTTTTATATCTTATGCCAATTTCGGGGCTGAACCCTATAAGGAAATCGTAAACCTTCTAAAGAAAAAAAGGACAAAACCCGTTTTCTTCTCCCTGTTGGGGAGTAAAGAGGAATTGCAGATCATTCAGGCCTTTATGGATGAAAATAATTTTCCCTGCTACGATTTCCCTGAAACAGCTGTGCGCGTGTTCTCAAGAATGTGGACCTATGCGCGCAGCCGGGGAAGAAAGGGCTGACCGAGCTCTTAAAACCCGTCATACGGACAGGGATGTCATTCGGGAAGACATGTGGAAGAACGTCTTTCTTTCCCCTTTATTTATTTTTCATTTTTTGTTCTTGGAATGCTTCTCCTTTTATACGCGAAGAATCTCGCTGATTGTCGGATGGGGAATAATCCAGGCCGACAGGGTAGAGCGTTCCAGTCGCCCGACAACGGCCAGACTGAGGGATACAATCAGTTCCGAGGCCTCGGTGCCGAAGATGGTGGCCCCCAAGAGACGGTCCTGGTGAAATACGAGTTTTACAAACCCCTGGCCCGCCAACTCCGTTCGGGCCATGATATTGGCGCTGTATTCGGTTTTGATGACATCGACATCCAGACCTCGTCTGCCGGCCTCAGCACTTGTCATGCCGACACGTGCCAGAGGGGGATGAGAGTAGACGACGGAAGGAACGGCTTCGTCAACATAAGGAACGGACCGGTCGCCGAAGAGGTGTGACGCCAGAGATCGGCCCTGCTGAATGGCACGGTGGGCCAGCATCATCCCGCCTGTCACGTCGCCGACGGCATAGACGCCTTCGATGTTTGTCTGCTGGTGAGCATTGATATGAATACCCCTGGGATCGTAGGAAACACCCAAAGCATCAAGCTGATCCGTAAACAAGTGGGGCCTCCGGCCTGTGCAGAGCAGGACGATGTCTCCCTCCAACTCGATGGACGCCTGCTCTTTGTCGGCCCCTTTATCAGCAAAGACCCGGATGCCGTCTGGTCTTTCCTCCGTCCTTTTGACCGTTGTGGCTGCATGGATGGTTATATTCAAACGTTTGAGTTCTTGCGTCAGGAGTTCCGCCGCTTCCTCGTCCTCGAAGGGCAGGATCCGGTCGAGGATCTCCACAATGGTGACGGCGCTGCCCATTTCAGCCAAAAAGGTTGCAAATTCAACTCCAATGACATTACCCCCGATGATGATGACCCTTTTGGGCAGAGTGGTCAGGGTCAGGAAATCATCGGAGGTGAGGATCTTTTCGCTCCTCCCCAGGATCGGCAGGAGGCTGGGCTCGGAACCCCAGGCGATAGCGATGTGGGGGGCGCTTAAGGGTTGGACCTCCCCGGTGGCGGAGCGATACTCCACTCGTCCCGGAGCTGTTAATACCCCTTCGCCGAGTTTCAGTTCCACCCCTGCCTCCCTGAGAGATATCTCCGTTCCCATGGCGGACAACCTGACCATTTGCAGCTGATGGCGCTTCACGGCACTGAAGTCAAAAGAGGAGTTGTCGCAGGAGATGCCCATACGCTTGAGTTTCTTCAGATCGGCAAAGCGTTTGCTTGATGCCAGCAGGGCCTTGGTGGGGATGCAGCCCCGATGGGTACAAGTGCCCCCCCAGCCGTTTTTTTCTATAATGCAAACTTTGGCGCCGTGTTTGGCGGAATATTCCGCCGTCGCATGGCCACCGGGACCGCCGCCGATGACGATCAGATCATATTTATCTTCCGTTTTCATGTTAATCCACCCTGATGATTCTGTCTATTATGTTTAATATGAAAATTCCCCCCATCCCTCCCTTGCCAGGCCTTATGTTGCCCCCTCAGGAGGGGATGCAGGGGAGGGTCATGCTTTGTTCAGCCCGTTCCGGGCATGAGGGTTAGTCTTAATTTTGAACCTCAAGACCCGCATGATAGGAACTGCGGACCAGAGGTCCCGATGCCACGTGGTCGAAGCCCATGGACAGGGCCTTGCGACGGATGGCGGCAAATTCGTCCGGATCGTAATACTTGGCAACGGGCCAGTGCCGGGCCGTCGGCCGCTGGTACTGGCCAATGGTCACCCGGCGGCAATGAACCGCAGCCAGATCCGCAAGAAGACCTTCTATGTCACCCGGGTCTTCCCCGAAACCTATCATAAACCCGGACTTTGTAACAATCCCTCCGGCTTCATGGACCCGCTGCAGGAGGGTAATGGACCGTCCGTAATCCCCTTGGGGACGTAGCTGCGGGTATAGGGACGGGACGACTTCCATGTTGTGGTTGATCACATCGGGCCGGGCCCGGATGATTTCGTTCAGGGCCGCTGCATCTCCCTGGAAATCGGGGATCAGGACCTCGATGCGCCCTCGGGGCCGCCTTGCCCGGATCATTTCGATACAGGCAACAAAGTGTGCCGCCCCGCCGTCGGGGAGATCGTCCCGTGTGACGGATGTGATGACAACGTAATCCAGGTTCAGGCTCTCCACCGCTTCCGCCAGCCTTGCCGGCTCGTTTACGTCGACGGAATCGGGAACGCCGTGGGCAACGTGGCAATAGCGGCAATTCCGGGTGCAGGTGTTTCCCAGGATAAGAAACGTCGCCGTTCCCGCGTCGAAACACTCGGTCATGTTCGGGCACCGGGCTTCCCGGCATACGGAATGGAGCCCCTTTCCTTCCAGGGCGTCCCGGACGCGGTTGTAGGCCGGGCCGCCGGGAAGACGTACCTTGAGCCATTCGGGCTTTCGAGGATAACCTTGAGGCGCCCCGTCATCCATGCCGGTCGTCATCCTTTCCAGCATACATCGGGCTCACGGGCGGCCTTGACATCGTCGAGACGCCTGACGGGCGTCGTCAAGGGCGCCGCTTTGACCTTCTCCGGATTGTCGCGGGCCTCTTCGGCGATACGGATCATGGCATCACAAAAAGCATCCAGGGTTTCCCGGCTTTCCGTCTCGGTGGGCTCGATCATGATGGTTTCCGGCGTGACAAGAGGGAAGTAGATCGTCGGCGGGTGATAACCGAAATCAAGTAACCGCTTGGCAATGTCCGAGGTATGGACACCACTTTCCCGTACCTGTTTCATTCCCGTGAAGACACATTCATGCATGCAGGGCCGATCATAGGGCAAGTCGTAATAAGCCTTCAGTCTTTCCTTGATGTAATTGGCGTTGAGGACAGCCACCTCTCCGACCCGTTTGAGACCTGCAGGACCGAGTGCCCGGATATAGGCATAGGCCTTCACCAGGACACCTACATTTCCGTAAAAGGCCTTGACCCGGCCGATCGTATCGGGTGCGTCGTATTGCCAGCCGTAGACCCCGCCGTTTTTGACGATTCGGGGAACGGGAAGGAAGGGCGTCAACGCTTTCCCAACGCCGACAGGGCCGCTGCCGGGGCCGCCGCAGCCATGGGGAGTGGAAAAAGTCTTGTGGAGATTGACGTGGATGACGTCGAAGCCCAGATCGCCGGGACGCGTTTTGCCAAGGAAGGCGTTGGCGTTTGCCCCGTCACCGTAAAGCAGGCCGCCCTTCTCGTGAACAATTGCGGCCACCGCTTCGATATTCCGTTCAAAAAGTCCCAGCGTATTGGGGTTGGTCAGCATGAGACCTGCCGTTTCTTCAGACATGAGTTCCCGCAGGTGATCCATATCAACACCGCCTTCGACGCTGCTGCGGACGGTGATGGTCCGGTAACCGCAAAGGGCGCCGGAGGCCGGGTTGGTACCGTGGGCCGTGTCGGGGATAAGGAGGCGGGTCCGCCGTTCCCCCTTTTTCTCAAAGTATTTCTTGAACATCATAATGCCCGTCAGCTCTCCGTGAGCGCCGGCGGCAGGCTGGAGCGTAAAATCGGCCATGCCGAAAATTTCTGAAAGAAATTGCTGCAATTCGGCCATTAACTGAAGCGTCCCCTGGGACCATACAGAGGGGCAATAGGGGTGAAGACCCGTGAAGCCGGGAAGTTTGGCCACGTCCTCGTTGATTTTGGGATTGTACTTCATCGTGCAGGAACCCAAGGGGTAAAACCCCATGTCGACGCCGAAGTTCAGCCGGGAAAGGGCAGTATAATGGCGAATCAGATCCACTTCCGCGACCTCTGGCAGATCGAGATCGTCACGAAGCAGTTCGGAGGCAATAAGCGACGTAACGGGAACCTCGGGGACATCGCAAGGCGGGAGATGACATGCAGCCCTACCAGGCCGGCTTTTTTCAAAGATTAATTCCATCGATTTATAACCTTCTCGCCCTTTCCTGAAGGGCTTTATCTTCTTCTGTTACAGTCTCTACTGTGATGCCGTGGGGCAAAGGCCTTCCCTGTAAATCGACGTGGACAAAAGTCAGAAAGCCGTCGACAATGTGTTCGTCATTTTGGCTTTTGACCACCTTGATGTAAGACACGAGACGGGTAGTACCCGCCAGGATCAACCTGCTTTCATAGCGAATGATCGTGCCGCCCGGAACGGGCTTCTTGAAGAGCATGCCATGGACGTTCACACAGACGATATTTGCCGGGGCTGTCGCATTGGCGGCGGCAATGAATCCTGATTCAACGAACCATTTGGCGCCCTGGCCCGCAAACAACGTACCGTGGTGGTTCAGGTCTTCACCCTTGACAAGGTGATGGATGATATAGATTCTCGGTTGCATTACTTTACCCTTTCACGAAAGAATGGCAATTACCCTGTCCATATCATCTTTACGGAGCATTTCCGTGGCGCACAAAAGAAGGGTATCCGGAAGATCCGGGTAATCCCCGCCCGCGGCATAACCGCCCTGGATTCCCTCTTCCTGCAAACGATCATTGACTTTCATGGGATCGGGACAATGCATAAGGAACTCATTATAGACGGGACCGGAAAAAACCGGCGCCCAGCCCGTGAGCTTGGATAATTCCGTCTTCAGGTAATGGGCCTTCCACACATTTAGTGAAGCCAGTCGTCCCAGGTTTTTCCCCAGGCAGACAAGGTAGACCGCAGCCGCCAAGGCGCAGAGGGCTTCGTTGGAGCAGATGTTCGATGTGGCCTTTTCACGGCGGATATGCTGTTCCCGGGTCTGAAGGGTCAGGACGAATCCACGCCGGCCGTCCAGGTCCGTTGTAGCACCGGCCAGTCGGCCAGGGATCTTTCTCAGGAACTTGTCCGTCCCGGCGAACAGACCCAAGTAGGGACCACCGAAGTTGAGAGGGTTACCGAAGGAATGGCCTTCACCGGCGACGAGATCCGCCCCCATGGCGCCGGGCGGCTTGAGGATGCCCAATGCCGTTGCCTCCGTGAATCCGGAAACGAAAAGCGCCCCCTGTCCGTGAATGGCCGGGGCCATGGCCGCCGTATCTTCGATGACGCCGAAAAAGTTGGGGCTTTGCACGATGACGGCTGCCGTGTCCTTGTCGATCGATGCCGCCAGTGTTTCCGTTTCCACTTGGCCGAAGGCGTTGTACGGGACCTCCAGGACCTCATATCCGTTAGCCCAGGCGTAGGTCTTTACGACCTGCCGGTACTCGGGATGAATGGACCTTGCCATGACAATCTTCCTGCGATTCAATGTCTTGGCGGCAAGGATGGCCGCTTCAGCCATGGCAGAAGCGCCGTCGTACATGGAGGCGTTGGCCACGTCCATGGCTGTGAGCCTGGCAATCATCGTCTGGTATTCGTAGATGGCCTGAAGGATACCCTGGCTGATTTCTGCCTGATAAGGCGTATAGGCCGTGTAAAATTCGGATCGGGAAATGATATGGCCGACAACGGCTGGGATATAGTGGCGATAGGCCCCAGCCCCCGTCAAACAGACTTCCTGGACAGCATTTAGCCCGCTTATGCCTTGCATCAGCCCCGACAGCTCCATCTCCGAAAGGGGGACAGGAAGTTTAAGCAGGCGTGTCAGTCGAGACCCCGGCGGAATATCGGTAAACAGATCATCAACAGACGCCACGCCGATAGCCGCCAGCATCTGTTTTTCGTCATCCAGGGTATGAGGGATATAGGTCATCCGGGAATCCTCTAAGAGGCTGTTTGAGCGATCATCGCCTCATAGGCTGCTGCATCCATCAAGGCCGTCAATTCGGCCGGATTGTCCATCCTTATCTTGGCGATCCATCCCTTGCCGAAGGCGTCCTCGTTGATGGTTTCCGGGTTTGTTTCAAGCTTGCCGTTCGTATCGACGACCTCGCCGCTTATGGGAGCAAACACATCGGAGACGGATTTCACTGATTCCACCACGGCCAAGGGGTCTCCCTGTTTGACCGTCTTTCCGATTTCCGGTAATTCGACGTAAACGATGTCCGTGAGCAATTCCTGAGCATGGTCAGTGATTCCCATGGTAACCGTTCCGTCGCCTGCGTCGAGAACCCATTCATGGTCCTTGGTATATTTTCGATCTGCCGGGTTTATTTTTGACATCGTGACTCTCCTTTAGCAAATTGTTAAAAACACGATTTTGGGCAGGCTGTTCAAAAATGCCCAGATGCAAGGCGCGCAAAAGCTGAGGAATGAGGCGTACATAGAAGTACGTCGATGTAGCCTGCCCCCGCAAAAGCAGGGGAAGCTTGTTGCGCAACGCAGCAGATGGACGTTTTTCAACAGCCTGCTAGATAAAGGTATTGAATAAAACATACTGTTTCTTCCGCTTATAAAAGGGAAGGGCAACGACCTGGGCCTTGGCCGGATTGTTACGGATCAGGATGTCGATCGTCGTTCCAGGTTCGCTCAAGGCGGGTGGCACAAAGGCCATGCCCACAGCTTTTTCCAGTGTCGGGGCATAGGAGCCGGACGTGACGATGCCCACTTCCCGGCCATCTTTAAAGACCGGATAACCGTGCCTGGCAATGCCCCGCTCCCACATGGTAAATCCTACAAGTTTGCGCTGAGGGCCTGCTTCATGGATGCGCGCCAGGGCGTCCCGGCCCACAAAATCCTTCTCCATATTCGTTACCCATCCGTAAAGCACCTCATAGGGGTTAACAGTCTCATCCATTTCATTTCCATAGAGCATCATGCCCGCCTCGATGCGCAAGGTATCCCTGGCCCCCAGCCCGACGGGCTTGAGACCGTAATCAACACCGATGTATAGCAATTTGTCCCAAAGCTGGCCGACATTGTCCGCCGGAACATAGATTTCAAATCCATCTTCGCCCGTGTAACCGCTGCGGGAAACAACGGCAGGTATATTAAGGATAGTCGTGACCATCGAATGATAAAACTTGAGCGGGGCCAGGGGGACGGGGAGGAGTTGCTGAAGAATCTCTTCCGAACAGGGACCTTGAAGATCCAGTTTGGCCGTGTCATCCGATATATCGGTGACTTGAACATCATTAAAACCCTTTTCTTTCTTGATCCGGAGGAGCCATTGCAGGTCTTTATCCTTCGTCAGTGCGTTGGTAACGAGATGGTAATGGTCTTCATCGAAGAGATAAACCGTCAAGTCGTCTATAATGCCGCCCAGCTCGTTGACGATCACGGAGAGCTTCATCTGGCCGGGATACTGGTTGGCAATATCCCTTGTCAGAACAGCCTGAAGGAACTCACAGGCGCCCTTTCCCCGGATATCGATTTCGCCCATGTGACAAATATCGAATAGTCCCGAATGGTTTCTGGTCAATTGATGCTCATCCATGACGGAGGAATACTGAACGGGCATGGCCCAGCCACCAAAGTCGATAATGCGTGCACCCAAAGCCATATGACGATCATACAAAGGCGTCTTTTTCATAGGATCTTTCCCGGCAGCCCAAGATGTCATAGCCATGATATCGTGATCAAGGCACTGATCAAAGTATCGTGGCGTGAACAAGGGGATTGTGAAAGGGTTTGTGAGTTTATCGTAAGCATGCATGCCTACAATCATATTGGCCGATTACTACTACAACAGCCCGGTGTTTGCAAGATAAAAAGACATTGACCTCGATAATGAAATACCTTAAACGGATTTCATATGAAAAATCTTATCCTTTGGACAGGGATCCTTTTATGGGTCTGTGTTTCAGGCCAAACCGTTTGCGCTGGTGATACGATAACCGAAGTCAGAATAAGAGGGGTTCTCGTGGCCGGTGTGAAGGATACGACGCCCGGTTTCGGCTTTTATGACAAAAAAACACGGGAGATCGTCGGTTATGATGTCGATTTCTGCCGTTATATCGCTAAAAAGCTTGGCGTCAGGCTTGCGCTTTCTCCTGTCACCTCCGCAAACCGGGTGCCGGAATTGCTGGCCGGCAACATCGATATCATCGCTGCAACGATGACCAAAAACGACGGACAGGCAAACCGGATTGTTTTCAGCCATTCCTACTTTATGGCGGGACAGAAGTTTATGGCCTTTAAAGGCAATATCAGGAAGATGGCCGATCTGGAAAGCAAGGTCATTGCCACGATTGCCGGGTCCACATATGAACAGAATACAAAAAAAGTTCTGCGCAAGGCCACGGTCCTCATATTCGACGACTATCTCCAGGCCTTTATGGCCCTTCAGAAAGGGAAAGTCGCCGCTGTGACCGCAGATGAATCGATTCTTGTTGCGCTTCTGGCGACGGCGCCGGATAGATACCGATTCGAGATATCTTCCTTCCGGGTATCCGACGATCCTTACGGCTTGGGAATACGCAATGGCAATCCGGAATTTTTGCGGTTTGTCAATTCAACCCTCCTGGAGATGGAGCAAAACGGCGAGGCGAAAAGAATTTTCAACAAGTGGTTCGGTCCGAAGCATGAGATATCCATGAACCGCGGGACATTCAAGATCACGGCGGGCCGGTAAGAAAATCATTATTTATTCGCCAGGAGCTTCTCAAAAAAACCCTTCTTCTTTCGTGGAACGAAGAGAGAGCCTTCGTAATCAACGATAAGTTTTCCCTCGAGATGATCCATCTCATGCTGAACGATCCGGGCGACATAGTCGAGGTAACGCTTGCTGATCTTTTGCCCATGCATATCATAACCCCGGACCTTGATTTCCGGGAAACGGGCGATGTCCACCTTGATATCGGGACAGGAAAGACAGCCTTCCGAGAGGACGACCTTGTCACCTCGATTCTGGGTGATGCGGGGGTTGATGAGAACCTCCACATCCTTTTTAGACCATTTGCCGTCGGAGGCGCCGTCCTTCTCGAACCCTTTATTCCTAAATATAATAACCTTCTTTGTAATACCGATCTGGGGCGCGGCAAGGCCCGATGCATCATCCCTTTCCAGAAAGGCATCGACCAGGGTTTTAATGGCCTTCTTGCTTTCCGTATCGAGAGGAATAGGGAGATCATCACATATGCGGCGGAGGATCAGGGAGTCTTCCTCGTTGATCGTCTCGTTGTCCCATAGGGTTAATACTCTCGTATTGGTCATGGTTCTTATCCTTAAATAATGTAAATAGGGAGATTTCCTATAGCATCCCGGAGCAATTATTTCAAGTCGAGGATTTTCTTGCTTTATAGTTTTTATCTATGGATGTTTGACATTTTTTTAGGCACAAAAAAGGGTAGATGAAAAAATATTTATGAATATTAACATCATAATATTTTAATTTGTTAATTAATAACCGATATTTTAAGTTTTTGTTTAAAAAATATCTCTTGCTTTATTCATCAAAAAACTTGATTTCCGATTGGTCGTATCATAAAATAAAAACCCGTTTTTAAAAAAGGATGTCATCATGACTGGCCGCGATAAATCCATAAAGACGCAACAAGGGTTTTCCCTTGTTGAATTGATAATCGTGATCGGCCTCATCGGCATCCTGGGCGCCGTGGCCATTTCTTCTTTCAGGGGATATCGGGACAACAGCAACCTCCGGACCGCGGCCAGGGACATCGCCACGGACATCGCCGCGACCAGGGGACGGGCAATGAGTGAAAGGGTTCAATACCGTATTCAGTTTACCACAACGAACAACACGTACGGGATATGGCAGTGCGACGACGCAGGGAACAACTGCGTACTGCTGCAGACAAAAACACCCACGGTTTTCGGGACGGCGTCGGGCCTCACTCTCGCCAATCCCAACTTCGGCGGTGGCACCATCATCTCTTTTTTTACAAGGGGTACCTTATCTCAGGGGTCGGTGCAAGTGGTCAACGGCAGAAATTCCACAGCCACCGTTACGGTGAATCCGACAGGAAGAACCTATGTCCAGTTTGCCATACAATAATCGTGGGATGGGGCTTATGGAAGTGGTGATCGCCGTCTTTCTGACATCGATCGCCATTATGGCCATCTTTTCCCTTCAACCCAGGGCCTGGCAGACGACGGCCCGATCCGACTACATGGGGCGGGCGGCCGGCATCCTTAGTGAACAGCTGCAAAGCCAGGAAGCCCGCATCATGAATCCCTGCTGTGCCGTGGCGGCGGGGACGACAGGACCCACCGCCGTCTTTGCCAGCGGCCAGACGACGGCCCAGTCCGGGGATGCCACGTTTAACATCACGACAACCATTGCCGTCGTAACGACCAATGTCTGGCGGGTTACCGTCCGTGTGGCCTGGGCCAATCACCCGGGCATCTCGGAGAGTATCGTCGTCACCAGGCAGAATGGTTTCCGCTTTCCGGCAGGATGTACAGATTCTGGGACGACATGCTCATGAAACGCACAAACGGATTCACCCTTATAGAACTGATGATCAGCATGGCCGTGACGATGCTTCTCCTTGTGGGTGTCTATGTGGCCGTCAATTCGTCGCAGCGCAATACAGCGGGCATTGAACGGAAGGTGGGCGTCCAGCAGGACGTCAAACCGGCCCTGGATCTAATGGCTATGGAGATCGGCATGGCGTCTTACAATCCCAATTTTACAACGGGCATGTGGTTAGCGGCAGGCAGTTGCGCGACCCCCTCGACAACCCAAGGCTATAAGGGAATCCAGCTGGCGACGGCAAACGCTATTGAAGTTCAGATGGATGTCGTAGAAAATGGTTCGCTGACGGATGCCAACGAGGTCATCAGCTATTCCTATAACACTACCAATCTTTATATGACTCGGGGAGTCTGTTCGGGCGGGGCGATGCCAAATCCGCTGCCAGCTTTCCTGGGTGACTTGGCGTCCAGCGGCAACCCCCAGACACTTCGGGTGATCAACGCGACCCTGGGTATCCCAGTCTTCCGTTACTACGACGGGACTGGCACGGAGATCACGATCGGGACGGGGGCAACCCAGTTGCCCCTTGCCATCCCCAATATCCGAAGGATCGACATCTGCCTGGCGGTGGAGACGGCAGCCGTCGATCCCAATACTAAGCAAACACGAAAACTCATTTATTCCACCAGCGTAATTCCGAGGAACCATGCATTATAAAAGCAGCCTATCATCAGAGAAAGGCTTCGCTCTCGTAACCGCCGTCCTGGCCTGCGTCATCCTTTTTGCCCTGGCCATGCTCGTCATTCAGCTGTCCACGGGCGACCTGCGCGTCAGCGCCCGGACCGTCGGCGACAAGAAGGCCTTGATGGCCGCGGAAACGGGGCTACACAGAATGATGCAGAATTTCGATCCCCAAAACCTTGCCGCCTCTGCCGCCACAAACGTCCAGGTCGATGCCACGAACGATCCCAGTTCGGTCTACACGATCGGCACGCCTGCCAACCCCACGTCCGGCCCTACCTTTCTTCCTTTGGCGGGATATTCCATCGGCGGCGGGCAATCCTGGGGGCAGCGCCGTTACGTCGTTACGGTTACGGGGCGGAACACGTCCTACAACACTCGCGTGGACATCGCAACGGGCGTAGGTTACGGCCCCATCGAAATATCAACCATGTCCAGATAGATCAAGGAGGTACCCCATGAAGAAGTCCATGGCCATCGGCTGTTTCGTATGGTGTTTCATTTTATTAACCTGCTTCTTGCCGGGGTCCCTTTACGCCACCGCTCCAGTGACCGGAGAGTCGGCCCTGTTTACGAGTTCGACCCAGCCCGATGCGCTGATCCTCCTGGACCTGTCAGGCAGTATGGCCTGGAACCCGGCGGGGGGAACACGAATCTACGGCACTCCCTCCTGTGCTGCCGACACGTCTGCTTGTTCCGGATCCACATATAACTGCAGCGGCGGTTTCTGCGACGACTACGGGAAATCCGGTTGCAGCACTAACTGCAGCCGCCTCGCGATTGCCAAGCGGGCCCTCTTCAACATCCTCGACGACAACGGCGACGGCACCATCAACAGCGCCGACGAGACCAGTCTCAGCGTTAACATGGGCTATATGCGCTTTTATAACTGCGACGCCGATGATACGAGCGACGACTACACAAGCGGCTGCATCCAGATACCGGGAAGTTCGAGTACCTCACGCCGGTACCTCGGCACGGCATACAGCCGGATTTACTGCGGCGACGGCACAAGCTGCACCGTGGACAGCACCGGTTCCTACTCTATCGGCGGCGCCAGCGCCACCGGGGGGACGCCCCTGGCCTCGGCCCTCCGCAAGGCCAAGATTTATTTCGATGCGGACAAGGCCGCCGATGACGCCGCCTCTTGCCGGAAGAAATTCATTATCGTCATCACGGACGGCGCCGACACATATTCGTGCAGCGGCAGCGGCGCCGAATGCCAGTCGCATATGTACAAACGGCGCCAGGAAACGGTGGCCCGGGCCAAGGCCATAGCCGACGCGGGCTACAAGCTTTTCGTCGTTGGTTTCGGCGCTGCCATGCCTGATTATCTGGAAAACACCCTCAACTGGATGGCCTATTTCGGCGGAACGGACAACCCCAACCAGACCAATTCGGGGTCGACTTCGGGCTACAACCCGGCGACGGTCACCAGTTGCGCTACGGACGGCGGCGCCGTAACAGCCACCTGTTATGATCCTTCCGCCAATGACACGGCCAACTTCCGGGGAACCAACGACCCCGGTTATGCGGCACTTTCGGGTTACGCCTTCCTGGCCGCCGACGCTAATGCCTTGGGAACGGCCCTTTCCACAGCCATCGGCATCATCCGCCAGGCAAACTACTCCTTCTCCCAGTCATCAGTCCAATCGGCCCGGACAACAGATGAGAACTTCCTTTATGAAGGGTCGTTCGAACCCATCGACGGCGAGCCCTTCTGGAAAGGACACCTCAAGAAATACCAAATCAACGCCGATGGCACGGTGGGGTCCATGCTCCTCGATGCGGGCACCGTATTGCAATCGACGGCGTCTACGTCCAGGACGATAAAAACCTACAAAGGCGGCGCCCTGACGGACTTTACTACGGCAAACATCACACCGGCTGACCTGGGGATCACATCGGGGACGTCGACGCAGAATAACTCCGCCCGGGATGCCGTTGTAGGATTTTTCCGGGGTGAGAGCACATATAACATTGAAGACTGGAAACTGGGTGACGTCTTCCGCTCCACACCGATCACGGTCGGCACACCGTCGGCCTTTTTCGACGACATCCGGGATTCGAACAACGCCTTTGCCGCCCATCGGAGCAGCCATGTCCGGTCCTCATCGAGCGGAAACCGCCTCATTGTGGCCGGGGCCAACGACGGCCAGTTCCATGGCTTTAAGACAGGCGATATGACGGAGGCATGGAGCTTCATCCCGCCCAACCTCCTGACGAAACTGAAAAACATCTCCCATTCGACGCATAACGCGACCGCCCCCCTGACGTCCCTGACTCACCAATACTTTGTGGATGGCGCTGTTACCGTGGCCGATGTCTGGTTGGGAACGGGAACTGGGCTGGCAAAGACCGCCGACTGGAAGACGATCCTCGTCTTCGGCGAGGGCCGCGGCGCCGTCAGTTATGCATGGAGTTCGTCCACCTCCTGCGATACGGGTCTCAACGCCACCTACTCGACGACCTACCCCTATTACTGCGGTTATTGGGCCTTTGACCTGAACAATTCCCTGTCACCGGCTTATCTGTGGCGCCTGACGCCCACGGCGGCCCAGGCACCCTATGTCGGCGATCCGTGGAACAAGATGATGACCGGCCGGGTCCGGATATCGGTAGGGGGAGCGGAGCAGGAAAAATGGGTAGGCTTTATCGGGGCGGGCTACAACGGGTCCGATTGTTCCGGTGGCGGAGGTTGTGACACTGGGGGTAAAGGCTTCTTTGTCGTCGATCTGACGAATGGGACCATTCTCTGGAGCTATACAATTGCGACGGACAACACCATGAACTACAGTCTGCCGGCGACGGCTGCCATCGTCGATACGGACAACGACGGCTTTATCGATACGGCCTACATCGGAGATCTGGGGGGCAACATGTGGCGTTTCAAATTCTGCCGTAGCGTTGATATGCCCTCCTGCACCACGGCCAACTGGACCGGCGGGAAATTTTACGCCTCCTCATCGGGGAACATCAGGCCCATTTATACCTCTCCGGCCGTGGCCAAGGACACCAGCGGCAACCTCTGGGTCTATTGGGGGACGGGAGACAAAACGGACCCCACGGCCTCCAACGCCCAGGAACGTTTCTTCGGCGTCAAGGACGACCGCTCTACAACCTATGGCTTCAACAGCCTGCAAAATATCACTACTGCCGCCGGGACCTATGATCCGACTTCGTCGACGAATGTCGGATACGCCATCAACCTGGCCGGAAGCGGCCAGAAGATGCTTGCTGACCCCACGGTCTTCGGCGGCGTCGTCTATTTTACGACCTATACACCGCCCAGCGGCAACAATCCCTGTGAACAGGGAGGTGCAGCAGCACTCTTTGCCATTAAAACTACAACGGGCGCCGGCGCCCTCGCCGACAGCGCGCGGAGCATGAGCCTCGGGTCGGGCATCCCTTCTGCACCTGTTATGTCCCTCAAACCGGGAACGGGGACAACACCGGACCTCTTCGTGACCACAAGCGGCGGCGGCGGTGTGGCGGCGAGCACGCAGCGGGTGGACATTACGCCACCGGGGCTGTCGAACCGGACGAACATGCTCTACTGGAAAGATCTGCGGACCCAATAGCGACTCCATCCATCCCCCTTTGGCAAAGGGGATAGGGGGATTTTCATATAAATTGGCATGAAGAAAAGAAGATTGACCGTAAAAACTTGTTATGCCGTCACCCCGGCGAATGCCGGGGTCCAGACCATCATTAGAAATAATGGATTCCGGCCTACGCCGGAATGACCAATGAAGGCTATATTCGACTTTTATGAGATCATTTTAAAAAACCCCCTCCGTAAAAGGGGGTTTTTTCTTTTACAATCGGCCGTTCTCATGTATGATTCCTGATCAATTTTCACGGCAAAGGGGAAAAATATGCACAGGCTCTTTACCTTTACGGGAGCAAGAAAGATCTCCTTCGGCATTGGGTCCTTCGATCACCTCGGGGATTATTTAGGCGAATTGAACGCCAAGCGGCCTCTGGTGGTCATGGATCCCGCCCCTGCTTCATCGGGCCTCCTGGACAAGATCAGGGAACTGCTCGCAGGAAGAGGAATTAAATTCATTTTCTTTGAGAAGGTGGTATCCGAACCGCCGGTTGAACTGGCTGATGACGGGGCCAAGGTGGCCGTCAAAAGCAAGTGTGACGCCGTTATCGGTATCGGCGGGGGCAGTGCCATGGATCTGGCCAAGGCAATCGCCGTCCTGGCCGGAAACAAAGGGAAGGCGGCATATTACCTGGGGCTGAACAAGGTTCCCGGTCCCGGCCTCCCGAAGATTATGGTGCCGACCACGGCAGGCACGGGCAGCGAGGTGACCTCTACCGCC
The DNA here is from genome assembly GCA_964645835.1 of uncultured Syntrophaceae bacterium. Lineage (GTDB taxonomy): Bacteria > Desulfobacterota > Syntrophia > Syntrophales > UBA8958 > CAZBME01. The sequence goes on from CAZYDG010000075.1 coordinate 18,305, forward strand.
GTGTTTGTCAGGAAGACCCTCACGAGAAAAGAAAGCATGGAGAGCCCCTATCTCTATCCCGACATGGCCGTCCTGGACCCCTTGCTGACCTTGACACTACCGCCTGAATTTACAGCCTCGACGGGGATTTCGGCCCTCTGCCAGGCCATTGAATCCTATACATCGCGGAGCGCCTCACCCATGACGGAAATGATATCTCTTGAGGCCGTCACCCTCATCTCCGAAAGCCTCAGGACCTGCGTTCACGACGGGAGGAATATCGCCGCACGGGAACAGATGCTCCTGGGGAGCCTTTATGCCGGTCTGGGAATGGCCAATGCCGGCGTTACGGCCGCCCACGCTCTATCCTATCCCTTGGGCGGCCAATACGGCATCCCCCACAGCCTGGCAAATACGATTCTTCTTCCCCATGTCATGGCCTACAATCTGCCGGGGGCGCAGCAGAAATACGCCGATATTGCCCTTGCCATGGGTGAAGTGATAGACGGGATCCCGGTCCGGGCGGCCGCGGAACTGGCCGTTGAGGCCGTCGACCATCTTATTGAGGATTGCGGCGCCTATGCCACACTGGAAGACCTGGAGATCCACGAAGACGCCTTTGAAGCCCTGGCGAAGTCGGCTCTTTCCGAAAATCGCTTACTGAGCAACAACCCTCGTAAAGTGACCGAGGAGGATGCTATTGAGATCTACCGGGCGGCTTATTAGCAGTCTGTTGAAAAATGCCCATCTGCTGCGTTGCGCTACAAGCCTCGTCAATCGACGTACTTCTATGTACGCCTCATTCCTCGACTTTTGCGCGCCTTGCATCTGGACATTTTTGAACAGCCTGCCAAATATGGGTTTATTGGTTTTATTACGTTGTGTGATTTTAAAAGAAGGAGGATTTAATAGAGATGGCCGGTGCGGAACTGATCGGAAAAGAAGAAATCAAAGAAATCATGGAAGTCATGGAGACGGGCATTCTGATGCGCTACGGTTTCGACAAGGAACGGAAAGGCGTCTACAAGGTGCGTCAATTCGAGGAAGCTTTCGCCGCTTACTGCGGGGCGGCTTATGCGTTGGGCGTTACATCGGGTTCAGCAGCCTTGAAGGTGGCCCTGACGGCCATGGATATCTGTCCGGGCGATGAGGTCATCGTACCGGCTTTTACTTTTCTGGCAACCTATGAAGCAGTTCTGGAAATGGGCGCCGTCCCGGTCATGGCCGATATCGACGAATCCCTGAACCTGGACCCGGCAAGCGCCGAAAAACGGATCACCCCCCGGACAAAGGCGATGATTCCCGTTCACATGTGCGGCGCCGGAGCTCACATCGACAAGATCATGGATCTGGCCGACGTTTACCATCTGAAGGTTCTGGAAGATAATGCCCAGGGTTGCGGCGGCGGTTTCAAGGGCAAGAAACTGGGGACCTTCGGCGACATGGGCTGCTTCAGCTTTGATTACGTGAAAACCGTGACGACCGGGGAAGGCGGCATGGTAGTTACCAACAATAAGGCTCTGGCCGATCGGGCTGAATGGTATCACGACCACGGCCATGATCACAATCCCAATGTCAGCCGCGCCATGGAAGGACGGACGATCCTGGGCTTCAATTACCGCATGAACGAACTTCAGGGTGCCCTGGGGCTGGCCCAGCTGCGCAAGCTTGATTGGCTGGTCGGCGAACAAAGGAAAAACAAAGAAACGATCAAGACCATGCTCAGGGCCATCCCCGGCATTAAATTCCGTGATCTGCCCGATCCGGCAGGCGATACGGCCACGTTCCTCGCTTTCAACCTCCCCACGGAAGATGCAGCCATGGCTTTCCAGAAAGCACTGAGCGCAAACGGATGTGACACGGTCTGCTACAAGAATAATTTGTGGCATTACGTCCCCAATTGGGAACATTTTCAGGCCTGGTCCACAGCGAATTCGCAGAAATTCCCCTTCACCAACCCGCTCTACAGGGGGCAGATTGATTATGGCCGTCATTTGATCCCCCAGGCAGAAGATATACTTGGAAGGACCCTCGTTCTGGGGCTGTCGGTGAAGATGCCGGAAGAACGCATGGCGGTTATCCGGAAGGCCATTGAAAAGGCGGCTGAAGCCTTATAAGGAGAAGATTATGATTATCGTCACCGGCGGCGCCGGTTTCATTGGCAGCGCCCTCGTCTGGAAACTGAATCAGGAAGGAATCGATGATATCGTCATCGTCGATCATCTGGGAACATCGGAAAAGTGGAAAAATCTCGTCAATCTGAAGTATTATGACTATATCCACAAAGATGATTTCCGGAATATGGTCGAAGGCGACGAGGTCCCCTTCGAGACAACAGCCTTGATCCACCTGGGCGCCTGCTCCTCCACAACGGAACGGGACGCCGACTACCTCTGGCGGAACAACTATCTGTATTCCCGCCAAATGGCCCAATGGGTCCGCCGCTACAACATCCGTTTCATCTACGCAAGCTCGGCGGCGACATACGGCGATGGAAGCCTGGGATTTTTCGACGATGACGGCACCAGCCTCGCGTTGAAACCCATCAATATGTACGGCTACTCCAAACAGATCTTCGACCTTTGGGTCCTAAGACAGTCTCTGGACGATAAAATGGCGGGAATCAAATTTTTCAACGTCTTCGGCCCCAACGAGTATCACAAGGGGGATATGCGAAGCGTAGTCCACAAAGCCTTTGGCCAGATCAAGACAGAGGGTAAGGTCCGGCTGTTCAAGTCATCGCGGCCCGAGTATGCCGATGGCGGGCAAATGCGTGATTTCGTTTACGTTAAGGATTGCGTCGATGTCCTGTGGTGGCTCATCCAGCACCCGGAGACAAACGGCATCTTCAATCTCGGCACGGGCCGGGCCCGGACCTGGAACGACCTGATGAACGCCGTATTCGCCGCCATGAATCTTTCGCCGAATATCGAATACATCGATATGCCCCCGGGGCTGGACGCACAGTATCAATATTTCACAGAGGCAAAGATGGGCAAGCTCCAGGGGACGGGTTGTCCCGCTTCCTTCCGTTCGCTGGAAGAATCGGTGAAGGATTATGTTTGCAACCATCTGATGAAGAGCGATCCCTATCTATAGCAGACTGTTGAAAAACGTCCATCTGCTGCTTTGCGCCGCAAGCCTCCCCCGCTTTCGCGGGGGCAGGCTACATCGACGTACTTCTATGTACGCTGTTCCCCGCTGGCGGGGGTACAGGGGGTGGTTGCCTCATCTTTTGCGCGCCTTGCATCTGAACATTTTTGAACAGCCTGCACAAGGTCGAATATTTCAGCTGTAGGGTGGATGAAGCGAAGCGCATCCACCATCTGCCGGTGGAACCGCTTCGCTTGTTCCACGCTACAATAGAATTGAATTATGAGAAGCTTTTGGCATAACGCAGCAGCCATGTCCCCCTCTGGAGGGGGCGCAGGGGGAGGTTAAATCCCATACCACCCCCTTTTTCCCCCGCCTGCGGGGGACAGTTTTGGTTCTTCGCCAAAGCGCAGCAGACGCCGTCCCCGCAAAAGCGTGGGATGGCTGTTTTTCAACAGCCTGCTATCGGCAGCGGATCATCTTTTCCAAAGCCTTCAAGGCGGTATCGATTTCCTTGATCTCATTGAAATAACCGAAACTGAAGCGGATCGTTCCCATGGGGAAAGTCCCTATCGTGCGGTGGGCCGCGGGGGCGCAATGAAGGCCGGGCCGGCACATGATTCCATGCTCTTCGTCGAGGATCAAAGCCGCCTCGGAGGGAGATAACCCATCAATATTAAAGGAAAAGACAGGGATGTGACAATCGGGCTCCGAAGATCCGTAGACGGTTACAGAAGGCAGCGACTGCAGGCCTTCGAGGAAATGTCGGGTCAAGGCTTGTTCTTTCAGGCGGATACGTTCAATGCCCAGGTTCAGGATAAAGGCTACCCCGGCTCCCAATCCCGCAAGACCCGGCGTGTTCGTTGTCCCCGCCTCGAACTTGTCAGGCATGAAATCCGGTTGTTCCTCGAACTCCGAACGGCTCCCCGTCCCCCCCATAATGAGGGGGCACAGCATTTTTTCCAGACCCTTGCGGATGTACAACCCCCCTGTGCCTTGGGGGCCATAGACGGATTTATGCCCCGTAAAGGCCAACAGATCGATGTTCATAGCCTCCACATCGATTGGCACGGCCCCGGCGGTCTGGGCGGCATCGACACAAAAAATCAGGCCGTGTGCTCTGGATATCTCGCCGATCTCCGCCACGGGCATAACAGTCCCCGTCACATTGGAGGCATGGGTCAGGACAATGGCCTTGGTACCGGGCCTGATGGCAGTCTTGATCGCGGCGGGGCCCACATCCCCCGTCCCGGATGCGGCAACGACCGTAAGGGCCACGCCCCGTTGTTCCAACGTACGCAGGGGACGCATGACGGCATTATGCTCCATGCTCGAAGTGATGACGTGGTCGCCCGGTCCGAGGGCACCGAAAAGGGCGATATTAATTGCCTCCGTGGCATTCTTCGTAAAGATGATTTGAAAAGGATGGGCATTGATAAGCCGTGCGACGTTCTCGCGGGCGTCCAGGATGATCCGGCCGGCCTCAATGGACAGTCGGTGGCCGGAACGTCCGGGACTGCCGCCGGCAGCTCGGCAGTAATGGTCCATAGCCGAACAGGTTGCCTCGGGCTTGGGCCAGGAAGTTGCGGCATTATCAAAATAGAGGGTATCCATTGCGTCATCCATTATTCTTTTATGATTATATATAAGTCATAACCCGGTAAAAGTCAAAGAATAGGCCGACCATGAATTCCCCTTCCCTCCGGGGCTACCATCTGATATGGTAGCCAGATGATTACAAATACGGCTATCATCAAAATTAAACCGGAAAAGAAGATCTATCGGTGCCTTGCTTGCGGGACGACGGAAAACATGGGACGGCGCAAGTACTGCAGCGCGGACTGCCGCCAGAGGCTTCGCCTGAAACTGGATGCCCGTATGGGGCTTGTCCAGGCTTTGAATACCCGTTACGCTACCTTTTACTTTTCCGATGCCATGATCATGCTGGATCTCCTGCCCTACGGCACAAACGAGATATTCAGCTTCATTTATCCCAGAGTGCCCGGCAGAACGCCTGCCGATGATTTCGGCAATATGGCCAATCTCTTAGGCAATATCTGGTGGGAAGAAAAACGGCGAACCAATAAGCGCCACCTGGCCTCCGAACGCGTCCTTGATTGCGCCAAAAGAAATGTGAAGGAGGTTTTCTCCGTCAAGCCGTTGATCCTGAATGTGCACAACGTTAAAAAACAATATATGGCACAACTCAAAATCAATAAATCCGATCTGTGGTCGCCGGAAATCCTGAATATCATCAAGGCTGCTTACCGCCAGCAGGCCAAGCTCCATCATCCGGATTCGGGCGGCGATGCGGAAGCCTTCAGAAAAGTCCGTCGGGCCTATGAAGAGATGGTACAATGGAGTGAAAATCCGACGATGATCCGGCGTCGGGGCGTCCCCGACAAATGGTTCTATGATGGGGAAAAGAGCCGCTGGGTACAACCCATTTGCTTATAAGTCAGGAAGGGAAGATAAGTCATCTCATGGAAATAAAAACTGATTTTCTCGTAATCGGCAGCGGGATAGCGGGTCTGTCCGTCGCTATCAAGGCCGCTGCACTCGGTACCGTAGCCGTTGTTACCAAAAAGGAAACCGTCGAATCCAATACGAATTACGCCCAAGGAGGCGTTGCCGCTGTCGTCGATCCCCAGGACACCTTTGAATCTCATGTCCGTGACACAATTGTGGCCGGTGCCGGACTTTGCCGGGAAGATGTCGTCCAGTTCGTCGTCCAGGAGGGACCGGAGCGGATACAGGAACTTATCGAATGGGGCGTGGCGTTTACGAAATCAGAGCAGACAGAGGGGGAGTTTTACGACCTGGGCAAGGAAGGGGGGCACTCAAGGCGTCGGGTCCTTCATGCGACTGATTTTACTGGCCGCGAAATCGAGCGTGCACTTCATGAAAAGGCCGGCGCCCTCGATCCGATCCGGATTTACGAAAACTATATCGCCATCGACCTGATCATGAAGTCAAAGATCCTGGGTCAGAGACGACCTCTATCGGACCGTTGCATCGGCGCTTATGTGTACGATATCCAGACCCAGCAGGTCCATGCCTTTCGGGCAAAATTTGTCATTCTGGCCACGGGCGGGGCAGGCAAGGTCTATACGGTCACGACGAACCCCGACGTTGCCACGGGTGACGGCATTGCCATTGCCTACCGCGCGGGGGCCAGCATTGCCAATATGGAATTCATGCAGTTTCACCCGACCTGCCTCTACCACCCGGAGGTCAAGTCATTCCTGATAAGCGAAGCCGTCCGTGGTGAAGGGGCCATTCTCCGGCTTAAAAGCGGCGATCCCTTCATGGAGCGCTATCACCCTTTGAAAGACCTGGCGCCGAGGGATATCGTCGCCCGGGCCATCGACAACGAACTCAAGAAGACGGGCGATGAACATGTCTATCTCGACATCACACACCGGCACCGTAATTTCATCATTACACGCTTTCCCAATATTTACGGCAAGTGCCTGGACCTCGGCATCGACATCACTGTCGATCCCATTCCCGTCGTACCGGCGGCCCACTACCTCTGCGGTGGCGTAGCAGTCGATCACTATGGCAGAACCAGTATCGACGGCCTTTTCGCCTGTGGAGAGGTATCCTGCACGGGATTCCATGGCGCAAACCGTTTGGCCAGCAATTCTCTCCTGGAAGGTGCCGTGTTTGCGCACCGGACCTACTCGGTATTAAAGGAAGTTTATAGAATGACCGGCGAAAACGATCTGGCCATTCCCGCCTGGGACGCCCGGGGGGCCACGGAAAGCGACGAATCTATTGTCGTCTCACATAACTGGGATGAAATCCGCCGTTGCATGTCCAACTATGTCGGCATCGTCCGGTCCAACAAGCGTCTGGAAAGGGCCAAGCGGCGCATCGAGCTTATCTGCCGGGAAATCGACGAGTATTACCGGGACTTTATCATCACGCGGGATCTTTTGGAACTCCGGAATATCGCCACAGTGGCCAAGCTCATCATCCAATGCGCCCGCCTGAGAAAGGAAAGCCGAGGGCTCCACTATAACATGGATTACCCCGACCGGGATGATCGGAACTCGATCCGAGATACGGTGGTAGACCGCTTTTCAGAGGATAATTAAAGGCTTGACGCCACTTCTTGCCATCTTTTTTTCATCCTTTATGCTCGCCTTATCGGGAGCCCTCATGCCGGGTCCCCTTTTAACCGTCACCATCAGCGAAAGTACGCGGCGCGGTTCCATGACGGGACCCCTTCTCATCGCCGGTCACGGCCTGCTGGAGCTGGTCCTTGTTGTGGCCATCTTCCTCGGTTTAGCACCCATTTTGAACCAACCGGGTGTATTTATCGTCATTGCCCTATCCGGCACAGCCATACTGATCTGGATGGCCGCCGACATGTTTCGCGCTCTTCCGACCCTTAGCCTGAGATCAGAGAATCTATCGCAGTCCCGTCGCCCCATCGTCGTGACGGGCATTGTCCTGAGCCTGGCCAACCCCTACTGGATCGTCTGGTGGGTAACCATCGGCCTCGGCTATATCCTGCAAAGCCATCTCTATGGCCTGTGGGGCGTCGCTTTCTTCTTCGCGGGCCATATCCTCGCTGACTTAATCTGGTACAGCATAGTATCCGTTACGGTCGCCAAGGGCCGCCGCCTGTTCACGGATCGCGTCTACCGGGTCATCATCGGCGTCTGCGCCGTTTTTCTTGCCCTTTTTGCCTTTTATTTTTTTTATGCCGGCCTTCAGGCGTTTATTTCAACCCATGTTCATTGAAGAAACGCGAATACTTCTTGTCCGTGCCTTTAATATGGTTCACAAGCCAGTCTCTTAAAAAATTCATAACCCCGACACTAAGAAATAGCTTACCCTTCTTGAAAGATTCATGGAAGTCATTCACTTTTTTGACGAATTCACGGTGCTCTGCCTTATGCCGGGCTGTATCGGGATATTTGAATTGGTCGAAATATCTTTCTTCTTGAGCAAAATGATTTGCTGCATAATTGATGAGATTATCTATTATTTTGCCCAGGACGTCCGTAGCTTTTTTATCAGACATTGCATCGTTGAGTTCGTTGATCATTCCTACGAGGGCCTGATGCTGTCTGTCTATTTCTACGACATTCACACTTAAATCACTGCTCCATTTGATCAGAGACATCGGAAAACCCTCCCTGAAATTACTACCAACGAATTATTAAATCTCCGGCGTATCCGTTATGCTCATCTATGGCTTCGTCGGACTTTTTTATTGTATCAATGTGTTATTTGTATCTCCTGAAAAACCGGAGAACAATGGTAATAAAAAGTAGGGGTTTTGGTAGGCATTTACGAAATAGGAGCTACGCGGCAGACGCCGTCCCCGCGAAAGCAGCAGATGTATTTTTTCAACAACCGGTCAAAAAAGGTGTTCCAGAAGCTCCTTAAGCGACCTAATTCTTACCGTCTTCATCTTGGCGTCCAGCACCTCGCTTGTCTTGACCGTGTTGGTCTTCGGGATAATGCATTGTTTGAAGCCCATGCGTGCCGCTTCCTTGATGCGGGTTTCCATATGGCTGATGCCGCGGACCTCGCCTGCCAGACCGACCTCGCCGAAGACCACTGTATCAGCGGCAACGGGACGGTCGAGAAAGCTCGATGCCAGGGAAGAGATAATGCCCAGGTCGATGGCCGGTTCGGTCACCTTAACCCCTCCCGCAACATTCAGGAAAATGTCGTGGCTGCTGAGATGAAGGCCGCAGATCTTGTCCAGGACGGCGACAAGGAGCGATACACGATTCGGATCGACGCCGATGGCCGTCCGTCGTGGCATGCCGAAGCTCGTCGGGATGACGAGAGACTGTATCTCGATCAGGATGGGCCGCGTCCCTTCCATGCTGGGGGTGACAATGGACCCGGGAGCCTTCTCGGGCCGTTCGGCCAGAAAGTAGGCTGAGGGGTTGCCAACCTCCATTAGACCTCTTTCCCGCATCTCAAAGACGCCTATCTCATTGGCGGGGCCGAAACGGTTCTTGATACTGCGGATGACCCGGAAAGCATGGCCGCTATCCCCTTCGAAATACAGGACCGTGTCCACCATATGCTCGAGGACCTTGGGACCGGCAATGGAACCGTCCTTGGTGACATGGCCGACAAGAAAAACGGGGATACCTGTCCGTTTGGCCTGAAGGATCAGGCGTTCAGACGTCTCCCGGACCTGCCCGACACTACCCGGAGCCGAGGATAGGGCAGACGAGTAGACGGTCTGAATGGAATCGATAACCACCGCCGCCGGCTTGATTTCCTGGATTTGATCAAGGATGGTCTCCAGGGCGATCTCCACGAGGACGAGGAGGTTTACCGAATCGGCGCCGATCCGCTTCCCCCGGAGCTTGATCTGCTTGGCCGATTCCTCACCGGAAACATACAGGACCTTGAGACCCTTGACCGCAAGCCGTTGTAAAAGCTGCAACAGGAGCGTGGATTTGCCGATTCCCGGATCGCCTCCTACCAAAACGGCCGATCCTGCGACGATTCCGCCGCCCAACACCCGGTCCATTTCATTGATCCCCGTTTCGATGCGTTCTTTTTCATCGGCGATTATAGCATCGATGGGCTGAGGTGCTTCATGAAGGAGAATATCGTAGGCCCCGGTCCCCGTCGAGGCCCGGATCTCCTCCTCGACAAACCGGTTCCACTCACTGCAGGCGGGGCATTTCCCCATCCACTTCGAAGACTCGTAGCCACAGCTCTGGCAGAAAAAAGCGGTTTTGACCTTCCTGTCCGCGTCTCGTTTTGCCATCTTTCCCTTCCTCAAAGGCCATTGCTTTCAGCTAATTTGGATATGATCCGATATTACGGAACTGTTATGGAGGTCAAGGAGAATATTTTCATATTATCCCAACATTTCATTGACACAGGGAAGGCTTTCTTTCTATAATTTAACATTGCAGTAAATTTGGCGACAAGGGAAGGGGTGTCCATGAGCGAGAGGAAACAAACAGACATTATGACGGTCGGCACGGAAGATATCTTCAGGATTTTATGCCATTCCGTCCAGTCCGTTCTTTCTTCGGCCATCAACGATACGGTCAGCTTTTCTCCCATGGTTCAGGAGATCGAAAAAACCTGCCTTAAACCGGACATCGGCTGTTTTGTTCTGTTTAGCGGCGACTTTACCGGACTTGTGGTCTTGAATTTTACGGAAGAGTCGGCCATGGAAATCTACCGGAAATACATGATGAGCATGGGCCTCCCAGAGGAGGAATTGACGAGCAGCTTCACTGCCGACGACGTTGCCAACAGCCTGGGAGAATTGATGAACCAGTGCATCGGCCGCTTTCGGGTAGACCTTGAAAAGGAGACAAGTATCTTCGTCGATCAGAACCAGCCCAAGATGCTCGTCATCACCGAAGCCGTCGAGATAGCTATCGAGGCTTCCATTGACAAACCGCAACTTCGAAAGGTTTCTTTCAAAACGGCCAGCGGCAACCGTTTCTATATGGAGGCATCCCTTGGGAAGATCAAATTCTATTCCATGTTTCCCTTTAAGAAAGGGAAGGAGTTTGATGTAGACGACATCATAAAGAGCCAAGGACGATAAGGAAAGACCGTCTCTGACTCTGCGAACATGACGGCTCACCCTATTTTGATGCCGAACGGACCTTCATTGTACATATTAAAATTTTACATTAATTAACTATCATTTTACCAGTAGATAAGGAGAAACATCCATGTCAGAGCAGCTGATTCCTGATACAGTTTATGACATCATCATTATCGGCGGTGGCCCGGCGGGATTGACGGCAGGTCTTTATGCATCAAGGGCTAATCTCAAAACGCTTCTAATCGAGGGCACGGCCAGTGTCAGCCAGATCACAACCACTGATGTCGTAGAAAACTATCCCGGTATCCCGGAAGCCGTAGGCGGTTTGGAACTGGTGGAACGGTTCAGAAAACAAGCCCTACAGTTCGGCTTGAAAACGACGACCGCCGACGTGAGATCAATCGAAAAAACCGCCTGGGATAATATAGGGGGATGGAAAATCCACACCAGCGGACAGGAATACGAAACCATTGCCCTGATTATGGCCACGGGCGCCAGTTGGCGGAAGTTAGGTGTCCCCGGTGAAGAATCCTTCACAGGCAAAGGCGTATCTTACTGCGCCACTTGTGATGGACCGTTATACAAGAAAAAGGAAGTTGTCGTTGTGGGCGGCGGAGACGCAGCCGTGCAAGAGGCTCTTTTTCTTACAAACTTTGCGGAAAAAGTAACCATTGTCCATCGCCGCGACCGCTTGCGAGCTACAGGCATCCTCCTTAAACGCGCCTTTGCCAACCCCAAGATCGCCTTCTCATGGAAGAGCGTTGTGGATGAGATCAAGGGAACCGACGGCGTGGAAACCGTTAAAATTAGGGATGTTGATACTGGTGAAACAAGGGAAATACCGATCCATGGCACCTTCATCTTTATCGGCATCATACCGAATACGGACCTCGTTCGCGGCATTGTCAATCTTGAAGACAGTGGGGCCATTACAGTGGATCGAGATATGAAGACATCGGTTCCGGGTATCTTCGCCTGCGGCGATTGCATCCATAAGCTGTTTCGCCAGGTCGTGACGGCTTGCGGTGACGGGGCCACCGCCGCTTACAGCGCCCAGCTCTACGTGGAAGAACTCAAAGGAGAGGCCTACTGAAATGACATCCTGGTTATTCGTTTGGCAACACCTGCCCGAACATATCAGCCCTTACCTGTTTGCCTTCGGATCTTTCCAGCTGCGTTATTACAGCCTCATGTATCTGGTCGCTTTCGCCCTGACTTACATACTCGTCATTTACCGCATCAAACGGGAATCATATGACTACTCGCCGGAAACTATTCAAGATCTTCTCGTCTGGTGTATCCTTGGTCTCGTTCTGGGCGGCAGGCTGGGGTATGTGTTGTTCTATAACTTTTCATATTACATCCACCATCCACTGGAAATTCTTCTCCCCTTTGAATTTACCAACGGCATCCGCTTCGTGGGCATCAGCGGCATGTCTTATCACGGCGGGGCCATCGGCGCCGCCGTGGCCATGATGATCTTCTGCCGCCGTCGCACAATCGACCTTTGGCGGATGGGCGATCTGTTCTGCCCCGCCATTCCCCTGGGATACACATTCGGAAGAATCGGCAACTTCATCAACGGCGAGCTCTACGGCCGCATCACGCAGTCGGCATGGGGCATGTATTTCCCCTTGGACCCAACACATTCCTTACGACACCCCTCCCAACTCTATGAAGCCTTCTTCGAGGGGCTTGTACTTTTCATCGTTCTGTGGAGCCTGCGAAAACAAAGGCCCTTCGACGGTTTTCTTGTTGCCATGTACCTCATCGGTTACGGCCTTGTCCGATTCTTCATCGAGTTTTTCCGTGAACCCGACGTCCAACTGGGATTCATTCTTGCTTCCCTGACCATGGGGCAAATCTTGTGTATCGCAATGGTTATGACAGGTCTGGCCGTTTATGCCTATCGGCGCAAGGCTGTCTCAAGGCAAAACGGATAGGGAGACGTTCTATTCCGGAGGAGATTATGGAGGAGCGGTCATGATCCGGAAGCCTTCGAAAGGTCAATTGAAATTCTGGAATAAGCTTGGGATGGCAAAGTACCGCCAGGAGGAATCGGCTTTTTTGGCTGAAGGGGCCAAGGTTGTGCAGGAACTTTTTCGCAGCCCCTGGGAAGCGGCGGCCGTTATGGTGATGGAAGGTCGTGAAAGCCGTTGGGAAGCCATCCTGGCAACCCTTCCCTACCAGGTCGACATTTACATACTGACAGAAGGCGAGTGGCGAGGCATTACCCAGGACAAGGAGCCGGAAGGAATCATGGCCCAGGTCGTTCTTCCCGAGCCCCAAAGGACAGGAGCCCAGGAGGGGGCCATCGACGGCCATCTTCTTCTGACTTATGCCATCCGGAACCCGAACAATCTCGGGGCGCTGTTCCGGACAGCCCATTGGTTCGGCGTCCAAACCGTCATGGTCAGCCGTGATTCCGTCGATATCACCCACCCCAAGGTGGTCCGATCGTCAATGGGAAGCCTGTTTCATCTGAACATTCTGGATGAAATGGATTTCCCCGCCCTTTTGACCTGCCTGAAGGATTCGCACCTCATAATCGGAACGGACGTGGCCTGCGGCATTTATCCCCATCCCTTGCCGAAGCCGGCCGCCCTGATCCTGGGAAACGAGAGTCATGGCCTGCCCGCATCGATCAAAGCCTTCGCCCATGAATGTTGGCGCGTCCCCGGCAATGGCGGCGCCGAATCCCTGAGTCTGCCCCAGGCCGCTGCCGTCATGGTCTACGAACTGACCAAACCGGAATGTGGAGGATAATGGACACTGCTTTTATACAGATCATTATGACTGTCGATGAACGGCAAACCGCCGATACCATTGCCGATACGCTGATCGGAATGAGGCTCGCCGCCTGTGTCCAGATCCTGGACCCCATAACCAGTACTTACCGGTGGCAGGGAAAGGTGGAAAAGGCGGAAGAATGGCAATGCCTCATTAAAAGCCGGGCGGACCGCTTTCATGATGTAGTGTGTGTCATCAAGTCTCTCCATCCCTATGACGTCCCGGAGATCATCGCCATGCCTATAGTCGAGGGCAGCGAAGATTATCTGCGTTGGCTCGATGAGAATATCGAGCCCGGTGATTCATGAAGACCATTCTTGCCGGCGATATCGGCGGTACCAAAACAACATTGGGTCTTTTTTCCCCGACCCAGGGTCCTCGCCATCCCCTGGAAACGGAAACCTATGCCAGTGCCGCATTTAACGGGCTTGCGCCCATGGTCGGCGACTTCCTCGTAAAGACGGGCAGGAGGGTAGATGCCGCCACATTCGGCATGGCCGGTCCCGTGAAAAAGGGCCGGGGACGCCTGACCAACTTGCCATGGGACCTCGATGAGGAAGATTTATCGGAGAAGCTCCATATACCCGCTGTCCGTCTCATGAATGATCTTGTGGCCATGGCCGGGGCAATCCCACTCCTTTCAGAGGGTGAGGATCTCATCTCAATAAATACGGGAGATGCCGCAACCGACGGCAACAGGGCCATCATCGCACCGGGGACCGGTCTGGGCGAGGCCTTTGCTATAAAGATCGGAACAGAGTTCAGGACCTTGCATTCAGAAGGAGGCCATTGTGATTTTGGACCTCGCAACAGCCTCGAATGGGAGCTAATGCATTACCTGCAGGAAAAGAATGGGCATGTCAGCTACGAAAGCCTCTGTTCCGGACCGGGGATCCGGAATATCTACCTGTTTTTAAAAGGAAAAGAAGAACATCCGAACGGTTGTGATCTTTCCGGATGGCGATCCCAAACGGACGACCTTACACCATGGATCGTGGAACAGGCCTTGGCTACAGGGGAGCCAAACGGGATATGTTATAAAACAATCGAAATTTTTATGTCCATTCTGGGTGCCGAGGCGGGGAATCTTGCCCTGAAAGTCTTGGCGACGGGCGGCGTCTACGTTGGCGGTGGTATTCCCAGACGGATACATCACCTCCTATCGAAGGGGGCGTTTATGTCAGCTTTTATCGACAAGGGACGTTTTGCGGAATTCATGTCCTTAATCCCCGTCCGGGTCATACTGAATGCTGATGCCGCCCTCTTTGGCGCCGCCGCACGAGGTCTGGCACTCATTTCATAAACATAATTAATTGTGGAGGTATCGTGACTGGAGCCGATATTCTGTTAAAAACAGCAGTAGCCGCCGGTGTCGAGATATGTTTTGCCAATGCGGGGACAACTGAACTTCCCTTTGTGGCGGCCATGGACAACATGACCGGCATACGTCCCGTTCTGGGGTTGTTTGAAGGCGTCTGTACGGGCGCCGCTGACGGTTACGGGCGGATGCTGGAAAAACCGGCCATGAACCTTCTTCACCTGGGACCGGGCCTGGCCAATGGCATCGCCAATCTCCACAATGCGAGGCGGGCGCGGACACCCATACTGAACGTCGTCGGCCAGCATGCCTCCTGGCATGTTGCTGCCGATGCGCCTCTGACCATGGACATCGAGGCCCTGGCGGGAACCGTTTCCGGCTGGCAGCAAACGATCCGGTCTCCGGGTGATATCGCCACCGATACCACCGATGCCCTTATTGCCGCCCGGTATGGTCAAATCGCCACCCTTATCGCCCCCTGTGATCATCTGTGGGAGGCTGCGCCGGACAGGATCATCCATTTTCCGCCCCATGAACCCGATGCCGTCGATCCGGGACTCATTGAAAAGGGCATCCGTCTCCTGCAAAACGGGGGGAAGACGGCTGTCATCATCGGAGGCAGAGCCCTGCGCCATCGTGGTCTCAAAGCCGCGGCCCTTCTGAAGGCAGCCTTCGGGTGCGATCTTCTTTCCGTGACCTTTCCCGCCTATGTGGAAAGGGGAGCCGGATTGACGCCTTTGGCCCGGATTCCCTATTTCCCCCAAATGGCTGTGGCCATGCTGGCACCCTATGATGCGGTCGTCCTGGTCGGAACGGATGATCCAGTGGCGTTCTTTGGATATAAAGGCGGAAAGAGCGGTTTTCTGGGTGAAAATCAGCAAAGGGTGCGTATCGACACGAATCATCAGGATGGAGCAGCAGTCCTCGAGGCGCTGGCCGATGCCGCGGAAGTAAAAGCGGTACCGGATAGTTCCGCAAGTACTGTCTTCGCCCCGTTGAATATCCCCGATTTACCATCCGGGGCATTGGATGCGGATAAGATGTGCCGGACCATCGCCGCCTTACAGCCGGAAAATGCCGTCATCGTTGAAGAAGGAATCATGTCGGGCTTTACCTACCATTCGCTGTCCGCAAATCTTCATCCCCACAGTGTTCTGTTCTTACCATCACGGGCGGCGCCATCGGCCAGGGAATGCCCTGCGCCCTGGGTGCAGCCCTTGCCTGCCCCTATCGGCCCGTCATCAACATCGAGGCAGACGGAAGCGCCATGTATACGGTCCAGGTTCTCTGGTCTCAGGCCCAGGAGGGGGCAAACGTGACCACTCTGATTTGTTCCAACCGGCAGTACGCCATTATCGGCTTCGAATACCAGATGGCGCAAAATGCGCCGCCCCAGGCGAACGCCCGATCTCTCATCGATCTTTCCCGGCCCGATATCGGTTGGGTTGAAATCAGCCGCGGCATGGGCGTCCCCGCCGTTTCCGTCGACACGGCAGAAGCCCTGGCCAAAGAATTCACCACGGCCATTAAGGAACCGGGTCCGCACCTCATAGAAGTTAAGTTATAAAGATTTCAAGTGATGTGATGGATGAAGAGAAAGGGGTATTGGTCTGAAGGTGAATTGGATTTTCCCGGTCCGTATCAGCAATGTCATCTGCAACATGCAACAATGGGAAAAATCCCTGAACCGGAAGGCCAATGCCCCGCTTCTTTCCGATCGATTTGGTTGAAATTTAGTGTGGATTAAGGATTTAGGCAGGCTGTTCAAAAATGTACAGATGCAAGGCGCGCAAAAGCTGAGGAATAATTCCGGGTTTACGTCGAATGTACGAAGCTTGCGGCGCAACGCAGCAGACGCCGTCACCGCGAAAGCGTGGGATGGGCGTTTTTCAACAGCCTGCGTCAGCTTATCTTCTTGATGTCCTTGTCCTTGCCTACGACGACAAGAACCTCCCCGTCCTTAATCGTGAAATCAGCCTGGGGAACCATGTGGATGCGATCGGAAAGTATATCGCGAACGGCGATGACCTCGATGTGGTATTTCCCGCGGAGTTGCAATTCGCCGATCGTCTTTCCCTGGAAACTGTTGGGCGGCGCCATTTCGAAGATCATATAATCGTCCGATAGGGGCAGGTAATCAAGAACATTGGGAGATATCAGGCTCTTGGCGACCTTGCCGGCGATCTCCTTCTCCGGAATAATGACCTCCGTGGCCCCTACTTTTTCCAGGATCAGTTTGTGTTCTTCATTCGGGGCCTTGACGATGATGTTTTTGATCTTCATTTGCCGCAGGTGAAGGGTGATAAGTGTGCTGGCCGCCAGATCCTCACCGAAGGAGATGATAACAGTGTCGTCTTCATGGATGCCGATCATCTCCATAACATCCTTATCCGTACCATCGGCTACGATGGCCTTCGTGGAATAATCCCTGGCCCTTTGGACGGCTTCTTTGCTCTTGTCGAGGGCGATGACCTCAAACCCGTTTTCATAGAGCTCCTTCATTATATTGAAGCCGAAGATGCCCAACCCGATGATGACGACTTTTTTCATCGATTCCTCCTTATCCGACCATGACCTGTTCTTCCGCGTAGGTAATGCCTTTCCGGGGCGTTCCCCAGGAGAAAGCCAGCGTGAGCGGCCCTACCCTTCCGGCAAACATCATCAGTATGATCGATAGCTTTTGCAAATCATTTAATTTCTCCGTCATGCCCATGGACAGACCGACCGTGCCGAAAGCGGAAACGGTCTCGAAGAGATATTCTACAAAATAATGACGGCTGGATAACGGCGGCATGTCGACGCCGCTGAAGATCAACATGACGGAAGTGACCAGGATGACCGAAAATGCTGACGCAAAGATGATGGAAATGGTCCGCACCAGGATTTCCGCTGGTATTGTCCGGTTGAATACATTGACTTGTTCCTGGCCCTTGATGCGGTTCCGTATCATGAGCAGCAGCAAGGCAAAGCTCGTCGTCTTGATACCGCCGCCGGTGCCGCCCGGTGACGCCCCGATGAACATCAGAATGATAAGGACAAGAATCGATGGGTTCGTCAATTGTCCGATATCCACTGTGCTGAACCCGCAGGTTCGCGCGGCAACGGACTGAAACAGGGAGGTCAGGAAAGATGTTTTAAGAGAGGCGTCACTCAAGGCATGATTCATTTCACACAAATAAAACAGGAGGGCGCCGGCTGCAATCAGGCATGCCGTAGTGATAAGGACGATCTTCGTATGGATGGAAAGCCGCTTTTTTCGGTCCTGCAGATGGATGATCAATTCATATTGGACGATGAAACCGATGCCGCCCAGGACAATCAGGACAATGACGGTCAGATTGACGATCCAGTCGCTCTGATACCGCACAAGACTGTTGTGAAACAAGGAATAGCCGCAATTATTGAAGGCCGACACGGCGTGATAAAGGGCCTGGAAAAAGGCGCGGCCAAGCGGCGCATCCTGAGCGAAACGGACGAATAAAAGAGCCGCTCCCGCTCCTTCAATCAAGAAACTCAGCAAAAGAACCCTTCGCACAATGAGAAGAAAATCGCGCCTTGGCGTATGGAGAAATGTAGACTGGACGATTTCCCGTTCTTTGAAGGAAAGGCTTCTTCCCATAAGCCCGAAGAATACGACGGAAAATGTGATGATGCCGATACCACCGATCTGAAAAAGGACAAGGGTAATGATTTGACCGGTGAAGGAAAGATTTTTGCCGATATCGATTGTGGTCAGACCCGTGACGCAAACAGCGGAGGCTGCTGTGAAGAGGGCATCCACAAAACTCAGTGACCCTTTCGCGGCGGAAAAAGGCAGCCACAGCAAAACAGCGCCGACGAATATCACCGCAACAAAGCTGAGGATAAAGATCCGTGCTGGTGTTAGTTGCCGTTTCAGAAGATTCTGAATGAAAGCCGTTAAACTCATAGGGGCGGCCAAGGTCAGACCGTTTTGTCTTCCTTATCCTGCCGGATCAATGCCAAAAACAGGACCGCAGCGCCGACGCAGATGGCGGAATCAGCGACATTAAACGCCGGCCAATGGGCCGTGCCGATATAGACATCCAGAAAATCGATCACCTCTCCCAGGCGAAGGCGATCGACCATGTTACCCAGGGCGCCCGCCAGGATTAGTGAGAGCGACACCGTCAGGAGTTGCCCACGGCCGGGGGTTTTATGAAGATAATAGAGGATCAGCACCACGGCGGCTATCGTCACAGCCAGAAAAAAGAAAGAGCGGAAAACGGCCGGCGCCCCCGCCAGAAAACCGAAGGCGGCGCCGGGGTTACGGATGTAGGTTATACTGAAGAACCCCGGGATGACGGGAATCGAGGCGTGGAGCGTCATGGCGCCATCAATGAAGAACTTCGTCGCCTGATCGAGGGCAACGACGGCCAATACGGTCAGAAGAAATATGAAATTGGTCTTCTTCATTGCCGGAGACCCTAGATCTTCTTGACGCACCGTTCGCAAATGACCGGATGTTCCGGGTTCACCCCCAGGTTTTCGCTATATATCCAACAACGATTGCACTTTTCGCCTTTTGCCTTGCTGACGGTAACGAAGAGGCCCTCGATTTCCTTGCTCTCATAAGGGTCTGTAAGCGCCTGTTTCTCTACAATATCGAGCTGTGAGACAATAAGAAGGGCCCTTAAGTCCTCCTGGCGTGGCTCAAAGATTGTACGGAGGTTCGCCGGCACGGCGATCTGAACCGCCGCATCAAGGGAATGGCCGATAATTTTATTTTTCCGGGCATTCTCGACAGCCTTGGCAATCTCCGCCCGGACGGCGACCATGGCCTTCCACTGCTCATTGATGGTCTCACTCATGTATTCGTCCCTGGCATCCGGAAAGAGGGTTAAATGGACGCTTGCAGCCTTTCCGTCGTAAGCGGGAATGGCTCCCCAGATTTCATCGGCCGTAAAAGTCAGAATCGGGGCGAGAAGGCGAACCATGGCATCAAGAATAATGAACATGGCGCTTTGGGCGGACCGTCGTTCAGGGGAATCGACCTTCGACGTGTAAAGGCGGTCCTTGAGGACATCGAGGTACAGGGCGCTAAGATCTACGGTGCAGTAATTGTAAAGTGTATAATAGACCATATGGAATTGGTAGCGGTCATAGGCGTCCCGAACGCGGCGCACAACTTCCTGGAGGCGATGGAGGGCAAAACGGTCCATTTCCATCATTTCGCTGTAAGGCACGGCATCCTTGACGGGATTGAAGTCATACAGGTTGCCCATGATATAGCGGCTTGTGTTGCGAATGCGCCGATAGGCTTCGATGAGGCGGGTCAGGATCTCCTTGGAAATGCGGATATCGTCCGTATAGTCTTCGGCGGCGACCCAGAGGCGCAGGATCTCTGCACCGTATTGATCGATGATCTCCTGGGGTTCGATAACGTTCCCCACGGATTTGGACATCTTCTTACCCTCTCCGTCTACGACGAAGCCGTGGGTAAGGACCGTATGATAAGGCGCTCTATTTCGCGTGCCGACAGATTCGAGCAGCGATGAATGGAACCAGCCGCGATGCTGATCGCTCCCTTCCAGATACATATCGGCAGGAGACCGGAGGTATTCCCGCGTCTCCAGAACAGCGGCATGGCTCACGCCCGAATCGAACCAGACATCGAGAATATTCGTTTCTTTCCGGAAAGCCTGGCCCTTACCGCAATGGGGACATGTCGTTCCCGGGGGCATAAGACCGTCGGCCTCCCGTTCGAACCACACATCGGCGCCCTGCTGCCGGACGAGGGCAACGATATAGTCCAGAACCTCCTGGCTCAGGAATTCATGATCGCATTCCCGGCAATAGAACATGGTAATGGGAACCCCCCAGAGCCGCTGGCGTGAGATACACCAGTCGGGACGGTTTTCCACCATACCGTAAATGCGGTCTTTTCCCCAGGACGGGACCCATTCGCCTTTTTGGATGGCCGCCAGGGCCTTTTTCCGCAGATCGTTCTTTTCCATGGAGATAAACCACTGCTCCGTCGAACGGAAAATGATGGGCTGCTTGCACCGCCAGCAGTGGGGATAGGAATGTTCGATATCGACGAGGCCCAGCAGGGCTCCAACCTCTTTGAGCTTTGCGTTTACGGCGTCATTTGCGTCAAAGACGAACTGTCCGGCAAAGAACTCCACGTCTTTTGTGAACTTTCCGTCCTCATCGACAGGGGCATAATTATCAAGACCGTAGGCCATACCGATTTCATAGTCTTCCTGGCCGTGACCGGGGGCGATATGGACGCATCCCGTACCCGCATCCAGGGTGACGAAAGGGGCCAGAATCAGAAGCGATTCCCGGTCGATAAGAGGATGGCGGGTTTTTTGCCCCTCCAGGACGGCACCTTCAAATTCATCGAGGATCTCATAGGGCTTCCCGCGGTAACCAAAGGCATCGAGACAATAATCGAGGAGGTCTTTAGCCACAATAAGGACCTCGCCTTCGACCTTGACCGCCACGTAAATGAATTCCGCATGGAGGGCGATAGCGAGGTTCGCGGGGATTGTCCAGGGCGTAGTGGTCCAGATGACCACGTTTACCTTCTCACCGGCCAGTTTTGGACGAATCGCGGCGATATCGGAGATGACGCGGAACTTCACATAAATGGAAGGCGTATGGTGTTCATTGTATTCGACTTCCGCCTCCGCCAGGGCCGTTTTACACGAGGCGCACCAATAAACGGGCTTTTTCCCTTTATAGACACTGCCGGCCAGATAGAGTTTGCCGAATTCGTTTACCGTAACGGCCTCATAATCATAAGACATGGTCAGGTAGGGATTTTCCCATTCGCCGAAGACGCCGAGACGCTTAAATTGTTCGCGTTGAAGGCCAACGAACCCTTCAGCGTAGGTCCGGCAGGCCCGGCGTTTTTCCGCCTGCGACAGATCATGCCGTTTGTCGCCGAGCTCTTTGTCTACCTGATGCTCAATGGGCAACCCGTGGCAGTCCCATCCCGGAACAAAGATGCTGTCCAGGCCGGACATGTTCTTGGCCTTGATGAGGATGTCCTTGATCATCTTGTTCAGGGCTGTGCCCAGATGGATATTGCCATTGGCGTAAGGAGGGCCGTCATGGAGAATGTAAGTTGGCCGTCCTTTCGATACCTCCCTGATTTTGTGGTAGATTTTCATTTCCTCCCACCGCGCCAGTATTTCCGGCTCTTTGACGGTGAGATTAGCTTTCATGGGGAAATCGGTTTTGGGCAGGTTCAGGGTATCTTTATAATCCATGGCGCAACTCCTCTGATCGGTAGCGTTTTTTGAGTGTTCATCTATATTGAAGTTTGAGAAAAATGTAAATAGGAAATGCAAAGCCCCTTGCAAGGAACCTGCAAGGGGCTTTGGCTGAAACAGGGGGAATGATTATGAGACTTACATGCCCATTCCAGGATAGCCGCCTCCGGGAGGCATACCGGGCATACCGCCTGCGCCCTTCTCTTCGGGCTTGTCGGCAATCATGCACTGGGTGGTCAACATGAGAGAGGCCACGGATGCAGCATTCTGGAGGGCGAAACGGGTCACCTTCGTGGGATCGATAACACCGGCGGCGATCATGTCTTCATACTGATCCGTCCGGGCGTTGAATCCGAAGGCGCCCTTCTTTTCCTTCACCTTCTCGACAACAATGCTGCCTTCCAGACCGGCGTTGGCGGCGATCATCTTCAGGGGTTCTTCGAGGGCCTTTCTGATGATGGAAACACCAACCTGCTGATCCCCATCCAGCTTCATCTTGTCCAGCGACGGGAGCGCACGCAGATAAGCAACGCCTCCACCGGGAACAATGCCTTCTTCCACGGCGGCGCGGGTAGCATTAAGAGCGTCTTCAACGCGGGCCTTCTTTTCCTTCATTTCCGATTCCGTTGCCGCACCGACCTTGATGACGGCGACGCCGCCGACCAGCTTGGCCAATCTTTCCTGGAGTTTTTCACGATCGTAATCGGAAGAAGTTTCTTCGATCTGAGCACGGATCTGTTTGACGCGGCCTTCAAGGTCGGCCCTTTTCCCGGCGCCGTCGATGATAGTCGTGTTGTCCTTGTCGATGGAAACCTTCTTGGCCCGGCCGAGATCCTGCAACTGGACATTTTCCAGCTTGTAGCCCATATCCTCGGAAATCATCTTGCCGCCTGTAAGGATGGCAATGTCTTCGAGCATGGCTTTACGGCGGTCGCCGAAGCCGGGCGCCTTAACGGCGGCCACATGGAGGGTGCCGCGAAGTTTGTTGACCACGAGGGTGGCCAGTGCTTCGCCTTCAATATCTTCCGCAATAATGAGCAGGGGCTTGCCCATTTTGGCGATGGACTCCAGGACGGGGAGCAGGTCTTTCATGTTGCTGACCTTCTTTTCATTGATGAGAATGTAAACATCGTCGAGATCGACGGTCATCTTCTCTGCGTTGGTGACAAAGTACGGGGAGAGGTAGCCGCGATCAAACTGCATACCTTCGACGATATCCAGTTCCGTTTCGAGCCCTTTGGCCTCTTCAACCGTGATAACGCCTTCCTTGCCGACCTTGCCCATGGCCTCGGCAATGATGCCGCCGATTGCTTCATCGTTGTTGGCGGAAATGGTGCCGACCTGGGCTATTTCCTTCTGATCCTTCGTGGGCTTGCTCAATTTCTTGAGTTCGGAGACGACAACTTCCACGGCCTTTTCGATACCGCGTTTCACGTCCATGGGGTTGCTGCCCGCGGCGACGGTCTTGGCGCCTTCGCGGTAAATGGCCTGGGCCAGGATGGTGGCCGTCGTGGTGCCGTCACCGGCCACATCACTTGTCTTGCTCGCCACTTCACGAACCATCTGGGCACCCATGTTTTCGAATTTATCTTCCAATTCGATCTCTTTGGCCACGGTGACGCCGTCTTTCGTGACGGTCGGTGCGCCGAAGGACTTATCGAGAATGACATTGCGGCCCTTGGGACCCAGTGTCACCTTTACTGCATCGGCGAGGGTGTTGACACCCTTGAGGATAGATTTACGCGCTTCTTCATCGTACTGAATTATTTTTGCTCCCATTGATTAAACCTCCTTATATCAATATATGATTACTTTTCTACGATTCCGAGGATGTCGTCTTCCCGCATGATGAGGTATTCCTTGCCGTCAACCTTGACTTCCGTGCCGGCGTACTTGCTGAAAAGGATCAGGTCGCCAGCTTTAACGTCGAGTTTGATCACCTTGCCGTCTTCTGTCGTCTTGCCCTTTCCTACAGCAATCACTTTACCCTCCATGGGTTTTTCCTTGGCGGTGTCGGGAATGATGATGCCACCCTTCGTTTTTTCTTCTTCCGCCAAACGTTCCACAATAACTCTGTCCTGCAATGGTCTGATTTTCATGCTGAAACTTCTCCTTTCACAAGTATATTTAGAATTTTAAAGGCCGTGGGATAAATATAAGTATATACATGCGCCAATATAAACATCAAATTCCCGCTGTCAAGTCGCCACATGGAAAATTTCGAGCATGAGCAGACAGTAACGACCATGGGTCGTGCATCACAAAGCAATAAAAGTATTTCTTTATGGAGACGGCAAGATCAACGGGCAAACAGTGCTACAGCGGCCATATAAATCAGGGCCGAGATAACGGCAGCGATGGGGATCGTAAGGACCCACGCCCATATAATATTTCCGGCTACTCCCCATCTGACGGCAGTCCACCTTTTCGTCGCGCCGACACCGACAATGGCGCCTGTAATCGTGTGGGTCGTGCTGACGGGAATACCTCCCAAAGAAGCGCCGATAATGGCGATCGCAGCCGCTGTTTCTGCGGAAAAACCACCGATGGGCTGGAGTTTGGTGATCTTTGTCCCCATGGTCTTGACGATGCGCCATCCGCCGGACATGATGCCTAATGAGATCATCACATAGCAGACAAAAATGACCCAAAACGGGATGTAGAAGGTCGGGCCGAGATAACCCTGGCTATATAAAATGATGGCTATGATGCCCATTGTCTTCTGGGCGTCATTGGTGCCGTGGCCCATGCTGTACACGGCTGCCGACACAAGCTGTAGTTTACGGTAAATCCTGTCCGATTTCGCCATGGTTGAATGTCGGCTGATATTGAGGACGATGACCATGACGGCCAAGCCGAGGATCAGCCCGATGGCCGGTGAAAGGACAATAAACATGGCCGCCTTCGTAATGCCCCACCACACTAAAACCGCCGTTCCGCCTTTGACGACGCCCGCACCGATAAGTCCTCCAATGAGGGCATGGGAGGAACTGCTCGGAATGCCGAAATACCAGGTGATGATGTTCCAGATAATAGCACCGCCCAAGGCGGACATGATCAGGATGTTGTCGACAATAGCCGGGTTGATAATGCCCGTCCCGATGGTTTTGGCAACGGGAACGCCGATGATGAAAATTGCGGCAAAATCAAAAAAAGCCGCCCATAACACGGCGTATTTCGGCGATAAAACCCTTGTGGAAACGATTGTGGATATCGCATTTGCCGAGTCGTGAAACCCATTGAGAAAGTCGAAGGCAAGGGCAACAAGAATCAGAAAAACGACAAATCCGAATGAATCAACCATTTTTCAGAACGATGCCTTCAACAATATTGGATACGTCTTCACAGACATCCAATGCCTCTTCGAAGCGTTCGAAAATCTCTTTCCACTTGATCAATTCAATCGGATCCTTTTCCTGCTCGAAGAGTCGGGCCATGGTTGCCCGCAGGATAACATCTCCCGCATTTTCGATGGTATTGATCTCCACGCAGGCCTCAAGGATCGTCGGAGCATTTTTCATATCCCGGAGGCTATGGACAATTTTTTTAACCCTTGTAGTTGCCTGGTTCAAAAGCTTGGCCTGTTCGATAAGGTCCGGTGAGGTGCGATGGACTTTATAGATGGACATGCGTATGGCCGCGGCCTCCGTCATGTCAAGGATGCTGTCCATCTTGTTGACCAGGGCATAGATGTCTTCCCGGTCCAGGGGAGTGAGAAAGGTCTTGTGCATCTTCTCGTAGGTCCGGTGGGTGATGATGTCCGCCTCGTGTTCGATTTCTTTGAGCTTTACCAGCCGGGGTTCAAAGGAATCAAAATGGGTCAGCATATCGAGAAAGAGCCTGGCGCCCTCATCGATCTTTTCTGCCAACTCCTCGAAAAGATCGTAGAATTTTTCTTCTCTGGGGATGAAACGCATGGTGTATATCCTCCGTGTCAGCCGTTGTGGCGCAAGTAATTTCAATTCTAAATCAAAGCTATATCTTCGTTGGGCTCAAAATCGGCTCCTCAACGCTTTGATATCACCTTTGATCTAGAACCGGAATAAAATACCGGTCCTGCGACCCCGTCCTGATCGTCGGCGTTCCTCTATAGGATAACGGGAAAAAAAGCAATAGGATTTAAATAATAAGGGAGAAGGGGGCTGCTGCCCCCTTCTCCTTACATTATTGTGCAGATAAAATCAGGGTCTCGCGTCAGGCGGCGCATCCGCGGGGATGACCGGGCAGTAGATCACATCACGGTCGTCATTCATCCCGATGGGCTTGTCCGTTTTAAGAAGTTTAAACCAAGCCCGGATGTTTTCCTCAATGATGATAAACACAAGGATGATAACCCCGACACTAAGCCAGGCGTTCAGCAACATGCCCTTTGCAAAATAGGTTTGAACATTCATATAGCCTGCGGTAAATGTAACGACCGTTACAAAAGCGCAGGGGATAAACGTAACCAGGGCGTAGGCCTTATTCGTTGCAATCCTGAGGATGATAGTGGTGCCAATTGCCAGGGCCAGGGCGGACAGGGTCTGGTTCGTGACGCCGAACATTGGCCAAATTGAAGAGATATCTCCCGTGTAGAGCAGATAACCCCAACAGAAGGACACAACGGCGCTGGTCACAACAGACCCGGGAATCCAGTCTTTTCTGCCGAAAGGCTTGTACACATACCCCAGGATATCCTGGAGTATATACCGGGCTACACGAGTGCCGGCATCAATCGTCGTAAGGATAAACAGCGCCTCGAACATAATGATGAACTGGAACCAGTACTTCATCGTGTGCCGGAGGCCTTCGCCGACATTGGCAAAAACATGGGCCATACCGACGGCCAGCGAAATGGCGCCGCCCGGACGATGAGCTACATCCAAACCGACCAGTTGACTCAGGACCGGAAGATCCACCACCGCCATTTTAAGTTTTGCATAAGTGGCCGCAGAGGTATTGATGGCGAAATAATCGGTCGGATTGAGGGTAACGGCGGACAGCAAGGCCATAACACCCACGAATGCCTCCGTCAACATAGCGCCGTAACCGATCATGGTGATTTCCGTTTCATGTTCAATCAGTTTTGGCGTTGTCCCGGAACCAATAAGGGCATGGAATCCGGAAATAGCGCCGCAGGCAATGGTAATGAACACATAAGGCCACCAGGGACCGGGGATGATCGGGCCGCCTCCGGACATAAATACGGTGGTGAAGTCCATTTTGATTGTGGGGTTCACAAAGAGCAGGCCAATGGCCAAAGCCGCAACAACGCCAATCTTCATAAAGGTGCTGAGATAATCACGGGGCGCGAGGAGGAGCCAGACAGGAATAGCCGCAGCCAGGAAACCGTAGAGGGGCAGGATAACGGACATCTCCTTTTTACTGAACGTAAACCATGAAGCTATGCTGGAGTCCGCAACATAGGGACCTATAATCACAGCCGCGCACACAAAGGTAAATCCGGCGATTGATCCGGAGAGGATGGCGCCGGGTTTGAGCTTGAACATGTAGAGGCCGATTATCATAGCGATAGGAATCGTCATCCCGATGGAAAACACACCCCAGGGATTGTTGAAGAGCGCGTTAACGACGGCCACACCCAGACCGGCCAGAGCGATGATGATAATCAAGAGGATTACGATAGCCGTCACGCCACCGGTAAGCTTGCCGACATCTTTTTCAGCAATCACGGAAAGGGATTGCCCTTTGTGACGGTAGGAAGCAAAAAGAATGATCATGTCATGGATACAACCGGCAAAGACGGACCCGAGGAGGATCCAGAAAAAACCGGGTCCCCAGCCGTACTGAGCGGCCAGCACCGGCCCGATCAACGGTCCCGCGCCGGCGATTGCGGCAAAATGGTGGCCGAAAACCACCCATTTGTTGGTTGGCACGAAATTCTGGCCGTCATTGCAGGAAATAGACGGGGCTATATTCCTGTCATCCAGCATGAGGACCTTTGTCGCTACGAATGCCGCATAATAGCGATACGCCAACGCGAATACACATAAACTACCGATCATTAAGTACAAAGCGCTCATAAATTATTTCCCCTTTCTTACGTATAGAAACATGGACATCGACAGAATAAAACCAAAGCCTTACAGCTGGCGGGACATGCCTTGTCTTTATGATTCCGTTGGGACATATGCAATTCTTTCAAAGGCCCTTTATGAACCGGATTCATCCGTCACATGGTTCTGCCGAATTAATTATACGGCGATGTTAAGGTTGTCTGCAAGTGAAAGTCAATATTTTTTTGCGAATTATTGTGATTTAAAAAGAGCATCCAGACGATCCTTGGCGGAAGGTGTACCGGCTGTCGGCATCAATTTTTGACCTGTTTCCGCCCTGAAATCAAAGTAATCGCAAAAATTGGCCCTATCCTTATCCAGAACCCTTTCCGCCTGGGGCTCACGGCAGGCGTTATAAGCCGCAGGGTCATGAAACCGGCAATTCAGACACACGTGAATATCTGCGCCGCAAGATGGGCACATCTCACGACGGCCGATGCGGTCATCCAAATCAATCAGCTTCTTGCATCGATGGCACCTTCTTGGCAAGCTGTTTTGCTTTTGCGGCATAATCTGATCATCCTTGGCAACACGCTGCGTTCTTAATTAAGTGATGATTTCGATGCCGTCGCCGACTTTGATCTCGCCACCCGTAAGGACCTTGACGAAGATGCCTTCCCGGGGCATAACGCAATCACCGACTGTATAAAAAATATTACACCGATCATGGCAGATCTTTCCGATCTGCGTGACTTCCAGAAGGATGCCGTCCCCAACTCGCATTTGCGTACCGATGGGAAGAGATGGCAGGTCGATTCCTTCCGTCGTCAGATTTTCGGCAAAGTCCCCGAAAGTAACATCGAGCCCTTTGGCCCTCATCTTATCAATACTTTCCTGGGCCAACAGGCTCACCTGACGAATATCGGTGCCTCCATGGGCATCGTTTTCCAATCCGAAATCTTCGATAAGCCGCCCAGTGCCGATATTCGTCTTCTTCCGACCCTTCCGATCGGCAATGTTGACGGCTAATATTTTACCCTTTAATATTGTCATATCGCACCTTTTTCTGGAATCCGATCATCATTTGACCCGAGTATATGAGAGCTGTTTCCACATGTCAATTGAATCATGATGGACAAAATAGTGTCTCATAATCCGGCCATATAGTGATATTCCCAACAAAGATCACCACGCACCCCGCAGCGGAGGTGCCATTCCGTGAACTTAAGGAATCCATTTTGTTTAGCATTGCTTTTTACCTGACCAGTTTTAAAAGGAAATTAGTTTGACAAATCATGATTTCCACGCCTAAAAGCATCCGATCGGATACAGACTGTCTACGGTAAATTGAACGGGTGAAGGAATTAACAGCCTACACGAACGACTGGATATGGAGAAACTTTTACAAATTGCGGGTATTGATTATGCGTTTTAGTTCGAAAAATCACCTGTTGTTCATTTTTTGTCTGCTCTTCTTTTGTGAAACTCTCTGGGCGAAGACGCCCGACCGCATCGTTTCCCTGGCGCCAAGCATTACGGAGGTCTTGTACGAGCTGGGAATGGGCGACCGGATCGTTGGCGTAACAGACTATTGCGATTACCCGCTCGTAGCGCGCCAGAAGCCGAAGGTCGGGGGCATAGTCAACCCTTCCCTTGAAGCTATTGTCGCTGCCAAGCCAGATCTCGTCATCGTGAGCAACGATGTCAATCCCCGGAATATTATCGAGCGCCTGGGCAAGCACAACATCCGGACCCACATCTTCAGCAGCCGTAAAATCTCATATTTCCCGGAGGAAGTTCGGAAACTTGGCATCATTCTCGACGCCCGTGCACAAGGCAACCGGTTGGCAAACGTCTTTGAGGTATCCCTGCGTCGCCTGCAGACGAAGGCGAAAAAGGGGGGATCGCACCTTTCCCGAAAGGTCCTGTTCATCATCCAGCCTGAACCCCTGATTGTTGCTGGTCCCGGAACAGCCATTCACGAAGCCGTCACGATTCTGGGCATGACAAATATCGTCGGCAGCAGCCCCATGCCCTATCCGAAGTACTCACTGGAATTCCTCTATCGCCATCCCCCCGATGCTATATTTATCTGCAGGGGAAACGGCATGGAAGCGCGGGCAGGCGGACTGTTCCGAAAGCTGAGAGACCTTCCAGCCGTCAAGGAAGGGCATGTCTATTACCTAAGCGACGCCCTTTTTCGCGTAGGCCCCCGGACCATCTCCGGAATGGAGGAGGTCGGGGGGAAAATGGGTATTTTCCCCCCGTGATAGGATTCTGGACCTTATCAAGATGGTCACCCTTTACAGTTGCGGGGCTGGGCCGGATTTGAACCGGCTTCCTTCTCCTTGGTTGATCTGTGAACCCAGAACGGTGACTCTTGGCCTTCCCGTTGTGGGGCTTATATCCACCGCAGCAGCCACTCTGTAAACGTCGCACACATTTGTGGACGTGATCACTTTTTC
>CAZYDG010000076.1:0-20181 GCA_964645835.1 uncultured Syntrophaceae bacterium
TTCCTGCTAAGAAAGGCTATGGAAAAGAAACTCAAAACGATCTTCTCACACATCAAACCGGGGTAACTTTCTTTATGAGGCAACGTTACCTCTTGTCACTACACTTTCGGTAACATTTTAATCTGAGGCAACGGGCATGTCTGACATGTGAAAAACACTTTATCCGGCATAGTGCACATGGCATTGTGTTGCACTTGCGGGACGCCAAGTCCTTTACAAGGCGTGAACAAAAATATATCTTATTAATATGTCTAAATGGATTAAAGGAAATATATGGTTTATATACCATGTTATTTTATGCTTTTGGCTATGCTTGTCATGGCCGGTGATCGTCTATGCCGTGGACCAAGAAGCTCCTGCTGTAGTTGTGGAAGGCTTGTCCGGAAAAGCTCTGGATAATGTAAAGGCCACTCTGGTGCTGCCCCCCGGTTTTATTGAAAAAGGAAAAATAGACGAGACCTTGGCCGAGCGTTTTGCGGAACAGGCGCCACATTTGGTTCGTGAGGCCCTGATGCCGTTCGGCTACTATGAACCGGATGTTACGGCCATCTGGGAGAAGACGGGGGAGAATGACCGAAGGCTTTTGGTCCGTGTTCGTGAGGGAGATCCTATCAGGTTGGGGGTTGTCCATGTGAAAATCGAAGGAGCCGGTAAGAATGAACCGGCTCTTTTGGCTCTTGTCGCAGCATTCCCCTTGCGAACAGGTGATATCATGCGCCAGGATATTTATGAGCAGGCCAAAGAGGCGCTCCTTCAAAAGACCATTGCCCTGGGGTATGGGGCGGCAATGTTTTCCACCCACGAGATTCGGGTTGCCCGGATGAAAAAAACGGCAGAAATCGACCTGATTCTTGCAACCGGCATCCAATATCGTTTCGGTGCCGTGTCCTTTACAGGTAAACCCGCCTATCCTGATGCCTTCCTGCGTCGCTATCTCGAATTCAAAGCGGGTGACATCTTTTCCCCTGACAAGATGGCCCTCACACAGGCGAATTTCGCCAATGCCGACCGATTTCGTGAGATAAACGTCCATGCCGGACTGGATAAGGCCGTAGACGGGCAGGTCCCGGTAGATATAGCTCTGACGCCTGCACCGGCCAAGAGTGTGAAGGCCGGCGTCGGTTACGGGACCGATACGGGTCCCCGGGCGACAATGCGATATCGCGATATGAATGTCCTGTCGCTAGGACAGGATTTCGATACGGAAATAAAGGTCAGTAAAGTCCTGCAAAGTCTTTCGGCGAAATATACCTTTCCTTCGACGAGGGATGCACGGAGTTACACAGGATTGACCGCCGGGCTCCAACGGGAAGACACGACGTCTTATGTCTCGCAGTTGGTGAAGATCGAAGCGGAACAAGTCTACGGTTTCGCAAAAACCGGAACCATATCGGCATTTATTCAGGCACGGAAGGAAAATTCCGATGCGGGTGACCAATCGACAAACACTTTCCTCCTTATGCCGGGAGGTCGTCTTTCCGATCAACGTTACGATGACGTCATTCGGCCTCGGAAAGGTTTCCAATATCAACTGGAACTTCGTGGCACCCACCAATCCCTGGGATCGAGTACGGGATTTATACAAATACTATCCAGCGGCGATTGGATCATTCCGCTTCTGTGGGACTTGTCGTTGACCACCAGGGCTCGGCTAGGAGCAACCTGGCAGAATGATCCGGTAGAGGATCTGCCTGTATCGGTCCGCTTTTTTGCCGGCGGCGACCGGAGCATCCGAGGATATGCCTATCAATCCCTGGGTCCGAAGGACAGCAGCGGCAATGTTGTCGGTGGCCGGAATCTTCTCACAGGAACGGTAGAACTCGAACGTCACATTGGACGGGACTGGGGTATCGCGGCCTTTTACGACGCCGGAAATGCCTTTAACAATCTGTCCGATTTCTCCGCCGCTCAGGGAGCGGGCCTGGGGGTTCGGTATTACAGTCCCATCGGACCCATCAAGGTGGACGTGGCCCGGCAAATTAATGTTGTCGAACCGGATATCCGCATTCATCTCACCATCGGGGTCGGGTTATGAGACGGCGTTTTCTTCTATGGTTTATTTCACTGGCCGCTGTATCGATTATTGTCGTGAGTTGCCTGCTGATATGGCTGCTGGGGACCAATGAGGGGGCTCAGTGGGCCTTTACCCGTTTATCCCGTTCTCTTCCTGTTGCTGTGACAATAGAGAAATTCGAGGGATCTCTGGCGGGGAATCTCAAGATTGCAGGCGTCCATATTCGTCATTCCGAGTGGACCATGGACATTGATACAGGGGACATCTCCTGGCATCCCCTGGAATTGGTGTTTGGCCATGCGGGTTTCGATAATCTTTACCTGCGCAAGGTTACGTTTACGGATATAAGACCGGGAGACCAGCCTTTGGATCTGTCTTGGCCTGTTATGCCCCCCTTCCTTGCAAAGTTTTGGGGTGGTGTGACGGCTTTTCAGGTCAATGATTTTGTCTACTCAAAGGGGAAAAAAGAACTCATCCGGATTGATCGGTTGCGGGCGGGACTGAAATGGCGTTTCGGGACATTGACGGCGTCGGATATTGATATTGATGCTCCTCTGGGGCGTGCAGCCGGTACTATTGGCGCGGGTTTTGATCGGCCCAACCTGTTCGGAGACGTCCTCCTGATGCCTCGCCATGAAGTGGCCGGTTATGACCAGATCCGGATTGCCCTGAAGCCGACAGGGACTGTTTCCCCCGAGCATGTTGCGTCGGTCCTGAACTTCACAGCCTGCAAAGAAAAAAAAGACTGCCTGACCGCCGTGGGGCGTGTAGGTCTTAAACGGGATAGTTTATTATTTCAAGAGCTTAAGATAACAGAGAAGGAAAGAAAGGGGACGGTTGTGTCCAAAGGGGAAATAATTGTTTCCGGACCTGAGGTCATGGCCGATCTGCAACTTCGCGGTGAGGATATTAATCCAATAAAGGGCGATACATCGGTCCTTTCGGGGACGATTAATGTAAAGGGGACGTTCAAAAAGTATGACGGACGTTTTGCAGTTGAACTTCGCGATCCCAAACGCCCCTGGGTATCCGGCCACTTGGGTGGATCTATCCAGGGGCGTGAACAGGGCGTCTCGATCCCGGTGATAACAGGAGAATGGTTGGGTGGCAGTCTCTCGGGGAATCTTGATTTGGGCTTTGGACATGAGCGGCGTCTTGCCTGGACCTTTAAGGGCCGGGAGCTACATCCGGAAAAAATTAATCGGGAGTGGCAGGGACAAGTAAACATCAACGCCGTTGGGAGCATTTTATGGGACGGCAATCTACCGGCTCATGGTTCATTAAGTCTCACCCTTGTGGACAGCATAGTTTGGGGTAAGAGCCTGAATGGCGATTTAGCGGCCCGCTGGGAAAAAGGAAACATCTATATTGATCAAAGCCATTTTCAGGGGCGCGGTTTTCTTGTCGATGCCCATGGACGCCCGGAAGATGGAATCCGGTACGATGCAAGGATAACGGATCTGTCAGTGCTGGTACCGGGAGGTTCTGGACGTTTCAGCGGCGGCGGCTGGATCCGATGGAAGAAAGGGCAATGGGCCGGTGTTATTAAAGGGGATGGCCCTTTTACATGGACGAAAAATGGTGTCGCCATAACGTGCACAAAGGCTGATGCCCGATGGGAAGGTAGTGAGAAAGGGGTTCATTCTTCATGGAATCTGGCCCTGGATCAATCGGGCAGCCTGGATGGGTCCTTTTCATCTAATTTGGCCGCCCCTGCATTTTTTGCTTTTCCTGTGCCGGGACAATTCCGGCTGTCTTGGCGCGCCGTTGATGTCCGGCCTTTCAAGGTTCTTTGGGGAGATTCCGTTGATTTCCGGGGTCGTTTAAACGGGAAAATCGAGGGAACCTTGCTGCCGAACGATGCTTTTGAAGTTGGCGGGTCCGTGGACCTTCCCGAAGGGAAAATATCAAATAAATCGGACCGGGGAGTCATCGCGACGGCCATTCGCCGTTCAGTAATGGATTTTAACTGGAAAGGGGCTTCGCTGGAAGGGAAATTTACGCTTGGTCTCGGAAGCCGTGGAAAGGCGGCGGGTGGCTTTCAACTGCCGGTACCGGCCCATTTTCCCCTGAAGATGAATGAAGATGGCAGGATCGACCTCCAGGCAAATGGGGAGATTCAGGAGAAAGGCCTGTTGTCCTCTCTTTTTGCGGGTCTCGTTAAGGAAAGCCGAGGCCACATTCAGTTCAATACCCATATTGCCGGGACCTGGAAATATCCAAAGTTGAGCGGAACCGTTAAACTGGACGGTGCCGGTGCCCAATTTCCCCGTGCAGGCATTCGTTTAGACGATGCGAAGGCTGAGGCCGAACTTGTTCAGGATCAGATAAAGATCAAGACCTTCCATGCCAGGCTGGGAGGGGCCGATCTATCAGGTTCGGCAACGGTTTGGTTGAAGAACTGGGCGATTTCCCATTATGAAGGGGTGTTGTCGGGGGATCACGTGCAAACCGTTTACACCCCGGAGATCCACCTGTGGACAAGCCCCGATCTTCGCTTTTCCGGGACGATGAAAAGACTTGTTCTCAGGGGGACGATCAATATCCCAGAGGCGCAGATACGGTATGCCGAGGCGGAAGGCGTCGTCCGTGCCAGTCGTGATGTTGTCATTGTCGACTTACCGAAAAAGAATAAAGATTCGTCTCCCATTACATTTGATGCGCAGGTTGCTGTTGTACTTGGTGACAAGGTATTTGTCGATGCGTCGGGTTTTCATGCCCGGTTGGGCGGCAGGGTGGTTTTATCAGGACAAAGCCTGGAAAAAGTATTAGTTGATGGGCAAATAGATGTCCTTAAAGGATATTATGAGCGCTATGGTGTAAAACTGGATGTTGTCCGAGGCCGGGCGGTATTCAAGGTGGAATCGGCCGAACGCGGCAACCTCGATATCCTGGCCATTAAAAAGGTGCGGGATAAGCAGCGGGACCTTGATGTCGAAGCGGGCGTCACTGTCACGGGGAATGTCCAGTCTCCTTTAGTGAAACTCTACGGACGACCGGCCATGGATGATCGTGACGTCATCGCATATATGGTGATCGGCCAGCCATACCAGACGGATTCAGGAGGAAGCCAGAAGGATCAGATTGCCCAGTGGGCCGCAGCCATTCTGAAGGGAACGCCGTCCTCTTCGTTTCCGCGGCGGCTGCAGGAAAAACTGGGTATAGACACGGTCGGTGTGGAAGCCGGTTCGACCGGCGGGGTCGCCAAGTCCATTGTTACCATCGGGAAATATTTATCTCCCGATCTCTATGTGGCCTTCGGACGGTCACTCTTTGGGGATGATTATTATATCTCTACCCGTTACTCATTTCTGAAACACTGGCAGATCGAAAGCAAGGTCGGCCTGCAAACAGGGACGGATGTATTCTACAAGATCGAGTTCGAATAGGCCATTCCAATCAGTACCGGAATAATTATTCCATTTGACAAATACCTTGCCCGTATCTATCTTTTGTAAATTGCAGCCTTGACATCGAAAAAAGGAGGAAACAACATGATCGGGAAAAAAATGAACGAAGCCATGAACGAGCAGATAAAACACGAGTTGGAATCTTATTATATTTATTTGTCCATGGTTGCCTATTTCCATTCACTCAACCTGGATGGAATGGCTCATTGGATGCGTGTCCAGGCCCATGAGGAAATGATACACGCCATGAAGTTTTTCGATCATATCATTGACCGGGGAGGCACGGTGACCCTCCTCGACTTGAAGCAACTCAAAACGACCTGGAAAACGCCTCTGGAGGCTTGGAGTGATGCCTATGCCCATGAACAGTTCATCACGTCAAAGATCCACAATCTGGTCAAATTAAGCCGCAAAGAAAACGATTTTTCATCGGAAACCATTCTCCATTGGTTTACGAACGAACAGATTGAAGAAGAATCAAATACTGAGAAAGTATCCAAGCAAATGGCCCTGATTGGAGACAGTAAGGAAGGGCTCTTTATGCTGGATCGTGAACTGGGAGCAAGGGTATTCCCTGCCGGTTCACCTATTGATCCCGTTGCCTATAACGCCTTTGCATAAGAGATTGGTATGTCATGCTGTATGGCAGTTAATGTGGAACGTCTATGTGGAAGGAAAAAATAGTAACACCTGATGCGGTTCTTGAAAAGATCGAACCCGGAATGAGCATTTTTCTGGGGACGGGAATGGCGGAGCCGCGGACTCTGGTCAAGCATCTCATGGCCTCGGATCTCACAAATCTCCAGGATCTGGAATTGATCCAACTGGTCAGTCTTGGAAATACCGTCCCCATCGATGAACGCTATGTGCGGAAATTACGCCTGAAGACGTTCTTTTCCGGCTGGATAGCCGATGAGGCCATCAGCAAGGGCCGGGTCGATCTCATCCCCAGCCGTTTCTCACGTATTCCATGGCTGTTCAAGACGGGAGCCGTGCATATCGATGTTGCCTTTTTACAAATTACACCCCCGGATCAGGCCGGTTATGCCAACCTCGTCGGCGTGGATGTGCAAAGGCAGGCTATGGAGACGGCCAAAATCGTCGTCGGTGAGATCAGCACCCAGGTGCCTCGTACCATGGGCGATACTGTGATTCATGTAGATGATTTCGATTATTTCATCGAATCGACGGAAGAGCCCCTTTATCTGCCCGGATGGCCCCCCCATGACGTCTACGTAAAAATTGCCGAAAACATTGCAGCTTCCGTTGATGACGGCAGTTGTGTATCTTTTGGTATCGGACCGCTTTTTGAAGCCTTGGGAAAGGCCCTGGCGGGCAAAAAACACTTGGGCATTCATTCACCTTTCTTTACTGACGCCCTCATGAACCTTGTCAAGAGCGGGGCCGTTACGAATCGGAAGAAAGGCGTTTTCAGAGGGAAATCGTCTGTTTCTTATATTCTGGGAAGCAAAGAACTCATGAAATGGCTCGATCAGAATTCTCTTGTCGAATTTCAGCCAGAAGACGTGATTATGGACCCTAATACGATAGGTATGAATGATCGTATGACGGCCCTCCTTCCTGCCAGAAAGGTGGATCTGACGGGGAACGTTGTCCTTCACACGGGGAAGGGAAATGTAACGGCTGGTCCGGGGAATGTGCAGGAACTCTTCGTGGGCGTCGCTCTGTCGAAAAACGGTCGAACCATCTTCGGGCTTCCTAGCCGCAACCGCGATGGCGAACCGAATATCCTCCTATCCGTGGATAAGTATCCGTTCCAATTTACAAACCGGGAATCCATGGATTTGGTTGTGACGGAATATGGAACGGCGTTTCTTATGGGCAGAACTCTCCGTGAACGGGCACAGGCGCTGATTGAAATCGCCCATCCCGACGATCGGGCAGAACTGGTCCGTCAAGCCAAAGAAGCGAAGATGCTCTATGCAGATCAAATCTATTTTGCCGATTCGGGGTATCTTTACCCATCAAAAGTCGCCTGTTCCCATGTCTTCAAGAATGGTCTCGAAGTTCGCTTCCGGGCCATCAAGCCGTCCGACGAAGATGAAATGCGCCGTTTATTCTATCGATTCTCCGATCAGGCAGTGTATTACCGCTATTTCAGTCCTGTTAAGACCATGCCTCACAAGAAGATGCAGGAATATGTGAATATCGACTATCTTTATGCTATGTCTATTGTCGGAGTCATTGAGGTTGCCGGTGTCGAAAAGATAATTGCTGAGGCACGGTATGTCCGGTCCAAGGGCCGGCCTTATGCCGACACCGCCTTTGTTGTCGATGAAAGCTATCAAGGCAGGGGTATCGCCTCCTATCTGTTCGATCTCCTGATTCGTTTCGCCAGAGAGGAAGGAATTGAGGGATTTACGGCCGATATTGTGGCCGATAACAAGGCCATGCTCAAAGTCTACGAGAAGGCCAAGTTCCCCATCGAGGCCGTTTTTTCCGGCGGTACTTATAAATTGAGTATTCCTTTCTCGCTCCCACCTGGGTTCAGGGATAAGGAAAAAGAAGGTTAAAATGCCTTGCCAAAATGATTCTATTGAGATAAAGGCCCCTACGTCCCTTCAATAAGATTGACAATT
Source organism: uncultured Syntrophaceae bacterium (assembly GCA_964645835.1). Lineage (GTDB taxonomy): Bacteria > Desulfobacterota > Syntrophia > Syntrophales > UBA8958 > CAZBME01. The sequence continues at coordinate 8,025 of CAZYDG010000076.1, forward strand.
ACTCTCTGAAAGATTGACAATTACTTTCTGAATGCATATAAAGATTAATGTTATACATGCGAGAGTGGCGGAACTGGCAGACGCACTGGACTTAGGATCCAGCGGGTTAAACCGTAAGGGTTCAAATCCCTTCTCTCGCACCAATGTAGCGCATTCCACTGAAGAATAAATTGAAGAATAAAATGTGTAAAGGAGATATATGGAGTGAGCGAAACAAGTTTGGCCGTGCATATTGAAGATGTAAGCCCTGTAAAAAAGAAAATGTCGTTTGAAGTTCCGTGGGAAGATACGAAGCTGGAGCTTGATGGTGTTTTTCGTAAAATTGCCAAGACAGCCAAGATCAAGGGATTCAGGCAAGGCAAGGTTCCAAGGCCGGTTTTGGAGAGTTTATATAAGGAATATGCTGAGGAAGAAACAATACAGAATCTCGTGAACCGCTATTATTGGGATGCCGTTACCGAGCATAAACTCAATCCGCTATCTCAGCCCCAGATCGATCAGGAAGGCATCAAGGCAGACAGCCCCTTTTCTTTTTCCGCGACCATTGATGTGGAACCGGTCATCGAACCGAAAGATTATCTGGGGCTAACGCTGGAAAAACAGGAACTGGAGGTTGAAGACGCTGAAGTTGAACAGCGGCTCCGTCAACTCCAGGAGATGTACAGCACAATGGAGGAAGTAACGGATAATCGTCCTTTGGATCGTGGCGATTTTGCCGTCATCGATTTCCAGGGGTTTGTAGACGGCACGGCGCCGAAGGAAATGCAGGCTGATAATTATCTGCTGGAAATAGGATCGGGTTCATTCATTCCCGGCTTTGAAGATCAGATAGTGGGAATGATGGTCGGTGAAAACAAAGAGATTACCGTGACCTTTCCCGCCGAGTATCAGCAGAAGAATCTTGCGGGAAAAGAAAGTGTCTTCAAGATAGCCCTCAAAGCCATCAAGGAAAAGAAGCTGGCAGAACTTAACGAAGAATTCGTGAAGAATTTTGAGCAGTATGAGAAATTCGATGACTTAAAGGCCGATATCGTCAAATCTGTCGAAGAGGAAAAGAAGGCGAAGATCGAGGCCGACTTCCAGACAGCTATTATCGCAAAACTATTGGAGAGCAACCCCTTTGAAGTGCCTGATTCATTGGTAGAGCGACAAATTTATTATATGATGGCAGATACGCATCGTAGGATGTCAATGCAGGGTCTTGACCCCAAGACTACAGCAGGCCTCATTCCCAAAATGCGTGAACTGTATAAGGACGAGGCCGTCAAAATCGTAAAAACTTTTCTATTGCTGAAAAGTATTGCGGCCAAGGAAGCCATCTCCGTTACACCAGAGGAGATTGCCGACTATGTGAAGAAAATAGCCCAACAGCGGGCACAGGAGTATGAGGTTACCCGTGAATCCTTAGAAAAGGACGGCGTTATCGAACAGATCGACGTCGATCTGACAAATAAGAAGGTCTTCGATTATATCGAAAGCAAAGCGGTTGTTTCCCTTGTAAAAGCCAAGAAGACGGAAGGCGAGGAGGCATCGTAATGGCATTGATTCCCATGGTGGTTGAACAGGATGGCAGGGGGGAGCGGGCCTTTGATATCTATTCAAGGTTATTGAAGGACAGGATCATCTTCCTGGGGACGGCGATTGATGATAATGTTGCCAACCTCATTATTGCCCAAATGCTTTATCTTGAATCGGAAGATCCCGATAAGGATATCTTTTTTTATTTGAACAGTCCCGGCGGCCATGTTACGTCCGGAATGGCCATATATGACACAATGAATTACATTAAGTGTCCTGTCTGTACATTCTGTATGGGGCAGGCGGCCAGTATGGGCGCCCTTTTACTTGCGGCGGGTGAGAAAGGAAAGCGCTATGCGCTTCCCCATTCCAGGATTTTGATCCATCAGCCCCTTGGAGGGTTTCAGGGACAGGCGACGGATATCGATATTCAAGCCCGTGAGATTCTCAGGATGAAAGACGAATTGAATTTGATTCTTGCCGATTTGACGGGACAGTCGCTGGAAAAGGTCCAGGCCGATACGGACAGGGATTATTTCATGAGCTCTGAACAGGCGAAGCAATATGGAATCCTGGATGATATAATTTTCAAAAGATCATAATAACGATTAAACGAGGCGTGGATTTAAATGGCAAAAAGAAGAGATAATCAGGACGGACAAGGGGTGTTGTATTGTTCCTTCTGCGGTAAAAACCAAAATGAGGTCAAGAAGCTGGTCGCAGGCCCTACGGCTTATATCTGCGACGAATGTATTGAGCTTTGCCGCTGCATTGTTGAGGAAGACGGCGATTTATCAAAGAGGGAAGAGTCCAAGAAAGGAGTTCCCGAGCCGAAAGAGATCAAACACTTTCTCGATTCCTATGTCATCGGCCAGGAAAGAACCAAGAAAGTGCTGGCTGTTGCCGTTTACAACCACTACAAGAGACTGTTTGCCCCTGTTGATATGGGCGGGGTGGAAATCCAGAAAAGTAACGTCCTGTTGATCGGCCCGACGGGTTCGGGTAAAACCCTTTTGGCAAAGACATTGGCGAAGATTTTGAACGTTCCCTTTACCATTGCCGATGCCACGACCCTGACCGAGGCCGGTTATGTGGGAGAGGATGTGGAAAACATTATCCTGTCTCTCCTTCAGAATGCCGATTACGATGTGGAAAGGGCCTCCAAAGGCATCGTCTACATCGATGAGATCGATAAGATTGCAAAGAAATCGGGCAATCCCTCCATCACTCGGGATGTATCCGGCGAAGGCGTCCAGCAGGCCCTTTTGAAGATTATAGAAGGAACTATGGCCAACATTCCTCCTAAAGGCGGCCGCAAACATCCCCAGCAGGAGTTTATTCAGGTCGATACGACCAATATCCTGTTCATATGTGGCGGGGCGTTCAATTCCCTGGAAGATATCATCTCCAAGCGGGAAGGTTTCAGCTCCCTCGGGTTCGGCGCTGAAGTCAAAAGCAAGCGCAACAAGAAGGTCGGCGAGCTTCTCGTCCAGGTTCAGCCCGAAGATCTCTTGAAATTCGGCTTGATACCGGAATTTATTGGCCGTCTTCCCGTTGTGGCCACTCTTAATGAACTGGATGAACACGATATGATGAAAATCCTGGTAGAACCCAAGGACGCCATCATCAAACAGTATAAGAAACTCTTTGAATTGGAGAACGTTAAGCTGAAGTTTACGGACGGCGCCTTAAGGGCCGTGGCGAAGCTGGCTATCGATCGTAAAACGGGGGCGAGAGGGTTGCGGTCCATATTGGAAAATACCATGCTCGATATCATGTACGATCTTCCCTCACGCCGCGATATGCGTGAATGCGTTATCAGTGAGGAGGTCGTCTTGAACAGGGAAGCGCCGATCCTCATTTTCGAGCCGACATCAGAAACGGCATAAACATTAGGATATATTGAAAGAATTATGAATAATCAAATGAACGATAGTGAACATGATAAAACCGTCATGATGCCGCTTTTGCCACTCCGTGACGTTGTCGTGTTTCCCCATATGATTGTACCTCTCTTCGTAGGGCGGGAAAAATCGATAGCCGCTCTGGAATCGGCGATGAAGTATGAGAAGGGGATCTTTATGGTGGCCCAGAAAACGGCACAGAAAGATGACCCTACCGAGAACGATATCTATGCCGTGGGTACGATTGGGATCATCATACAACTTCTGCGCCTCCCTGACGGGACCGTGAAGGTTCTCGTGGAAGGCAAGCAACGGGGCGTCATCAGGCAGTATGTCTCGACGGATGATTTCTTCTCCGTGACGGTTGAAGAAATCGACGAAGCGGATAGCGATGACGATCCCGTCAAGACCCAGGCCTTGGGTCGAAGCATTCGCGAGTCCTTTGAACAATATGTCAAGCTCAGCAAGAAAATCCATGTGGAGATCATCGGTACTATTTCCTCAATTGAGGATCCCTCAAAACTGGCTGATGTCATTGTTTCCCATTTGGGGATTAAGCTCGAAGACAAGCAGAAGATCCTTGAAATGTTTCGGGTCAGCGAGAGGCTTGAGGCGATATATGAGCTGATGCTGGGCGAGATCGAGATTCTGCAGGTTGAGGAGAAGATCAAGAAACGGGTCAAGAAGCAGATGGAAAAGACCCAGAAGGATTATTATCTCAATGAGCAGATGAGAGCCATCCAGAAGGAAATGGGTGAAAAGGACGACCTCAAGAGCGAGGTGGCTGACCTGGAACGGCGTTTGAAGCAGAAAAAGCTGTCCGAAGAGGCTCATAAGAAGGTGAAAGCCGAGCTCAAGAAGATGCAGATGATGGCGCCCATGTCTGCAGAGGCGACGGTTGTTCGTAATTATATAGATTGGCTTCTCGATCTGCCTTGGGGAGAAAAGACGGAAAACAAGTATACCCTTAAGGATTCGGAATCGATCCTGGAAGAAGACCATTTCGGCCTCAAACAGGTAAAGGAAAGAATCCTGGAATATCTGGCGGTCCAGAGTCTCGTGAAGAAGAATAAAGGTTCCATCCTTTGTCTCGTCGGGCCTCCCGGCGTCGGCAAGACATCTGTTGCCAAATCCGTCGCCAGGGCCACGAACCGGAAGTTTGTGCGCTTCTCGCTGGGCGGTGTCCGTGACGAGGCTGAAATCCGGGGCCACCGCAGAACGTATATCGGGGCATTACCGGGTAAGATCATTCAGTTGATGAAAAAAGCGGGGTCCAATAACCCGGTTTTCTGTCTTGACGAAGTAGACAAATTGAGTTCAGACTTCCGTGGCGATCCCTCATCAGCCCTTCTGGAGGTTCTTGATCCGGAACAGAACAATGCCTTCAACGACAATTATCTGGAGGTCGATTACGATCTATCGGACGTCATGTTTATAACGACGGCCAATGTATTGCAGTCGATCCCAGGACCGTTGCAGGATCGTATGGAGGTTATCAGAATTGCCGGATATACGGAGCCGGAGAAGTTGAGCATTGCCAAGAAATTTCTCGTTTCCAAACAGATGGAGGCCAATGGCCTGACATCTGAGAACATCACATTTTCCGATGGGGCGATCCTTACCATTATCCGGCAATATACACGTGAGGCCGGTGTTCGTAACCTCGAGCGGGAAATCGCCTCTATCTGCCGGAAGGTAGCCCGTAATATTGTTGCCGACGGTATCAAAGAGCAGATAAAGATTTCTTCGAAGGCGGTAAACAAATTTTTAGGTGTGGCTAAATTCCGCCATGGCGAGACGGAAGGCAAGGACAAGGTCGGTTTAACGACCGGCCTGGCATGGACCGAAGTGGGCGGCGAGCTTTTGGTCATCGAGGCGTCCGTCATGAAGGGGACGGGTAAGATGGTCATGACAGGTAAGCTTGGTGATGTCATGCAGGAGTCAGTTCAAGCGGCCTTGACTTATGTTCGCGCCCGGGCCGAGGCCTTTGGTCTGCCGGAGAATTTTTATAAAGAGACCGATCTCCATGTCCATGTCCCGGAAGGCGCCATTCCCAAAGACGGTCCTTCGGCGGGTATTGCCATGGCGACATCCATCGCTTCGGCCTTGACAAAACGCAAAGTCAGGGGTGACGTTGCCATGACGGGAGAAATAACTCTCCGGGGCAGGGTCTTACCTATTGGCGGATTGAAGGAAAAACTTCTGGCGGCTCATCGAGCGAACATAAAAACCGTTATCATTCCAAAGGATAACGAAAAGGATCTGGCGGAAGTGCCGGCCAACGTTGTCAAAGCGCTTCATATCGTCTTTGTAGAAGATGTCGATGATGTGCTGAGAGTGGCCTTCGTTCCCGAATCGGACGATAAGAATTTGGTAGAGAAAGGGACCGCGGGAGAGGCAACGATGCCAATTCCCGCCGGTGTATAAATCATAAATTAATTGTTTTTGTCCTTGACAAAGAAGGCCATCCTTGGTAGAGACTGCGCTTCGTGATGGCTGACATAACGGGCGGGTAGCTCAGCTGGGAGAGCGCCACGCTTACACCGTGGATGTCACAGGTTCAAGTCCTGTTCCGCCTACCAGAACAATGTGTGGGATCTCGGCTGTCACTGTCTGATCGATTGCATCAGAGGCAGGTGGGATTCCTTTGTAACAATCGGTAATATGGTTATAGGTTATTGGTATAAAACGGGGTCGTAGTTAAGTTGGTTATAACGCCGGCCTGTCACGCCGGAGGGCGAGGGTTCAAGTCCCTTCGGCCCCGCCATAAAATCAGGGGGTTAGCGATCATGCTGACCTCCTTATTTTTTAATGACGGCAGTTTTGACGGCTTTTTCTTTTTGGCACACTTTTTTCCAACTATTTTCTAGGTAAAAATCATTCTGCCCCTTCCTCAATTTCATCTTGTTGCACTTCACTTCCATTTAACATTTCCAAGGTCGCTAAAAGGTCACCATCGATGTTTTCGACATACCGCTCCGTAGTCGATAAATTCTGATGCCGCAAAACTCTCTGAATCTTCTTCATCGATATTTTTTTGGTATCGGCCAAGAACGAGGCAACATACCGGCGAAGAGCATGATAAGTAAACTCCGGAACTTCGGCCCGTTTGCATAACTGGGCAAGAAAGTATCGATGCTCTGCATAAGGGACGCCAAGGCGCGATGGGAACACATAAGTATTGCACCCATCTTTATGCTTGCCCTTATAATGTTGGTTCTTGTTATTTCACCACCACCATAGGGAGTCATAAAGCGTATCGGTCATCGGCATCCAATCATAACGCATGCCGCCGCCCTTTGTCTTGCGTGTCCCGAGTCTGACCTGGCGCCTTTCAAAATTGACATCATCTGCCCATGTCCATCGCAGGATCTCCGAACGCCTGGCCCCTAACTGTAAAAAACAATCGAGAAAAACCATATCGACTCTTGTGGCCACAGCTATTACTTTCAATACATCAGTCGTGGGCGGCACATATTGTTTCTCAACCGTGTGGCTGCGCTTCTTGATCTTAATGACCGGGTCCGTCTGTAAATCGAGAATGTCTTGTCCGAATCTCCACATTGCCAAAAGGTTCTTACGATCTTTGTTAAAAAGATTGTTTGTCGCCCTGTCCTTGATCAAATCGTAGACCATCTCTGTGGTAACATCGACCACAGGGGTATGTATACCCCAAGCATTCAATATTCTTTTTACCAGGCTCTTTTTCTCGCTATAAACCTTCGGTGTCAGTGTTACCTCGACTTCATCAAGATACTTTGTTGTGAAGGTCAACAAGTCCATGACGTTTTGCGGACTCGATAATTCCTTCATCCACGATTCGATGGTGTCTCTTTCCCACTTTGCCGCGTCTTTCTTGGTTGCGAATGTCTTTTCTTCCCGGCGTTTTGGATCTGACATCCGAGCGAGACCCTTGTATTTGTCTCCCCATTTGTATGGCATTATTCAACCCTTCTTTTGTGAAAATCAAAGATCCTCCAATCCTTGATGCACCCACTTCCATGGAATGGCTATAGACCCATGACCGACTCTTGCCCAATATGGGGTCAGCTCACGAAACGGAAATTATCGTACGCTAAGGCGGTGAATCACCAGCAACCACTCCCAGATTGGCAGCAGACGTGTCCGGTTGAAGTATACCTTAACTGGACGTAAGGGAGAAGACCAAAAAGCGTCAGAATAGAGACTATTAATTAATTTATTGACATATTCTGTCAAGGGTCATAGAGTTCTTCCTGACACATTTCGGTTAGGAGGACATTTTGCACGGACAACGTATCGGCTATGTCCGAGTCAGCAGCTTCGAACAGAATTCAGAACGGCAACTTGAACACGTCGCGGTCAACAAGGTCTTTACCGATAAAGCATCTGGTAAAGACACCAAGCGGCCGCAACTTGACGCGCTGCTGTCCTTCGTGCGCGAAGGTGACACTGTAGTGGTGCATAGCATGGACCGACTGGCGCGCAACCTCGATGATCTGCGCAGGCTGGTACAGAATTTGACCAAGCGCGATGTGCGCATTGAATTCGTCAAGGAAAATCTGATCTTTACAGGCGAAGATTCGCCGATGGCAAATCTGATGTTATCCGTTATGGGAGCATTCGCAGAGTTCGAGCGAGCCTTGATCCATGAGCGCCAACGTGAGGGCATCGTGCTCGCCAAACAGCGTGGTGCTTACCGGGGCCGCAAAAAAGCGCTCTCGCCCAACCAAGCGGCCGAGCTACGACAGCGGGCCGCTGCCCGCGAACGGAAGACAAAGCTTGCCCGTGAGTTCGGAATCAGCCGCGAAACCCTATATCAATACCTGCGAACAAGTGACTGATCATGCCGCGTCGCAGTTTTTTGACACCCGCCGAGCGTGCATCACTGCTTGCCTTTCCGGTATCTGACGACGAACTTATCCGACATTACACATTTTCGGAACCTGATCTGTCGGTAATTCGCCAGCGGCGTGGCAACCACAATCGTCTTGGCTTCGCGATACAACTCTGCTACCTCCGCTATCCCGGCATTGCCCTTCCAATCGATACGGAGCCGCCATCGGAATTGCTGTCGCTGGTGGGGCGGCAGTTGCACATTGAGCTGAACGTCTGGCCACAATATGCTCAACGGGCAGAAACGCGGCGTGAGCACCTGGTAGAATTGCAGGCTTGGCTTAACCTTACACTATTCTCTACTGCCGATTACCGGCGGTTCATTCACCCGCTCACCGAGTTGGCCAAGCAAACAGACCATGGTATAGTGCTTGCCGAGAAATTGGTCGAAATGCTGCGACAACAGCGCATCATCCTGCCGGCAGTAGATGTTATCGAACGCCTATGCAGTGAAGCTCTCACACGCGGCACACGCCAAGTGTACAAGGCTCTTACCGCGCAACTCTCCGATCATCACCGGAGTGCCCTCGACGGTCTGCTGATACTGCGTGAAAGTACCAAGGGCAGTGGCCTTGTCTGGCTTCGCCAACCGCCCGGCCCGCCGAAACCCAAGCACATCCTGGCACACTTGGAACGACTGAAAGCTATCCGCGAACTATCGTTGCCGGAGGGACTCGAACACGTCGTTCATCAGAACCGCATGCTAAAACTGGCTCGCGAAGGCGGGCAGATGACTGCCCAACACTTGCGTGACCTGGAGCTCATCCGGCGCTATGCTACCTTGGTCGCCGTGCTGATAGAAACGCACGCCACGCTGATTGATGAAATCATCGACTTGCATGACCGATTCATAGGCACACTGTTCAGTAAGGCCAAACGCAATCACGCCGACCGCTTCCATCGGTCAGGCAAGGAAATCAACGACAAGGTGCGCCTGTATTTGCGCGTCGGTCGCGCTCTGTTGGCCGCTAAGGAGTCAGGCAGCGATCCGTTCGAAGCCATTGAGGACATTATCCCGTGGGATATGTTTAGTGAGAGCATAAAAGAGGCGGAAAAGCTGGCCCGGCCTGAAAGCTTCGACTATCTGGCACTGGTTGGGGACAGTTTTAATCAGCTTCGGCGCTATACACCGAACTTCCTGGATGCGCTAATCATGAAGGCCACGCCGGCATCGCGTGAGCTATTGCTTGGCATTGAAATACTTAAGGACATGAACGACCGCCAAGCACGCAAAGTACCGGATAATGCGCCCACTTCGTTTATACGTAAGCGATGGGAAAACCTAGTACGGACGCCTGACGGATTAGATCGTCGTTTCTATGAGTTGTGCGTGTTGTCCGAACTGCGGAACTCGCTACGCTCAGGCGATATATGGGTGCAGGGCTCCCGCCAGTTCAGGGACTTTGAGGAATACCTGCTATCACCTCCGCACTTCACGGCACAACGTAATCAGCAAAAGCTTGGCCTCGCCATTGAAACGGACGGCGACCGCTTCCTTGAAGCGAGGCTGGCAGAGCTGGAACGGAAACTGGCTACGGTGGAGAAGATGGCTGCTGCAGACAAGCTGCCCGATGCCTCAATCACCAGCCAGGGGCACCTAAAGATTACGCCGCTGGACAACGCCGTGCCGGATGAGGCCGAAGCATTGATGCAACAGGCATATAGCCTATTGCCGCACCTGAAAATCACCGAACTGCTGCTTGAAGTCGATAGCTGGATTGATTTTACCCGACACTTCAAGCACCTCAAAAGCGAAGAATCGGCCGAAGACAAGCACCTGCTGCTGACCGCCATTCTTGCCGATGCCATCAACCTCGGGCTGAGGAAGATGGCTGAGTCTTGCCCTGGAATAACCTATACCAGGCTGACTTGGCTGCAGGCATGGCATATCCGGGACGAAACCTACTCAGCAAGTTTGGCCGAACTAGTGAACGCACAGTTTCGTCAACCATTTGCCACATGGTGGGGTTATGGTACTACATCGTCGTCCGACGGTCAGAACTTCAAGACCGGGAGCCTGGGTCAGTTCGCCGGCCAGGTGAACCTGAAATACGGGCAGGAACCAGGCGTGCAGTTCTACACCCACATTTCCGATCAGTACACACCTTTTCACATCAAAGTCATCAATGCCACGGTGCGTGATGCCACATATGTTCTGGATGGTTTGCTGTACCATGAGTCAGACTTGCGCATCGAGGAACACTACACCGACACGGCCGGTTTCACCGACCACGTGTTCGCACTCATGCACCTACTTGGCTTCCGCTTCGCGCCACGCATACGCGACTTGGCCGACAAGCGCCTGTATATCCATGGCGACGAAAAGCAGTATCCGACACTTGCCAAAATGATTGGCGGAAATATCAACGTTAAACGCATCCGCGCACATTGGGACGAAATCTTGCGGCTAGCAGCGTCGATCAAACACGGTGCCGTTACTGCCTCGTTAATGCTACGGAAATTGGGCAGCTATCCTCGACAGAACGGTCTCGCTGTAGCGTTGCGTGAACTCGGCCGTATCGAGCGCACGTTGTTCGCACTCGATTGGATGCAAAGCATAGAACTGCGTCGCCGCGTGCAGATCGGTTTAAACAAGGGTGAGGCGAAGAATGCGCTGGCCCGTGCCGTATTTCTAAACCGCCTTGGAGAAATTCGCGACCGGAGCTTCGATAACCAGCGCTATCGCGCGAGCGGTCTTAATCTGGTGGTAGCCGCTATCGTGTTGTGGAACACGGTCTACCTGGAACGGGCAGTTCAGGCATTGCGGGATTCTGGAAAGGATATTGACGAAAGCCTGTTACCGCATCTATCGCCGCTGGGATGGGAACACATAAATCTGACCGGCGATTATAGTTGGCAGCAAAGCAAACAGGTCGAACAGGGCAAGTTCCGGCCGCTCCGAATGCTCGGAGAAGCTTAGCGTACGATTTTTTCCGTTTCGTGAGCTGACCCCCTTAACAATCCGAATTGATGCAATTTCTGGAGCCATTGTGCATCATTATAATCGGTTTTCCGTCCTGGTACCTGTTTTACTTCACGGGCATTCACTAAGATGACCTCAAAACCATCTGATTCAAGAATTTCGAAAACAGGAATCCAATAAACCCCTGTAGATTCCATGGCGACTGACGTTACACCGACTTTCCGTAGCCATCGCGATAGACTATGGAGATCAGTGGTGAAACTCTGAAATTGCCTAACCGGCTCGGGATCACAATCCGGCGAAACCGCAACAATGTGAAATGTGGCGCCAATATCAAACACATTTTCATTCCTGGACCACGTTTTTTAACGGGTAAAAAGCGCCACTAAGCAGACGGCCTCTTCTCCCGTAGCCAAGAAAGGCGGACGACTTTAGGACGGTTTTTTAAGATATCGCGCTCCATCTTCGTCAATGCCAGTTCACGCTTGACGTTTGCTAATTCCTTCTCCAATTCTGTTAGCGGCCGCTGGGATTTTCCTATCCTATCAAGGTTCCCCGTTTTTGAAACCCTTATCCAGTTTTCTAATGTCGATTTGGGTAGCGATAGACGTTTCGAAATCTCCAGCACTGATAAACCTCCATCCGTCGCCATCTGTACCGCTTCCTGTCGAAACTCTTTCGTGTATCGCCCGTTCGGTATCCTTTCCATTTTCACACCTCCGTCTTAGTCTTTACCTCAACATTGGTGTCCATTTTTTTCAACCTACATCAGTCGTATCTGCGGCTCGTAAGCCCAACTTAAAGACTGATGGGTGGGATTATCGTCATGGGTCTTCTGCTCAAAAATTGCAGCCAGTTCTTCGTCATCTGGAAGAGGTACTTTGCCAAACCAGCCATTGCACTCGGCCATCGCCCGGACCTGAGCGCACTTGACCCG
>CAZYDG010000077.1:0-65217 GCA_964645835.1 uncultured Syntrophaceae bacterium
ACTCCACGACAAGAACCACGAACGAGGAAAGCGAACATCCGCCGCTCACCTCCTGCTCTTAAATGACCCTCCATTCAAGAACAGTAAAAGCGGACAAGTCATTTGCTACAAAACCGGACAAGTCTATTTACTCTCGACATAAATTTTTACAAAAAACTAACAGGTCAGCATTATCCATACCAACAGTCTGTTGAAAAATAGGGTATCCGTTCCAAATCGTGAACAAAATGTATCGGAGTGAGAAAGAAAGGGGCGAGTTTGTATCAGGATTCCATTGCAGGCAAGGCAACAATCGGATATAGAAGATCTATGAAACAGACAAGCCTGACCGAGAAAGAAAAAGAAATCGCCCGCCATCTCCAGGGGGACTTATTTATCGAGAGACGTCCCTTCATGACCGTGGCAGACGCCGTCGGCCTGGATGAAGACGAAGTCATCCTTACCATCAACCGCCTCAAACAACAGGGTATCATAAGGAAATTCGCCGCTATCATTCGTCATCAGCGTGCAGGTTACGAAAAAAATGCCATGATTGTTTGGGCCGTTCCGGCGGATCGTGCGGAGGCGATTGGGCAGATTTTCGCCTCGTTTGGTGAAATTTCCCATTGCTATGAACGGATGCCGCCTTTGGAAGGAAAATACAACCTTTTCACGATGGTCCATTTCCGGCGAGACAAGCCGGAAGACCTTATTCAGCACCTTGCGGACTGCGCCGGAGTAAGTGATTTCAAAGTTCTGGAAAGCGTAGAGGAATTTAAAAAGACCAGTATGGCCTATTTCTGATACAGTCTGTTGAGAAATGCCCATCTGCTGCGTTGCGCTGCAAGCCTTGGCTTTCCGGGGACACGTTCCGATCCCTTCGGGCTTCCGGAACATGTCCCCGATGCTCGCTCCTCGGCTTTTGTGTACCTTACATCTGAATATTTTTGATAAGACTGTCCAAGTTTGAGTATTTCAACAACTTGTTAATCCGCCGCCGCCCGTTTTTTCGAACGCCGCTTGACCCGGTTTATATCCTCAGGGGCGTTGACTTCCGGCGAGAGGATCAAATGGGCCGGCACTTCCTGGGCGCCCAGAATCTCTACAAGTTGTGCCAGTCCCTCGTGAATGGATTTAATCTTTTCATCAGCCAGGGGTTCCAGGCGGGAGACCAAAATGTCCTGGGCAACTTCGGGCGCCCGCTCGACGATTCCCCGCCCCTTTGCCGTCAGTTCTACGCGGACGATCCGGCGATCATCATCCATCCGCATCCGGCTTACGAATCCCTTCGCTTCAAGACGGTTCAAGATGCCAACCACCGTTGCCGGGTGGAGGTACATCCTGCCGGCCAATTCGGACACCTGCATGGATGGTTCATTTGAGATCAGTTTGATGGCCCATAGCTGAGGTCCCGTGATGCCCGTTACTTTTTTCGCTATCATTGAATATTCGCGAATCATCTGGACTACCCGGCGCAGGTTATCGAATATCTCAAATATATAGGTCGATTTCTTGATCATTTTCGCTCCTTTGTCATTCGTTGTTTTTATACTAATCATTTGCATAAAAATCAATTGACAAAATTGTCCTGACTCATTTATATCTTCTATCGTAATTTTTAACTCCATTATCAAATGGGATTTTTTGTGAAAGCAGCAGGGGCCGAACCCCGAACCAAATAAAATTACTGGAGGAAATGAATGAACAAGAAGTCACGTAAGGAGTTGCTCGTCACCGTCGCCATCGCTACCAGCCTCATCTTTTCGCTGAGTGGATGTGGCATGTTCAAATCATGCAAGACAGCCGACGCAGGAAAGGCAGCGGCTTCCGAAGAGCAGCAGGCAGTGGATAAGAAGGCCTCGACAGCACAGCCGAAAGAAAAAGAAGCTCAGGGCCAGACCAAGGAAACGGCAGCCGTCCCGTCAGACACCAGCAAAGGGCAGGCAAAGAAGACTGCGGCTGATAAATCAGCAAAGAAACGTGCAGCCGGAGAAGTTTATGTCGTAAAAAAAGGGGATAGCCTTTGGAAGATCGCCAAAGCCACCTACAACGATCCTTTGAAGTGGAAAGTAATTTATAAGGCCAACAAGAAGAAGATTAAAGACCCAAACCTTATTTACCCAAAGCAGAAATTTGTTATTCCTGAAGCTTAATAAGGAACTAATGCTTACACAATGCAGGAGAGCGGCATGTCGAATAAATTGATAGGAGTTGCCTTTATCCTGACGATCTTCTTTTCTACCAATTTCGCCATGGCCGCCGGGGATATTGCCCCGGCGACCATGGAAAAATACCGTCAGATAAAATCTACGCTGTCGCAAATAGCCAAGGCAAAAGAAGGCATATATGCCAGAGAAATTGTCGAAAGCGCACAGAGAACCCTTGCCCGGGCTCAGGAAGAAATAGATGCCAAACGGGATAAGTCGACCCGTGAAGCCCTGAACATGGCAGAACTTCAAATCGAACAGGCAAAGGCCAAGGTTGAAGAAAGAGAAGCGGCGGAGAGGACAGCCGTGACAAGGTCCAGGGTCGACAAACTGGAGCAGAGGCTTTCAGCTATCCTGAGCGGTAAAGGAGACGAGAAATGAAGAAGCTGTCCTGCTTGTTGATCATTTGTGCCCTCCTTCTCCAAACCGGCATAGCCTTGGCGGATAAGGAACAGGTGGGATTTGCCATCCAGAAGGCAAAAACCTTTATTGCCAAGGTTAAGGCCAGAAGCGAGGATATGAAGGCCCCCGCCGATGAGTTGCGCCAAGCAGGGGTTTTCCTGGAACGGGCAGAAGCAATGCTGAAGAATAATACATCCCTCCTCGGCAAGCTCAAGAAAGATGCGGAACCGGAAATCATTTACTATGCTGAGATGGCGGAAATAATGGCCTCCATCGCTCAATCCCGCCTTGAAAAAATCAGTCAGGAGCAGGAAAATGCCCGGTTGGAGAAAATGATTCCGGAACTGGAAGCCAAGATCAAGGTTTTCAAAGATAAGGAAATGGAAATCCAGAGGCTTACGGAAGAAGTTAAAAAGCCGAAAGGGTCTCTTCAGGTTATGAGCAATGAACTTGCTCTGTTGAAAAAGGAAAGAACCGAGTTGGCCGATCAGACTTCGCGGATGAAGCTGGAACGCGAAAATCTAAGCGGCAAGCTGGAGACATTGCAAGCGGAGAATCAGCGTCTCAAAGAAGACCTGAAAGCGATCGAATCCCAGAAGGGATCGGACGTCGTCGAGATGCGCACCAAGTTCCAGAGCGCTGACCGGCAGTTGACGTTTTTCAAGGCCTTGAGCAAGATGGACTACCTTGGCAAACTAACCGCGAACGGATGTACGTTCATTATTCCCAGGAAGGACCTGATCAAGGTTTCTTCAAAAGGCCCCGCCCTCACGCCCAATGCGGACGATCATATAAAGAGGTTTGCCTATCTGACGAAAGCGGTCCCTGAAGTCAGACTGAAAGTGACAGTCTTCGGATTCGGGAATCCCGCGAAAAATGAAGACCGAAAGTCCACGGAAACCATGGCCCAACTGCTCAAAGCGGCCTTGCTTAAAAACGGCGTCAAGGAATCTGCCGTAGACGCGACAGGCGCCGGCCAAGGTACGGCACTGTTTTCCAAAGGAGCTGTAGAAGACAACCGGCGAGTCGAAATCACGGTCATGCAGGACTGAACACACGGAATTCCAGTACCGTACGTCATTATCATCGAATGTAAACCCCATCTCCGTCCCAACTTTGAAAGAAGGGGCGGAGCTCATGTCTCTACAACCAAAACTCAAAGCCTAGTGCATGTTTTGATAAAGAAATTTTGTTGCAATAAAAATTTATCTAATCGATCTGAATTTAGCGCAGGACTTCAGTCCTGCAAATATTTTGTAATTTAGACTATTTTAAATCAAGCCACAGACCTGAAGGTCTGGACTACAGCAAGTCGTTATGTAGCAAATATATGAATTGCGACACAGTCTCTAATAGAGGCGGGGTATGTGTACGTGAGGCCAATGCCTCGCTGCTCTCCTCTCGATTTGGCTGAAATCTGGCAGTGGATTTGGGTTACATTCAAATCAATTCACAAATCAACGAAAATAGGGTAATAAAGTAACGTTACTCACAAATCACAATCATATCCACCGCCCTGTGCTGCCGATGGATAAAAGGTAATAATTACTATGACGAGCTTATCGCAGAAACTCTTTGAAGAAGGAAAAAAGATAATCCCCGGCGGCGTGAACAGCCCCGTCCGGGCCTTCAAAGCTGTCGGAGCATCCCCTTTGTTTATCAGGGAAGCGCAAGGCGCGAAGATTATCGATATGGACGGTATGGATTATATTGATTATGTCTTATCATGGGGACCCATGATCCTCGGTCACGCCCATCCCCGAGTCATAGAAGCCATTGTCAATCAGGCCCGCAAGGGAACGAGTTACGGGGCGCCTACGGCTCTGGAAGTGGAAATGGCCCGTTTGATCACAGAGGCCTTTCCATCCATCGATATGATCCGCATGGTCAGTTCGGGGACGGAGGCCGTCATGTCCGCCATACGTCTGGCCCGTGGCGCCACGGGGCGGAATAAAATCGTTAAATTTGAAGGCTGTTACCACGGCCATGCAGATTCTTTGCTTGTCAAGGCCGGCTCGGGTGTGGCGACATTCGGCATCCCGGGAAGTCCGGGCGTTCCCGAGTGTCTGGCCGAGTTGACGATGACCCTGCCCTACAACAATGCAGAGGCCTTTACCGCGGCCATCAAGGAGCACTCTGCGGATATCGCCTGTGTCATCTTGGAGCCCGTCGCGGGAAATATGGGCGTTGTAGTGCCAAAGCCTGAATTCCTTCAAGAAATCCGGGCCGTGACGGAAAAGGAGGGCATTGTCCTGATTTTCGATGAAGTCATTACAGGATTTCGCTTCCACTGGGGGGGCTATCAGGATCTGGTCCACATAAAACCCGACTTGACCTGTCTGGGAAAGATAATCGGCGGCGGCCTTCCCGTTGGTGCCTTTGGCGGCCGCCGGGAACTTATGGAAAAGCTGGCCCCCATTGGTCCCGTCTATCAGGCAGGAACGCTCTCCGGTAATCCTCTGGCTATGGCTGCGGGTATTGCTACCTTGAATATTCTCAGGGAAAGTACACCCGACTATGAGCGGATCGACCGGATGGCGGGAGCTCTTTGCGAAGGCATGAAAAACCTGTTCCTTGGTGAAGACCTCCCGGTAACGATTAACCGTATGGGCTCGATGTTTACGATATTCTTTACCCAAGGGGCCGTGTATGATTTTCAGACAGCGGGACAATCCGATTCGGAACGATTTGCCCGGTTTTTCCGGGGAATGCTCTCAAGAGGCATTAACCTGCCCCCCTCGCAATACGAGGCATGGTTCCTCTCTTTTGCTCATACCCCGGAAGATATGAAAAAAACGCTGGCGGCTTGCGCTGCAAGCCTTCACTCATAAAAAAAGCGTTAATTTGACGATATCAAACTACATCAAAGAATGGATTCCTGCATAATGAAAACGCTTCCCTCTTTCAGCGCATTCCAGAAAAAGAAAGAAAAGATTGCTATCGTCGGCCTTGGTTATGTCGGCCTTCCCCTGGCCGTTTATCTGGGGAAGCATTTCTCGACCGTCGGTTTCGATACCAAAAAGTCTCGGGTCGAAGAATTGAAACGAGGCTTCGATCAGACGACGGAAGTCACGTCAAAGCAGCTCAAAGAAAGCGATGTGTTGTTTACGGACAACCCGGAAGATCTGTCCGTGTGCCGTCTGATCATTGTCGCTGTGCCAACGCCTATCTACGACTCCCGTATCCCTGATCTGGGGGCCGTCCGAAGCGCCTCAAAGACCGTCGGCCGCCAACTTCGGCAGGGGTCTTGTGTCGTTTATGAATCGACAGTCTATCCCGGTGTCACGGAAGAAATCTGCCTGCCCATTCTTGAGAAGGAATCTGGCCTGAAAATAGGAACGGGCTTTACCCTGGGCTACTCCCCTGAACGTATCAACCCCGGCGACAAGGTCCATACTCTGGAGACCATCACCAAGATTGTATCCGGTTCTGATCAGGCAACCTGTTCCCTTCTGGCCCAGGTTTACGGAACCATTGTCAAGGCGGGCATACACGAGGCTTCGTCCATCCGGGTAGCTGAAGCGGCCAAGGTTATCGAAAACACCCAGCGCGATATCAACATCGCTCTGATGAACGAATTGGCGATCATATTCGACCATATGGGCATCGACACAATCGAAGTCCTCGAAGCCGCCGGCACAAAGTGGAATTTCCTCCATTTTCGTCCCGGTCTAGTCGGAGGGCATTGTATCGGTGTAGATCCATACTACTTGACTTTCAAAGCAGAAAGCATGGGCTACCACCCGTCGTTGATCCTGGCCGGTCGCCGCATCAACGATGGCATGGGCAAAGTCGTGGCGGAGAAGACCGTGAAGATGCTTATTGCCGCGGACACGCCCGTCCGCAACGCCAGGGTGGCCGTATTGGGGTTGACCTTCAAGGAAAACGTCCCGGATATCCGAAACACGAAGGTTATCGACATTGTCAGGGAATTGGAAAGTTACAATGTCAAAGTCTTGCTCCACGATCCTCTTGCCGACGCCGAAGAGGTAACAGAGCATTATAATCTGAAATTGATGGACTTGAAAGACCTTCGCAACGTCGACGCCGTTATCGTTGCCGTAGCCCACAAGGCTTATGAAAAGATGGGCATCAAGGGCATTGCCGCTTTGGGCCGGAGCGATCAGGTTGTTGTTGTCGACGTCAAGGGGATGTTCGCCAAGGCAAAACTCCCCAAGAGGGGCCTCCATTACTGGAGGCTTTGAGATTCCATGTTCAAGGAACGTATTCTCGTCACCGGCGCTGCCGGTTTTATTGGCTTCCATCTGGCCCGGAGGCTTCTTTCGGAAGGCCGCACGATTCTGGGTATCGATAATCTCAATACCTATTACGATGTAAAACTGAAGGAGGATCGCCTGGCCATCCTTAGGGAATCAGAACATTTTTCTTTTACCCGGCTGGATCTGGCCCAAAAGGACGAAACCCTAGCTTTCTTCCGGGATAAAATACCGGACCGTGTTGTTCATCTTGCGGCCCAGCCCGGTATTCGCTATTCCCTGGTTGATCCCTATGCCTACATCAACAGCAACTTGACGGGATTCCTGAATATTCTCGAAGGCTGCCGGCAGCACGCGGTCCGGCATCTCGTTTACGCCTCTTCCAGCTCCGTGTACGGTGCCAACACCCACATGCCCTTCTCCGTCCATGATAATGTCGACCACCCCGTCAACCTCTATGCGGCCACCAAGAAGGCCAACGAACTGATGGCCCACACCTATTCCTCCCTTTACAACCTGCCGACAACGGGACTGCGGTTTTTTACCGTCTATGGACCGTGGGGAAGGCCCGACATGGCCCCGTGTCTCTTCACCAAGGCCATTCTGGAAGGAAAGCCCATAGATGTTTACAACTACGGGAAGATGAGTCGCGATTTCACATATATCGACGATATAATCGAGGGTGTTGTCCGCATACTGGACAAGATTCCCAGCGCCGAGCCGGCGTGGTCATCCGATGCACCGGACCCGGCAACAAGTTTTGCCCCTTACCGGGTTTATAATATCGGCAACCATCAGCCGGTTGAGCTTCTGGCATTTATCGGCTACTTGGAGAAAAAGTTGGGAAAGGAGGCGAAGAAGAATTTCCTTCCCCTGCAGGCGGGCGATATACCGGTCACCTATGCGGATGTCCGGGACCTGATGAACGACGTGGGATTCAAGCCGTCCACCTCCATTGAAGAAGGTGTTGACCGCTTGGTCACTTGGTATCGAAACTATTACAACCAATGAAATCCGGAGGACATTTTTGACATGAAAAAAGCCTTGATCACAGGTATTACAGGGCAAGACGGATCGTATCTCGCAGAACTGCTCCTGGACAAGGGATATGAGATCCACGGCCTGATCCGGCGTTCCAGCACCTTCAACACGGACCGTATCGACCACCTCTACAAGGATCTGCACGATCCCGAAGCGCGGGTCTATCTCCATTATGGCGATTTGTCCGTTTCAGGCCAGATGATGGACCTCCTCCACGATATCCGGCCCGATGAAATTTATCATCTGGGCGCCCAGAGCCATGTCCGCGTCAGTTTCGATATGCCCGAATATACGGGAGACATAACGGGTCTGGGCACGCTGCGCATCCTGGAAGCAATCCGCCGGACAGGCATCAATGCGCGATTTTACCAGGCCTCTTCCAGTGAGATGTTCGGTGCGGCGCCGCCGCCCCAGGGCGAATCGACACCTTTCCAGCCCCAGAGCCCTTATGCCGCCGCCAAAGTCTACGCCTATTACATTGTGAGGAATTACCGCGAAGCCTACAAGATCTTCGCCGCCAACGGTATTCTCTTCAATCACGAATCGCCGCGGCGCGGTGAAACTTTTGTCACGCGTAAGATCACCCGCGCTGCCACCCGCATCAAACTGGGTCTTCAGGACAAGCTCTATCTGGGAAACCTTGACGCCAAGAGAGACTGGGGGTATGCGGGTGACTATGTGGAAGCCATGTGGCTTATGCTCCAGCAGGACAAACCGGACGATTATGCTATTGCCACCGGGGAAACCCATTCCGTGCGGGAATTCGCTCAACGGGTCTTTGAGAAGCTCGATCTTGATTTCTCTCAATATGTGGCCATCGACCCGCGATACTTTCGCCCGACGGAGGTAGACTGCCTCCTGGGAGATGCGTCAAAGGCGAGAGAAAAACTGGGTTGGCAGCCGAAGGTAAGTTTTGAAGGTCTTATCGACATGATGATCGAAGCCGATATGGAAATATCGAAAAAAGAAAAGACCTTGCGGGAGGCGGGATACAAAGATGCCCAGCATCGAATGATGTAAAGGTCACAAATCATGAAAAACAAACGCATTACCATTACCGGCGGGAAGGGTTTCCTGGGAAGGCACCTTCTGAAGGTATTTCAGGACGCGGGATACGGGCGGATTACCGTTGCCGACCTGCCCGAATATAATCTCGTCTGCCTGGAAGACGTCAAAAGGCTCTACCAAGAGACCCGGCCGGATATTGTTGTCCATCTGGCCGCCAAAGTCGGCGGTATCGGATTCAACCAGGCCCAACCGGGCGCCTTATTCTACGATAATATCATGATGGGAGTCCAGTTGATCCATGAGGGCTATCTGCGCAAGATCGATAAATTCGTCGCCTTGGGCACAATCTGCGCCTATCCGAAATTTACGCCAGTCCCTTTTAAGGAAGATGACCTCTGGGGCGGCTATCCTGAAGAGACCAACGCCCCTTACGGGCTCGCCAAAAAGATGATGCTTGTCCAGTCCCAAGCCTACCGGGAACAATATGGATTCAATAGCATTTTCCTTCTGCCGGTGAATCTTTACGGTCCCGGCGACAATTTCAATCCGGAGTCATCTCATGTTATCCCTGCCCTGATCAAGAAGTGTGTCGATGCCAGAATTCACGATGACGAAGCCATCGAAGTCTGGGGGACCGGCCGGGCAACACGTGAATTTTTTTATGTGGAGGATGCGGCGCGGGCCATCGTCGCGGCCACTGAAAAGTACAACAAATCGGACCCTGTCAATATCGGCGCAGGGTTTGAAATATCCATCAGGGACCTTACCGAGTTGATTGTGGAGCTAACGGGTTTTAAAGGAAAGATATTGTGGAACCTGTCAAAACCGGACGGACAACCGCGCCGCATGCTCGATACAACGAGGTCTTTTCAGGAATTTGGGTTCAAGGCCAAAACCGATTTCCGTGAAGGTCTGAAAAAAACCATCGCCTGGTATGAAGAAACCATCGCTTTGCGATGATCCACCACAAATTTCGTCCAAATCGAGCGGAGAGAAGCGGGGTATTGGCCTTCCGGGTCAGGGGATTTTTCCTGTGTTTTACCTGCAAATGACACTACTGATACGAGTTGGGAAAATCCTATTTACAATACCCCGCTACTATCGGAGACTGTGTCGTAATAACAGAATTTGCTGTTTCATGTCCTCCGCTGGCGGAGGTGTCATGTAGTGACGGAGGTGGGGTAAGAAATATTTGTCTTTGGGTTTACCTCCTACTTGACATCTTGCATATTTTCTTTCCGATTACCGGCCATGAGCGTACTGATGGTTGCCGCAATATTGCTGCTCATTGTGCCCAGCATCTTGCTGTGAGCGGCGACGAGGGCAGCATAGGTGTTGTCCCGCACAGGCTCGGACAATGCCGTACTGCCTCCCTGTGATTGTTCATCTGCTGTGCGCCGTACCGACCAGATGGCGGTCAGCCTGGCCGAGTCTCCCGGTATGGATTCAAAGTGCATGACATCGATGGTGACACGATACGATGGTGACACGGATACGGACTGGGGGAATACGGACGCGTAAGGTGTGCCAAGGATCAGGGAAAGATTTTGGGCTACGACGCGGGCGATGTCGGTTTTCAGCGGCGATGCCCAGCGGTTGAATTCATCGACGGCTACCTGATGGGGTGCGACGCTCAGCACAAGCTGTGAGCGGTCGACAGCCGCCGGTACGGTGACGGGACCTACCGAAATCGTGAGATTTGACTTCGCGTTTACCGGCTGTGCCGTGGGGCTGAGTGTATATAGTTGAGGCGAAGCCGATGCGCATCCCGCTATCATTGCGGCAAAGGCAAACATGATCATCATGACTCTGAGCTTTTTCATTTTTTCTTCTCCTGGGCTTTACCACCAATCAGCGCTTCCGGGTGGGTTTCCAAATATTCGGTCAATGTATGGAAGGAACGGGCGGCCCGGGATACCTCCCGCAAAGCCTCCCGCAACTCCTGACTTACCGGCGCATCCGGCCCGATCATTGTTTTGTCGACATTGGCCAGCACTCGCTCTGCCGCGTTAATAGACCGTTTCAGGTCTCTCATGGTTGTTTTCATTTCCGGAACCACTTCAGTGTTGATAGCCCCCAGGAGTTTATTGGCCTCCTTCAATGTCTGGTCAAGGGTGGCGATGGTTTTTTTCGCGTCCGTCCCGATTTCGTCAAAGGGTATTTTATCTATCTTGTTCAGGATCTTGGTAATCTTCAACTGTAATTCCGCCATGCCGCTCGGCATCACCGGAAGTTGCGGCGGGGTCTTTTTCCAGTCGATCTTGACCTTGGGGGCGTGGGGGAAGTAATCCAAGGCAATGTAAAGCTGTCCTGTGACTATATTCCCCACGCGCAATTGCGCCCGCAGCCCTCTGTCGATAAGCACCTGTGTTCCTTTCTCATCGGCCTTGTATTTTGTGTTGTGATCCCGCTCGGCGGCAGCGGCATTATCAAGCTGAGAGAAGAGACGCTCCTCATAATAGGAAACCAATGCATAAGGCTTGAACGTATAGCTGTCCGGATCATAGTGAATCCCGATCTTTTTTACCTCCCCAACCTCGATTCCAAGGTAAATCAGGGGTGCGCCGACGGACAGCCCCCGTATTGATTCGTCAAAGACGAGAATGAAAGGATCATCCTTCGTATAATGCTTTGCAGTGGCCGCCTCCTGGTTTTCGTAGAGAGTAAAAACCGAATTTTCCGCCGCCGGTCCCGAAACCTGGGCGTATGGGGGCGCCTCGAAGGCAATGCCCCCTGCAAAAACCGATAGCAATGACTGGGTACGCAGGACAAGGCCGTTTGCACCCATAGACAGATCGACGCCGCTTGCATTCCAAAACCTGGTGCTGGTCGTTACATATTTATCGTAGGGGGCATTCACGAATATTTTGATATCGAAGGACTTGCCGTCTTTTGCCAGATCGTAGCCGATGACCTGGCCGACATTAAGTCGCCGGTAATAGACGGGGGAACCGAAACCCAAGGACCAGAGACTATCCGCCTTCAGCAGGAAGTGCCGTCCTGGCTCCGTGTTTGTTATGACCGGGGGGGTATCGTAACCATTAAAGGACTTTTCATTTTCAGTAGATTTTCCGGCTTCCAGACCGATATAATTTCCGGATATCAAGGTGCCGATGCCCGTCACGCCGCTTAAACTGATGCGCGGCTGAATGATCCAAAACTTTGTGTCTTTGACCAGGAGATTCCGTGCGCTCTTGGCGATCTTTGCCTTAACAACAACATGGGAATAGTCTTCCGACAGATTTACCGCCGTAACCTGCCCGATGTTTACATCTTTGTATTTTACGAAGGTCTTGCCAGCCTCGATGCCTTCAGCCACTTTGAAGGTGATCGTAATAGTCGGCCCTTCATTCAGAAAACGCTGTACCGCAATTCCGATGCCGACCAAAGCGGCGATGATGGGAATAATCCAAACCACCGAGAAGCGTGTTCGCTTATAAGGTACGGTATTGGCCTGCGGGATGTCCGGGACATCGTTGTTTTCACTCATTTCATTCCTCCATGCCATTAGCGGAATCCCAGATCAGCCGGGGATCAAAAGATTGTGCCGCAAATATGGTCAAAACGACTACTGCTGCGAAAAAGAAAATGCCGGTCCGGGGCTGCGCCGCCATGAGCGGTTTAATCTGCACCAAGGCGACAACGAAGGAAATGACAAATACGTCAAGCATGGACCAGCGGCCGATAAACTCAACGAGCCGGTATAGCCGGACCCGCTCACGGTTGCTTCTTGTTGAATGGCGCTGCACGGTTATGAGTAAATAGGCAAGCGCGATAAGTTTGGCCATGGGAATTATCACGCTCGCGATAAGGACGATAAGCGCCAAATGCCAGGACCCTGTCAAGTAAAGCAGGATAACGCCATCTATAATGGTATCTTCCTCGGAACCTACGAGGCTTATGGACGTCATTACGGGAAAGAGATTGGCCGGTATGTAGCAGATCGCTGCGGCGATGATGAGAGCCCAAGTGCGCTGAATAGCATCCTTATGGCGGGATGTGAGTTTGTGGCCGCAACGGGGACAATAGTTTCTTTCCTGGGCCGTGAGTTTGGACAACAATTTACAATAACTGCACAAGGCAAGTCCTGACGTCATGGCCATCGGTTCATGGACGGTCATTGTATTGCCTCTGTGCCGTCATTAGTTTGGGTGGAATGGATAGATGACGATGCGACGCAGGAAGACCACTGCACTTGCGCCCAAATCTCTTCGGGTTCAAAATTAATCGTTATTGCCGCAAGCAGGACAATGAGAGTCCCCGTTGCAAATGTTCCCGGACCGATAACAATAGTTGCGAGATCGGCGATCTTGATCAAGGCAACGAGTATGCCGAGCATCATGACTTCGGCCATTGCCCATTCTTTTGCCAATTCAGCTAAATGAAGCAGGTCACCCACCCAACCTGGCGCTTGGCGATATCTACGAGCGGCTACCAGGACGGTAATCGTGATTCCAATATATCCCGCCGGTGCAACAATGGCGCACAATGCAACAAGGGCAGCTGTTACCTGCTGCCCTTCATGCCACATCGTCCAGGCTCCGCCGATGATCGTCGTATGAACTTCGCGCCCGGCAACCGACAACCCCATCAGCGGGAAGGCATTGGCAATGACAAATACAATTGCCGCGGCAATTGCGAAGGCCAGAGTCCGCTTGTTGGCCCCCGGCCTGTTGGCTGCCAGCACCTTGCCGCAACGGAAGCAACGCGCCTTCCCGCGCGGCGGAATTAAGGGAAGGCGTTGCAACAAATCACAATCGGGACAGGCGACTAGGTTTTCCGGCATCGGCAACCACTCAGTTTATAGAATCTTCGCTTCTTATGAAGCCATAGTTCAGAATTCTCGATTAATCTCAAAGCATCTCATGCATGAATATCGGGTAAAACCTTATCATGGGAGCATCTCACAGATCAATGTGAATGTTTTGGGGCGAATATTTTGGGGTAAAAAGAAAAAGCCCCTGCCGACTGAGCGGCGGGGGCTATGTGAGAAGTTTTATGAGCGGCCTTGCGGGCATTTCAAGCATTTAAAAAGTGACGGTGGTTACGATTGTTGATTCGTAACATTCACTGATCGCTTTCTCTCCCAGGGATTCATGCTCACGTTTGTCTTTGCTTGCTCTATCCTCAGATTTGACAATTTTTTTCATATCCGCTTTCCTTTCTTTTAATTTAATCGCCAATGAAGCATGACAAAGATCGTCATGCCGGACTTGATCCGGCATCCAGTCATTACAATGAATTCCCGTCTCTGCGGGAATAGCAACTATTCAATATATAGTCGCCGAAGTAATAAGTAGTTGATGATCTTTGCAGCATGTTATTTGTGCACCTTAGTTACGCATCTTAGCGTTTTTTCGGCTCAACCGGTGTGCACATGGGATCTAACCATGTTTTACCAGCTTTCTTTGCAAATCTTTCTCTATCTTTGGCTCCTGTTTTTCTCATGGCTTTTACCTCCTTTCTCAACAGGCTGTTGAAAAGCGCCCATCTGCTGTGTTGCGCCGCAAGTTTCGTCAATCGACGTACTTATATGTACGACTCATTCCTCAGCTTTTGCGCGCCTTGCATCTGGGCATTTTTGAACAGCCTGCCCAAAATTATTTTTTTAAAACTTGCTAATGCTGTTTATAATATACCGGAGAACGACCTGCCATATATTGACGGTTCGTCCTGTTTCTCTTTGTCGTTTTCCCCAGAATGTCTCTTTGGGGATTGAATTCGATTCTTTCGTTGCCGGTGAATGTCATGGTTTTCATGTCTCCTATTCATTCTTTCGAGCCTAAGATAATCTCAGAAGCAATTTTTAACAATCGGTGGAATGATGAATGTAAGATGAGAAATGAACGTTTATAAGGATCAGTGCATTTAATATTGGAGACCGGAGTTTATCCGATGGCATAATGAATCGACAGGAAAGAAACGGTTGACAGGGTTATAATCGCAACCTATAGTGAAGGTAGTCGAAATTTGAGTCAATTTTATAAGGGATTGTCTATGGAAAAAAAAGATTCCATAAATGTTCAAATATTGAATGAGGTCCGGGAGATTCGTAAAACCGGTGAAGAGATCAAAAAACTCGAAATGGACCGTCTCTTTGAAGAAGGGCTCTTCAGAACCCTTGAAAACAGTTCCCTCATGGGTATCTATGTGGTCCAGGACGGCATCTTCAAGTTCGTCAATCAACACACCTACAATTACTGGGGTTATACCCGTGAAGAACTCCTCGGGATGGCTTCCATGTCCATCGTCCATCCCGAAGACCGGCACATCGTCAAAACCTGCGCCATCGATATGCTCAAGGGAGCCCGTTTCTCCCCTTATGTCTTCCGGACCATTGCCCGGAATGGCAGTATCCGCTGGATCACCGAAACGGTCACTACCATACACTATCAGGGCAGGCGTGCTGTTCTCGGCAATTCCATGGACATTACCGAACAGATTAATTCCCGGAACAAGCTTGCCGAACTGGAGGCCCTTGAAGCATCCATCCTCGAAGCCATTCCCCATGCCGTTATCGGCTTGAAGAACCGGCGGATCATCTTTGCAAATGACGGCGTCAAGACCGTCTTCGGCTGGATGGCCGAAGAACTGATCGGACATCGGACACGGCGCCTCTACCGTACAGAGCGGGACTTCGAAGAGATTGCCGGAAAACTCTACAAAACTTTGGAAACAGAGAGGACTGTCTCCCTCGAGTTTCTATGCCGGCGCAAGGACGGTAAAGACATCGTCTGTATGATCAATGCCGCCAGAATCGGCGAGATCCTTACAGACAAACAGATTGTCATTACCTACGAGGACATCACGGATCGTAAGCAGGCTGAAGAGGTTTACAAGACCCTGGCCAACAGTTCCCAGGCAGGGGTCTATGTAGTCCAGAGCGGGGCCTTCCAGTTTGTCAACCATCACGCCGCCGCTTACGCCGGATACGGCGAAGAGGAACTGGTCGGTATGGATTCCATGAGTCTAGTTCATCCCGAAGACCGGGCGATGGTCCGGAAGAATGCCAAAAGCATGCTTTCCGGGAAGCGAAAGGCGCCTCACGAGTTCCGGATTATTACCAAAAACGGTGATATCCGCTGGATCATGGAAACAGTGACGAAGATACCTTTCCGTGGTGAAATGGCAGTCCTTGGTAACTCCATGGACATTACCGAGCAGATCAGTTCCCGCGAAAAACTCGAAGAGTTGGAAGCCCTGGAGGCCTCGATCCTGGAGTCCATTCCCCATGCCGTCATCGGCTTGCAGGACCGGCGGATCATTTTTGCCAACGATGGGGTCCAGACCGTCTTCGGTTGGAAGCACCGGGAACTTATCGGTATGAGCACCCGTGTCCTCTACCGGTCGGACGAAGACTACGAAGAGATGGCCAGATCTCTTTACGGTGCCCTTGAGGAAAAGCGAACTGTCACCCTCGAATTCCCCTGCTGCCGTAAAGACGGCCGGAGCATAGACTGTATGGTAACCGCCGTACGGATCGGGGACAGTCTGCGGGAAAAGAATATCGTTATTACTTATGAGGATATTACAGATCGCAAATTTGCCGCTGCGGAACTGGAGAAATCGAGGCAACAATTACGGAGCCTCACAGCCCATCTCCAATCCATACGGGAAAAGGAACGGACCCGTATCGCCAGGGAACTCCACGATGAACTCGGCCAACTCCTGACTGCCCTAAACACGGAGATCATTCTCATGGGGAAAAAGATTCCCCCGAAGCTGACATCGCTTGTCGAAAGGACACAATACCTCTCCAGTCTTATCGACATGACCATGGATACACTCAAGCGGATCTATACGGACTTGAGGCCGGGAATGCTGGATCTTCTGGGATTGACGGCAGCTATCGGCTGGCAGGCAGGGGACTTTGAAAAACGCACAGGCATTCGCTGCCAGGTCAGCTTCACCCCGGAAGAGATCGTCCTCGATCCTGAACTTTCCACGGCCCTGTTCCGAATCTTCCAGGAAACCATAACCAACATCTCCCGACACGCCAATGCCTCTCTCGTTAAAGTCTCCATGAAGGCCACAGACGAGAAAGTTCAACTCATCGTTAAAGATAACGGCAAAGGGATCACCCAGGAACAGATGACCAAACCCAATTCTTTCGGTTTATTGGGCATTCGGGAAAGGGCGGAATACTGGGGTGGGGAGGTTGTCATAAAAGGAAAATCCGGTGAGGGGACGACTGTCAACGTTACAATGCCTCTGATCCAAAAGGGAGTGCCATCGTGAAGAAAATCAGAATTCTTATTGCCGATGATCATCCTATTGTCCGGGCCGGATTTAAGCAGGTCATTTCCGACACCCAGGATATAACCGTTACCGATGAAGCCAAGAATGGTGAGGAGGTCATGAAGTTGATCAGGAAAAATGATTACGACCTGGTTCTCCTCGATATTTCAATGCCGGGAAAGAACGGACTGGAGGTTCTCAAGGACCTGAAACTGGAAAAACCAAAGCTTCCCGTGATGATGCTGAGCATTTACCCCGAAGAGCAGTATGCTGTCAGGGCGCTTCGGGCAGGGGCTTCCGGATATATGACCAAGGGCAGCGCTCCTAATGAACTCATTGTAGCCATTCGCAAGATATCTCAAGGGGGTAAGTATATCAGCTCATCACTTGCGGAAAAGCTTACCGAATATCTGAGTGAGGACATTTCCAAGCCTCTCCACGAAAAGCTTTCCGACCGGGAATACCAGGTCATGTTGATGATCGCTTCGGGAAAGACCGTCACCCACATCGCAGACGAACTTTGTCTTAGCGTCAAGACGATCAGTACCTATCGGAGCCACATTATTGAAAAAATGAAACTAAAGAACAACGCTGAAATCACGCTTTATGCTGTCCAGAATAAAATCATCGAATAGAATACTCACATCATCGGTTTTTCCCCGACTATCCGATTCAGGAAGATACCCATGCGGTATACGCCCGAAGAAATTGAATCATGTCAATGAAAGTTTCAGTCCCACCTGACGAGGCATCGTAAAGCTGTTTTCAAATAATGAAATCTTAGATGTCAGCTAATTTGATATTCGTATTGAAGATGATCCTCCGGCGGTTGGTGCCGTCGATTTTCGATGGAAAACGGTGATTATCTCATGTAAGTAGAAAGCATGATAACCCACGTGAAATCAAAACCGAAAAAATGGGTGATGCTCGAGGAGGGATCATCTAAGCGCTTCCGGCATATCTTTGAGCATTCTCCGGCCATGGTCTATCTCAGCAACACCGATGGATTTATTGTCGATATGAATGAGGCCGGCATCCGGATGCTTGGCTACGACACTCCCGAAGAAGTCCGGGGGCTGGATATTGTACAAAACCTTTATGTCGATCCGCGGGACCGCGAGCGGTTTCTGGATGAGATCAAAGAGACGGGATCCGTCCAGGATTTCGAGATCCGCTTCCGCCGCCGCGACGGGGCGATTTTGGATGTGAGCATTACTGCCACGACCCGCCGGAACGGAGAAGGGCAGATCGATGGGTACGAGGGTTTTGTACTTGATGTCACGGACCGTAAGAGGACGGAACGGGCGCTGCAGGACTCGGAGGAAAAATACCGCACCGTAGTGGAGAACTCCCTGTCGGCCATCTTCATCCATCAGCGGGGCATTTTCTGCTTTGCCAATCAGCGCTTGGCTGAAATGTTGGGCTATGACTCGACCGATGAGATCGTAGGCAGGCATTTCTGGGAAGTAATCCATCCCGACGACCGTCAGCTCGTGAAGCAGCGGGGCCTCAGCCGGGAAAAGAGTCAGGTCTTCCCGCAGCAGTATACCTTTCGGGTGATTAAAAAAGACGGGGCCACAATCTGGGTAGACCTGCGCGCCACACATGCCACATATCTCGGAGAGTCGGCGGTGGTGGGGAACTGTATCGACATCACCCAGAGCAAAATTGCCGAGGAGGAGATTCATCACCTCTCCCGGCGCCTGATCGAGGTAAGCGAAGAAGAGAAAAAGGGCCTTGCCGCGGACCTCCATGACGAGTTCGGCCAGACCCTGACCTCCCTGCACTTCGATCTGGAAGCCTTGCAAAGGTCTGTACCCGCTGAATTTACGGAACAAAAAAAGCTATGCAGCGGCCTTATCCACCGGATAGAAATGCTGGCGGACAGTGTGAGGAAAACCACATCCTATCTGCGTCCCGATCTTTTGGATCACCTGGGTCTAGTCCCTACGCTGGAGTGGTTTATCCATGAATTCAGTGTGCGTTGGCCGGATATCCTGGTGGAATTTCAGGCCCTGGGCCTGAAGAAACGGCTGAACCAGCAGATTGAAATCGTTCTCTACCGAATCTTTCAGGAATGTCTGACCAATATCTCCAAGCACGCCAAAGCGACTCGGGTTGAGATCATGCTCACCTACAGCCATCCCCGGGTCATATTCACGATCCGGGATAACGGTGTCGGATATGAGCAGTCGACCCACCAATCATCGCCGGTAGGGCCCGTTCGAGGTATCGGCCTGTTGAGCATGAGGGAGCGCGTCGCTTCCTGTGGGGGGACGATTGATATCACCTCCATTCCCGGAAAGGGAACCATGATCAGGGCCAATATTCCCGTTCCGTAAGAGGCTATATGAAAAAGATCAGAGTCCTTATCGCCGACGACCATGCCATTGTGCGGGACGGTTTGCAACAGCTGCTCAATAACCAGCAGGATATGGAAGTGGCGGGCGAAGCCGAGGACGGCCATCAAGCCCTGGAAAAGGCGAAAACGCTGCGGCCGGATGTCGTCCTTCTGGATATTGCCATGCCGCGGCTGGGCGGGATTGAAGTCACCGGGCTTATCCGGGAGGCCGTGCCCGATTCACAGATCGTGGTTCTGTCCATGCACGCCAAGGAAACCTATGTGCAGCAGGCGCTGGCGGCAGGCGCTCTGGGTTATGTCCTCAAGGCCTCTCTCAGCCAGGATATCCTTGACGCTATCCGGTCGGCCTGGCGAGGTGAGTATTTCCTCAGTTCCCGATTGCAGGCGGAAGTGATCGGTAAATATCTCAAGGCGCAACAAGGCGCTCCTTCCGTACGAAGCTACGACCTCTTGAGTGAGCGGGAGCAGCAGGTTTTTCGCTTTGTGGCCCAGGGCCGCTCCACGAACCAGATTGCCGATATCCTCTGTGTCAGTCCGAAGACCGTGGAAAAGCACCGCACTAGCCTGATGAACAAGCTAAACGTCCATGATCGCCTGGACCTCCTGAAATATGCCATTAAAATCGGCATCGTCGATCCCGACCTCTGGGAAGATTGACGGCTCCACAATAAGTCCGGATGATGCCTTACGCTTCATCCCCCGTCATTGTGGCGAACACTCAATTATGCCTCATCCCTCATAATTCATGTGCCTTGCCTGCAGACTTATTATGAGTCCGCCCCGTTTCTGAGGATTCAACAAAGTAGGGTTCCCACCTGAACAAATAAGGACCGCCCCCCATTGTTTCGTTTCTTCCGATCATTTAACAATGTATCCGGTTAGGGAAGACATCTCTATCCGACAAAATTCTAGAAAAGGAGATCAAGCAATGGAACTCAGCATTATCGGCATTATCCTCTCGCTGGCACTGATCATGTTTCTGGCCTTACGGGGCTGGCACATCATCATCCTGGCGCCCCTGGCGGTAGCAGTTGTCGCCGCATTTTCCAGCATGGATATTCTCCCCACCCTGACGGGTCCATATATGAAGGGCTTCGTCAATTATGCCGGAAAGTTCTACCTCATCTTTTTGATGGGTTCTCTCTTCGGCAAGTTTATGGAGGACAGCGGTGCCGCACGGGCCATTGCTGAAGGCATCCTCAAGGTGATCGGGCGTAAAAGCCACTTAAACGTCATGCTCGCCATTGCATTTATCGGTGTGGCTCTCACCTACGGCGGCGTGAGCCTGTTCGTTGTCGTCTTTGCCCTGGTTCCCATCGGCCGGCCTCTGTTCAAGGAGATGAATCTGCCCTGGCACCTCTTCGTTATTCCATATGCCTTCGGCATCGGTTCCATCACCATGACCATGCTGCCCGGTTCTCCCCAGATCCTGAATATAATGCCCACAAAGTACATGGCCTCCACCCCCATGGCCGCTCCGGTAATCGGGATCCTGGCCGCTGTTTTGGTGGCCACTTTCAACGTCTTTTACTTCAAGTATCAGCTCAGGAAGTCCAGAGAGCGTGGAGAAGTCTATGAGGCTCCCACCGGTGTAGGCGTTGTCGGCACGGCGGATGTAGACCTGGCGACTCTTCCCAACGTCTGGCTCAGTATCGTTCCGATGATCACGGTCGTTGTTCTGTTGAATGTGCTGAAGCTGGATGCCGTCTGGTCGCTGGCCGGCGGTACGGCCGTCTGCATCGTCTTCTTCTGGACGAAATACAAGAATATCCTCGACACCCTGAACAAGGGGGCTGTCAACACCGTCATCCCGATTGTGAACACCTGCGCCGACGTAGGATACGGCATGGCCGTGGCGGCGACGGCGGGCTTCAAGGTCATTTCCGCATGGCTCCTGACGCTGCCGATGCATCCCATTATCTCTCTGTCCATTGCGACTAACATGATGGCAGGCATTACCGGTTCTGCTTCGGGTGGTCTGGGGATCATCCTGGAGACCCTGGCGCCGAAGTATCTGGCGCTCGGACTTTCCCCCGAATTGATTCACCGTGTCGCCACGATGTCGGCGGGCTGCTTCGATGCATTGCCCCACAATGGCGTGGTCATCACCTTTCTGGCCGTTTGCGGCCTGACCCATGTCAATGCCTACAAGCATGTTTTCTTTGGACATATCGTGGCCACAGTACTGGCCCTGTTGATTGTGATCCCTCTGGGCATCCTCCTCTACTAAGCACGATCATGATGATCGTGATCCTTGCTGAAGGAATGGATCGTTCATGACAGTAATAGGAGAAAGATTATGAAAGCATCTGAAATAAAAAAGGTTGCCGTCCTGGGCGGCAGCGGCGTCATCGGTTCCGGTTGGGCAACCAACTTCCTGTGGCGCGGCCTGCCCGTCCAGGTTTATGACGTCAACGAGGAATGTCTCAAGACGGCCCGGGGCCGGATCCGGGGAAACCTGGAATATCTGGTGAATAAGGGGCTCCTGACCCAGGAGAAGATGAATGTGGCCTTGAGTCTGGCGCGTTATACCACCAGCATGGAAGAGGCCGTCAAGGAAGTTTCCTTCATCCAGGAAGCTGCTCCGGAAAAATATGAAGTGAAACAAACCCTGCTTGCCGAGGTGGAGCGTTACGCACCGGTGGATGCCGTTTTCGCCAGCAGTACGTCCGGCCTCCTTATCACCGAGATAGCAAAAAATGCTGCTCGTCCCGAATGCTGTCTGGGGGCTCACCCTTATAATCCCCCCCACCTCATTCCACTGGTTGAAATCAGCAAGGGAGAAAAAACCTCACAGGAGGCACTCACGCTGGCCTATGATTTCTACCGCCTGCTCGGTAAGGAACCGATCATCCTGCAGAAGGAGGCCCTGGGGTTTATCGCCAACCGGCTCTCCGTGGCCCTCTACCGGGAAGCTATCGATCTGGTCCTCAAGGGTGTCTGCTCCGTCGAAGATATCGACAAGGCCGTCAGCTTCGGACCGGGGCTGCGCTATGCCCTGATGGGTCCTAACCTGATCTATCATCTGGGCGGCGGTTCCTTCGGGATCAAGGGCATCATGCATCACATCGGTCCCTCTGTAGAGTTGTGGTGGGCGGATATGGCCGACTGGAAAAAAGTGCCGCCCTCCTGGCCGGAAATGGCCCAGGAAGGGGTGCTGAAGGAAATGGCCAATCGGCCGGAAGAGCAGGGAAGAACAAGCGAAGAGATTGCCCGGTGGCGTGACGACGGTCTCCTGGCGCTGTTGAAATTCCTCAATAAGGTCTGATCCATTGCGTCAGCGAGGAGCATCATCGCATAAAAAGCATGACGGCCTGTGCTTTCCGGCACACCGTCTTACAAACAAATAAACGAAGAAGCCGGCAGATGGCTTCAGGAAAACACTTTTCCAATATGGAGGTATAAAATGAAAATAGCTATTGTTGGTGCGGGATCATTGGGCACCATCATTGGTGCGCTGCTGACCAAAGGCGGACGCGATGTCGTTCTGGTCGATGCAAATGAAGCGCATGTCAAGGCCCTGAATGAAAAAGGGGCGCAGATTGTTGGATTCCTGGAAGAGACCATTCCAGTCAAGGCGATTGTGCCGGCCCAGATGGAAGGAACCTATGATCTTATCATTTACCTGGTCAAGACGACCTATAATCATATCGCCTTGCCCCAGATAGTTTCCCATCTGCATGATCAGAGCATCGTCATGACGCTGCAGAACGGACTCCCCGAGGATGCGGTAGCCGAATGCGTGGGGGCCAAGCGGACAATCGGTGCCGCCGTCGGCTGGGGAGCCACCTGGATTGCCCCAGGAGTATCGCAACTCACATCGCCGGCAGACAAAATGACCTACGACATCGGTGAACTGGACGGTGTAATGTCGGACCGCCTCAAGAACGTACAAGAGATAATGAAGCCGGCCGGTGTGCCTATTGTAACCGATAATCTCAAGGGCATCCGCTGGACGAAGCTCCTGGTCAATTCCACCTTCAGTGGCATGTCTGCCGCTCTGGGCTGTACTTACGGGGATGTTCTTGACAACCCCAAGGCCCTGGCCTGCGTTGCCCACATTGCCAATGAATGCCTGCATGTGATTGCCGCCCTGGGCGTCAAACCGGATCCCATTCAGGGAATCGACGTGAGCATCCTGGGATTTACCAATCAGCAGCAGATGAAGAAGACCTTCATGATGTACCAGATGGCCTTCGGTCCTCACCGTGCCCTTAAGGCAAGTATGCTCCAGGATCTGGAGAAGGGCATTCCCTGCGAAATTAACACGATCAACGGAAAGGTTGCGGAAATGGGGCGAAAAGCCGGTGTTGCCACCCCCATGAACGACAAAGTAGTGGAAATTGTCACAGCTTGCCAGGAGGGCAAGCTGAGACCGGTTATGGCCAACCTGGATCTTTTTGTCCTGCCTGAAGTCCCTGAGGGACCGGCGGAAACCCCCAAGCCGGCTGTTTCCGGCGCACCGGCGGTTCATGCGGCCAAGAGCAAGATTCCTTCCCATAAACGGATCGTCACCTGCGCCATCACCGGCTCAATCCACATCCCCACCATGTCGGACTATTTGCCCATTACCCCCGACCAGATCGCCCAGAACGCCATCGACGCGGCAAACGCCGGGGCAGCGGTGGTTCACATCCACGCCCGTGACCCCAAGACGGGCATGCCGACTGCGGATCTAAGTGTTTTTGACCAGATATTCGAGAAGATCCGGGCGAAGAACAAGGACGTCATCATCTGCATCACCACGGGCGGCGGCGCCGGTATGACTGTGGAGCAACGGGCGTCCGTCATCCCCCGTTACAAGCCCGAACTGGCTTCCTGCAACCTGGGCTCTATGAATTGGGGTGTTTTTGCCATTGCCGAGAAGTACAAGGAATTCAAGTTCCCCTGGGAGGGTGCGATGATGGAGATGGTCAAAGGCTTTATCTTCCAGAACACCTTCGCCGATCTCTTCAAGATGACATCGATCATGGCTGAAAACGGCACCAAGCCGGAGCTGGAAGTTTATGACATCGGCCACCTGTACAACTGCGGTTATCTCGTACAGGCCGGTTATTTGAAGCTCCCCGTCTATCTGCAGTTCGTGACCGGCATCCTGGGCGGTATCCAGTCCACCCCCTATGATCTCGTCAATCTGAGCTCGACGGCGGACCGCGTCTTCGGGAAGGGAAACTACCAATGGTCCGTCATCGGCGCCGGTCGTGGCGAGTTTCCTGTTGCCACCCAGGGCCTTTTTCTGGGTAGCCACGTCCGTGTCGGCATGGAGGACAACCTCTATGTGAAGCGGGGCGTCCTGGCGAAGAGCAACGGCGATCTTGTTGAAAAGATGGTGCGGATTATGAGTGAATTCGACTTCGAACCTGCAACACCCGATGAAGCACGTGAAATTCTGGGGTTGAAAAAATAATCCCCTGCAATACGGAGATGGTTTCATCTCTCTCCAATGAAACCGTCTCCGTTGTTGATATAAAGGCAGGGTCCACGCGGGCCCTGCTTTTTATAATCTATCTATCTATTTCCACGTCCAGCTCCTTTCGGATTGCCACGCCAATTCGCTCCCTTATGTAAGGTTTCTTAACAAAAGCGCCTGCACCCAATGCCTGGGCCATCTTGACGCGCTCCGTCTCGGCAAATCCGCTCACAATGATAGCCTTTTGATCAGGTTTGAACTCCTTTATCCGCTGGTATGTATCAAACCCGTCAATCCCTGGATCCATGATCATGTCCAGGACGATTATATCCACATCATTTTCCTTCAAATATTCCACTGCCTCTTCGCCGCTGGAGACAGTTTCAACCTTGTAATTCAGGTTATTTAGTATTCTGCTCGCAAGTGTCCTCTGGCCTTCAACGTCATCCACCACCAGTATCCTCTCTCCGCTGCCAAGATATTCCTCAGGAGAAGCAAGCTTGTCTTCTTTCAGGTCCTCGTAAGTCACGGGAAAGTATATTATGAACGTCGTTCCCTTACCTTTTTGACTCTCCACATCAATATATCCATCATGATCCTTCACCGTTCCCCAGACCACGGACAAACCGAGACCGGTGCCGCTCTTGCCCATCACCTTCTTCGTGTAGAAAGGCTCAAAGATATGCTTCATGTCATCATCAGAAACTGTAAGAACAACATAGTCACCTTCCAGGAGCTTGTCATAGCCGGAAATCGGCTTGTCCAGGTAACGGTTCTCCGTACGAACAACTATTTTTCCTCCTACAGGCATGGCTTCAGCAGCATTAGTAACAAGATTAATCAAAGTTTTTGACAAGTGAGCGGTAGATGCATTGATCATTAGCAGATCATTGTCCAATTCCGTTCTTATGCGTATATTGGGATGAAAAGATGTAATCTTCAGGAAATCGGGAGATTTCAAATATTCAGACACAACCTTGTTTAGATTGACCACAGTCTTGGTCTGTACTCCTCTGCGGGCCAGAGTAAGAAGATCCTGGACAATGGCCGCCGCCTGTTCACCGCCTTTCAGGATGTTACGGGCATCTTCTTTACGCGGATCAAATTTATCGAGGTCATCGTGGAGAAACTCCGCATATCCGATAAGAATCCCTAATGCGTTGTTCAGATCGTGGGCCACACCACCGGCGAGAAGGCCCAGAGCCTCCATCTTCTCAGAGCGTTGAATTCTCGCCTCCAGTTCTCTCCTTTCCTCCTCCATTTTTTTATGGTCAGTTATGTCCTCTATGGTCGCCATGGTGCGAACAGGTCGCCCTTTGTCATCACGTATGATTGTCGCGTTTACATTGGCCCAGACGATTTTGCCGTCTTTACGGATATAGCGCTTCTCTATCCTGTAATTCGGTATTTCTCCGCTCAAGAGCCTGTTAAATTGCTCATTTTCCTTTTCCTTATCACGGTCATCTGGGTGGATAAAATCAGGGGCTCCCATCGAGAGAAGTTCCTCTGAAGAATATCCAGTTATATCGCATAATTTACGATTCACACGCAGTAACCGCCTTGTTTGCGGGTCGCTCTGGCCTACTCCAATAGAAGCGAGCTCGAACATGGCTCTGAATTGTTCTTCACTTTCCCTCAGTGCATTTTCTGCTGCCTTACGCTCGGTAATATCTTCAAAAGTTGCCACGATTCTTTTGTTTTCATCTAAGTAATCCCCGATTCGTGATACCCTGTTACTGCAATAAATTTCTTTTCCATCTTTACGCACAAAAAGATTGTGGGGTTCAAAAGATACAACTGTTTCCTCTCGCATCATGGAGTAAAGATTGGCGCCATATTCTTCCCATTCTTTGTCGTTCCGGAAAATTATCCTTGTGCTCTTCCCGATCAGCTCTTCCGGTTTCCATCCAAAAACTTGCTCCATTGCCTCATTTGCAAAGAATATCTTCCTATTTTCAACTCCGAACAGTCCATGGGCAACTGATGAGAAGATGGACATCTCAAGTTTTCTACTTGCCTCCAGTGCTTCCTCCGACCATTTACGATATGTTATGTCCATTGAGTTGCCAAGAATCGCTTTTAAATCCCCATGTTTAACATATGTGACCGTCTCGATTATCCAGCGAATTTGTCCGTCTTTGGTTATTACTCTGAATTCATATGGGGACGAACCTTCACCTCTGAGCATTTTCCTGGCTGTTTCTTTAGCTTCGGTCAGATCTTCGGGATGAATGAGATCATCTGCTCTTTTACCAATAAGTTCTTCAGGTTGATAACCGGCATATGATGCAGCATTCTTGTTTATAAACACGAAACGGCCATTCATAAGTAAATAGACTCCTGCAAAGGATTGCTCAGCAAAAGCCTTATACCGTTCTTCACTTTCCTTTAGCGCTTCTTCTGCCTTTTGGCGTTCAGTAATGTTCCTGGCCAAGATGATAAATCGAGCGTTGGGTGCCTCCTGATCGCCCTTAATTGCAATAGAAAGTTCGAACCAGTTTAAACCGCCTTTCATGGGCAGGGCATATGTCGCCCCAAAATGCCACCCTCTTACCGAAGCATCTGCAATTGCCTGCATGATGGTTGTTGCAGCCTCTAGCGGCAAAACTTCGTCAACCCGCTTGCCCATAAAGTTTGCCGGGGAAACAGATAAATTCAAATAGTTCGGTGCCCCATAATCGCATATCCGTCCCTCCCGATCCACTTCAAAGCGCAAATCCGGTATTGCCTTTATCGTTGCAGCCAGATTGTCACTCAGGGCACGTAGCTGCTTCTCACTCTCTTTCTGTGCCAATTCAACCTGTTTTTGCTTTGTTATATCCTGAGCCGTACCAAATGAGCCTGATATTCTTCCAAATTCGTCTTTTCTTGCATAGCCCACCTCACGGATGTGCCTAACCTGATTGTTGCGCGTCAAAATACGATATTCAATTTCAAAAGGTTCACCTGATACTATCGTCTGCCGATTGGTATCCAATACTTTTTCCTTGTCTTCCGGGAGGACACGACTCAGAAAGGACTTATAAAGTCCTTCAAATTCCTCCTTTTCGATATCAAAAATCTTGTAAAGTTCATCCGACCAGTTCACCGATTTAGTATTCATATCGTAAGTCCAACTACCCAGTGATGCTAATCGCTGAGACTCTGCAAGATCGGATTCCCTTTGGCGCAGCAACCTTTCAGTCTGCCTGCGCTGCATAGCTACAGCGACCTGATCGGCTACAACCCGCATTATTTCAATTTCGTCATGGGTAAAATTAGTTCGTTTCTTTGTGCCGAACGACAATGTTCCAATGAGGTGGTCTTGAGCCATTAATGGGTGACAGCAATATGCCTGAATACCAAAGGACTTGATTAAATCATTCCTGGCGTCCGAAGAATTCAGGATATCTTCAGCAATAATGCGCTGGCGAGCCTGTGCGACGCATCCGCAAACAGCAACCCCAAAATCCAGCCATTCAACATCTTTGGCCTTATCATCTGTGATTCCGGCATAAGCGTTGAGATGAAGACGATTCCCTTGTTCATCCGCCAGGAAATTAAAAAACGCCTGGCAGTCTAGGTATGACATGACATCTTGGCAAATTTCCTGAACAATTATTTGAGGTTCTTCCGCTCGCAGTAATCGTCCGGATGTTTTTGCAAGCAGGTGAAACCGTTCCTCCCTTTCAATCAGAACCCTTTCAACAAGTTTGCGCTCGGTGATATCCCGGGAAATACCAATGAGGCCGACGATGTTGCCATCTGCGTCTCGAAAGGGAGCCTTGGTGGAGAGATAGACACGATTTCCTTCACGTGCGAACACGGTTTCTTCGACGACTTCCATCCGGCCCGATTCGATAATGCGCCGGTCGTTCTCCATAGTGGCGCGCCCAGTGGCCGGGTCATCGTAGAACTCCATGTCGGTCTTGCCCAGACAGGCAGCCGGAGGCTTGCCGATGATTGCAAAGGTGGCCGGGTTGGCCATTAGCAGGCGGCTGTTGCGGTCCTTCAGGAAAATGGCGTCGGGGCTGTTATCCAGAACCGCTTGCAGTTGTAATTCGCGCTCTCTTAGCGCCTGCTCGGTCTGCTTGCGCTCTTCGATTTCAGCTTCCAGAGCGGCCGTTCTCTCCCTGACTTTGAGTTCAAGCTCGGCATGGGCTATCCTCAGCTCTTCTTCCGCCCTTTTCCGTGCCTTTTGTTCCTCCGCCTCTGCCAAGACTCTCCTAACAGCCGGTGCCAGCCTACCCAGCCGGCTCTTCATCACATAGTCCTTGGCCCCGCCGGTCAGGATTTCGATGGCCCTGTCTTCGGTTACTGCGCCGGTCACCAGGATGAAAGGTACGTCCGGAGAGCTCTTCTTGGCCTCTTCCAAAGCAAGCGCGCCGTTGTACTTGGGGAGATCGTAGTCTGAAAGGATCAAATCTGGACAGAATTCTTGGATTTCACGGATAAAATCTTTTTCTGTCATTACGAGTTTTGCATTAAAGTCCAACCCCGCCTCCCGCAATTCGAACTGAATCAATTCAGCGTCAACCGGGTTGTCTTCAAGCATGAGAATGCGAAGGGGTTCACTCATCATCAATGGGTATTGTCTCCTCATCAGAAACAAACAACATTTGAAACAGTTGTATTAAATATAACATGCCATCTCAATAATTCAAGTAGATAACTAACGGGTGGTGTACACATGCTTAGTTCCATTTTTTGCCCAACATTTCGGATACTTTAAGGCATATTATCTGGCATCGGTTTTTTCCCGTGAATCTTCCGCATCAGAGATACACCGATAACCAAAATCATGAAATGCTTAATAATCATTCCCTCTGAAGCCCATTTATGATTCATACTCCCACTGATTGTTTAAGAATGGTCCTTGCTTTATATTACAATCGAAAGAAGGAAAGAACCCCAGGAGGTGCAGAAGATGATAACCGCCAGGCATGAAAGAATCGAGTTCAATCCTCAAAAGGATCTTTTGGGAAGGACGATTGAAAAAAAGAGAAGGCCGGACCAGAATACCGTACCGGGGTTGTTTGAAAGAAGGCCATGAAGAAGGAACAAATTCATAGCGAAGGGAAGGGAACATCGGCCAAGCATAGAGCCAGAAAGGTCGGGGGGCTCTGGGTTGATCCCGCTAGCCTACCGATACTAATAGAATTAGTCAATTCCTTAGAGAGAGGAGGAAATGATCATGAAAAAGGTGAAAAAAACTAAGAAAGCTTGGAAGGGTTGGGCTGATCCTACTTGCACACCCATGCATACGAGGTAACATTCTTTTAAACCCGCATGAAGCCTGAAAGCCCCCGTCCAATTATGGATGGGGGCTTTCCTTTTTTAACAACGTCTGCAATGAATATCACTCAACACTTCCAGGATATTGTAATCAATCTCAATAGAGGGCTAGAAGCTGGTCTTTGTATTTTGCCAGGACATTGGCTCTCTTGAGTTTCATGGTCTGAGTCAGCATACTGTTTGCCACAGTGAAGTCTTCCGTAATGTAAAGGAATTTCTGCGGTACTTCATAGCCGCCGAATGATTTGCGCACATGGGCAATAATTTGCTGAGAAAGATGATTCTTTAAATCCTCACTTTTCACTGTTTCTTCCAACGTATCTTTAGCCCACCCTCTGGTCTCCGGATCGGCTTTCAAGGCGGCTATGTCCGGAACAATGACCGCCACATTGTACTGTCTGCCTTCGCCGTAGATCAGGGCATTGGCGACGCAGGGCAGCAGTTTGATTTCGTTTTCGATGCTTTCCGGATGCACATACTTTCCGTTTTCCAGTTTGTATTCGTCCTTGAAACGGCCGGTAATGCGCAAGAAACCGTCTTCATCAAACCAACCGCGGTCGCCTGTACGAATTCCCGCAAAACCGTTCCATTTATCCGGCATCATAACTTCTCTGTTGAGATCGGGTTTGTTGTAGTAGCCCATCATGATCTGGGGTCCGTAAACGCAGATCTCGCCGTCGGGGCTGTCTTCTCCCACGCGGGATTTGTCGATAATGATATGTGTGTTCTGGGCCGTCTTTCCCACAGTTCCCAGCTTGTTTCCGAATTTGGGACAGTTGAGGGAAATGCCGCCCGATGTTTCCGTCATGCCGTAACAATCGTAGGTCGGCTGGCCGATGTCATGGAAGAACTGGGCAATTTCCGGCTTCAGAAGCGAGCTGGAGCTGACGATGAATTTCAGATTGCCGCCGAAAATAGCGCGTATTTTGGAAAAGACCAGTTCATCATAGCCTTTGAATTCTATTGTTTTTTCAGATAGATTCCGGTTTCTTGCCGCTTCTGCCAGGGCTGCGTCGAAAAACTGCTTTTTAACGGGATCGGCATTCGCGCCCTGCATAATTGTATCGTAAATCTTGGTGACGACGCGCGGCACACTGTTAATGGCCGTGGGTCTGGTCTCCTGAACGTTCTGTATGAATTTGTCAAGTGATTCGACAAACGCAATCCCGCCTCCGAAGGCCATATAGTTGTGCAGATCGCAGTTTTGCCCGTAGACATGCGCCCAGGGCAGGATCGAGATGACCTGCGCGGTTTCGTCCAGATCGAATGTCTCAATACTGGACCGGGCGGCCCAGGTTGCGTTCCCGTGGGAAATCATGGCGCCTTTGGGATCGCCTGTTGTGCCGGAAGTGAAGATAATGTGCGCCAAATCGGACCAATGAGGTTTGATGGAAGGGGTAGGGTTCTTCTTTCCCATATCCTCCATGACGGAAAGGCTGTTTTCTCAGTTGCCGTAAACGACAAAGATTTCTTCAAGCGTGCTGATTTCTGCTTTGAACTCTTTGACTTTTTCAAAAACGGATTCATCGCGGACAAACAAAAATTTTATCGCTGCATCGGTGATGATGTACTTCCAGGTTTTTGGCAGTTCCTGCAAATACATAGGGACAAAAGCCGCACCCAGCCCGTGGACGGCCTGCTCGCAGACGAACCATTCGACGCAGTTGTTGATAATGATGCCGGCTTTGTCGCCTTTGGATAAACCAAGTTTTGCAAGTGCGCCGCGGAGGTTGTTGACTCTCTCGGCAATCTGCCTGCGCGTCAGCCATTCATATTTCCCGGATTGAGGATTCTTGGTTCCGAGAAATCTTATGTCGGAAAACTTGTTTACACTTTCCTCGAATAAATCGACCAGGTTGTTGGGATAATCATAAACGGTATTCGGGTCCATCGTATCTCCTTAAATATCGTTAATGTTAAGTTTAAGCCTTTCCGGAAACCGATGTCCTCATAAAAAAAGGCCACACAGACCAGTTTAGTGTTTAATTTTTTTATTACTCACCGCAAAATTCATTCGAATCGATTTTATAATCACTGGCCGGAAACCTGTCAATTTGATATAATGGTTTATGAAAAATATTGAATTATAGATAAACCAATAAATCATTATTAATACAAATCATACAGACTTAAAGGACTTAAAGTATTTTAAACATAATGTAATATATTAATTTAAAACATGGTTACAACAATGAATCAAGAACAGAAGGTCATCGCCGCTCTTTTGGCCGTATTCCCAACCGTAGAATGTTTTACATTATTTTCTCAAAATGCTGAAAATTTATCGATCTGTGAATCATTTGTCGAATTAGCCGTCCGAAACGGCATTATCGACACACCGGATATTGAAAATCTGGAGCAGTTCATTCGCGGCCAGGAAGACAAAAGGGTTGCCTTCAAAATGACCGGCGAAATCAGTTTTGAGGATCTGATGAAAAGGAAGGGAGAAACACTTCGCCTTAATCTGTCATTACGCGCCCTGTGCAATCGGATTAATCTCCTTCTGGCGGCACACCGGATTTTCTTGCCGCAGGTAACCCATTCCATGCTCATCCGGTTGAAAAAAGAACCCCTGGATACGGAATACAAAATCAATGTCCTGAGAAGCATTGCATTCTGGCT
Organism: uncultured Syntrophaceae bacterium; assembly: GCA_964645835.1. Taxonomy (GTDB): domain Bacteria; phylum Desulfobacterota; class Syntrophia; order Syntrophales; family UBA8958; genus CAZBME01. The sequence continues at coordinate 32,761 of CAZYDG010000077.1, forward strand.
GGGATATGAGCGGCCGGAGATCTCCCGGGCATGGAATTTTGAAACGTTAATAAAGTTATTCCCTGAGAACACCGGCTCTAAAAAAAACGGCGATTACACGGAAGGGGTCCGCATCGGATTTGCTCTGACCAGCCGTGGTGAAGTCATCGATCATGAAATCATCGGGTGGTTGAAAAAAGCCATCAAAGGTTACATAAGCGAAGCCATCGGTCATTTCCTTTACGGAAGGTGGGGCAAAGTCAGGGCCTATGATATTACAACGTTGTATATCGATTTCCCGAAGGAAAAGGAGGGTGGTAATCTTCTCCATTATTTACAATGTCTTAAAAGTGCGGTGGCCCTGGCACACCAGATCGCCATACGCTGGCCTCTTTCCAGATATTACAGCAAGAACAGATTTCTATCGATCGCCATTACTGCCGGAGAGTACGGTGTTCTGGACAATCATCTTTTGTCTCTTTTGAACGCCGGCCTGCCGGGCGATCCTATGATTCGTCTGTCCGATTTCGCGCGGCATGGTCTGCTGATTAACGACATCCATGTCATTCTTTGTCCGAAACCCGTGGAAGCCCGACTATTCAACGGAGAATCTCTCCCTATCTGGTGGGTAACATCCATCTGGACAACACACTATTTCGATTTTGTCTCGGATCTGCTTCATGATGAGACCCTGCAAAATTCCCCGGCTTCCATCGAAAAATTGGACCGGCTGTTATGGCCCATGCAGGATGAAGAACCGTCATCCTCCAAGATCAGCGATGAAAATGCGGTCACCACTTTTTTTAAATATCCCCATAATTCTCTGCTGGGAGTTGAGATCGCCAAAACGCTCTATTATCGCAAGCGTTGTTCGGAAGCGGCGGAAATTCTCCGGATTGTTTTATCCATCAATCCGAAAGATATGGTTGCGCGGACGCTGCGCATGATGGTGCTGAGGAATATGGCGCTGGATACGCCTTCTCTGCGAACGGCTTCTGCGGTTTTTCGCCAGGCCATCCAGGAAGCGGATAATATCCGGGAGCATTGTGATTTTCATGCGGAAGACTTTTACTGCGAAAACGCCATCGTTTATCTGGCTCGGGCCATGTCCACCGTCAGGTACATGCGGACGCAACCGGCGATCCGGGCCAATGTCAAAGAGTTCAAAAGGCTTCAGCAGGCTGTTTACAATGACCTGGATCAGGCAAAGCAACTGTTTGAAAAAGGGATTTCCGTATCATCTTCCGGTACCCGTTCATCTTTCCTGCTGAAAATCGCCGCCGTATTGAAAACTATGCTGGAAGGGGATAAGGAACTCTTTGTCAATCCAGAGAAGCCCCTCACCGCCGGCGCTGATATTTTTCAACAGGAGTCGTTGGATGTGCAATGGCAGATCGGTTATCGCCGTAGCAGCTTGCCCGTGCAGACGCAGGATGAACTGGTCGAAAAGTTAACGATTCACAAGGGCGTTATTTATAACGCAGCCATTTCACTGTCCAGTTATCGGCCGACAACCGAATTTTGCAATGCCGTGGCACTGTGGGATTTTCTGCCGGTCCATACGGTATTGACGGCGAAAATCGTTCGGGAAAGATTAACCAATGCCATTGACATCGCCAGGCGGGCACAGGAAGAAAATGTCTGCATCTATGCCTTTAATCGCACCTACAGCGAAATGATTCCGGCGGATGAGTTCATTGAGCATATGAAAAAGGCGCTGAAAATTTTTGACGAAGAAGTCGGCATGGATTTGAGCGGCCGTGCGGATTCGGAAATCATCGCACGACCGGCGGATGGCAAAAAGCTAAACCTGTTTACGCTGAATTTCTAATTGGTCTTCAGTACAGGCAATTTCCTTATTCGTTTCGGGTCTAATACCCGGCGGCTTGCCGCGCATCCGTCATTCCGGCGAAGGCCGGAATCCAGAGAATCGGGACTGGATGCCGGATCAAGTCCGGCATGACGAAATGGGTTTACTACCCCGCTGCTTGCGGCGGGGTAGTTTATTCAATTTTGACGTAAGAAAGAATATGCCGCCTGTCTGCTATTTTTCCATAAACTTGCTAATCGTTTCCGATGCTTGTGTAATAGCCAGCAGTCCTCCGAGATGGCCGAATCCGCTCTTTATCTCAAAATAGGAAACGTCTATTCCTGCTTTTTTAAAAGCATCCGCATGGCTTTTTATCTGGGATGCAGGGAAGAGGATATCCGTATCAGCGCCAATCATTAGTACTTTCGCTTTTATAGTCTTCACTGCATCCTCATAAGATTTAAACCCCTGTCCTATGTCAAAAAGGGTACATGCCTTGTTCATGTAAAGCATGGAATTGGGATCCGCTGTAGCCAGCCTTCTCAGTGCAGCCTTATAAAGGGCCGCATCCACCATGAATTCATTTTCCATGGCATCAAAGGGATTCTTGGTTGGATCGGCCCATTTCCGGTCAAAGCTCTTTTCGGCCCAACCCTCCCACATGATACTCTGGGTACCAAGCATTAAAGCGTAGGCAGCCCCATTCCGGGGTGCCTCTTTTCCATAGTAGTCTCCTTTATTCCAATTTGGGTCCATTTTGATGGGGTCTCCCCACAGCTTCAACCATCCGATGAGCCAGGGATGAGTCTTTGGCGTCGCAATCACCGGGATGATTCGTTCCATGAAATCAGGATACGAGACAGCCCACTGAAAGGTTTGAAGACCTCCCCCTGATGCTCCGGAAACCGCTTTGAGTTTCTTGATTCCAAGGAATTTCAGGAGTTCGTACTGGACATTTACATAATCCCGGATCGTAACAATTGGGAAGGACATTCCGTAAGGCTTGCCCGTATTTGGATTAATGGAGGCAGGTCCCGTGGTAACCACCTTCGGGTCGTTCGTGTTGACATTGACCAGTGTGTCGGAGCTTACGATAAAGTACTTGTTGGTATCGAAGGGTTTACCCGGTCCGATAATGGCATCCCAGTAGCCGGGGGCCTTGTCTTCTGCGGCGTATTTACCCGCAGCATGGGATGTGCCGGAGTAGAAATGGCAGATCAGAATGACATTGTCCTTCGTTGGCGCCAGAGTGCCATAGGTCTCATAACCGACTTGCACAGGTGCGAGCTTCTTCCCGCTCACAAGGGTCAACTCTTTAAGGTGAAAGGTCTTCTTTTCAACGATCTGGTCCAGGCCGAATGAGACGGTTGAAAAAAAGACAAATGTAACCAATACGGCCGTTACAAGAATCAATCGTCTTTTCATTTCTGAAACTCCTTTCATTGTGAAGATAAGACGGGTTATCCGTTTCCTGTTCGATTTTAAAGAAAATCCTATCTGGAGCCCAGGCAATAGGGAAATAAGGCGCATTCATCCCTGCGATTATGGGCCAAGAAATTCTTGACGCATATCGTTTAATGCGGGGAAATGACGGCGGTAGTCATGAAGAGACGATAAGTCGATCTCGGCGGAAATAATGCGCTGTTCATTACCGGCATCGGCAATGATCTCGCCGCGAGGGTCAATGATGAGACTTCGGCCTGAATACTCCACGTTGGGATCTTGGCCGACACGATTGACACCGGCGACGTAGCACTGGTTTTCTATCGCACGGGCACGAAGCAGCGTTAACCAGTGCATTTCACGCGCCTGTGGCCAGTTTGCAATCACGACGAGAATCTTCGCTCCTTCGCGTGTCGCGATTCGGAAGATTTCCGGGAATCGCAGGTCGTAGCAGATGAACGGCGATACCGTCGCGCCGGCCCAGGCGAAGCTGCGGATTTGTGATCCGCCGCTGTAATGGCGGCTTTCTTCCCCATAACTGAATGGATGAATCTTCGTATAATCACAAACGCGCATCCCGTCGGGATCGAAAACCGCCAACTCGTTTCGGCCTTTGCCGTCAGGGCCGAGACTGACGAATCCACCCGCCATGAAAACAGAAAATTCTTTTGCACACTCCGCCAGAAACCGCGACGTCGAACCGTTAATTCGATCCTCAGCGATTCCTGAGACGTTCATCGAAAACCCTGTTGCAAACATTTCAGGCAAAAGCATAAGCGAACCGGCATGGGGTTTATCGCTGCACAGCAATTGGCGAACAGCCGCATAATTAGCGTTTTTGTCCTCCCATATAATGTTTAACTGACAACAACAAATTTTCATATCTTGCCCCTTCCTTTTTCTCCCACGAGTTCTTCGATCCCACGGACCAACCGATTCATTCCCTCGGCGACGGTCGGTTTTTCCAAAGCACCGTAAGAAATCCGCAGATAACATCCATCAGTGATGCCAAAAGCGTTTCCCGGAATTACCGCCACACGGAAATCCCTCACCAGCGCTGTCACGAGATCCATGTCACGCAGCTCCGTGTGTATCTTTGCCAGGAAATACATCGCGCCTTGCGCAGTCGGCACGGTAATATACCGGGCAATCCGGGCAAGATGATCGAGCACCAATTGCCGCACATCCGCAAATTCGCAAACCTTCCGGCGGCAGTAATCACCCCCGCCGCTCATCGCGTAAACAGCCGCATATTGGCTGATTACAGGAGGGCAGATAAGGTTCGTATCCTGAATTTTTTGGACGGCTGAGAGAAGATGTTGCGGGATCACCATGTAACCGATTCGCCAAGATGCAAAGCCATAAGCCTTGGACAATGAAAACAGCGAAATCGTATGTCCGCTTGCGCCGCTAATCGATCCGGGAGAGAAATGCGTGGCTCCTTCATAGATAAAATATTCATAGGCTTCATCATGAATGTGGTAAATCCCACGCTCTGCGCACATCGTGTTGATCTGCCGCAGGACACTTTCGGAATAAATGGCGCCTGTTGGATTGTTGGGCGAAATTGTGACGACGGCGCGAGTCCGGGGCGTGATCGCGGAGGCGATAGCATCGATGCGAGGCTGATAGTTTTCGTCAGTCGCAACGACAACCGGAACTGCGGATGCTATGGTTATCGCCATTTCATGGTTAAAATAGAATGGCGAAAGGACAATCACTTCATCACCGACATCGCAGATTGCAAGGATCGCATTGAGAAACGCCATGTTTCCGCCGGCCGTCACGACCACTCGCCCTCCGGGCTCAACGACTATACCGTTCTCCTTGCTCAGCTTGCTGTGGATCAATTCGACAAGCGCCGGGATACCGCACACCGGACCGTAAATATGAGTTCCGGGGCTTCGAAAAAACTCTGCAATTCCCTCCGACACGCAAGGGGGCGGAGGATAGTGCACAACGCCCTGTCCCAGCGATATCGTTCCCGGATAGCGGTTGATCAAATCGCGAACGATCGGGATGATCGGCGATTGCACATCGGATATTCTTTTTGAAGAATTCACTTAATTACCCCGTCACATTCAACTTCTGTCAAGTGAATATATTGTAGTGATCGCCTATTAATCAAGATTTTTATTAACGGTGAATTGTGTTTTATTTTTGTACCAAAACCACAGGCGCATCAGACGTGCCGCCACAATTGCAATAATCAGGCGTGGAACGTAAAGCCAGAAGGCGCTGAGCCCCAGCGAAATAAACAAGGGCGGATCCTCTACCATAGAATGGTTGATGCCGATGGACAGGTGCAGCATTTCCAGATCTTCCTTGGAGAGTTCACCATTTTTCGTTTCTTCCACAATGACGGCCCCACCGTAGCTCAGGCCGAAGACGATCGCCGTCACCCAAAGAAACCCCATTTTTTTCTCCAGCCCCATAATTTTCAGAAACGGTGAGAAGATGTTCACTATAAAGGTAATCCAGCCCATGGATTTAAATATTTCAAGCATTGTCAACAGAACCATACAGATTCCAAAGATCTTTACGCCGAGAATCAGGTTTGCCCATGCCCAATCCTTGAGCATTTGTAAAAATGTAATGTCGGTTGTCACAATGGCTTTAACAGGAAGGTTTACAGTCTGGTGATCTATCAGAAAAGGTGACACCAGCATGACTGTCGCTGTTGCTGCGGCCAGTCGAAAAATAGTCGCTTTAAGCGGATGCAGTCCGGATCGGGCCTGGATAATGCCCTCCATAATCAAACTGTGAGCAGTCAACAAAAAAATCTCCATGATCGTCATCTGAGCTGTTGTGAAGGGTAGTATCACCATGGCGGCGATGGCGCCATAAATATTGGCCAGTATTCCGATTATCAGGGGAAGCGCGGCGAATGGCGGCAGGCCTAACAGTTCCATTGCCGGTGCCAAAATGAAATCGAGGTGGTGTAACCACCCGCTCCAGGCAAGCAATGCCGTCATAAAGGAAATGGGCAAAACGATTTTCATGATCCACAGAAAACCGCTCAATCCCTTTTTCAGGCCAATCCGAAGACCAGCCTGCAGCGTGACTGTTTTATTGTTCACTTTATTACATTGTTCCTATCTCTACCTGAATTCCACGGAAAGCAGAGATCACCGTTTGAAATTTTGTTTTGATCAGGGAATCGCAAAAGCATCACTGATTATTCATGCTTGGTCGGAAGTGTGAAGAAGAATGTGGCCCCTTTATCTACCTCAGCCTCTGCCCAGACCCGGCCGCCGTGCCGGTCAATGATTCTTTTGACGAGGGCCAAGCCGATCCCGGTGCCTTTATATTCCTCATCAGCATGAAGGCGTTGAAAAACCCCAAAGAGCTTGTCATAGTATTGCATGTTGAAACCCACACCGTTGTCGCGGACATAATAAACGGCCTCATTGCCCCGGGTGCAGCTTCCGGTCTCGATGAGCGCCGCATCTTTGTGATGGGTGAAATTGACCGCATTGCCGAGGAGATTGCTGTAGACCTGCCGGATCAAGGCTTGGTCTCCATAGGCGCTGAGCATCCCGCCATTCTTCAGGACCAGTTTCCGGTCGGGATGGGCGGCGATCAGTTCCTCCCATACTTCCCGGACAAGCCCCTCTATATCAAACTTCGACTTTTTCAACTCCTGCGTTCCAATCCGGGAAAAAGCCAGAATGTCGTCGATCAGGTTTCCCATCTTCTGAGAGCTGTCCCTGATGACCTGGAACTTACGTGCGGTTTCTGCATCGAATCGTTCACCGCTTTCTTTCAGAATCATTCGTGAATAACCGTCTATGGCACGCAGCGGGGCACGGAGGTCGTGGGAAACGGAATAGCTGACGCTTTCCAACTCTCGGTTGGCTTCTTCAAGCTGTCTGGTCCGCTCTTTCAGTTCCTCCTCGGCCCGCTTGCGCTCAGTGATGTCAATCGCTGAGCTGACCATAATCTGCTCGCCGCGAACCACGACGAACTGGGCCGATATCAATGCCGTCCATTCACGGCCGCTCCTGCTGAGAATGGCACATTCTCGGTCACGCACGAAACCACGGGTCTTCAGTTCGCTAACCATCTCGTTACGATCCTCAAGATTCTTCCAGCCGTAATATTCTGTGGCCGTTTTACCAATCACTTCATCACGCGAACATTCCATCAGCTCCAGCCAGCGGTCGTTAACGTCGAAAATGCACCTATCCTCGATCCGTGTCAGTGCCATGGCGGCGGCCACGACCTGGAAAGTCTTGATGAAAGTCTCTTCGGAAGTTCGTAGCGCCTCTTCGGCCAGCTTGCGGTTGGTTATATCCACTCCTGCGGTGATAGCGACCTTCTGTCCACCAAATTCAATCAGCCTGCTGGTGAGCGAATTCCAGAACCAAGTGCCATCTTTGCGTTTGCCCTTCATCTCAAAGCTTTCTAAGAAGCCTTTGGTTCTTAACTCGTGCAACACTTGTTTGCGCTCTTCCAAATCGTAATAAAGATCGGGCATTTTGCTTCCCACCAGCTCACCACTGGCGTAGAGATACTTGACTTCAAATGATTGGTTGGCATAAAGGACCTTGCCTTCAGGGATACTGCTCATGATGATTTGGATGTCGGTGTTGTCGGCGAAGGCACGGAATTTCTCCTCGCTTTCCCGCATCGCTTCCTCGGCTCGTTTGACTTGGTCAATGTCTTGAATAACTGAAACCGCACCAAGCACCTCTCCAGTCTGGCTGCGGAAAGGCACAGCACTCACTCGCGTCCAAATCTCTTTGCCATAATCGTCGGTGAAGAGCAACTCCATGCCGAGAAGAACATTCTCCCCGCGCAGTGCCCGTGAGCCTGGATAGTCCGACGGCCGTATCAGTTGTCCATGTTCGTCCCAACTTTTCCACCTGTGCTGCCGAGAAAGTTCACATGACGGTATGGTCTCAGGCACAAACCGCCGGTATGCTTTGTTAGCTTTAACAATCTTGCCCGAATTGTCCAGCAGGGCCAACCCCAATGGGGATTGTTCAAGGAATGCCTGCAACAACGATTCGTTTTCCCGTAATGCCTCCTCAGTTTTCTTGCGTTCGGTAATATCGACAAGAGCGTGAATGGCTCCGCGGGGATTCCCCTGATCATCTCTCAAAGGTGTGGCATAAGCAACTAAATCCTGCGTGGTACCGTCGTCAAAGACAAGGGAGTACTCGAAGCCTTGTACATTTTCACCCCTTGCAGCTCGCCGGATTGGCAATTCATTTAACCTGAGCTCGCGACCTTCCTTAACCGCCTTGTAGTGACGGGGTTTTCGTTCCAGAGGCGCAGTCAGCGAGATTTCTCCGCCATTTGGCAGTTTCAGAAGTTCGTTCGCCGCTTGGTTGCCGACAATATGGCTGCATTCGGGATCATGAGAGATGATAATGGGCATCGGAACTGCTTCAAGCAGAGCCTCCAGCTCTTCAGCCCGCTCACGTTCGCGGTGTTCACTCTTGCGTAGCGCGTCCTCTGCCCGCTTGCGTTCGGTGATGTCCATGAATATTACAGCAAACTGGCGGGGCACAGTACTATATGCAACAACTGCATAATGCCGGTCGAGGGCTGGCGAGTAGTTCTCGAACTGCACGGGTTTTCCTGTGAGCGCGACTGTACCATATATGCTCAGCCATTTTGGATCGTCACCAGGTAGAACTTCGTTGTGGGTCTTTCCTATAACATCCTCCCGCTTCATGCCGGTCAAACGCTCGAAGGCAGGGTTGATGTCAAGGAAGCGCCAATCAACGGGCGTATTCTGGTTGTCCGTGATAATTTCGTGAATGGCAAACCCCTCGGTCATGCCATTGAATAGCTCCCGATACCTCGCCTCACTTGTTTGCAGTGCTTCCTCCGAACGCTTGCGTTCGGTGATGTCACGGATCGAGCCACGGATAATCGGCTCGCTGTCGACCATGTCCAGAGATATATCGGACTCTATCCAGACAACATTTCCATCGGGACGTATGAAGCGATACTCGTCCCGGTGCTCCCGTACCTTTCCTTCTGCCCGGCCGCGATCCAGCAATCGGACGGCGTTTGCCAGCACACGCTCGTGATCATCGGGGTGCACGCCCTGAGCCCATTGATCCCATGACATCTGCGAGCCGGGTTCGTAGCCGAAGATCGTGTAGTGTTCCGGGCTCCAGTAGCCAGTATCCTTGGCCGTGTTCCACTCAACGAAGCCGATGTGCCCTGCTTGCGCAATGTGGCGCATCCGTTCTTCACTCGTGCGCAGTTCCTCTCCTATCCGCTTGCGCTCGGTTACGTCCGTCAGGGCGAGAACCGAACCGCGTGGACGCCCCTTCTCGTCCAGCAGAGGTGCAGCGTTTGCCATCACGTTACGGACAGTGCCGTCATCAAAGACAAGGCTGAATTCAAAGTCCTGCACTTGATGGCCCTTGGCAGCCCGTTGGGCAGGAAGTTCCTCGTTGTTCAATTCTCGTCCGTCCTTGAAGGCTTTAAACTGGCGCGGCTTGAGATCATCAGGCGCATCCAGCGATGCTTCTCCGCCTGGTGGATTCCGCAGTAGCTTATCCGCGGCGGGGTTGCCGGTGATATGAATTGAGTCCGGGTCGTGGGTGATAAAGATAGGTATTGGCGCTGTATTAAGGAGCGCTTCGAGTTCCATGGCCCGCTCTCGCGAGCGGCGGTCGCTCAGCCGGAGAGACTCTTCCATGTCCTTTCGGCTTGCAATTTCCGTTTCCAGTTGCTTTGTCCTTTCCCTGACTCTTGCCTCAAGCTCGTCGTGGGCTTTCCGGAGTTCTTCTTCCGCCTTTTTTCGTGCTCGATGCTCCTCGGCTTCGGCGAGAGCTCTTTTGACGGCCGGAATAAGCCGCTGCTCCAGCCGTGATTTGAGCACATAATCCTTGGCTCCCTGAGTGAGGATTTCGATGGCACGGTCTTCCACAATAGCGCCGGTGACTAGAATGAAAGGTGTGTCGGGGCATCTTCTATTTGCCTCGGCAAGCGCGGAGGCGCCATTGAACTTGGGAAGGTCATAATCGGAAAGAATCAGGTCGGGTGCGAATTCCTGAATTTCGTGAACAAAATCGTTTTCGTGCATCACAACTTTTGAAATAAAGGAAATCCCTGCCTCTTTAAGTTCAAACTGGATCAATTCGGCGTCGGCAGGATTATCTTCCAGGATAAGGAAACGATGGGGTTCAGCCATCATAAGCTAATCTCCAGAGATGATCGGGCAATGTGTTATAGCTTAAGGATTGCATATTTCGGAGGCCAGATCAATGGGATATTTATATTGAATACCGTTTGAACTGAAGTATACCAGGCAAAATCATCAGCTGTTTCAGGAAGACCAGGAGGTTAAATGAAAAGCCCCTGATCACGACATGATAGTGAAAAGAGGCTTTTGGCAGATCATAAAAAGACTTTTATTCTGATTCAGAATATCTTCCTTTTAATCCACGCTTCCTGATATAGCCTGCCGATGGTTGTTACAATGGCCAGGAAGAACAGGCCGAGCATGAAATTGGGCGCTGTTCCCATCCATTCATCCAGCAGATGTCCGATGTAGAGGAACAGTAGGGATGTTACTGCGATTACGAATCCCCAGGCCGACAGCATCAGGATCGGTCCCAATTGATGCATCTGTTGAAAATAATGTCGCTGTGTTGTCATGATCTGTTCCCCCTTCCTTCAGGATAGCGTTTGAGGCGGTATCGAGTACGGCCCCTTAGTAGATTTTTCTTTCTCTTAGCTGACCAATGTCTTGACCGCATCGATCACCGGATTGGTGAACAGGGCGATCAGGACCGTGTAGAGGGCGAAAACGCCGACGGCTTCATTGGTGTACATCTTTTGATATTTGTGCTTCAGCGAGATAATGGTCATACCGCCGATGATCAGACAGCCAAGCTGGAAGTAGGGGAAATTGCCCACACCCGCTGCCGCATATTCTGCGAAGCTGAAAGTTGCCGTTAAGAGCACCACCGTTGCCGCTACTGCCATAGTTCCCAATGTCTTTTTCATGATCTGTATCCTCCTATATTTATTATTATTTTGTTTGTTTTGTTTGACTTACTATAATGCGTAAAGTGTGCCAGATTTCCGAACAGGAACGAAATTTATTGTAAGTTATTGATTGTGAGATGTTTATTGCTTTTGAGGCTATGGCTGGGAGAGGGGATATAATGTGTTTGCAGAGGGAATTATGAACGAGCCGTTCAATGCTATTTAATGAAAGAGATAATCCTGAAAAGGAATGCCCCAAATCCAGATCACGGGCAGGGGACTTTGATCTTTAATGAGCTTGCCAAATTGTGAACAAGCCGAGACAGAGCAACAATATCAGAATGACACGACGATATGTTTCTTCCCTGATTTTTCCAAAAAAGAAATGACCGGCATAGGTGCCAATCGTCAACGGAGCCAGAGAGTAAAGGAAAAGCTCAAGAACCCGTTCCGTTACCATGCCCGTCACGGCTTGGGCACTGATGACCATCAGGCCGGAGACAAGATAGAACCCTTGGAGAGTCACTTTGATCAGCTCTTTGCGCCAAGGTTGAACAGAAACATAAACGATTACAGGTGGCCCGGCAGCGCTGAAGGCTCCACCAAAACATCCGGACAGAAACCCGGTAAAATAGGCCCATTTTCTGCCGAGTTCCCGATGGATTACTTTGAAAAACAGGCCGTACAGTGAATAGCATACGAGGATTGATCCCAGAAAAATGAGAATAAGCCTGCCGTTCAATGATTTCAGAATATAAACACCCAGCGGAACGCCGGGTAAGGCACCGATCAGTAATGGCCATATTCTATCCCAATCCAGATCCTTCCAAAGCGGGATCAACAGCAGGATAGTCAGGAGTACCCCCATCATGGCCACCAGGGGGATCGCTGTCTTGATATCCATGAACAGGGCCAGCAACGGCAGGGAGAGCAGCACGGAGCCAAAGCCGGAGAATCCCTGGATGAATCCGGCTATCAGCATTATAATGATGAGGTAGAAAGACAATTCCATTTATTTTATCATCGGCAATCTCTTCTCAAGGTCCTTCTGAAAAAGATTCCTGTTTTTCAGTACACTTTTTGGCCCTTTGATTCTATCAGAATTTTATCACATCCCACGTGAGGGGTTAATCAAAAAAAGAAAACCCCCATCCATAGTTGGACAGGGGCTTTCAGGGATCTTGCCGATACGAAAATCTGCTATCTGGCATGCATCGGCGTGCAGGTGGGATCAGCCCAACCTTTCCACAGTTTCTTGGTTTTCTTTGCCTTTTTCATGATCATATCCTCCTCTCATAAGGAATTGATTTACTTTTTTATCAGATAAGGGAAACTCATGGGATCAACCCAGATCCCTCCGACCTTTACGGCTTTATGCCTGGTCGTGATTTCCTTCCTCTTGATTGCTGTATGGATTTGTTTCATCTTCATTACCTTCTTTCAATTAACCCTGTTAAGGCTTGTTGATTTGGCCGCCTCTTTTTCTCTATCGTCCTTCCCAAGAGGTCTTTTTGCGGATTGAATTCGATTCTTTCATATCTTGCGTTTATCATTTCTGAACCTCCCTGGGTTATTTCCTTCTTTCGACTGTAATATAAAACAGGACTGGTTTTTAAACAATCGGATGGAAGATGAATCGCAGATGGGCATCAGACGGAATGATTGGTAAGCTTTGCATGCTTGGGGTTATAGGTATATCTCTTATGGTGGGAAGAAACGATCATCAGCATGACTTGAGATTCCTGGAAAGAAAAAGCTATCCTGATTGTGCCATTTCTTTAACTTCATCATATCTGAAACAGCCAACAACGTGATCATTCACCATCCCAACCGACTGCATGAGGGAATAGCAAATAGTCGAGCCGACGAATTTAAATCCGAGTTTCTTTAAGTCTCTGCTCATCATGTCCGACTGCTCTGTTCGTGTCGGCAGTTCGCTAATTGAAGTCCAGGCATTCTGTCGGGGAACGTTGTCCACATAGTTCCAAAGGAATGAACTAAACGATCCGGTTGTCCTTATTATGTCTAATACCTTTTTTGAGTTATGAATGGCCGATTCTATTTTTAAGCGATTTCGTACAATACCTGTGTCCTGCATCAGCCGTTGAATGTCGACATCTGTATAGGCGGCAACCCTTTCAGGATCGAAGCCTTGAAATGCCCGCCGGTAGTTCTCTCGTTTTCTGAGGATCGTCAACCAGCTTAGTCCTGCCTGTGCTCCTTCAAGAACAAGCTTCTCGAATAAGCGGTGATCGTCACGCACAGGGACACCCCACTCGTCATCGTGGTAAGCGATATAAAGCTGATCGCTACCACACCATTCACATCTACACTTCATCTGATTCTCCATCTCGACAATGTTTAACCAGATTGGAATAAAATCCCTGCAACCTCATCTTTTGTACCTCCCTCTTTGATCTGATATTTTCAGAATGGGTAGCGGCAACATTGATATTATGCGGAACATCGGGAATCGACGCCTACTTTGACGGATACGGGATGCAGCACACGGATCAGTTCGGACGGCGACATTTCCGCCAGGAGCCCCCGGCTGCCTGCATTAATAAGGATCCTGGATAGGCCGGCGATGGTTTCTTCCATATAGATGGGTATGGTCTTTTTCGTACCGAAAGGGGAAGTCCCTCCCACTTTATAGCCGGTGTGTTTCTCAGCGATTTTCGGATCACAGGGATGAATGGTTTTTACCCCGAGAAGCCTTGCCAGGTTTTTTGTAGAGACTTCCCGATCGCCGTGCATCAGGATAATCAGAGGCGCCTTCTGTTCGTCTTCCATGACCAGTGTTTTGATTACTTCATGTTCATCAACCCCAAGCGCCTTTGCCGACACGCGGGTACCTCCGTGTTCAACATACGTGTAGAGGCGAATCGTAAAAACCACATTATTTTTCTTCAGGGTCAGCAGCGCCTGTGTGACGGGGATTTTATCTCGGGACATATCTGGATTCCTTTATGTCAATCATCCATTTTAGAACTCTTTTAAATTCCTTTCGGGTTAAGCCAGCGGTAATATTGATTGGTATAAAAATAGCCGGATGTTTCGAAAAAGTAAAGCGTCCCCTTCGTTCCCCCTTACTTCCCCATTCCTTCTATTGGGATGAAGAAGATTTGTTTCTTCTTTACCTTATCCTGATTTCAATCTATGCTATACTCAACACAAAACAACAACTTCAAATGCATATTGTAATTGCAATAAAATGAAAATGCTATTGGGAAAGAACTATCTGATGAAGATCTTACCGCTACCCATAATAACTTTAACCATGCGTCAATGATCATTTTTCAGATCGATGACATCGAGTAACCTTACAGACCTTCAAGGTCAAATTGAACGAATCACCTTTACCAGTGAGGAAACTGGCTATACAGTCGCCAAGATCAAGGTCTATGGCAGGCGAGAGCTTGTGACGATCGTCGGAAGTATTGTCAATCCCACACCTGGTGAAATCATCAAAATGAAGGGTGAGTGGACAAACGACCCCAAATATGGCGAGCAATTCAAGATTGTCTTCTGCCAGACAACAACTCCCGCCAGTGTCCATGGAATTGAAAAATATCTGGGGTCAGGGCTGATTAAGGGAATTGGCCTGGTCATGGCCAAGCGTATTGTTAAAAAATTCAAAGAAAAAACTCTTGATGTTATTGAGATGGAGATCGAAAAGCTTGTCGATGTAGAGGGTATTGGTCAAAAGCGTATCGGCATGATCAGAAAAGCATGGGAAGAGCAGAAGGAAATCCGTGCTGTAATGATCTTTCTTCAATCCCATGGTGTCAGTTCAGGATATGCGGCAAAGATTTACAAGCAATACGGCAATGATGCCATTGAGATCGTCAAGGAAAATCCCTATCGTCTGGCTACGGATATCTTCGGCATAGGATTTATTATCGCTGACAAGATTGCAGGAAAATTGGGCTTTGCCAAAGATTCAGAATTGAGAGCATCAGCAGGCATCCTCTATGTCCTCCATGAACTTACGGATGAAGGACATGTCTATTACCCCTATGAACCCCTTATAGGAAAATGCAAAGAGATGCTGGAGATTGATCGGGAGGTCATTGTCAAGGCAATAGGAACCGTTTTCTTGGACAAACAGATCGTCATTGAGGAACTCAACAATGATCCTGCAGAATTCCAGGAGAACAATAGAGCAGTCTACCTGGCCGGATATCATGTTGCAGAAAAGAATCTTGCCATTCGCCTTAGGACGCTCGTGAATGCTCCCCAAGCCATAAGAAAGATAGATTCGGAAAAGGCCATTCAATGGGTTCAGGAGAAACTTTCCATCACCCTTGCCAATAAGCAAATTGAAGCTGTCCAGTGTGCCGCAGAAAATAAGGTCATGATCATTACCGGCGGTCCAGGGACAGGGAAAACGACCATTATTAATGCCATCCTGAAAATATTTTCAGCCATTAAAGCCAAAATCTTGTTGGCTGCTCCTACAGGAAGAGCCGCTAAGCGTATGAGTGAGGCCACTGGGCATGAAGCAAAGACCATTCACCGGATGCTTGAATATAATATGCGTAAAGGTGGCTTTCAGAAGAATGAAGAATCCCCTCTGGATTGTGATCTCTTGATTATTGATGAGGCATCAATGATTGATACCCTGCTCATGCATAATCTTTTAAAGGCAATCCCTATCAATGCCACATTTATCATGGTGGGCGATGTGAATCAGCTTCCCTCAGTCGGTGCCGGCAATGTCCTCAGGGATATCATTGATTCCGGTATTGCTCCTGTGGTCCAGTTAAATGAGATTTTCCGCCAAGCCAAGGAAAGTTCCATCATTGTCAATGCCCATAAGATCAATGAAGGCATCGTTCCGAACCTCAAGTCCAATCAGGATAAGGTCGACGATTTCTATTTCATTGAGCAGGAAGATCCGGAAAAGGCATTGGAAATGATCATCAATCTTGTCAGATTAAGGATTCCTAAACGATTTGGATTTGATTCCGTCAATGACATCCAGGTTCTTACTCCGATGCACAGGGGAACCATAGGCGCCGGTAATCTGAACATAGAACTTCAAAAAGCATTGAACTCTGGAGACGAAGGGGTTACTCGCGGTGGAAAAATCTTCAGGGTCAATGACAAAGTGATGCAGATCGTGAACAATTATGACAAAGAGGTCTATAATGGCGATATAGGCCGGATTGCCGCTATTGATGAAGTGGCAAAGGAAGTCAGGGTGATCATTGATGATCGGGAGATTATTTACGACTATTCAGACCTGGATGAAATTGTCCATGCCTATGCGGTTTCTATCCATAAATCCCAAGGCTCAGAATATCCGGTGGTTGTTATCCCGATTCTGACCCAGCATTATGTGTTGCTGCAGAGAAACCTGCTTTACACTGGCGTTACCAGAGGTAAAAAACTGGTCGTGATTGTGGGAACAAGAAAGGCAATGGCGATTGCCGTGAAAAATAATAAGACAAAGAAGAGATTTACGTTGTTGAAACAGCGGTTGCGGCTCCAGGAGTAGATGAGGTTTCTAAAAGTTAAGTGTCGCTGGACGAAGTTTTTTTTACTACAGGTGTAAAGACGATTCTAGATCATTACTTTCATTGACAACATACCATGTCCAGTAATCTTTGTTTAAAATACACAGCGGACAGATTGATTGCTCCGGATCAATGATTACGGGTTGAAACATGCTCTGTTGATGGCACGATTTCTTGAACTGTGAGGCCGTTTGTGTCTTCCTGTAAGTGAGTGTGCAGTATTTTTCGAGGATATGCACTTTTCGAATGGTATTCATTAATGCCGATTTTGTTAATAGCGGACAAATTTATTAGGATATACCAACTTGGCATATCCTAATAATAAGGACTAAAAGCCAAGTGTCACGATTCCATCATAGTTGATTTTATGATGATTTTCTTCTTTTAATTCTGCCTGAGATAGAGTAGGATTCAAATAAATATCGAGAAATACCAACCAAGTATATTAATTGCTGGGCTACGAGGTGACAAATACAACCGTAGGGCGATGAAATGAACTACGATGACACCGTTCGCAAAATGCTGGAAGATCTCCAAAGACATGTGGCTCCTTACAAAGATTATGAGCAGCTATACGGGTCTGCGTTTAGTGACATCGAGCGGTTGGCTTTGGAAAGGGCGAGGCTTGAGTGCAGCCCTGTGCCAGAGCTGGAGCAGAGATACCGGAGCCTATCTGAACTGGCCCAAAGAGAGATGGAAAGATACAAAGAAACTACGTCTATCTCAAAACATATGCTGGGGGTTCTGGATTCGACCTCCATTGTCTCGAACTTTATGAAGGATCATGAAGCGCTTGCGTATATGGCGAAGGAAGCTATCGGCGCCAGTAAATATTGGCAGGCGGACTTGGACATGTACCGGAGCCTTTCTGGTGAATCCGAGGCGTATCGCCTTGCATTGTTGGGCCACCACAGTGATATCGCAGAGCTGTCCCTAATCGCTCAAGAAAACCTGAGACGCCTCGATTGGGATGAAATTGGACTTAAAGTTGGTATGTCCGCGGAAAGGGCGTCAACGGCTGCATCCTCGTTTGCGTTGCTACTTAAAGACTATGACTATCTCTTCCGGTCCTTTGAAGGGGCTGAATACAAGATGGCGTCCTTCCCTCCCTTTATCTCGAAACTGCCACCAATTGAAATCATAACCGGCACAAACCTCTTGTCAACCATCTCCGGAAATGATCAGAAGCAGTTCTCGAAAGACAGTGAGTCGAGTCGTGCTCTGGTCATTGAAGACATTGAGGTTTCGCTGGATGAGTTGCTAACCATGCTCGATGCGGACTTGATTCCGCTTTGGCGAGGGGCAAAGGAAGGCCTAAGATCGCACAATCCTGACCGTTCACGTCACATAATGGTCTCGTTGCGGGAATTAGTTACACATGTTTTGCACCAAACAGCTCCTGGCAACGATGTCCGCTCATGGGCCGTTGATCCATCGTTTTTCAAGGATGGTCGCCCTACTCGGCATGCCCGTTTACAATTCATATGCCGCGGGCTGAATCACGCCCCTTTTACGAAATTTGTGAGCAAAGATGTCTCTGCTCATCTTGAATTGATTCAGATGCTTCAGCGTGGAACGCATGAGTTGTCAGTTGGCCTAACAGACGAGCAACTCAGAGCATTGATCATCAGAACCGAATCATTGGTTCGATTTGTCCTCGTTATTTGGAACTCGAACAACTGATTTTGCTGGATAAGGGTTTAGCGAAAATTGGCGTTCGACACAGTGGAAGGAAAAAAACATAGCCCAAGACGGTGCACCGGACCGGCAGAAAACGGCGCCTGCCTCCCGGTGACCTCATTGTTATGCGCCAAAATAGGTAATCAGCAATGTTTGGAGATCTCATCAAGCAACTTCAAAGCCTGAACGGCAGGCAGGTTTCGATTCCAATTGAGGCGGACGAGAAGGGCTATATCGATAAGCAGTGCCCCTCTAATCAATGCGGGTTCCTGTTTAAGGTAAACAAAGAAGACTGGTCAAATACCACCTTCAAGGACAAAGCAGTTTGGTGCCCAATGTGCGGACATGAGGCAGCCGCAGACCAGTGGTTCACAATTGCGCAAGTGGAGCACGCCAAATCGGAGGCGTTGACGGTCGTCAAAGGCGAAATCAGCAACGCACTTAGGTCCGGTGCGCAGACGTTTAATCGCAGCCAACATCGCAACAGCTTCATTTCGATGTCGATGGAGGTAAAAGGCGGCACGCAACGCACGTACACATTGCCAGCCAAGGCGGCTGACGTAATGCAGCGGGAAATTCATTGCGATAGCTGTTCGGCGCGCTTTTCGGTGATCGGTAGCGCGTACTTTTGTCCGGCGTGTGGGGCGAACTCTGTTGTTCGCACGTATCAGGACTCCTTAAGGAAAATTAGCGTGAAAAAAGACAGCGAAGAGATTGTTCGGCAGGCTCTCTCGGATGCGTATGGAAAAGACGAAGCGGAATTAACCTGTCGGTCCTTACGCGAAACGTGTCTTTCTGATGGTGTAACCGCGTTCCAAAAATACTGCGAAGGGCTATATGAGCCACACAGAAAAGCGCCTTTCAATGTGTTCCAGAGGATAGATGAAGGAAGTGAGCTCTGGCGTTCCGCCATCGGAATAGGCTTCGACTCCTGGCTGACAGCGAACGAGTTGAACGGTCTGAAAATTCTCTATCAAAAAAGGCATATCCTGGCGCATAATGAAGGAATTATCGATCAGCGCTATATCGACAAATCCGGTGACTTCACCTACAAACCCGGTCAGCGTCTCGTTGTTTCCAAGGGAGATATTGAACTGCTCCTGTCTTTGCTTGAGAAACTGGGAGTTGGTCTAGGTGATGCGTGTGGCCGTGCATAACATGGTGCTACTCTCTTTCGATCCGTAATGCTCAGTATTGATGAATGATTCCTGCTGACTAGTTGTAGATGACAGAGATAACCGATAACACTGACTTTTCTTTCATTTCACATGAACAGTTCGGGTCGTAATGTACGGGTATCCAAACGCATTTATTCATGAAGAAGAAGCTTGGCAATGCATCTGATATTCTCAGAAGCTATGACTCTGTAATGCTTAATTTTTTACGATGTTGTAGAAGTAGCACGTCTGTAGATTGTTGTAACGGGTGCCTCCCACCCATTTTGCATATGTTATGGCTTCCCGTTTACCCACGTCCGGCGGCCACGGGTTATTGATGAGGACCATCATAATGGTAGGGTATGTCGTCGTATCCTCATAATATCCCACCGCAACCATATAATGTCCGCCCCCGTGTCTCCATTTCCATAAAAAGGCAACCGGCTTGCCGCTATCGATATAACCCTTCAACTCCGTCCATGAAAGAGCGGCGCCGCCGGCATTGTAGACTTTCTCTGCCCTAAACCCCCACTTTTCATACGATGGGCGATAGGGTTTATTGCACTGTGACGTGCCTCCATCCATGCAGCATCCGGATTGCCCAAAAGCGTCGTTCGCTTGTGCGCACTGCGTAATGCTCCCTTGATCACCTCCCGCAAAGATCATGGTCATCGTTCCAGTTGCCGCCCAACACCACTCATCCTGTTCTTGCGGGAATAACGGGATATCCAATTCTTTATGTGTTTTGGCGCTGCCTGCGACCGTCCGGCTCGATGAGGAAGGAGAACGGGACAACGCGGTGACAGCCGAATCTTTGGCAGTATCCTTATCATTCAAAACGGGCGGCGCCATGTCGGCGTATGACGCTTTGGCCGAAATGACCGAGTTTTTGATGAAAAGGGCGATATCCTTGAATGCATACTTCACTCCTGGGACAAAAGGAGCTGCGGCGCTTTTGTAGAGGGGGATCAGAATCTGGCGGCCGTTACTTTTATAGCCCATGAAGGCCATCTCGACCTCCTCCAGATTGAGCAGGTAAATATCTTCGATGGCGAGGGCATTTGCCGAAATGATATTCAGGGCCTTTTCAACATCAGACTTCGATCCGATGGCCACGTACTCCCATGTATCGTCTTTAAGCATGATCTGGACGGCGCCGATGGGCTTGGACCTCACCATCACGGGAAAGACATATTCATTTTTTTCGATGATCATGGCGTCATTGGGGACGTCACTTGTTAAAAGTGTTTCGATGTCGATTGTTTTGACCGTGATCGGTTCACCAAGCTCTTCCTTGCCGACATCGCTTGGAGACTCATATCCAAAAAAAAGATAATCAGAGCTCTCCGCCATGCTTCTCAACGTTTCAAGGCCCGATTCCGCCGTTTGCCTTCGAATGCTTGATGTGTTGTTACCGCTACTGCCCGGTGAACAGGCAAATAAAATCGCCATGCCGATCACTGCGACCACAACAGCGACACTTAATAGACGTATTTTCCTCTGTTGAAATGTCTTAAAAAAGGCCATGGTGTTATGGGCTATGTGCCTAACTAATTATTTTTCCCATTTTTGACCCGTCACATACTTTTGGGTGCTTTTTCTGAGTCGGTAGGCTATCGTTTTAAATACTTTCTGAAAGTCGGCAGAGAGCTTGTTGAATTCAGAGTCAAAGAATTCGCGATCAAGGATGCCAATCACCACCGTTCCTTTCGCAGTGGCTGTTGCAGACCTGGGTGTCTTATCGATATAGGCCAACTCGCCAAAGATGCCACCCTTCTTCAGGATTTCGACGATTATTTTATGATCATGCATTTTTTTGGAGATTTCGACTTCGTCCTCATCCACTACATAGGCCCAGTCGCCATTGGACCCTTCTTCGAAAATTATTTGACCACTCTGGAATGTCTCATATGACGCAACCTGAAACATTTGTCCCTCCTCGATATGCCATTGCCAATATGACTCGATGACATTATCCGCCTGATTCGCTGAAATCGTCATATGTAGTACTGCTCCTGGCTTTTCAAACACTTCCACATTTTCTTTCGGTAGAATTCTAAAAACCTTTAGTGAAAATATTCCGCATGTATTCACCATCCTTTCTTCAGCAGCCTCTGCCAGATCTAGCCGTGTAGAAAAAGAAATGGCATTGTTCTTCATTCTAGCCAGAGAATCCTTTATGGTGTGCTGGACAACTGTCGCTGTATGGGTAATTTCCCTCTCGGTTTGGAAATCGAAGCTTTTCGACAGGAAGTAATATGCAGAGATCAAAGATGCCATGCCTGTGACTACGGCTGTTAATATGACAAGCCAGATAATTTCAGTAGAAAAGGATGGCTGAGAAGAGAGCCCGGTCAAGATTCTGCTCGACATCGACAAGATACTTAGCAACTCTGAAACCGCAGCCATATCCATCACGGCCTGAAAATAACCGGGACAATCACCGGCAAGGACTGATTTCCCTATGGAAATGGCCATTAGGGGTGAATTGGCGAGAAAATAGATGACGGCATATCCATCAGTACGAATGGCATTCCATTGAATTCTTTCATTCAAATTTTTAACCCTTTGTAGATGTAAACGATAACCCGCAAGTTCCATTTTTCTGTCCTCACGCCTGAACATTACAGGTTCAAAGCTGCTACGCAGGCGCATAGGCTTCCTTCACTGACTTCAATATATACTCAGTGACATTTCCATATAATTCAGGATATTATTCAGGGGAAATTAACTAATATAGAGATATAATCCTTCATAACATGGATCATCTATAATGGACGCAGAACTTATAAAAGCCTATCGGCTGTTTCTTAAAGACAGCATCCGCAAGATCATAGATTTTCTGAAACCGATCAAAACAAAAGAATGGCTCCTCCTCCGATTCAAAAGTCTTACTCGCAAGAAGCAAAACGAGTTGGTCCAAGCATATTCATTTACCTCAAAAGAGATAGCTGCTGCCATTGTCAAAGCCAAGCAAGAGGGCTTCATATTGAAATCACCCTGGACAAATCAAATCGTTCAGCCAAATACAGTGCGGGTGATTTTACAGCTCATATGGGTGTTTCAACCTTCATTGATGCTCAACATGCCATTGCTCATAACAAGATCATGATCATTGACAAGGAAACGGTGATCACTGGCAGCTTCAATTTTACAAAGGCAGCTGAAGATAAAACGCTGAAAACCTCTTGATCATCAGGAACAAAGACCTTGCAAAGGTCTATATAAAGAACTAGATGGATCATAAGGAACATTCAGACGTATATGGAGGGGAATAAAATCTCAATCTAACAATATTTAATGGGAGCGATTATGCCTAACTTTAGTAAATATCTTGAAAATATTAAAGCAGGGCGAAAGGGTATAAATCCTTTCATGGAATTCATAGGAATAGAGCCTATCGAATTTAAGAAGGGCTATGCTCAATTCCGTATGCCTGTTCGTCCTGAATATTTACAGGCCGCAGGAAAAATGCAGGGTGGCCTGATCGTTGCGCTAGCAGATGAAGCCATTGCCCATGCCATGGTTACTACATTAAATTCTAACGAAGGATTGACCACGATAGAACTCAAAAGTAACTTTCTGTCAGCGGTACGTTCAGGAGAACTTATTGCTACAGCTAGTGTTTTTAAAAAGGGCAGCAGTCTGGTTATTGGTGATTGTCTTGTAACTAATGATAAGGGAGAAAATATCTGCCGTGTCTCCGCAACATTTCTCCTGCTAAAAGACAAGGAACAGAAGGTTACATAAATGTTCATGGCATAAGTCAATAAATATCTAAGTTAATTGGAGATAGCTACAGCTTCACATTTCCATTGCACCGAATGGGAATATTAAAGAAATTATTGAGAGACAATAAGCATATTTGGGGAATAAAAATGGCTGACAGTTTCACCAAAACATTTGAAAAGCTTAAACGGCAGAGTTTTAGAAAATCGGTTAACAAGATATGGGGCATGATCAAGGAGGGGCAGACAGCCGAATTGGGCCAGGAAGAGCTCAAACTATGGCACATTCTTCTGGATCACCAGGAATACCATGAACATTTTGAAAATAATGATGTACTTGATGGAAGCGAATATGAATTGAATGAGGGATTTAATCCTTTTCTCCATATCAGTCTTCACCAGATGGCCGAAGATCAAATTACTTTAGAATCTCCCATTGAAGCGGCCATGCTTTGCGAATCCATAGAAAAAATGGGCCATACCAGACATGAGGCAATTCATGTGATCATCATGATCCTGATTCATGTGATCTTTGATGCTTTTAAAAAAGATAAGATTTTTAATGAAGAACGATATTTACGCTTGCTGATTAAATGCAGAAAGGTCCCAATTTCAGAAATGCAGAGTGTTGTTGAGAGGGATTTTACGAGCAATTGACGCTAGTAGAAGCTCTTGATGAACAAGGTAGCCAGATCTGCTATACATGTGGCAGTTTGATTGATGAGAGGTCATTCCCCTTGTCTGAGCTTCTTAAAACCGAATGGAAGCTGGATACCAAAAGGAAGGTTGGCTATTGACGATGTCTCGATAGTGATCGCCAAGAACTTATGGAAAAGAGAAAAAAATGAAAACATACTTCAGGATTAAGATGACCGTCAAAACGATTATCCGGCTGATTCTGATTTTAACATTAGTGGTGTCTCTTGCCAGCTGCATAGATGAAAACAAATACCCTCCATTATCAAATGTTCCTAAAGTAGACATCAACCGCTATTCAGGGCTTTGGTATGAAATTGCCAGAATTGATCATTCTTTCCAGAAGGACTGCGTTGCTTCTACTGCTGAATATTCATTAAGAGATGATGGATATATTAAGGTTGTCAACAAATGCAGGAAGAAGAACCTCGATGGAGAAGTATCCTCTATCGAAGGAAAAGCATGGATAATAGATAAAAGTTCAAATGCCTGGTTGAAAGTTCAGTTTTTCTGGCCCTTCAATGGAGATTATGTGATTATTGGCCTGGATGAGAAAGAATATCAATATGCCGTAGTTGGACATCCTTCAAGAGACTATCTCTGGATTCTTTCACGGAAACCTCGACTGGATGAAGGAATATACAAGAAAATCATGGGAGACATTACTAAGCAGGGTTATGATGTCCAGAGAATCCGAAAGTATCCTCAAGTCGTTGTGGATGGGCATGAAGAAGCATGTCCTTATTAAAATTTCAGGAGAGAGGCAATGGAAATAAGTTCCCGCTTCGTAGGTGCCCTACTTAAACCTCTGGAGGCCCGGATCACATGGAGACAGACGACAAATTATGCTGCGGCCCTCGGCGACGCCAATTCCCGCTATATCGATGACGAGCACCCAGGTGGGTTGGTTGCCCCGCCCATGTTCTGCGTAGCAGTGACATGGCCCATATCCGAACATATAGGGGATTTTATCGAAGCCCCGGAATTCCCCATCGAAATCATCGCCACACAGGTTCATTACATGGAGCATCTCCAGATTCACCGTCTTATACGTCCATCCGACAATCTTACCATTCAGGGCCGATTGGCAGCCATCCTTCCCCACAAGGCAGGCTCATTGATGGTCCTACGCTATGATGCCTGCGATCAGGCAGGTAATCTTGTCTTTACGGAGCACATTGGAGGCATGATGCGAGGCGTCCGTTGCATCGATGCTGGTGCAGGAGAAGAGAATCTGCCCGTCTTGCCTTCTTTTCCCGGATCGGAGCAACTTCTATGGGAATCGGTTATTCCCATTGAACGGACAGCGCCATTCATCTACGATGGGTGTTCGAACATTTATTTCCCCATTCATACATCGGTGCAATTCGCCCACCAGGTAGGCCTCCCCGATATTATCTATCAAGGGACGGCGACCTTGGCCCTGGGTGTGCGAGAAGTGATTAACAGAGAAGCCGCAGGCGACCCAGATCTCGTACAGACCATATCCTGTCGTTTCACAGGTATGGTTATTCCACCAGGGGACATTCGTGTGCAACTTCTGGGGCGTAAACAGGAGAATATAGGCAAGAATCTTTTTTTTACCATTCTGAACAAGGACGGAAAGAAGGCCATCAGCGACGGTGTTGTAACCCTCAAAAAATAAGGAGGATCATCATGGGTTGGCAGAATTTGAATCTGACATGGCATTATGTGGAAAAGTGGGCGCAGGATAAACCGTCAGCGGAAGCGCTGGCTTTCGGAGATGAACGACTGACCTGGGGCGATTTCAAGCTGAACATGGATTTGATCTCCAAGGCCTA
Source organism: uncultured Syntrophaceae bacterium (assembly GCA_964645835.1). GTDB lineage: Bacteria > Desulfobacterota > Syntrophia > Syntrophales > UBA8958 > CAZBME01. The sequence continues at coordinate 58,540 of CAZYDG010000077.1, forward strand.
TCTAGATATCGGCGTGGCCAAAGGCGATCGGATCGCTCTCCTGTCAGCAGCGCGCAATGAATTTCTCCTCACCTACATGGCAGCGGGCAAGATAGGGGCCATGTGGCTGGGCCTGAACCCCAAGTTTACCCTTGATGAACTTCGTTACCAGATCGGTGATTCACGTCCTGCAGTCCTTATCGCCGTCCGAACCTTCCTCGGCAACGATCTGGGAGAAACCATCACGGCCCTGAAGCAGGAATTCTCATTTATCAAGAAAATCCTTGTTATTGGGAATCCCATAGAAGGAACGGACAATTTCATGGAATTTATCGCCAGACCACGGCCGGAGTTTGACGCTACCCTCGTAAAACGTTCCGAGGAGGTCCGTCCCGATGATAATGCTCTTCTCATGTATACGTCAGGGTCCACGGGAAAACCCAAGGGTGTCGTGCATACGCACCGTAGTATTGTCGAGAACATCAAGGTCGAAGTGAATAAATTCTATATCAGTGAGAACACACGTTGCCTTCTCCATTTTCCCATCAACCATGTGGCAGCCGATGTGGAAATCGGTTTCGCTGCCGTTATGTCCGGTGGATGTCTCGTTTTCATGGAGCAGTTCGACCCCGTTGGTGCATTAAAGACGATCGAAGCGGAAAAGATCAATCTGTTCGGTCAGGTTCCGGTTATGTTTCTTCTTCAGATGAAGCAGCCCGAATTTTTTACAACCGATTTCAAGCATGTCAGGGTCATGGCCTGGGCCGGTGCAGCGGCTCCAAGGATCATGGTTGACGTTCTGAGTGGAATATGCGCCAATACAGGCTCCATGATGATCACTGGATATGGCAGCACGGAGGTTTGCGGATTTGTCACCTATACGGAAGCGGGGGATGATCCGGACACGTTGTTGAAGACAGCGGGTAAAATCGCTCCGCCTTTTGAACTGAGGATTGTCGATGACAGCCGCCGGGAGTTACCCGAAGGCCAGATCGGAGAAATCGCCGTTCGGGGACCTTTCATGTTCAAGGAGTATCTGAATAACCCCGAGGCCACGGCTGAGGTTCTCGACCAGGACGGTTGGTATTATACATCCGATCTGGCTTACAAGGATGCCCGTGGCTACATCACCATTACGGGTCGCAAATCTGAAATGTTCAAGACAGGAGGTGAAAACGTCTATCCCCGTGAGGTCGAGGAGGTTCTCGAAACTCACCCAAACGTCTTGTTCTCCGCTGTTATGGGTGTGCCCGATGACATTTACCAGGAAGTTGGCTGGGCCTTTGTTATGCCTAAGCCGGGAATGGACGTAAGTGAGGAGGAATTGAGGGATATCTGCCGATCAAAACTGGCTAATTTCAAAGTGCCGAAGAAGTTCTTCATCAGGCCTATCCTACCCCTTCTAGCGAGCGGAAAGGTCAGCAAAATGGCTCTGAAGGATGAAATACGGGATATGCTCAAAGGGTCTTAAGTCATATGACTTGTCAATCAAAATGGTTTAGGAGCAACCTTACATGACCAAATCGGATCTTGTCGAAGCTCTGGCCGCTAAGGAAAATCTTACTGAGAAATAAGCAATAGAAATCATCGATCCGATCTTCAAAGGGAACTATAGATACGCTGAAATACGGAGATAGGAAGGAGGGGGCTATATGGAATTTGAAAATATTATCTTTGAGAAGGACAATAACATCGCGACAATTAGATTGAATCGTCCTAAATATTTTAATGCTTTGGACTTCCCTCTTGGGAACGAACTGGTTAGTGCGTTGGAGATCTGCCAAGATGATGAAGAAATCAGAGCTGTTGTCTTGACGGGAGAGGGTAAAGCTTTTTGCTCCGGTGGTGATCTTCGGTTATTTAAAGAACATTTGGATAGTAACAATCCATCAGAGGTAGTCCGGAAACTTGTACGAGTTTTCAATACAATTATACATGGTATTCGTTCCACACCAAAACCAGTTATCGCTTCCATCAATGGTGCTCTAGGTGGCGGTGGTTTTACACTTGCCGCAGCTTGTGATATTCGGATAGCGGCATCTTCCGCAATATTCAGACAAGGATACACAAGCGTCAGTCTTGTTCCTGATGGAGCATGGACACTAATGGTTCCGATGCTCATTGGTTTAGGGAAAGCTACGGAGCTGGTCCTTATAGATCCTATTCTCAGCGCCAAACAGGCTATGGAAATTGGTCTGGTTAACCAAGTCGTTGATGACACTGATCTGAAGAGGGTAACTCAGGCATTAGCAGAAAAACTGGCAAACGGTCCAACAAAGGCATTTGCTATTTCCAAGGATAATCTCAATAATGCCATGCTTGGACTTCTGGAACGGCAACTTGAACTTGAGCGATCAGGAATGATTAAAGCTGCGAAAACAGATGATTATAAAGAGGGTCTCACAGCGTTTTTTGAGAAAAGAGAAGCTCACTTTACGGGAAGATAATCTCACATTGAAGCTTTAACGAATATCATGAAATACTCGATGAATCGTCGTTTCTAAATAAAAAGAGGACTGACATGGACGTATTGAAAGCGATCAAGAACAGAAGGAGTTGCAGAAATTTTCTCGCCGAGCCAATTAGCAGCGACTTAATCGAAAAGATCCTTGAATCTGCAACGTGGGCTCCATCAGCAGCCAATAATCAACCATGGGAATTCATCGTCATCACTAACAAGGAAATCAAGGATAAGATCCATTTTGAATCAATGATCTGCAAAAAGAAGATTTATGACCGGAGCGGATGGAAATGGGTTGATAAATATCAGGCGGGATTTATAATGGAGGCTCCGGTGATTATCGCCGTTGTTGGTGATCCGGAAAAGATTGGAGCGCATAAATATCTGAAAGGAACTGAAGCCATTTACCAGCATGGTTGTGCAGCGGCCATTCAGAATATGCTTCTGGCTGCTCATGCACTGGGCCTGGGATCTCTATGGTTTACCTTATTCGATAGGGATATAATGAAGCAGACGCTTGGAATCGAAGAAACGAAAGAACCGTTGGCGATGATCTGCATTGGAAAAGCGGCAGGATCTCCTCTTCAGACCCCGAGGAAAGAAATAAAACAAATAACAAGATACATAAAATGATCAATTGAAGTATATTACTCTGGAATCATGCCACCATCCACCATGAACTCTGAAGATGAAGACGCTCGTGAATACGTGCATCCTGATAAAAATGTCCTCTTGAAGCTGGCTAAAGCGAGAATGCCTTACGGAAAATATGAAGGTTGTCTTCTTGTGGATCTTCCGGAGCACTATGTAATATGGTTGTCCCAAAAAGGATTTCCGGAAGGTGAGTTGGGGGAAATGCTTAAAACTGTTTATGAAATAAAAACCAACGGACTGGAATATCTTTTCAAACCGCTTAAAGAATGATGTGTGTTATGATCATTCTTCTGAATCTGGCCTATGATATTTATCCTATTTAACTGAATGGCAAAGGAAATAAAACAGGGTGACAAGATCGAAATCCGGGGTTTCTCAAGCTTTGTCATCAAGGAATATAAAGCCTACGCCGTTAGAGCAATGAAAAATGTGATGAAGCGAAATACCATCGAACAAAAGACATGGAATTATGGAAGATAGAAACAGAATAGAAATAACTGCAATTCAAGAGATAGACTTACCACAGTTAGCTTATCTGCAAAGTGAGTTGATCAATGAGAAAGCTGATATGCAAAGGATGCAGAACATTCTTTCTGTAATTCTCAAAGACAATAACTACTGTCTCTTGGGTGCAAAGAAGAACGGACAATTGGTTGGGTCTTTAGTATGTATCGTTTGTCACGATCTTTTTGGGAAATGTATCCCCTTTATGATTGTTGAAAATATGATTGTAACTAAACAGCTACAGGGGCAAGGCATTGGATCTATGCTTATGGAAGAAGTGGAAAAGATCGCAAAATCACGAAGCTGTAGATATATAACTCTTGTTTCATCAGCCAAAAGGAAAAAAGCTCACAGATTCTATCTTGGCTGTGGTTTTGAATCGCAGAATTATAAGGCATTTAAAAAATACATTGACGGTAGGTGATCGGGTAAGCGGAAGTTTTTCTCTTCCTCTCCCCACACCACCCGGCATACGGGTCCGCACCGGGCGGTTCACAGAGATTACCGGGCCATAGCGGGATGCCATATTATGGCAATAATTAACAAGTGCCCTTGCTCTCTTTCTTTTGGTTATTGTTGATACGAAGAAACACATGGACGTGCAGACTCGTAGATGGACACCATATTCGGAACCATAGACCATTTTATCATTCTTGCCTGAGTATTTCGGGTCGAAACATTCACAGTTCCGGGTTCATTATATTCGAATATTCGCTGCGAGTGCTGCATCCTCAAGTATGCCAATATATTGACACACATGAAACATTACAAACGGTATTCCTTATCTAATGACACGCTTTCTATTTGACATGTCAGGTTGCATCCGGTAAATTTCAAAAGGCATTTTATTCTCTCCATATCAGCCTTTTTTAACTGCATACAGCAATTGAATGACGTCATGGAGTTCCCATATGAATGATGCATTATTTCTCGGGCTGGTTCAAAATGCCGCACTGTTGCTGACAGTAGCTTTCATATTTGACATGGCCGCGAACCGATGGCGGACGGGGCAATCGTTATTTCAGCAGGTGTTGCTTGGTCTCGGAATAGGCACCATCGGCATTACCGTCATGATGACACCCTGGACATTCATGCCAGGAGTTGTATTTGATTTGCGTTCTGTTTTGATCGGCATATCCGGGCTCTTCTTCGGACCATTTTCTGCCGCGGTAGCCATGATGATAACCGCAACACTTCGGTTTTATCAGGGAGGAACAGGTACATGGACCGGCGTTGCCGTAATCATCACATCAGGGGTTATCGGAATTGCATGGCGGCATTTTCGTGGTCAGTCCCTGACAGATATCTCATGGCGTGAGCTCTACCTTTTCGGCATAGTGATTCATAGTGCCATGCTGGGCCTAATGCTTACTTTGCCTTGGGAGACAGCCCTGCAAGTACTTTCAAATATTTTCCTGCCAGTAATATTGATCTATCCGATAGTAACCACCTTGCTGGGAGTATTGATGGTCAACCGGCTGGAACGAGAACGGGCGGATGATGCTCTGCGGGAAAGCGAGGAGCGTTTTCGCACTCTAACAGAATCAGGACCGGAAGCCATCTTTGTGCAGAGCAATGGCAATTATGTTTACCTAAACCCGGCGATGCTTAATCTCCTGGGTGCCTCTCATCCTGATGAACTTCTTGGTCAAAAGTCTATTGAACGTGTAGCGCCAGAGTATCGGGATGCAGTTTATAATAGCATTAGCTTTCAGCGCGAGACGGGGAAGTCCGTCCCTCCCATGGAACAGGAGTATCTGCGAATGGATGGATCGAGGGTTTCGGTCGAAACTACAGCAATAGGCATCCAGTTTGAGGGTAAGAACGCTAATCTGGTTTTTGTCCGTGATATCACGGCCCGCAAGTATACTGAGAATTCACTTCGCAAAAGCGAGCAGAGATTCAGGCAACTTTCTGAAATGATGCCACAGACCATTTTTGAAATCGATGCGACAGGCAACATTCTGTTTGTCAATGAAGCGGCCCTTAATCTCTTTGGTTACATGGAAGAAGAAGTTAACGCAGGAATGAACATTCTTGCGTTACTGCCCGAAGAGGAGCATGAAAAAGCCATTAAAAATATGGCAATGGTTGAATCGGAAGGGATGGGCAATGGTAACGAATATATGTTGAGAAAGAAGAATGGGGAACTTCTTAATGTGCTTTTATACTCTAACGTAATACATGGCAATAGTGGCAAGGTTGAGGGATTCAGAGGAATCATCATTGATATAACCGAGCGCAAGCAGGCAGCGGATGCTTTGAGGGAGCGGGAGGAGAAATATTGGAACCTCTTCAATAATGCCGAAGTGGGCATATTCAGAACAAGGCTAGACGGATCGGAGGTGCTGGACGCGAACGACAAGTATCTCTCCATGCTCGGCATGACTCGTGAAGAATTTATTGGCAAACCGTCTGAGATCGTCTGGGATGACCCAAAAGAGCGGGAAGAGATGGTTAAAAAGCTCAAGGTACAGGGCTACGTCAACGAACTGGAGTTCAGATTACGTAACAAGGCAGGCGAAGTGAGGAACTGCATCACCTCGTTGAAACTCTATCAGGAGACCGGGATTCTCGAGGGGTCGATCATCGACATTACCGAGCGCAAGCGGGCGGAAGAAGTTCAGATAGAGCAGCTCAAATTTCTGCAAGTGCTTATCGATACCATTCCTATCCCCGTATTTTTCAAGGATACCAAAGGGGTGTATTTGGGATGTAACGAGGCTTGTGAGCCATTCTTTGGTCCCAGAGATCAGTTGCTTGGGAAGACCGTATATGATGTCGCGCCGAAAGATATTGCCGATATCTATTACCGAGCAGACCTCGAATTATTTAACAAACCAGGTGTCCAAATTTATGAAACTCTTGCTGCCGATAGATTGGGAGCAAAGCATAATGTTATTTTCAACAAAGCCACTTATCAAGATAAGAATGGTAAGGTGTCGAGAGTAAATAGACTTGTCCGGTTTTGTAGCAAATGAATTGTCCGCTTTTACTGTTCTTGAATGGAGGGTCATTTAAGAGCAGGAGGTGAGCGGCGGATGTTCGCTTTCCTCGTTCGTGGTTCTTGTCGTGGAGTT
>CAZYDG010000078.1:0-21468 GCA_964645835.1 uncultured Syntrophaceae bacterium
ACTCCACGACAAGAACCACGAACGAGGAAAGCGAACATCCGCCGCTCACCTCCTGCTCTTAAATGACCCTCCATTCAAGAACAGTAAAAGCGGACAAGTCATTTGCTACAAAACCGGACAAGTCTATTTACTCTCGACAGGATTGATCGGCGATATGCATGTCAGCATAGACCCGGGAGGTGCAGGTGCACAGCTTCCCCCGGGTGGCGTTATCACGGAGACGCAGCCGCCGCTGGATATAGCTGACATCGTCGGCAAATATGCCTTTGGAGAAGTAAAAAAACCATAGAAACAAAACAGGACCAGGAGGAATCCATTATGAAAAAAAAGTTCGCGGTTTTGGGTGTTTTAATGATTTTCGCATTATTGCTTCCCGCCTATGCCGGGGCGCCGCTCAACACTGTTCAGACAAATGTTGACGCGGTACTCTCCGTACTGCGTGATCCGGCGTTAAAAGCAGCTTCAGCCAAAGAGGCGAAGAAAGAAAAACTTCGGTCCATCTATTTACGCATGTTCGATGAAGTCGAACTTTCGAAACGGACCCTGGCAAAAAATTGGAACAAGCTGAATAACGCCCAGCGTAAGGAATTTGTCCAGCTTTACGAACAGGTATTGGAAAAGGCATATATCGATAAAATCCTCGCCTATACCAACGAGAAGATTGCCTATGACAAGGAAACCATGCTCACGGGTAATCAGGCTGAAGTCTATACGAGCATCGTCACTGCGTCAAAAAAAATTCCCATTTCCTATCGGGTCATCATGAGCGGCGGGGTGTGGAAGGTTTATGATGTTGTTATTGAGAACGTGAGTCTGGTCATGAACTACCGGACTCAGTTCAACAACATTCTGGCGAAGGATACGCCGGAACAGATGCTGGACACCCTGAGGAAAAAGGTGAAGGCACAATAGGTCCAAGGCAATTGGTGGATACGATTCGCTTCATCCATCCTGCATTGGTGCAAAAGAAATATGTTACACGATACTAGTACAGCACTCACCGTATGTAAGAATAAAGGTTATGCCCGTGTTATGAAAAAATGCATTTTTCCGATACTTTTATTCATTTTCCTGGCCGTAGGCTGTGCACACAGTCCTGAACGCCTGCCGATTGCGGACCCATCCGCTTCAGCCCTTCCGGGGTTACATGCCCCTGTCGATACCACACCGGAGGCGGCCCATCAGAAATCTGCGGACGCGCCCATTAAACCGGAAGTGGGAACGGCCTTCGGGAAGGATAAGACCGGGGATATTAAGGCGCCGGCAGGAAATCAGGATGACCGGTGGGGCGATTATACCGGCACAGATGAACAATATGGCGAGCAGAATGTCAAGGAGACAGGGGGGCAGGATGACAAGTTGGGCGATTACCATGGTGATGAAGAACCGGCTTTAACCATTTACGACCCGATCGAGCCTTTCAACAGGGCTATGTATCATTTTAACGACAAGCTCTACTTCTGGGCGCTCAAACCCATCGCCCAAGGTTATGGGATGATCGTACCGGAGATCGCACGAGCCGGCGTTCAGAACTTTTTTTATAATCTTCGGTTTCCGATCCGCTTCATCAGCTGCCTGCTCCAGGTGGACCTGAAATGTACCGGACGAGAGCTTGGCCGTTTCATCATTAATAGCATTTGGGGTCTTGCCGGATTTCTGGATCCGGCCTCAAGCGAGGAGTTGAATCTACCGAAACAAAACGTAGACCTTGGTCAGACCCTGGGTGTTTATGGGCTTGGGCATGGTTTCTATATTGTATGGCCAATACTGGGACCTTCCAGTGCGCGAGATTCCATTGCCATTGCCGGTGATTATTTCCTGTATCCCGTTTCTTATATCCGGCCCTGGGAACTCTGGCTGGGGGTCAGGGGATATGAGGAGGTGAATGGTACGTCGCTTGCTATAGGCGATTACGAGACGCTTAAAGAGGCGGCCATGGATCCTTATGAGGCGATACGCGATGCCTACGTTCAGCACCGGAAGTGGCCCAGACGGGTTGAAACCGGAGGGGCTAAGCCCGAACAATCAAGCCCTGGCGCGGTCGAAGAAGAGAAGGAAGTCACGACTGAATAGGCCTGATTTAAAAATTTGCAGGTGCTCAGGCAAGATATGACTCGATAAAACAAAGGAGGCATTATGGATACAAACCAGTCACAGAAATCATCAATATTACAGCACATTGAAGTTCAGGTGAAAAAGTGGGAGCTGAATAAGAAAGAAAAATACAAAAAGCGCATCCGTCCCGTCATCACCCTTTCTCGATTGCCGGGTTGTGGCGCACTTGCATTGGCGAAGCAGCTGTCCGAGGATTTGGACATGGATCTTTTTGATCACGAAATCGTGGAAGCCGTTGCCAAAAGCGCCCATGTGAGCGAGGCAGTAATCGCCACCCTCGACGAACAGGACCGCACCATGCTTGATGAATGGATCCACATTCTCGATGAAAAGCATCATCTCTGGTCCGATGATTATCTACCTCATCTGGCGAAGGTTGTCGGTGCCATTGCGGCCCACGGCCATGCCATCATCGTTGGGAGGGGCTCCGGTTACCTTCTGCCTAATAACATTTGCCTCCGCCTGCTCATTGTAGCGCCCATGGACATCAGAATCCACAATGTCATGAATACTTATGGCGTGACGGCTGAAGTTGCAAAGAAACAAATCACGAAGACCGAGAAGGATCGCAGGGCCTTTGTCAAGCAGTACTTCCAGGCCGACCTGACCGATCCGGTCAATTATGATCTAACCCTCAACATAACACAATATGCGGTTAAGGAGGCAGCCAAGATTGTCAAAGAAGCGTTTAACACAAGGTCCTGGTACGATTATTCAGTAAGAAAATTGTAAGGAGCATCCTCATGTCAGAAAAGATACCGAAAAACCCACTTCGTCTCTCCAACACCAAACTGAGGCGGCGGAGTGCGCTTTTGAAAGAAAAGTTGCTGGAAAAGGATATGAATGAGGCAGCTTTGCAAGATTCGGAGAAACGCTACCGACGGCTCTTTGAATCTGCCAAGGATGGTATCTTGATTCTCGATGCCGATACGGGCAAGGTGGTGGATGTCAATCCTTTCCTGTTGCAGTTACTCGGTTATTCTTACGATGCAATTTGCGGGCAATATATCTGGGAACTTGGTGTATTCAAAGACATTGCCACGTCCAAGGATGCCTTCAAAACCCTGCAAGATAATGAATATATCCGTTACGATGATTTGCCGCTGGAAACCCTCGATCGAAGGCCCATTGCTGTGGAGTTTGTCAGCAATGTTTATCTCGTGGACCAGAACAAGGTGATCCAGTGCAATATCCGTGACATCACCGAACGCAAGCGAGTCGATGCCGAGCGCAGGCAATTGATGGCGGCCATAGAACAGGCCGCAGAGGCCATGGTCATGACCGATGTCCAAGGGGTCATCCGGTATGTGAACCCGGCTTTTGAGAGGATGACGGGATACACCCGTGAGGAGGTCATGGGCCGGAATTTGCGCTTCCTCAAGAGTGGCAAACAGGACGAACTATTTTACCGCAATCTTTGGAATACGATCACCGGCGGCAAAATGTGGGAGGGGCGCATCGTCAACAAGCGTAAGGATGGGATGCACTACACGGAGGAGATGACAATTTCGCCGGTTCGCGATCCTGCGGGCCGGATTGTTAACTATGTGGCCGTCAAACGGGACATCACCGAACATATCCAACTGGTAGCTCAGCTGGTGCAAGCCCAGAAGATGGAGGCTGTAGGGCTGCTGGCGGGCGGCGTGGCCCATGATTTCAACAATATGCTCAGTGTAATCATCGGTTATACTGAACTGGCCATGAATAAGTTGGATCCGGCCCAACCGTTGCATGCCGACCTTGAGGAAATTTACAAGGCTGCCATACGCTCTACGGACATAACCCGGCAATTGCTGGCCTTTGCCCGTAAGCAGACCATTATGCCCGAGGTGATTGACCTGAATCAGAACGTGGAGGGCGTGCTCAAAATGCTTCGACGACTAATCGGCGAGGATATAGAGCTGGCTTGGCTACCCCATGTTGGCCTGTGGCCGGTAAAAATAGACCCCGTCCAAGTCGGTCAGGTCCTGGCCAATCTGTGTGTCAACGCCAGGGACGCCATTGCTGACGTCGGCAGGATCAGTATTGAAACGGGGAATGCCGTCTTTGATGAGACATACTGTAATCATCATGTTGGGTATATTGCCGGAGAGTACGTGCTGCTGGCCGTCAGCGATGATGGGTGCGGCATGGACAGGGAACTCATCGACCATATTTTCGAGCCGTTTTTCACCAACAAAGAGCTGGGCCATGGAACTGGCCTGAGGCTATCTACAGTGTATGGCATCGTCAAGCAGAACAACGGGTTTATCAACGTCTACAGCGAACCGGGAAAAGGAACGACCTTTAGGATTTACTTTTCCCGTTATGTGGACCAAGCTGTCGATTCCCGTGAGGAAAGGGCAGAAGAAATCCCTCTAAGCCTCGGGGAGACGATTTTGGTGGTGGAGGACGAACCTGCGATCCTTAAAATGGCCAAAAGGATGCTGGAAAAGATGGGTTATCGGGTCTTGGCGGCTAGCATGCCGAGCGAGGCTATTGGGCTGGCCGAGGAACATGCGAACGAGATACACCTTGTCATTACCGATGTCGTCATGCCCGAAATGAACGGCCAAGAACTGGCAAATCGGCTGCAATTACTTTATCCAGGCATGAAAAGGCTTTTTATGTCCGGCTATACGGCTGATGTTATTGCCAATCGGGGTGTGCTGGACGAAGGTGTGAACTTCATTCAAAAGCCATTCTCGATGAAGGATGTGGCTGTCAAAGTGCATGAGGTGTTGAGCGAAAAGTAGGAGCTTTTCCATCGCCCTTTAAATTATCCCCCTCAATATGCTTATGTTCCGCCAGATATTGAGGCAAAACGAATCAATTTATACCCTATTCTTGATAATTGATGGAGGATTTATGATTTCAAAAATTCTTGTGCCGGTAGACGGATCCAAAACAGCTCAAAAAGCAGCCGAGTATGCGGTTGACCTCGCAAAACAGTTGAAAGCCTCAATAATTGCCCTGAGTGTTATTGATCAGCGATCGTTTATCTCCCAACCGGTTCCCGCAGCGGAGACGGCAATGAACGCAATAGAGCCTATTGATGATTATTTGAGAGAAGCTGCCGAAGTGTATGCCGGGGAAATAAAGAAACTGTGCGATAGAAGCAGCGTTGAATCGAAGATTTCCATAAGGATGGGACATCCCGTGGACGAGATTGTCAAAGAGGCCAAGAGATCAAGGGCAAATCTTATTGTTATGGGTTCTCATGGAAAGAGCGCCTTATCTGCCACATTCCTTGGTAGTGTTTCCTACGGCGTTATCCACAATGACAAGCGAATCCCCATACTCATTGTAAGGGGGTAATTGTAATGACATTCCGAAATAAAAAAGGAGATAACGTCATGTCGAATCAGATTGAGGTTTCATGAAAACGCTTCAGGTGCCGTGATGATGGGCATGTCCTTCATCACAGCCCTCAATATACTGAGGTTCCACCAAATATTGAGGCAAACCCAATTACTTTATCCCTTTCGTTGGTCTCTCCGATCAATCTAATCCTCCGTTATTAAATGATGAATCCAAACTTATGAAATTCCTTTGGTTATTGGCAGACTATTTGCTACTCCCATTCTATGATCCCAATAATCCATAAAATGAATCTGGATGATTAAAGATCATGAGCTAAAGGAAAAATATTTTATGAAAATTATAATGACGGCATTTCTGTGGAGTTTAGGATTAACGGCGGTATTCACTTGTTTTAATGTTTATGCCGTTGACCAATCAATATGTCATCCTGGTGGAAATGTTGTACTTTATAACAACGGATCATTGAAAGCCTGCCAACTTAAGGATGATTACGTGGCAAATAACATCCGCTGCAAGAATGACGGCCCTGTTAGTTTTTATACCAACGGTAACTTAGAATCTTGCGTGCTCTCCGCGGAGGCAACCATAGGCAAAAATAAATGTAAACAAGACGGCCAAATTTCTTTCTACATCGATGGCAAACTGAAATCATGCGTGAACCCGGACTAATGGTTGGAAAAATTGCTATAAACTCATGACCCACCTGAATTGGGATAAAAACTTACCAACGATATAAACGGTGTGAAGGGCGTAAGGAACCGGATGATCATTGAGTAGTCCGAGTCCGGAACCCATAAGAATATATGATCGCTGCCGGCTGGCCTGGTGATTCAGGCGCCGGAAGCAAAAATAATTAAACTTAATAAGGAGACAGACCATGAAACGAAAAGCTTATCGCGTTGCTTTATCAGCTACACTCGTTGTTGTGATGGTGGCGTTTTTATCCACTATCTTTTTGGCCAGTGCAAATCTTTCTTTTGCCGCATCAAGCAAAAAGAAATCGTCTGCAGCTGCCAGAACTACTGCCGTCGAGTACACAGAGGCGCAGATCAAACAACTTCAAGCCACTCTAAAGATCACCGACGACCAGCAGGATTTATGGAATAATCTTACCAAGGTAATGCGGGAAAATGCACAAGACATGGACACTCTTCGAAAAAACAAGGCTGAAAGTGCCAAGAAGATGAATGCTGTCGAGCAGATGAAATTGCACAGCCAAATGACTGAAGCCCATTTGGATCAACTCAAGAAGTTACTCCCACCATTTGAAGCCTTCTACAACAGCCTGTCGGATGAACAGAAGATGATTACCGATACCATATTCAAGACAGGGAAACATGGGAAACAAAAGCGGAAATGATCGGTATAGGATGGCATTTAAGATTGACGCCAAACAGGCGATGGGAAACGATCCAAGAATGGAGTGACATTATGAAAACATCAAGGACATGGAATTTCAGAACCATAGTTGGCAAGGTTATGCTGGGGTTTGTTCTAGCCGCCATGATCGGCAGTGTCAATGTGGCGCCGGCCCTCGGCAAAGATAACCATAAAGATATGGGAAAACATGACAACCGCCGTTATGAGCAAAGAGGTCATGCGTATGGCCACGACCGCAACCACGGCTATCGGGCGGATAGATACTATGGACCGTATGGCTATCGGGAACGCGTTTATGTCCCGCCGCCGGTCGTCTATGCACCGCCTCCACCGCCCGGCATCGGAATCTTTTTCCCACCTATCTTTATTCATCCCTGAGGGTGTGATGTCGTGTCGGTTACCCGGTGTTCAAACTGAGCTTAAAGGAAGTTCTCATTAAATTGGGAGAAGGAAGTCTTAATCAAAATGATCCTCAACTGGCGCGATACCTATAAAGAAAGGCTCACCGATGCGAAGACCGCGCTCTCTCGGATAAGGAGGGGAGCGCGGGTATTCATCGGTTCTGCGTGCGGAGAGCCCCAGCTCCTTGTCAAAACCCTCTTAGACGTTGCGCCGAACCTCGCAGACACGGAGATCATCCACTTTCTGGATCTCGGTATCGCCTCCTATAAAGTATGATGATAATTTTCGTCACAACGCACTGTTCATTGGCTCTAACACACGTGCGGCCATCAAGGAGGGCAGGGCGGACTATACCCCCGTTTTTCTCTCGGAGATCCCCCTGCTTATGCAAAGAGGGAGCATGCCCGTCGATGTGGCTCTCATTACAGTCTCACCTCCCGACGATAGCGGGTATGTAAGCCTGGGGATATCTGTCGATATCACCAAGACTGCCGCCGAGATTGCCCAATATGTGGTAGCGGAAGTGAATTTGAACATGCCGCGGACTTTGGGGAACAGCTTCCTCCATGTCAGCGAGATCGATGCCTTTGTGGAAAACAATGTTCCTCTTTTGGAGTTCATTCAGAAGCCTCCGGACAATATTGCTATTGCCAAGGACATTGGTGAACTTATCGCCGATCTGATCGAGAACGAATCCACTATTCAGACAGGTGTGGGAAGGATTCCCAACTCTGTATTCCCTTATCTCAAGAACAAAAGGGACTTGGGTATTCACACCGAAACCTTCACGGAGGGGCTTATCGATCTTATCGAGTCAGGCGTCATTACGGGCAAAAAAAAGTCGCTTCACCGCGGGAAAATTGTTGCCGCCTTTTGCATGGGGACAAAACGATTGTACGACTATGTACATAACAATCCTTTGTTCGAATTCCGACCGTGCACGTATGTCAACGATCCCTATGTGATCGCCCGAAATGACAGGATGGTCTCCATCAATTCCGCGCTTACGGTGGATCTTACCGGACAGGTCTGTTCCGATTCTCTGGGGTTTGAATTTTATAGCGGTATTGGCGGGCAGGTAGACTTTGTCCGAGGGTCGGCCATGTCCAAGCGGGGTAAATCCATCATAGTGCTGCCATCCACGACGGATGATGGGAAAATTTCCAGGATTGTCCCGTATCCCTCTCCCGGAAGCGGTGTTGTCGTCACTAGGGGGGACATTCATTACGTGGTCACAGAATACGGGGTTGCCTATGTGCACGGGAAATCCATTCGGGATCGTGCCATGGTGCTGATAAATATAGCCCATCCCGACTTCCGCGATGAACTGCTGGAGGCAGCCAAGAAGCAAGGCTACATTTATAAGGATCAGACCCTGCCTGTAGTGCTTTATCCGAAAGAATATGAGACCTACTGGACCGACAAGAAAGGAACGGAGATCTTCTTTCGTCCGGTCAAGGCCACGGATGAAAGGGCAATTCAAGATGAAATTTACGGCCTTCCGGAACAGGACGTCTACACCCGGTTTTTCCAGAACCTCAAGTCCTTTCATCATAAGGTTGCCATGCCTTTAGCGGCCATTGACTACATTGATAAAATGGCCATTGCTGCAGTTACCGGAAAAGAGGAGCCCGAGAGCAGGGAGCAGATTGTAGCCATCGGGCGATACATCCGCGACCCCCATTCCAACTTTGCCGAAGTTGCCTTTACCACACACCAGGACTGGCAGAACAGGGGTATCGGCACATTCCTTCTCCAATACTTGGTCCGCATCGCCAAAGAAAAGAATATCGAGGGATTCACAGCGGATGTCCTGGCAAAGAATACCCCCATGATGAAGGTGTTCACCAAGACGGGGCACCCCATTAAATCACATCTGGACTGTGGTGTCTATGAACTCGAGATCCCCTTCACTGTAGTAGAAAAGGAAAACGTATAGAGGGAATAATGGCGTCAATACGCCTGGGGGCTCATGGGTTTGAGGTTCTGAATCTTATATCATTGCTTAGTCTGGAGACCTGACATCTATGAACAAAATATCAATGGGAGATTTAAGAGAAAGGTTGCGGGAGTTATTCGCTCACCGGGATGTACAGAAGAAGGATGCTTTGCCCCCCAAGGCGCATTTTAGTATCTGGTATTTCCTGATTACTTTTCTTTTGATCTTGTTTCTGCAACAATACTTTTTTTCTAACAAGGTAGAAACGATTCCCTATAGCCAATTCAAGCAGAGCCTTGTCGCCGGCAAAGTGGCAAAATTGATTATCAGCCCGGAAAATATCAATGGAACGCTTAAAGGTGCCGAAAAAAAACCGGAGCAGGCCTTCGTCACACTAAGAGTGGATGATCCCAATCTGGTGAAAGAACTTGATGAACATAAAATCGACTACTCCGGACATTATGAGAATAAATTACTGGGCACTATCCTTACCTGGATTCTTCCATTAGGTATTATGTTTCTGATCTGGCGGTTTGCCATGAAAAAGATGGGGCCGGGAATGGGCGTCATGTCTTTCAGCAAGAGCAAAGCCAAGCTTTTTGCCGAGAATGAGACCATGGTTACCTTCGCCGATGTGGCAGGCATTGATGAGGCCAAAGAAGAACTACAGGAGGTCGTGGAATTTTTGAAGAATCCCGCAAAATTCCAGAAATTGGGAGGGAGGATCCCTAAAGGCGTGCTGCTCGTTGGCCCGCCGGGGACCGGAAAAACGCTTCTTGCCAAGGCAGTTGCCGGTGAGGCAAAAGTGCCTTTTTTCAGCATCAGCGGCTCCGAGTTTGTGGAGATGTTCGTCGGCGTGGGGGCATCGCGTGTGCGTGACCTTTTCTCTCAAGCTGCCAGTCAGGCCCCCTGCATCATCTTCATCGATGAGTTGGACGCCCTGGGGAAGGCCAGGGGTGTGACAGCTTTTGGTGGCAATGACGAGCGGGAGCAGACCCTCAATCAACTACTGGTGGAGATGGATGGATTCGATTCGAACAAAGGAGTCATCATCATGTCCGCCACCAATCGTCCGGAAATACTTGATCCCGCCCTGTTGCGACCGGGAAGATTTGATCGGCAGGTCCTGCTGGACCGTCCGGATATAAACGGGAGGGAAGCGATCCTGAAAATCCATGCCCGAAAGGTTCTTTTGGGTCCCGATGTTGATCTCCGCAAGATTGCTGCTCTGGTTCCCGGCTTTGCGGGAGCGGATCTGGCAAACCTCGTCAATGAGGCAGCCTTGCTTGCGGCCCGGAAAGACAAGGAAACGGTCGATGCAGCGGAGTTCGATATGGCTATCGATCGTGTGGTCGGCGGACTGGAGAAAAAAAACCGGGTGATGAATCCGCGGGAGAAGGAAATTGTGGCCGTTCATGAGTCCGGTCATGCCATTGTGGCCGAATCCGTTAAATATGCGGACCCGGTACACAAGATATCCATTATTCCCCGGGGGATTGCAGCACTCGGATATACGCAGCAGCAACCCACAGAGGATCGTTACTTGTTGACACGCCCCGAGCTATTGGACAGGCTGGCCGTTCTTTTGGGGGGGAGGGTGGCGGAAGAATTGGTTTTTGGAGAGATATCCACGGGGGCGCAAAATGACTTGCAGCGTGCAACGGACATTGCCCGGTCCATGGTTACTGAATACGGCATGAGTGATCGCCTGGGGCTGGTTACGTATGAGTCCCCGCGTCATCCTTCGTTTCTGCCGGAAAGCTATACGGCCAAAAGAAGTTATAGCGAAACGAAGGCAACCCAAATCGATGACGAAATCGCAAGCGTGATGGAGCAGACCCATCAACGGGTAACGGGAGTTCTTTCGGAGCGGAGGCAAGTGCTCGATAAGTTGGCACGCCTGGTTTCAGAGAAGGAAATCGTGCAGGGAGAGGAACTCAGGCAAATGCTGTCCAAGGCAGACCGAGGCGACAGCCATTGAATACTTCTTTTTCATTGCACATCGATGATCCGCCGCCTCTTAGATCGGAGTTGTTCAGCGCCTCTCAGATGGAGCAGCACGGCAAGGCCCTTGCTGCAATGCACGCGTTGAGCACGGACCATACCCCTGAACAACTGCTTGCGCGGCTTGGTGAGAATGAACATGTCCTCCAAGATGTCCGCAACCTGCTCACAGAGGCCATAAAAGGAAAACGGAGGATTACACCCGCTGGGGAATGGCTCCTCGATAACTTCTATCTCGTGGAAGAACAGATACGCACGGCCAAGATACATCTGCCAAAGGGGTATAGCAGAGGATTACCCCGTTTGAAAAAGGGGCCGTCAAAGTGCCTTCCCCGTGTGTACGACATTGCCCTGGAGACGATCTCTCATGGCGATGGCCGGGTAGATCGCGAAGGCCTCAGCGGTTTCGTAGCTGCCTATCAGACAGTCACTTTACTCCATCTGGGCGAATTATGGGCTATCCCCATTATGCTCCGACTGGCGTTGATCGAGAATCTCAGGCGCGTTGCAACGCGGATTGCTGCCGACAGGATCGACCGGAATCATGCCGATTATTGGGCCGACCTGATTACGGAGACGGCAGAGCGGAATCCCAAGGATTTAATCCTGGTCATTGCCGACATGGCACGCTCGAAACCTCCCATGGTCAGTTCGTTTGTGGCCGAGCTTACACGCCGTCTTCAGGGTCAGGGTCCCGCCCTGGCGTTGCCGCTCACCTGGATTGAACAGCAGCTGTCCGAGTCAAGTTTGACGATCGATCAGTTAGTGCAGTCGGAAAACCATCAACAAGCGGCGGATCAGCTTTCCATCAGCAACAGCATCGGCAGTCTCCGATTTCTTAGTGCCATGGATTGGCGTAAATTTGTTGAAACCATGAGCGCGGTCAATCAGACCCTCTGCGAGGACCCTGCCGGTGTGTATGGCAGAATGGATTTCGCCACTCGTGATCAATACCGTCACGTTGTGGAGAAGATAGCGAAGAACGGCACCCTGACCGAAAACGAGGTGGCGCGCGCTGCGATTCGTTTGGCCGGTAAGGATGAGGTCAGGACGGGCAGCGGCGGTCGGGAGCATCATGTCGGCTTCTACCTGATGGATAAGGGGGTGTCACTCCTCGAAGGATCTGCCGGCATGCGCCTGTCTTCCCACGATGCGTTTAGGAGGGTTATACATCGATTTCCAGTGCTCTTTTATCTGGGCACTATCAGTATACTTGCTACTGTATTCACCGGCTGTTTGCTTGCAGAGGTCCATACCGACGGGTTGCGCGGCCTCTGGGTATGGTTTGTCGGCATCATATCCTTTTTATGCGTCGGCCAGTTGGCCATAGCCTTGGTAAACTGGCTGACGACACGCCTTGTGGCGCCCCATCCTCTGCCGCGAATGGACTTCTCAAAAGGCATCCCTCACGAATCGTCTGCCCTGGTCGTGGTCCCTACAATGATCACAAGCCCTGAAGGCATTGAGCATCTGATGGAGGCGATGGAGGTCAGGTTCCTCGCCAATAGAGACGAAAACCTTCGTTTTTGCCTGCTTACGGATTTTCGGGATGCCGGACAGGAATCCCTGCCGGATGATGAGCCGCTGCTTCGTCTTGCTCGGCAGAGAATCGAAGGTTTGAACGATAAATACAGAACATCAAAGGATGACAACTTTCTTCTTTTTCATCGTCCACGGCGCTTCAATCCTTTCGACCAGATATGGATGGGTTATGAACGCAAGCGGGGGAAACTTGCAGAGCTGAACGCTTTCTTGCGCGGAGGTTCACGGGAGTGTTTTTCGCTCATCGTTGGAAATACGGAAGGATTAGAGAAGATAAAATACATCATCACGCTGGACACAGATACGCAACTTCCCCCTGACGCGGCACGGCAGCTCGTGGGGGCCATGGCGCACCCGCTGAATCGGCCGCAATACGATGAAACAAGGCAGCGGATCATTTCAGGATACGGTATCCTTCAGCCACGGGTGGCCGTGAGCCTGCCCGGTATGAACCGTTCCAGATACGCCCGTATGTGGGGAAGCGATGCCGGTATCGATCCATATACTCGTGTGGTCTCCGATGTGTACCAGGATCTCTTTGGAGAAGGGTCCTTTATCGGTAAGGGCATCTATGAGGTCGATGCGTTTGAGCAGGCCCTGAAGGGACGCTTCCCTGAAAATCGGATATTAAGCCACGATCTCATTGAAGGGTGCTATGCCCGGTCAGGTCTCCTGAGCGATGTACAGTTGTATGAAGAATATCCTTCCCGCTACGATGCCGATGTGAGCCGCAGGCACCGCTGGATTCGTGGGGACTGGCAGCTTTTCCGCTGGCTGTTGCCCGGTGTTCCCGCCCCGGATGGGCATTTGCGGAAGAACACACTTACACTACTTTCCCGGTGGAAGATTTTCGACAATCTTCGTCGCAGCCTTTCGCCTTTAGCGTTGATACTACTCCTTCTTATGGGCTGGACCCTTTTACCCGCGCCGTGGTTCTGGACCTTGTCGGTGTTGGGGATTATTGTGATCCCCTCCTTGTTTACCTCCATAATGGAACTGCTGCAGAAGCCGGATGATGTCTTGCCCGGTCAGCATATCATCGCCGCATTGCGCGGGGTCGGGAGGAGCCTCGGCCAGGAAGTCTTTACGATCCTCTGCCTGCCCTACGAGGCCTTTTTCAGCTTTGACGCCATTCTTCGCACCATCTGGCGCATGCTGGTTGCAAACAAGCGGCTTCTCGAATGGAACCCTTCAGGCGACTCTGATCGTACAAGCCGAAAGGGCCTGGCCGGTGCCTATCGGACCATGTGGATCTCTCCGGTTGTTGCCGTTGCCGTGGCAAGCCATCTTGCCATTTTACGGCCGTCGGCTATCGCTTACGCCATGCCGTTTCTGGTTCTCTGGGCGATAGCTCCCCTGATAGCATGGTGGATCAGTGAACCGCTCTATCGCCGGGAAGCGAGACTTACCTCCGACCAGATCAACTTTCTGAGAAAGATTTCCCGAAAGACCTGGAGCTACTTCGAGACTTTTGTCGGCCCCGAAGATCATTGGCTTCCACCCGATAACTATCAGGAACATCCTCTGGCAAAGATTGCCCATCGTACGTCGCCGACCAACATGGGGCTGGCGCTTCTTGCCAATTTATCCGCCTGGGATTTCGGCTACATTTCTTCCGGACAACTCATTGATCGAACGGCTCATGCTTTCCGCACGATGGACGCCATGGATCGCTACAAAGGACATTTCTATAACTGGTATGATACGGAGTCTCTGCTACCGCTTTTGCCGATGTATATTTCGACGGTGGACAGTGGAAATCTTGCAGCCCATCTTTTGACATTGCGGGCAGGGCTCACGGCACTTCCTGACGAGCGGATAATAGACTCAAAGGTTTTTAACGGGTTAAGCGATACGCTGAGGATCATCATGGACATTGCCCGGGAAGGAGTTCCGGCCCGGCTCTTTCAGGTGCAGGGCGAATTGGTGTCTATGTGCGCATCACCGCCGGATACATGCAAGGCTGCATGGGAAATCCTCAGCCGCCTCAACCTGTCTGTCGAAGAAGTCATCCATGGATTTGGGGCCGATCCTGAGAGCCATGCCGTGCGGTGGGCGCGGGCTTTTGCCGACCAATGCCGGGTTGCCCTAGATGATCTGACCTTTTTAGCGCCATGGACAACGCTGTCATTATCATACAAAGCGCTTGGCGACTTCCCGGCTCTGGGCGAGATTCCGACGCTTCGCGCATTGGCTAATCTGGATATGGAAATACTGCCGGCAATGACCGATAGGCAGAAGGACCAGGAGCAGATAGACGCGTTTCGAGAGGCCGTCGAAAAGGCAAGAATCCGGGCCGGAGAGAGAATCATGGTCATCGAAGACCTGGCGCAGCAATGTGGTGAACTTGCCGTGATGGATTATGATTTCCTCTATGACAAGACTCGCCGGCTTCTTGCAATCGGCTACAACATCAGTGAAAACCGACGGGATGCGAGTTACTATGATTTACTGGCATCGGAGGCAAGACTTGCGTGTTTTGTCGCCATTGCCCAGGGGCAATTACCGCAGGAGAGCTGGTTTGCCTTGGGGCGCCTCCTTACGACTGCCGCTGGAGAGCCGATGCTCCTTTCCTGGAGCGGTTCCATGTTCGAATACCTCATGCCTCTTCTCGTCATGCCGACCTATGAACATACGCTCCTCGACGAGACCTGTAAGGCGGCAGTGGCAAGGCAGATCGCGTATGGCAAAAAGCAGGGCGTACCCTGGGGTGTTTCAGAATCGGGGCATAACACGATCGATGGTCATCTCAATTACCAGTACGGTCCCTTCGGCATACCCGGCCTGGGGCTCAAACGCGGCCTCGCCGGAGATTTGGTGATTGCACCCTATGCTTCGGCTCTGGCGCTCATGGTAGCACCGGAAGCGGCGTGTCTCAATCTTGAGGGGATGGCTGCTCAGGGCTTTGAGGGGACATACGGTTTTTATGAAGCCATTGACTTTACCCCTTCCCGTCTGCCTCGTGGACAAACGAGTGCGGTCGTTCGGTCCTTTATGGCCCATCATCAGGGTATGAGCCTCCTGTCTTTGGCCTCTTTACTCCTCAAACAACCCATGCAGAGGCGATTCGAGTCGGAACCCTCGTTTCAGGCCATTATGCTTTTGCTTCAGGAGCGGGTGCCGAAGGCCACGGCCTTCTATTCGCACACGACCGAACTTGCCGAGGCGCATAATGCCTTACATGACATAGAGGAGATGCCGATTCGCGTCTACACAAGCCCAGACACTCCCATACCGGAAGTGCAGTTGTTGTCGAACGGCAGGTACCACGTCATGGTCACAAACGCGGGCGGCGGCTATAGCCGCTGGAAGGACCTGGCGGTGACACGATGGCGCGAAGACAGCACCTGCGATAACTGGGGTGCATTCTGTTATATCCGAGACCTCACAACCGGCGCTTTCTGGTCAACGGCACATCAACCAACTCTTAAGGCTTCGAGACAGTATGAAGCCATATTTTCAGAAGGACGGGTGGAGTTTCGCCGCCGGGATCAGGACTTTGATACCCATACGGAGATTGCTGTTTCCCCCGAGGATGACATCGAACTGCGAAGGGTGACCATCACCAACCAGTCGCGAACTCGCAGAACGATCGAGGTGACCAGTTACGCGGAAATCGTCCTGGCGCCACCCGCACAGGACGCACTGCACCCCGCCTTCAGCAATCTCTTTGTCCAGACTGAGATCATCCGCGGACAGAGGGCAATCCTTTGCACACGCCGGCCCCGCTCCCTTGAAGAAAAATCGCCATGGATGTTCCATCTTATGGTGGTGCATGGGGCCAGGAATGGTGACGTCTCCTTTGAGACGGACCGTATGCGCTTTATCGGCAGAGGAAACACCATTGCCGATCCGGACGCAATGAAGAGCATATCTGCCCTGTCGGGTACTGAAGGTTCCGTGCTTGATCCGATTGTAGCGATCCGCCATCAAATAATTCTTGATCCGGATAAATCAGCCACCATTGTCATTGTCAGCGGTGTTGCCGAAACGCGCGAGGCCTGTATGGATCTTGTCGGGAAATACCAGGACCGGCCTCTTGCCGATCGTGTTTTTGATCTGGCCTGGACCCATAGCCAGGTGCTGCTGCGACAGATCAATGCTACGGAAGCCGATGCACAGCTTTATGGACGTCTTGCCGCTTCTGTTCTATATGCGAATTCATCCCTGCGTGCAGGTCCGGGGACCCTCATCCAAAATTATCGCGGCCAATCCGGCCTTTGGGGCTACTCTATTTCCGGAGATCTCCCTATTGTGTTGTTGCAGATCAAAGATCCGGACAACATCAACCTGGTGCGGCAACTCGTTCAAGCTCACTCCTACTGGCGACTCAAAGGATTGGCCGTGGACCTGGTCATCTGGAACGAAGATATTGCCGGGTACCGGCAACTTCTTCACGAACAGATCATGGGGCTTATCGCTGCCGGGGCGGAAGCCAACGTGACCGATCGACCGGGCGGCATATTCGTAAGGCCTTCCGAGCAGATATCGACGGAGGACCGCCTTTTGTTCCAGGCGGTAGCGCGCGTCATTATCACGGACCGCAGGGGAACACTCACGGATCAGTTCAAGCGGCGGGGCTTTACGGAAAAAATGTTACCGGTCCCGATGCCGGCCCGAATCAACCAAGTCGATCCCCCGGCAATCGCGGCGAAGCCACGGCAAGACCTGATATTCGGAAATGGGCTCGGAGGGTTCACGGCTGACGGTCGGGAGTATGTCATTTCAACGGCCAGAGGGCAAGTGACGCCGGCGCCGTGGGTAAATGTGCTGGCGAACCGGAATTTCGGTACCGTTGTCTCAGAGAACGGTATTGCCTACACCTGGAGCGAAAATGCCCACGAGTTTCGTCTTACTCCCTGGTACAACGACCCGGTCAGCGATTCAAGCGGAGAAGCCTTTTATATTCGTGATGAAGAACGGGGCCACTTCTGGTCTCCCATGCCACTGCCCAGCCGAGGAACCACGCCTTACGTTACCCGCCACGGATTTGGCTATAGCGTCTTCGAACACACGGAGCGCGGTATCAGGACAGAGGTTTGGGTGTACGTGGCCCTGGACGCCGCCGTCAAGTTTACGGTGCTGAAGGTGCGGAACCTTTCCGGACGGTCACGGCGCCTTTCTGCCACCGGATATATGGAATGGGTGCTGGGAGATTTAAGGCCCAAAACCGTCATGCACTTAATCACTGAGATCAACCTGAGAAGCGGAGCCCTCTTGGCGCGTAACCCTTACAGCGCTGAATTCGGCGACCGAACGGCCTTTTTTAACGTGGATGACTCAAGCCGGACCCTAAGCGGCAACAGGACAGAATTCATTGGGCGTAACGGAACTCTCGCTTATCCTGCCGCCATGAAGCAAGTGGGGCTTTCCGGCAGGGTCGGAGCCGCTTTGGATCCATGCGGTGCGTTGCAGGTGGCCTTTGATCTGGCAGATGGGGAAGAGCGAGAGATTGTCTTTACCTTGGGCACGGGTCGGGATATTGATGATGCCGTCAATACGGCGTGTTGCTTCCGGGGGGAAGCAGCGGCACGCGTTGCCCTTGAAGCGATATGGCGATACTGGAACTACACCCTCGGCACCGTTCAGGTGGAGACGCAGGACCCGTCGATCAACGTCCTGGCAAATGGCTGGCTCTTGTACCAGACCTTGTCTTGTCGCTTTTGGGGTCGGAGCGGTTACTATCAATCCGGAGGCGCCTTTGGCTTCCGGGACCAGCTGCA
The DNA here is from genome assembly GCA_964645835.1 of uncultured Syntrophaceae bacterium. GTDB lineage: Bacteria > Desulfobacterota > Syntrophia > Syntrophales > UBA8958 > CAZBME01. The sequence continues at coordinate 18,409 of CAZYDG010000078.1, forward strand.
GGATGTGATGGCTCTCGTCCATGCCGAGCCGCACCTTGTGCGGGAACATCTCCTCCTTAGCGCATCAAGACAGTTCTCTGAAGGAGATGTCCAACATTGGTGGCATCCCCCTCAAGGCCGGGGCGTGCGCACCCACTGCTCGGATGATTTGCTCTGGTTGTCTTTGGCGGTGTGCCGCTATGTTCAAACCACCGGAGATACAGGGGTGCTCGATGAACCCGTAAGCTTCATCAGCGGGCGGCCGGTCAATGTCGATGAGGACTCCTATTACGATCTGCCCGGCAGCTCTGAAGAGACAACCAGTCTCTATGATCACTGCGTTCGGGCAATCACGAGGGGCCTCAGATTTGGTGAACATGGTCTGCCGCTTATCGGTTCCGGTGACTGGAACGACGGCATGAATATGGTGGGTAAAGACGGCAAGGGCGAAAGCGTCTGGCTCGCATTCTTCCTCTATGACATACTCATGAAGTTCATGACGGTTGCACGTATGCGCGGAGACCTGCACTTCGCCGAACGTTGTGAGGCAGAAGCGGGAAAGCTTTGCCGGAACATCGAGGAACATGGCTGGGATGGCATGTGGTACCTTCGAGCCTTCTTCGATGATGGTACGCCCCTCGGTTCCGCAGGTAATTCCGAATGCCGGATTGATTCCATTGCCCAGAGTTGGTCTGTCCTGTCTGGAGCAGGGAGCGTAACGCGCTCTCGGATGGCCATGGATGCCGTGGATAAGCGCCTTGTGCGCAGGGATCATGCGTTGATCCAGCTTCTCGATCCGCCTTTCGACAAGTCAGATTTGAATCCCGGCTACATAAAAGGATACGTTCCCGGCGTTCGGGAAAATGGCGGGCAGTATACCCATGCGGCCATCTGGGCCGCCATGGCCTTCGCTGCATTGGGTGACAGCAACCGGGCATGGGAACTCCTGACTATGATCAACCCTGTGAATCATGGGGGATCGGCTGAAGGGATCAGTACCTATAAAGTGGAGCCCTATGTTATCGCTGCTGATGTTTATGCTGTCCCACCCCACACGGGTCGTGGCGGATGGACATGGTACACGGGAGCTGCGGCATGGATGTACCGGTTGATCCTGGAATCGCTCCTGGGGCTGAGACTCGAAGTCGACATCCTTCATGTAGAGCCTTGTATCCCAGCCTGCTGGGAGGGATTTACGGTGCACTACCGTTACCGGGATTCCGTCTACCATATAAAAGTCTTGCAGAGACAAGCCGGCACAGATGAGAATACCGTGACTGTTGACGGAGTCGTTCAACGGGAGCGGACGATTCACTTGGTCGACGATGGCAGCGAACACTTCGTCGATGTGGTCATATTCAGCCGTGCGATGATTGATTCGGGGATTGATTCCGGAAAGGCTTCTTGAAATTCATTGTCCAATTGAGTAAGGTGGTGAGGAATGTTCAGATTGCAAAGGTGGTCAAATGTCAGAAAATGCATTCAGGCAAGCCTCGATTGTTCCATCATCACAGACAACGCAGGATGTATCGACGGCGGCATTGACAATTAAGCGGGAACAATTCATTGCGGCCATGGAACTGTATAATTCCGGAAAAGCATACAAGTTATTTGACACCGCGGTTGCCATCACGAACATTTCACTTCAGCTATATCTTTTGTATCGGGTCATGCAGTTTTCCATTGGAATTGCCCGGCAGGTCGCCGCAATGGTGGCGGCATTTGTTGTAGCTGATTTTATCAATGGATTGGTCCATATGTTCATGGATCAAAATGATGATTATGAATCAATTGCCGGTCCGCTGATTGCGAATTTTCATTTGCACCATAAGACGCCGCGCTACAAAAAGAATCCCCTGGCCGTTGTTTACTTCAATGAAAGCGGCTCTAAAGTATGGCTGGTCGGATACCTTGCCACCGTCTCGCTTTTGGCGGGTGCGTCATGGCTGAATCCCACGGTTCTGCATATCCTTGTGTATACCGGGATTCTCTCTTCTGTTGCGGAAGTATCCCATTATCTGTGCCATAGTTCCAATGCTGTCCCGGCAAGGCTTTTGGCAGAAATCGGTTTCCTGCTCTCAAAGCGCCACCATGCAAGGCACCATGTTCAGGACAATACGCATTATGCATTCCTGAACGGATTTACCGACCCGCTGATAAATGTGATTGCCAGAAAATATTCCAAGGGTTACAAAAATGGCACAGACTTGCATTATGCACACTATACCGCTGGGAATCCGGATGGTCGTTGAAGAAATCAGTTCTGCCGGATGCCGGACGGAAGAATTATCAGCAGAAGGACTGGTCCTGTTTGCCTTGTAATAACCGTGTCTGTCTGATCAGATGATTACTGATCCAACTCCGGTATTATTTTCATTTCTTTCGACCAGCCGGTGCGATCCGTCATGATGTTTCTACAATCCTGGCTGTATTCGAACTTGAAGATCGTCTTTCCCTGATTTTGACCCTCTTCGTCAACCCTGAAACCTCTTATGGTTCCTCCATAAAACGAAGGTTCCATCCTTTTTTTGTGAAAATAGATTTCATGCCCGATGAGTTGTTGCGCCTGACTTTCATCGACACGCCACCAGCCACATTCCCACATGTTATCCTGCAATTTTTTAAAGTTATTGGAACTTAATGTTAAATGTATTTTCATTATCTTTTCTCCCTTAGGATAATTTATATAACTAATCTGCAGTATTTGCAGATTTCTCCGAAGAAATGACGTCGGTCATGGCGAGCCATTGATTCCTAAAAGCCCCGTTGAGGTTCATTATCCCAAAAACAAAAGGCCCTTTCCGCTTGTAATGGAAAGGACCTCAATCAACTCTGGGTTCTCTAAACGGGAGCTGCTGCCAATAATAATTTTTATCGGCAACGTTTACATTGTTTAAATAATATAAGCTCTTTTTAAAAAAAGTCAAATAAAATCTGTACATCGAATTGCCTCAAATTAAATGTTACCGAAGGAGGTGAATAAAAAGGATCGTTGACTCATAATTCGATATTACCGAATACCGCCATTTCTATGGAGGTTGAATATGAGTCCGCAATCGAAAAAAGAATACACCGAAGCCA
>CAZYDG010000079.1:0-23139 GCA_964645835.1 uncultured Syntrophaceae bacterium
CTTCGGTGTATTCTTTTTTCGATTGCGGACTCATATTCAACCTCCATAGAAATGGCGGTATTCGGTAATATCGAATTATGAGTCAACGATCCTTTTTATTCACCTCCTTCGGTAACATTTAATTTGAGGCAATTCGGTTAAGGATATCAAGGAGACAAATAAGAAGCAATATGGTATAATGCTGCTTTGCAACACAAACATCATACTTGAGGAAGGGTTTCATGATGATGATGCGTCTTTGCAAATGTTTCGCCTTGATCCTGTCCATTATCCTGGTATTGCCCTATAACTTGCAGGCGCAGGATACGGTCAAACCGGGCGAGGTCCTGAACCTTGAACGATGCCTCCAACTGGCCCTTTCACATCATCCTTCACTTCAGGTTGCTGCCGATACGATCCGTGTGACACAAAGCCGTATCGGGCAGGCTCAGTCAAATTACATGCCCCAGGTGAACTGGCAGACAACATATAGCCGCAATGCCCCCTACTCCACAAGTCCTCTGCTGCCCGGAATGGGCCAGTACGATCTATATGGCAGCAATATCGGCATCACACAAAATATCTACGATTTTCAGCGGACGCCGACCCAGGTTCGCATTGCAAAGCTCAACACGGATGTCAGCCGCCGAGACCAGGACAACACAACAAGCCAGGTAGTTTTGACTTTGAAACAGGCTTATTACGCCCTGGTCCAGGCTATCAAAAACCGCGAGGTCGCTGTTGAAACCATCGCGCAATTTGAACAGCATCTGGCGCAGGCGAAAGCCTTTTTCAAGGTCGGTACAAAGCCTAAATTCGATGTGACTAAGGCGGAGGTTGATCTGGGGAATGCGAAATTGAATCTGATAAAGGCGGATAACGCCGTTCGCATCGCCAAGGTCAATCTCAACAATGCCATGGGTCTTCCTAATGCGCCAAACTATGAGTTGGATGTCAATCTCTTGTCGCAGAAATATGACATAACCCTGGATGATGCCGTGAAACGTGCTTATGACGGCAGGCCCGATCTTCAATCCCTCCTCCTGAAGCAGGAATCGGCCAATCAATCCGTTACCCTGGCCAAAGCGGCGAACTATCCAACTATTACGGGTAGTGCATCCTATGGTTTCGGCGGTACGCAGTTTCCTGTCGATCGGGGATGGAATGTGGGCGGCACCCTTAATGTTCCCATATTCAGCGGCTTACTTATCCAGAACCAGATTGCCGAGGCGAAGGCGAATCTGGATGTCGTCAGGGCCAATATTGAAGTTCTCAAACAGCAGATTCGTCTTGATGTGGAGCAGGCCTATTCCAATCTGCGGGAAGCCTCCGACCGGATCGTGCAGGCACAATTGACGGTGAGACAAGCGGAAGAAAATATGGCCCTGGCAACCGGGCGCTATTCGGCCGGTGTCGGGAATCCGATTGAGGTAACGGATGCTTTGGTAGTCCGGAGTAATGCAAAAACTTCCTACATTGCGGCCATGACGGACTACAAGGCAGCGCAGGCGAGCCTCGAGAAGGCGATGGGAATGAAATGAAAGATGGAATGAGAGGGTGAATTAATTTTATGCGTAATTGCTTGATTATAACAGATGTGCAAAACGATTTTTGTCCCGGAGGCGCCCTGGCCGTTACGGATGGCGACGCGGTCATCCCCATTATCAATAAGATAGCGCCTTCATTCGATAAAGTTGTCGCCACGCAAGACTGGCACCCGTCGGGGCATGTATCCTTTGCCTCAACCCATAATAAAACGCCCTATGAGATAATCGAGGCAGGGGGTATAAAACAGGTTCTCTGGCCCGACCATTGCGTGCCGGGTACATTCGGCGCCGATTTCCATAAAGATCTGGATACGAGGGTTGTCGATCTGATTATCCGTAAAGGGAAAAATCCGAAGATTGATTCTTATTCCACTTTTCTCGAAAATGACAAAAAGACTGAAACGGGATTGAAGTATTATCTGTCCGGCCTTCATATCGATCATTTGTTTTTCTGCGGCTTGGCCACGGATTACTGCGTCTATTACAGCGCCCTTGATGCATTGGCGCTTGCTTTTCAGGTCACGGTAATCATCGATGCCTGCCGGGGTGTAGATATTCCGGCTGGGAATATCGATAGTGCAATCGGCGATATGAAAAAAAAGGGGATTCGCGTCGAATCCCACGAAACTCTGCTGTAACCTGCCATCAAATTTCAGCCAAATCGAGAAGAGTCGCGAAGCATTGGTCGGCTGAGTGGAGATCAGCGGGCATTGGTCTTCCGTTTCAGGGATTTTTCCCATTTTTGCATGTTGCAGATGACATAACTGATACGAGTTGGGAAAAATCCTATTCACCTCCAGACCAAATACCCCGCTACTCTTGGAAGCTGTATCATAAATCCGTTTTGTCATTGCGAGTTCAGCAGGGAACGCGGCTATCTCTTAGGTACATAGAAGTGCGTCGATGTAGCAGACGTGTCCCCCTCTGGAGGGGGTCAGGGGGAGGTTTGGATGGGCGTTTTTCAACAGCCTGCCAGACAATTCAAGGCAGCGACGCTTCAACATCCTCTCTGAGCTGAAGCAGACCAGGAGCTATTTCGACGTGATAGGGCTCTACCGCCTCTATCCGGCGTAAATCGGCAGGCAGTGATTCGAGCTCCTTCTTTGTGTGTGCGGCAATCGCCGTCAGATCCGGTTCGTTCCCAACCCTGCGGCCTTTTTCCATGACTTTCTGCAGCAATGGCGTTCCGGTGCAGTTGTCTCTCTCCAGTGCGATCGTATCGCTGGTCATGACGTCGTTCCGGAAGCAGCGGAAAACCTGTTTTCGACCCGGCAGTGTGGATTTATCCGGCGATTTCTTGAGTGTTGGCCGGCCGTCATATTCCATCAGTTTGTAGGCGCATTCCAGATAGGGTCCATCGGCTGATGTATTGAGTTTTGTCCCAATTCCGAAGCCGTTAATCGGCGCTTCTGCCCTGTTCAGCTTATCCAGCGCGTATTCATCCAGATCACCGCTTGCAAAAATTTTGATATTGGGAAAGCCATGTTCGTCGAGAATTTGCCGTACTTCTTTGGACAGTTTGAGAATATCTCCACTATCCAGCCTTACGGCGTTCACCCGGATGCCCTCCCGGGAGAGTTTTTCCGCCGCTTTCACCGCATTGAGAGCGCCTCTTAAAGTGTCATAAGTATCAATAAGAAATGTTACATTGCTCGGATTGGCCCGGGCAAAGGCCAGAAAGGCCAACTCCTCATCGGCGAATGCTTCGATGTAGGAATGGGCCATTGTCCCAAACAGGGGCATGCCGAACATCGCACCGGCCAGTACATTGGAAGTACCTGCAAAGCCTGCCACATAGGATGACCGGGCTGCAAGAAGCCCCGCTTCTTCCCCGTGCGCCCGGCGTAAGCCGAAATCTACCAGAAATGACTTGCCGGCGGCGGCCAGCATGCACCGCGCCGCTTTACTGCATACCAAAGTTTCAAAATGGGCGAAGGTAATCAGACGGGTTTCCACGAGTTGAGCCAGGGCAATGGGCGCAATTACCCTGATCACCGGTTCATTAGCAAAAAAAATGGTCCCTTCAGGCATGGCAAAAACGTCGCCTGTAAAAGAACAATCTCCCAGATACTTGAGAAGTTTTGCCGAAAATATGCCGGTTCCTTCCAGGTAGGCAATCTCCTGAGCCGAAAAATGGAACTGTTCCAGGAAGGTCAGGATGGACGAAAGACCGCAGGCAACAAGGAAGTTGCGATTCGGCGGCAGGCGGCGCACATAAAATTCAAAAACTGCCTCGGCATGCATGTCAGCGTCGAGGTAAGCTTCCAGCATGGTCAACTGATAAAAGTCGGTCAAAAGAGCACTGGTCGAAGGATTGTATGTGAGAAAGTGCATATTCATTCACCTTTGCATGCCGTCGAAGTTCAGGGAAAAATGGCAAAAACCTGGGCCGGCGCCCCTGTTCCACCTTTAATCGGCATGGGAATAACATAGAGCATAGCCCCTTTCACGGGGAGTTTATCCAGATTGGCGATATTTTCCAGAGCGAGTTTATCGGCGCCGCAAATAATACGATGGACCCAGAAGTCCTGCGATTTGCCGTAATCGATACTCGGCGTGTCGATAGCAATACCCCTGATCTTGCGCTCCTTTGTCAGAAATTCCGCCGATTCCCTTGAAAAGGCCGGGAAATTTAATTCCGGAAGGGCAGTCAATCCTTTCTTATCCGTACCCAGAACGCGCTTCGGGTCGGGATAAAATTCTGTGCCAACGCCGGTGTACATAATCACCCACGCCCCGTCCGGAATCCGGCCGTTTGTTTTCTCCCAGTTTTTAATATCTTCCACAGCCAGGAGGTAATCCCTGTTACCGGCGCATTGTTTTCGCACATCAATCTTTACCGCCGGGCCAATCCACTCAGTAAGGGGAACTTGATCGATGGTGCGTCCATTTTGGGCAAAGTGAATTGGTGCGTCGGCATGGGTTCCGCCGTGCTCCGAAGCGGCATAAAAGTTGGCGGCATAAAAGTAGCCCCGTTCAGTCATCCCCTTGAATTCCGACGTCAATTTAAAAGGTGTGGCGTTTGGCCAGTAGATGGTGTTTTCGTCATAGGCATAAGTCATATCCAGGATATTTCCCGGAAGGTCGGCAGAGTACCCTGAGGAGGCCGCCATGATAATTATCGCAACAGCCAATACTCCTGTCAGATAGTGTTTCCCGAATTTCATTTGATAATGTCTCCCTTCAGTTCGTTCCATCCAACGTAATAGCGTAATGATGTCTAGTGCCATGTAACCTCATATTTTCTCAAGCCACTGTAGGGTGGATGAAGCGAAGCGCATCCACCATCCCTCGGTGGACCCTCGTCGCTTGTTACACCCTACAAAAAAATAATCGTTACCCCGTACCAGAACCTGTTTTCAACTGTCAACTCTGCCGGGCGTCACTTTCAGTTCCGGGCCGATATCAATAGACAGGTAAAGGCCTTTCTTGAAGCTCCCCGAATTGGCTACCAGGGTGTTTTGAAAGCGTTCAATCCCCGCCGCCTCATGGATATGACCGCATAGGCAGAGAGCGACGGGGTTTACTTCGAGAAACGCCTTCACGCCACGCTGCGGCTGCCGCCTCGAAGACCGAGGAAAGACCGGTCACGGACGCCACGGGGTGGAACATGGGAAACCAGGACGACCTGCGATGCTTGGCGCACCTGTTCATATCCGTTCCGGAGGATAACGGCGATTTCTTCTTCTGTGTATTCCGTAGCTGTCTTCATCGGGGTTGGCGACGATCCGCCCAGACCGAAAAACCCGACCCCATCTAACATCCTGCCTTTTCCATGCAGACCGTACCCTTTTTCGTCAAGGAAGTCCATAACCTCCAACCGGTCCCAGTTGCCGTGGACGGCAAGGATGCGTGTCGAATATTGTTCAAGGCAGGCAATGACGTCGGCAGCCTCGGCCCGTGTTTTATTCCGGGTTATATCACCGGCAATAACTACCCAATCCGCCTCACGGATAATCGGCGCAGCCTTTTCGATGGGCTTGGTGGCCCCGTGTATGTCGCTTATGGAAAAAAGCTTCATATCATTCCTTAGTATATTGAAAAACGCCCACCCCGCACTTTCGAGGGGACGGCGTCTGCTATGTTGTGCTGCAAGGATTGGAATGGCAGATAGTGCGTATCAAGGCTTTTTGGGCATTCCTGTATCAGCTTTAGCCTGTTCATCCACCTGCTGCCATCCGCCGCCCAGTGCTTTGACAAGCAGGACACTGGCGACAATCCGACGATTATGAATATCCAGCGCCGTTCTTTCATTGGTCAGGACCACGGTTTGGGCCGTGATGACGTTCAGATAGCCCACGATACCCTCTTTATACTGATTGACGGCTAATTCGAGGGACTGCCGGGCTGCCTTCACTGCCTCATCCTGAGCTTCCGCTTCCTTTTCCAGGATGCGCAGGGCGGCCAGGTTGTCTTCCACTTCCTGAAAGCCCGTCAGCACCGTTTGGCGATAGGATGCGACTGCGCCATCATAGGCAGCCCTGGCTTGCGCGTTTTGACCGCGTCGCAGGCCGCCGTCAAAAATATTTTGCGATGCAGCCGGTCCCAGAGACCACAAACGGCTGGACCAGTCAAACAGCTTGGACAGATCAGACGCTTTGTAACCGATTGATGCACCCAATGTAATTGTGGGGTAGTAGGCGGCCGTGGCAACGCCGATCTGGGCGTTTGCCGCCGCCATCCGCCTTTCGGCGGCGGCTATGTCCGGCCTGCGTTCCAGGAGTTCCGAGGGGATTCGTGCAGGGATTACCGGCTGCACCAAACGGGTTTGTGTGGCCGCAAGTGAAAAGTTGGACGCGGGTTTGCCGCACAGCAGGGCAATGGCATGTTCCAACTGGGCACGCTGCACGCCTATATCGATGGCCTGGGCCAGCGTCGTCTTCAATTGGGTATCGGCCTGGAGCACATCCGCCCTGGAGGCCACGCCGCTAACATACCGGTTTTGGGTCAGTTCAAGGGTTTTCCGATAACCGGCGATGGTTCGTTCCAGGAGTTCCTTCTGGCCATCAAGGGTGCGCAGCTGAAAGTAGCTTTGGGCGAGCTGGGACTGGGCGCTCAGACGGATGGCCGCCAGGTCGGACGCGCTAGCCTGTGCGCCGGCCCTGCTGGCTTCCACGAGACGGCGGATGCGGCCCCAGACATCCAGTTCCCAGGATAGATTCAGGGGCAGCAGGTAATCCGAAACCGTCTGGTTTCCTCCCGATGTTAAAGTGGTGTTCCTGTTTGTGTTTCCTGATGTAAGACCTCTTGTATAAGCGGGTGCTAGGGTGACAACCGGGAAAAAGGATGCCCGGTTGATCTGAATCAGCGCCATGGCTTGCCGGTATTGGGCTTCCGCCGCTGCCACATTCTGATTCGAGATACTTACCTGTTCCTCCAGGGCGTTCAATACGGGATCGTCAAAAATGGTCCACCAATCTTGCGGAATAGCATGATCACTTGGCTCGGCCACCTTCCATCCCTTCATTTCTTTAAAGGCAACGGGGATCTCCGATTTTGGTTTGACATAGTCGGGACCTACGGCGCAGCCGTTGATGAACGGAGAAACGGCAATCATTAGCAAAAGCAATGCAGTCGTCGGAATGAGTTTTCGCCCGACTTTTCGTCGATTATTGAGCCACAGGCGGAAACGGTCGAGATAGAGGTACATGACGGGCGTGGTATAGAGGGTCAGGATCTGGCTTATGATGAGGCCGCCGATGATGGTAATCCCCAGGGGCCGGCGCAGTTCCGAACCGATGCCCATGCTCATGGCCAGGGGAAGGGCGCCGAGGAGGGCCGCCATGGTCGTCATCATGATGGGCCGGAATCTGAGCAGACAAGCTTGGAAGATGGCTTCGTCTGGGCTTTTCCCCTCTCTGCGCTCCATCTCCAGGGCAAAGTCCACCATCATGATGCCGTTCTTCTTCACGATGCCGATCAAGAGAATGACGCCAATAATGGCTATGATGGACAGATCCGTACCGCTGATCATGAGGGCAAGGATAGCGCCGACGCCGGCGGACGGCAGGGTGGAAAGAATCGTTATAGGGTGTATATAGCTTTCGTAAAGGACACCGAGGACGATATATACCGCTACCAGGGCGGCAAGGATCAAGAAAGGTTGATTGGCCAGGGATGCCTGAAACGCCTGGGCGGTTCCCTGAAAGCTGCCGCGAATGCCGGCAGGGGCTCCCATTTCCCGCATGGCTTTCTCTATGGCCAGAACGGCTTGACCAAGGGCCACTCCGGGGGCCAGGTTGAAAGCCAACGTAATCGATGGAAACTGACCTTGATGATTGACGGCCAGGGATGTTGCGGTCGGCTCGAAATGTGTGAAGGCACTGAGGGGCACTGCGGCCCCGGAAGGCGAAATCACGTTAATCTCCCGGAGGATGTCCGGGTGTTGCCAGAATCTTGGTTCGACTTCCATTACCACATGGTATTGGTTGAGAAGTGTATAGGTAATGGACACTTGACGTTGGCCGAAGGCATCATAGAGGACGTCATCGATCATCTGGGCTGTAATGCCCAACCGTGACGCTGTGGGGCGGTCGATGACGACAGTGGCCTGGAGTCCTTTATTTTGTTGATCGCTGTTTACATCGACCACTTGCGGCAGTGTCCGCATTTTCTGAAGCATCAGCGCACCCCATTTATTGAGTTCCGCCAGGTTTTCCCCCTGAAGGGTGTATTGGTATAGTCCACCGCTCATTCTTCCTCCGACGCGCAATTCCTGCGCTGATTGAATATAGGTCGGCGCCCCGGGAATATGGGCCAATTTTTTTCGCAGTCTGGCGATGACCTGCGGCGCCGTTAATTTTCTCTTTTCAAATGGGGCAAGGGTGATGAACATGCGGGCGGTGTTCGTTCCCGTACTGCTGCCCGTGAAGGCCGCCACCGCTTCCACGTCTGGATCCTGCCGGATTATATTCACGACCTCCGTCAATTTTACTTTCATGGACTGGAACGACGTATCCTGATCTGCCTGGATGGAGCCCATGAGACGTCCGGTATCTTGTTCGGGGAAGAAACCTTTCGGGACGTAAACGAATAGTGCAATGTTCATGACGATTGCCGCCACAATCAGCGTGAGCATGAATCGCGGATAGCGGAGGGCCCAGCGAAGAGTGACCTCATAGCCGTGCTTCAAGCTGTCGAAAATCCTTTCACTGGCCCGGTACAGGGCGCCGTGGCGTTTCCTGTTTTCACTCCTGAGCAGCGTGGCGCACATCATTGGTGTTGTGGTAAGCGACAAAATGAGGGAAATAAAAATGGCCACGGACAATGTCACGGCAAACTCCCGAAATAGACGCCCTACCATGCCACCCATTAAAAGGATGGGAATAAAGACCGCAACGAGGGAGCAACTCATGGACAGGACGGTGAAGGCGACCTCCTGTGCCCCTTTCAAGGCTGCCTTTAACGGAGACAATCCGCTTTCTATGTATCGCGTTATATTTTCAAGGACGACAATGGCATCGTCGACGACAAAACCCGTCGCAATGGTCAGAGCCATGAGGGACAGGTTATCCAGGTTATAATTGAGCAGATACATGGCCCCGAACGTACCGATTAGCGAGACGACAACGGCCACGCCGGGAATGAGCGTGGACCTGACATCTCTCAGGAAGCAGAAGACAACCAGAATTACGAGAATAACGGATATGACGAGGGTCCATTCGGTATCGCGCAGGGATCCGCGAATCGGAGGGGTACGGTCCATCAGGACGGAAAGTTTGACCCCGCCCGGCATTGCAGCCTCCAGATAGGGGAGCAGGCTGCGTACTTCATCAACTGTTTCGATAATATTGGCATCGGGCTGACGAAAGATCATGATCGAGACGGCCGGCTTACCGTTGATCAAACCCATTGCCCGGACATCCTCCACCGCATCCAGCACATCGGCAACATCCGACAGCCGGACAGCTGCACCGGACCGGTAGGCAAGGACAAGGGGCTCATACTGATTTGCACGCCTTAGCTGGTCGTTGGTCTGAATCTCCCAGGTCCGCTTCTCGTCCGCCAATTGCCCCTTGGGCAGATTGACGTTCGTGGCAAATAGAACATTGCGGACAGTTGACAGATTTATCCCGTACTTGTTCAAGGACATGGGGTTCAATTCCACTCGAACAGCGGGCAGCGAGCCGCCGCCTACGAGGACCTGACCAACACCCTTTGCCTGGGATAGCTTCTGGGCAAGAATCGTTGAGGCCGCGTCATAAATCTTTGCCGTGTCAATTATGTCGGAGGTGAGACCGATGATAAGAATGGGCGCTTCTGATGGATTGACTTTGCGATAGGTCGGATTGTTCGGAAGATTCGCCGGCAAGTAGCCTCGTGCTGCATTAATTGCCGCCTGAACGTCACGGGCCGCTCCATCGATGTTGCGGTTCAGATCGAACTGCATGACGATGCCGCACGATCCGCGTGCGCTGGCGGATGTCATCTCCGTTACACCTGCAATGTGCCCCAACTGGCGCTCCAGGGGCGCTGCGACGGATGTGGCCATGGTTTCGGGGTCTGCTCCGGGGAGGCTGGCTTGAACCATGATCGTCGGAAAATCCACACGGGGCAGGGGCGATACGGGGAGCAGTTGAAAAGCGATTATCCCGGCGAAGGCTAATCCCAAGGTCAGGAGTGTCGTGGCCACCGGCCTTTTGATGAAGAACGCGGGAATGTTCATGGCCGACCTTCACCGTCCTCGACGTTGTAGTCATGATTGGAATGGTATTTCCTGGTGCGCCTGGCGAGGCGGTCAAAGAAAAGGTAGATCACCGGTGTGGTATAGAGGGTCAGGATCTGGCTGACAATGAGGCCGCCTACAATTGTAATGCCGAGAGGGCGGCGAAGCTCGGACCCGACTCCCGACCCCAGGGCCAGGGGAATAGCCGCAAGGAGAGCGGCCATGGTCGTCATCATGATGGGGCGGAATCTGAGCAGGCAGGCCTGGTAGATGGCCTCGACAGGGCTTTTCCCCTCGATGCGCTCCGCCTCCAGGGCAAAATCGACCATCATGATTCCGTTTTTCTTTACGATGCCGATCAGAAGAATGATTCCGATCACGGCGATAACGGACAGTTCCGTCCGGCAGATCATCAGGGCGAGCAGGGCGCCGACACCGGCGGAAGGAAGCGTGGAGATGATGGTAATCGGATGGATGTAGCTTTCATAGAGTACGCCCAGGACGATATAAACCGTGATGAGGGCGGCAAGGATCAGGAGGGACTCATTGGCAAGGGAGGCACGGAAGGCCTGCGCCGTTCCCTGGAAGCTGCCGTGAATGCTGGCCGGGATTCCCATTTGGCTTGTAGCCGTTTCGAAGGCCTCAACGGCCTGGCCCAGGGCGATGCCGGGAGCCAGGTTGAAAGAGATGGTGACGGCGGGAAACTGGCCCTGGCGGCTGATGACAAGGGGGCCTTTCGTTTCTGTTGCCTGGGCGATAGCAGCCATCGGCACCGGCTTTCCGCCCGTGCCGCGCAGATAGATGGTTGAAAGCCAACTGGGGTCGAGTTGAAAGCCCGGTTTGACACCCAGAATGACACGATACTGATTCAACTGTTTAAAAATGGTGGACACCTGGCGTTGCCCAAAGGCATCGTAGAGGGTATCGTCAATTTGCTGTGGTGTGATGCCGAATCTGGAAGCCGTGCTGCGATCGATGGTAATGGACAGCCTTAGTCCCTGGTCCTGCTGATCGCTGCTGACATCGCGCAGAAAGGGCTGCTGGCGAAGGCGTTCGACCAGTTGGGGGGCGAACGTATTCAACTCGTTGATATCGGGATCTTCCAGAGAATATTGATACTGCGTCCGGGTGACGCGGGGATCGACGGTCAAGTCCTGCATGGGCTGCATGAACAGCTTGATGCCTTCGATCTTATCCACCTTTTCCTGAAGACGCCGTATGATGCCGTCGGCATTTATTTTGCGGACTTCCAGGGGCTTCAGGTTAATGAAGATACGGCCGCTGTTAAGCGTGGTGTTGGTTCCATCCACCCCGATAAAGGAAGACAGGCTTTCGACGGCAGGGTCCTGCAGGATTACGCGGGTGAGGGCCTGCTGCTCCCTTGCCATACCCGTGAAAGATATCGATTGGGGCGCTTCCGTAATGCCCTGAATAGCCCCCGTGTCCTGAACCGGAAAAAAGCCTTTGGGGATGAGAATGTATAGCAGGACCGTCAGCACAAGGGTTCCTACGGCCACCGTCAACGTCGCCGTTTGATGTTTCAGTACCCACTGCAGAGTCTCGCCGTAATATTGAATGACCTGATCAAACTTCCGCTGGGATGCTTGAAAGAACCTGTTATGATCCTCATCGGGCTTGTGTTTGAGAATCCTGGCGCACATCATCGGGGTCAGTGTTAGCGACACGACCGCCGAAAATACGATGGTGACGCCGAGAGTAATGGCAAACTCCCGAAACAAACGGCCAACCACATCGCCCATGAATAAAAGGGGAATAAGAACGGCGATCAGGGAGACCGTAAGAGACAAGATAGTGAATCCGATCTGTTTTGAGCCTTTGAGAGCGGCTTCGAGAGGGGACTCTCCCTGCTCGATGAACCGTCCGATGTTTTCGATCATGACGATGGCATCGTCGACGACAAATCCCGTGGCGATGGTCAGAGCCATCAAAGACAGGTTGTTCAGGCCGAATCCCCACAGATACATGATGCCGAAAGTGCCCACAATGGAGAGAGGCACAGCGACACTAGGAATTGTCGTTGCGGGCAGGTTGCGTAGAAAGAGAAAGATGACTAAAACAACGAGGCCGATGGCGAGCATCAGTTCGAATTGCACATCATGGACGGAGGCGCGAATGGTCGTCGTGCGGTCGGTTAATATGGAAACCTTGATGGCGGGTGGAAGAGAGCTTTGTAGTTTCGGCAACAGATTCTTGACCCGGTCAACGACTTCAATGACGTTAGCGCCGGGTTGGCGTTGTATGTTCAGAAGGATGGCGGGTGTTTCGTTCATCCAGGCTGCCTGTTTGACGTTTTCCACATCATCGTATGTCTCGGCGACATCGGAAAGCATGACGGGCGCACCGTTGCGATAAGCGACTACCAGTTTCCGGTATTCCGCACTCGTGAAAAGCTGGTCGTTGGCGCCGATGTTGTAAGATTGCCGGGGGCCGTCGAAGTTGCCCTTGGCTTGATTGACGTTTGCCGTCCCAAGGGTAGCCCGTATATCTTCGAGGGTCAGGCCATAGGCCGCAAGGGCTGTCGGATTGACATGAACCCGGACTGCCGGCCGCTGACCTCCGCTGATGCTAACCAGGCCGATTCCCGGGAGCTGGGAGATCTTTTGGGCAAACCTCGTATCTGCCAAATCTTCTACCTGTGCCAGGGGCATCGTATCGGAACTCAAGGCCAGGGTCATAATCGGCGCATCGGCCGGATTGACTTTACTGTATACCGGCGGGGCAGGGAGGTCTTTGGGCAGAAAGTTAAAGGAGGCATTAATAGCGGCCTGCACCTGCTGCTCGGCCACATCGAGGCTGAGGTCGAGCGTGAACTGCAGGGTAATGACGGAACTTCCGCTGGAACTTGCCGAGGTCATTTGCGTCAGTCCGGGCATCTGGCCGAGCTGACGTTCCAGGGGCGCCGTCACGGATGAGGCCATTACCTCGGCGCTGGCGCCCGGATAGAATGTCCGTACCTGAATCGTCGGGTAATCTACAGTCGGCAGGGCAGATACCGGCAACTGGTAGTAGGCCGTAAATCCGGCAAGCATAATGGCGACCATCAGCAGGACCGTGGCCACGGGGCGCATAATGAAAAGACGTGAAATATTCATTATTCCCCTTTGCGGATCTTTCTGTCGCCTGGAGCTTTCGTTACGGCCCCGCGGGCCTGGCCGGCGGCGGATGATTTATCGGGACCGTTCACGTTGCCGTTGCCAACGGGAGGTCTTAATTCCATCTTGGCGCCTTCCCGCAACCGTTCCGTTCCATCGGTGACTACAAATTCGCCGGGAGATAGACCGGTTTTAACCGATGCCTGACCTCCCTGGATTTCATCGATCGTGACTGGTCTCACTTCTGCTGTTTTATCGGCCTTCACAACATAGACATACATTCCCTTAGGACCCCGCTGGATGGCAGAAGCGGGGACAACCGTCGCATCCCGCCTGCTGTCCACCAGGAGCTTTGCATTGACGAACTGATTGGGAAACAGTTCAAGTTTTTCGTTTGTGAAGACTGCCTTGAGGCGTACGGTTCCCGTCGTCGAATCGATTTGGTTATCGACGGTCAGAAGATAGCCCGTGGCGAGCTTTTGCTTCATCTCGCGGTCAAAGGCTTCAACGGGCAAGCGCACACCGGCCTTCAGTTTGGCGAGAACCCGGGGGAGCTGATCTTCGGGAATGGGAAAAATTACCGTAATCGGCTGGATTTGGGTAATGACAACCAAGCCGTTTGCATCGGATGCATGAACCATGTTGCCCGGATCGACCAGGCGCAGGCCGACACGGCCGCTGATAGGTGCTGTAATCCGGCTGTAGATCAATTGCAGTTTCGCGTTATCGATGGCTCCCTGATCGCTCTTGACCGTTCCTTCATACTGGCGTACCAAGGCTTCCTGGGTATCAAGCTGCTGCTTGGGAATGGAATCTTGCTTCCACAGCACCCGGTAACGTTGAACGTCGAGTTTTGCGTTTATCAGAAGTTCCCGGTCTCGGGCCATTTGGCCTTCGGCTTGGGCCAACTGAATCTCAAAGGGACGCGGGTCTATTCTGGCGAGTAAGGCCCCCTGCTTTACAATTTGTCCCTCTTTGTACAGGAGTTCCATGAGCTGCCCGTCCACGCGGGTTCTGACAACGACGGTATTGAGGGCCGTAACGGAGCCCAAACCGTTAATATAAATATTGAAATCGGCCTTTTTCGCCTCTTCGGCAACGACTGACATAGTCGGAGGCGGACCCTTTGCCGCCTTAGCGGCTTTTTGGGGTGCAATATTACCCGTCATAACCAAAACAGCATAAATACCTACGGCCAGGATAGCGGCCATCAAAAGAAGAAACCACCAGCGTTTATATAATTTCAATCCAACCCCCTTCTATGCAAGATATTTATATGAAAATCCCTCCATTCCCTTTTGTTAATTGGGATAAAACGGATTATCCTTCTTCGTTGCGCATGACACGGGCATGGCAGTAAATATCTTGTCAACTATCTTTTTTTTCAGCCAACATTTTTTCAAAACTTGTAATCTGTTCCGGCCTCAGGATCTTTCTGATCTCGATCTGGCTTTTTTCACGGGCGGCCAGGGTCAGCGGTTGAATCTGCTGGTGGATGGCTTGCCGAGTATTATGAATGATAACTCTTACCTGATCCCGTTGTCCTTCGTCAAGGTTTAGGCGTCTGCTCATCATATTGATCAACGCCTCTTCGCGGGCCTGTGAGTTGCCGCTCACCAGCGCTTCAATGCGTTTCTCGTAGAACATCCGTGTGATTAATGTACCGACGATGGCGCCCAGGACAAAAATAACCAGTACCCCAAGGACGGCTTTGGTGTTTTTCATATCAACCTCCCATTAAATAATGGCTGATGAGTTGATTTGTCTGCCCGTTGACGATGGCGGCCAGTATATCGGAGGAGCGATTGGACTCCATGATCAGGTCGGCAATGCCCAGGATCACCGCCAGAGCCGCAAAGGCCGGGATCAGCCGCCAGACCCAGGAAAACCATACCGGCCCGGCCATTCGCCGCTCCAGAAGCCTTGCCATGACACGAGTTTCAAAGTGGTCTTCCTGTTCAGACGTATCGGGTCTGAAGGATCGTGCTGCCTCGAAAAGCCTGTCGAGTTCTTTATCTTCATGATGACTCATGATGTTCCTCCAATATCTTTTTCAAAACCTGTCTGGCCCGATGGGCCCGGACTCTGACATTCCCCTCGCGCCATCCTGTAAGCACGGCAACATCTTTGACCGATTTTTCTTCTAGTTCAAGCAAGGTAATAACGATCCTTTCATCGGGGCGTAACCTTGCCAAGGCCCACATCAACGTTTCATAGGCCTGCCTTGCCGCTTCTCCGGCCTCAAGAGACCTGTCCCTTACGTCACTGGAAAGAACCTCGATGGGCAGATGATCTTTTTCCCTTTTGGCCTTTTTAAGCGCATCATAACAGACATTGATGGTGATGCGTGACAGCCAGTGTTCAAAGGGAGCTTCCCTGCGGAACTCATTCAAGTGCTCGTAAACCTTGATGAAGACATCCTGGCATATGTCATCCAATTCATGGGAATGACGGGCAAAACGTGATGCCAGCCCGAATACTCGATGCTTATGCCTTGCCACCAGCCGGCTGAACGCTTCATCATCGCCGTGGCTTGCCGCCTCAACAAGCTGTTCGTCATTTGCCCTGTCTGCCTCTGCCTGGGGGGGCTTTTGCCCATGCTCATCTTTCCTGTGGATAATCTATTTTAAAGACGGTAAAAGAGCCCAATATGTTACAATCTATTATCAGATAAATTATCAGGGGGCTTGTAAAATATGAAAAAGTTCTTAATTATTTTGATGATGATCTTATGGACAGGTTCCTTTATGGTTGCCGGTATTTGTTTTTCTCAACATGAGCGGCCTGATGATATTGTGGACATTTCGAATGTGATCCCCTCCGTGGTGTTGGATATCCGGTATTATGGCCCTCACAACTTTGTGGGTGCGAAGGTCGACGGTTATGAGGCACCGAAGTGTTTAATGACCCGGAAATCAGCCAATGCCTTGGCCAAGGTTCAGGCCGAGTTGAAGACATTTTCACTGTCCCTGAAAGTTTACGATTGCTACCGGCCTCAACGGGCAGTCGACCATTTTGTTCGGTGGGCGAAGGATGTAAGCGACACGAAGACCTTGAATGAGTTTTATCCCACCGTGGACAAGCGGAATCTTTTCCGGGACGGCTATATTGCTAAGAAATCCGGCCATTCGCGGGGCAGTACCGTCGATTTGACAATTGTGCCCATCCCCACACCCGACCAAGAGGTTTACCGGCCCGGCCAACCGCTGTCCGCCTGTTTCTTGCCATCCGATCAACGATTCCGGGACAATACCATCGATATGGGAACGGGATTCGACTGTTTTCATGAGCGGTCCCACACGGAAAATGCGCAAATCGGCATACAGCAGCGCATCAATCGTATGTTGTTGAAAAGCCTTATGGATAAACACGGCTTTAAGAATTACGATCAGGAATGGTGGCATTACACCTTGAGAGAGGAACCATATCCCAATACGTATTTTGATTTTCCGGTGAAATAATTCAAAAATCAAATTATATTGACAATTGGAACCATCTTCCCTATTTTACGCGAATATAAATGTCCAATTCAACATCAACTCAGCAAACCCGAATCATTAGGGATAAAAATACTTCCAGGAGAAACTATTATGGCGAAAATGAAAACGGTGTCTATTGAGGCAAAAAACACAGAAAAATTCAAGGTTGAAGTAAAAGCCGGGAGTCACACCCTTTATGTTGATCAGCCCGTGGCGGGAGGTGGCGATGATGAAGGCCCGAACCCCATCGAGTATTTTTTCACGTCCCTGGCTGGCTGTATTGCTACCGTCGCCAGGATCATTGCCAAGCAGAAGCGAATCAAATTGAACGGTCTGGATATGAAAATTGAAGGCGACTTCGATACGGAGACTATTCTCGGCAAGAGCAAGGAAAACAGGGCTGGTGTCACCGGTATACATGTTACATTAAGCATCGATGCAGATATGACGAGTGAAGAAAAGAATGCATTTGTGGAAGAAATAGAGAGTCGGTGCCCTGTTTCAGATAATATTGCATGTGTCACTCCCGTAAAAATTGAAATCATATGAATCCCAATCTGTCTCCCGAACTAAAGACTTGATTCATGCCTGACCAAGGAAACGGGGTATTGGTCTGAAGGTGAATTTGGATTTTTCCCGGTCCGTATCAGCGATGGTATCTGCAACCAGCAAAAATGGGAAAAATCCCTGAACCGGAAGGCCAATGCCCCGCTTCCATCCATTCGATTTGGCTGAAATTGGTGGTGGATTACGGCCTGATAGATGACTTGATCTGAAAGTCGTTTAGTGGTATACATATACCTTTATAAAATCATGGAAAAAATATTTTATAAAGGGGGATGTCATGACCATTCAAATCGTCCGGAGATCACCGGACAAGATGAAACCCAAGTATACCGATGAATCGACGCTTGGGTTCGGCAAAATACTTACGGACCATATGTTTATCCTCTCATACCTGGCCGGCAAGGGGTGGTATGATCCCAAAATCGAGCCTTATCAGGCCTTTTCCATTGATCCTGCGGCGATGGGTCTGCATTACGGGCAGTTGATATTTGAAGGTCTGAAGGCCTATCGGGGAAAGGACGGTGCAATTTATCTTTTCCGGCCCACGGAGAATATAAAGCGGATGAACAAATCCGCCCGAAGGCTCTGCATGCCGGTTGTCGACGAAGACCTCTTCATGGAGGCCATCCGGGAACTGGTTCTCGTTGAACAGGACTGGATTCCCAGGGGGCGGGGGACCTCCCTGTATATCCGGCCGACGATGATCGCAACCGAAAAGGCCTTGGGCGTTCATCCCTCCTCCGAATACATCTTTTATATAATTACAGTGCCGGTCGGAGCATATTATCCTGAAGGGTTCAGTCCCACAAAGATCTACGTTGTGGAAGATTATGTGCGGGCGGCGCCCGGGGGGATCGGGAATGCAAAGGCGGCCGGTAACTATGCGGCCAGCCTTCTTGCCAGTTCTATTGCCATTGAGAAGGGCTATACACAGGTCTTGTGGCTCGACGCCGTTCAGCATAAGTATGCGGAAGAGGTGGGAACAAGCAATATTTTCTTTGTCATCGGTGATGAGTTGATCACACCGCCCCTGAGTGGGTCGATCCTGCCAGGTGTGACGAGGGATTCGGTGATCATCCTGGCGAAATCATTGGGCATCAAGGTGACCGAACGTCCCATTGCCATGGACGAGATTATCGAAGCTTGCAGCAAAGGTGATCTCCGGGAGGCCTTTGCATCGGGAACGGCCGCTGTCGTTTCTCCCATCGGTCAGCTTTTCTATCATGATAAAGAGTACTTCATCAATGAGGGGAAAACAGGGGCCATGACGGAGCGGCTATATAACGAGATCCTTCAGATTCAATACGGGGAAAGGGTTGATCCCTTCGGCTGGCGTGTCAAAATATCGTCGTGAAGCCCCATTTGCTTAAATCCCTTACTTGATACGGGCACTTGGAGTAGGTATTCACAAGACTGTGGAAAAGTATGTTGATAACTGTGTTAATAAATATCGTAAGTCTTCAATTGTCACTGTTTTGTAGCGGATTGCATAAGAGTTGGGCAGCGAAACAAATTAGTACAATCAATAGGTTACGCATGCTTGTATTGATTTAGGGGACTTGCCTTTTTATCGGTTATAATTTATGAACATACGCAAAAAAGGCATGTTTTTTGGATTTGGTGGTTATGTAAGGCTTTTGAGAAAGGAGATCGTTTTGAATTTCCATAGAATTATTCATTTTGTCCAGGTCTCGGCCTGCGCAATTATGGTGCTGGGGGCTTGTTCAGCGGTTTACGCAGCATCTATGCCGTTGGAAGAATTAATGACTAATATGCAGAAAACTTATAATGAGACAGTGGATATTAAAGCAAATTTTTCTCAGGATACGGTCATTAAATCCATGAATAAAAAACAGCGGGAGGAAGGCACGGTATATTTTAAAAAACCTCGGCAAATGTTCTGGGATTATTCAAAGCCCAAGGTCAAAAAACTGATTATCAACGCCTCGAAGGCCTGGTTTTATGTGCCTCAGGATAATGCCGTTTATGTCCAGGACGGAGATAAGATATTCAAGTCCCAACTGACGGTCCGGTTCCTAAGCGGGATCGGTAACCTTCAGGAGGACTTCAATGTCACCTATGCCAATGATGATGGTGTGGACGGCCAGGGGAACTATGTCCTTATCCTCAAGGCCAAAAAGTCGGATCTGGGTGTCAGCCATCTGAAAATGACAGTCGATAAAGGCACATACCAGATACTGGCTTGCAGTTTTACAGATGCATACGGTAACGATACCCGGATTTCGTTCCGGAACATCAAGACCAATACCGCCCTTCCCGATCGTCTTTTCCAATTCAAACCACCGGCCAAGGCCGAGGTCTTCCCCATGCAATAGTATCGATATATTTGGGGAAGGAGACGTGAGACAGAGAAGAGAATCATAATAGGCAGGTATTTGAGCTTGCGATATGATGAATAATGCCTATGTTCACGGCTATGATCCGCGAGAAAATACACGGCTGCAGGATCAGGCATCCACGCTTGTCGATCTGCTGCATGCCGACACATACTATCCGGAAGGAAGCCGTGTACTTGAAGCCGGTTGTGGCGTTGCTGCCCAGACCATCACTCTGGCACGGAACAGCCCGGATGCCCTTATCACGTCCATAGATATCTCAGAGATTTCCGTGGCCGAAGCAAAGAAGCAGACAAAGGCGGCAGGTCTGACCAATGTCAGGTTCCGGCAGGCCGATATCTTCGCATTGCCCTTCGGTCCCGATACCTTTGATCATATCTTTGTTTGCTTTGTCCTGGAGCATCTCCCCGCGCCTGTTGATGCTCTTGTCGCTTTGAAAAAGGTCCTTCGTCCGGGTGGGACGATGACCGTTATCGAGGGCGATCATGGATCGGCCTATTTCCATCCTGACAGCGAGAAGGCCCGCCGGGCTATTGAGTGCCAGGTCGCGCTACAGCGCCGGGCCGGGGGAAATGCCATGATCGGCCGGGAGCTTTATCCACTATTGTGCCGGGCGGGCTATGAGGCCGTCCGGGTCTCTCCCCGTATGGTCTATGTCGATTCGAGCCGGCCCGATCTGGTCGATGGTTTCACGAAGAAGACCTTCACGGCCATGATCGAAGGGGTCCGGAAAGAGGCCCTCAAGTCGGGAATCATTGAGCACGATGTTTTTGATTGCGGCATTAAGGACCTTTACCGGACCGCCGAGGTGGATGGCGTTTTCTATTATACCTTTTTCAAGGCCACAGGCGAAAAGAATGAGGGACTTTCATAATAAAAGGAGGATTTTCTATGGTTTATAAAGAGATACTTTTTTCAGCGGAAGGACCTGTCGGTTATCTGACTTTAAACAATCCCTCGAAAAACAATGCCATGTCAACGACAATGATCGGTGAGATGATTCATTTGCTTTCGGCTGTGTCATTGGATGAATCGATTAAAGTCATCATTATTCGGGCTGCCGGAAAAAATTTCTGCGCGGGGCATGACCTGTCCGAGATGCATGGACAGGGTCTGAAAGAATACAAATTTATTTTCGACCAGTGTATGCAGTTGATGCAGCTGATTCACACTATACCCCAGCCTGTCATTGCCCAGGTTCACGGGGTTGCCACCGCGGCCGGATGCCAGCTTGTGGCCTGGTGCGATTTGGCTGTGGCAGAGGAGGGGGCCAGGTTTGCTACACCGGGTGTCAGGATCGGATTGTTCTGTACAAGCCCTATGGTAGCGATCAGCCGTGCCATCGGACGCAAGGCTGCTATGGAAATGCTGCTTACCGGCCGGTTTTTCCCGGCATCGGAAGCCAGGGAACTTGGTCTGGTTAACCGAGTCGTTTCATTTGAAGATTTGCCCGGGGAAACCGCAAAACTGGCCATTCAGATTGCCGAAGCCAGCCGCTTTGTATTGGCCATCGGCAAGCAGGGTTTTTATGCCCAGATAGATCAGCCGGATGACTCTGCCATGCATTATGCCAAGCATACAATCACTATGAATCTGATGGCCGAAGATGCCCAAAACGGAATTGCGGCGTTTATCGAAAAGAGAAAGCCGGTGTGGAAAAATAGGTGAGGGAGGCAAAATCAGCTGCTTCCGAACGACCATAAAAAAGGCCGCTCCCGTATTCATGGAGACGGCCTTTATCAGGCTGTTGAAAAACGTCCATCTGCTGCGTTGCGCTGCAAGGCTCGCTATTCGACGTACTTCTGTGTACGCCTCATTCCTCGTCTTTTGCGCGCCTTGCATCTAGACATCCCGGATCAGGTCCGGGACAAGCTTTTGAACAGCCTGCTGGTGGTCGTTTACGGCAAATTGATCCGCAGGCTATTTCTTTCCGAGGAGCTTTTCCATGGCAGGTATGTCAGCACCCTGGACTACCTGGCCGTCGATGAAAAAGAGCGGTGTCGCATTGATGCCCAGCTTATGGGCCAGTTCTTTGTGAGTATTGAGGAGCGCTTCGACGTCTTTATCATCGCAGGCCTTCAAGGCTGCCGGATCATCCAACTTGCCTGTCATAGCTTCTTCGTAAGCCTTTTCCTTGTCCTTTGCACAGAGGATGTACTTGACCTTTGGGTCAGTTTTTGGCGAGAAGGGCAGGAAGAAGACGTATCGCGTGATGTCCTTCCGGCCGGCCAGGAACTGGGAGGCCTTCCGGCAGTAGCCGCAGTCCGGATTACTGAATTCAATAACCTTATGGGTGCCTGATCCCATTTTGAATGCCTTTTCCAGGGGGATATCTTTCTGTTTGTCCTTCAATATCTCCATGCGCCGCTCATGAGTTAGGCTGCGGCCGTCTTTCGCGTAAATCTCTCCCGCGATTATGTTTAATGTATCGGGGGCAAAGTAGAGGATGCCGCCTGAAGTGATGATCTCATAGATCCCCTTGATGGGCGTAGGGCTGATCTTCTCCGCTTTGATCTGTGGGAAGTTCTGCTTAAGGGCCTCCTCCGTGGTCAGGGCGGAGGCCATGCCTACCGCAAAGATGATAAAAACGGCAGTGAGTGCTGAGAGAAGACATTTACGTTTCATTTGATTCTCCTTTTGGTAATACCGCAACAAGTTGTTGGCTGGTGTTTGTTTATGTAGAGATAATTCAGATTTTAAGGGCTCTGTCAAGACGAATATTACAGGATGCTGTATATGCCCTGTAGAGGTAGTGCGCTTTTTGATAAATACTATTTGTAAGGAGCTTTGAACAGTGGAGATTATTAACCTCTTTGAGCGAATCCCCGAACCGCTTCCCGACGAACATGTGGAAGAGCTGCTCAAAACGATGGGCTTCCGGCTCGAGCGTATTGTCTCACGCGGCCATTCTTCACCGGAAGATTTCTGGTATGACCAGGAATGCCAGGAATGGGTCCTCCTTCTGAAAGGGCGGGCCATTCTGGAGGTGGCCGGTGAGGCAGCGCCCCTGACCCTTTCCCCCGGCGATTGTCTGAATATTCCAGCCCATTGCCGTCATCGCCTTGTTTGGACCGACCCGGACACGGAAACAATATGGCTCACCATTCATTATGATACCATATGATATCAAGTTGCAAGAGTAGCGGTGTATTGGTCTGGAGTGAATAGGATTTTTCCTGACTTGTATCAGTGATATCATCTGTAGGTCATAAGAAGGGAAGAATCCCCTGAGCCGGAAGGCCAATCCCCTGCACTCTCCGCTCGAATTGGCTGAAATTCGGTGATGGATTGGGACCCGTTGCCTCAGATTAAAATGTTACCGAAAGTGTAGTGACAAGAGGTAACGTTGCCTCATAAAGAAAGTTACCCCGGTTTGATGTGTGAGAAGATCGTTTTGAGTTTCTTTTCCATAGCCTTTCTTAGCAGGAATGG